>JAWSVB010000028.1:0-70376 GCA_033852135.1 Gammaproteobacteria bacterium | reverse complement strand
CTTTCAAATTTTTCCTTAGACATCAGACAACCTCGTTCTATTAGTCAAGTTAATCAAAATGCAGCAAACGCCACTTACATATTTAAATTCTGTCTATACACAGCATGGAGCTCATAACCGGAGTTGAACCGGTGACCTCTTCCTTACCAAGGAAGTGCTCTACCAACTGAGCTATATGAGCTTGAATTATTTTGGAGCGGGTGATGGGAATCGAACCCACGTCATCAGCTTGGAAGGCTGAGGTTCTACCATTGAACCACACCCGCAACACTTCTTACTCATACCACACGTGCTGTGATGGCATGGTGGAGGGGGAAGGATTTGAACCTTCGAAGGCGGAGCCAGCAGATTTACAGTCTGCCCCCTTTGACCACTCGGGAACCCCTCCATGCCTAGAAGGGCGATATTCTTCCTTAACAGCCGCTGCGTGTCAACAGATAAAAGCAATAATTTTGTAATTTTTTACCTATTTTTTTTTACCACAAAGACAAGCCAACATTAACTCTCTAATTTTTATACTTTTACTACTGACAGTGGCACGTCAAACATTTTGCACCACCATAGTTATAATGCTCACCTAATGCATACCGTATAACACCGTAACAACTCATATCACGCACCAGATCCGCAACTCACCACTCTAGCGCACCATTTTATTGCACCATTACACACAGACGCACCACTCAGCATCGCTTTTCCCCTGCCCATCTTTTTTATGCACTTTTTCAAGACACTTTAACCCTTATTATTACTTAGTTTTTTCCTTATCGCTCTGTTTTGGCACACCACTTGCTATATTGCCATTAACTTTATGCACACCAAGGAAACCATATGAAATTCATTACCGCTATCATCAAACCTTTTAAACTAGATGATGTTCGCGAAGCCCTTTCTGATATCGGGGTTCAAGGTATAACAGTTACCGAAGTTAAAGGATTTGGTCGCCAAAAAGGACACACCGAGCTATATCGCGGGGCTGAATATGTTGTCGATTTTCTACCCAAAATTAAACTTGAAATAGCTATAAACGATGATCTTTTAGACCAAACCATTGAAACCATCGCCAATACTGCCAACTCAGGAAAAATTGGTGACGGTAAAATTTTTGTAACTGAATTAACTGAAGTTATTAGGATTCGTACTGGGGAGACCGGCCCTGAAGCCGTTTAACTATTTTTTAAATTGACATACATAGGTATACAAATGCTTAAACGATACTCTATATCATTATTAACTTTAATTTTAGCACTTACATCCACATCAGTATTCGCAACTGACGCTGTAACTGATAGCGGCAACACATCCTGGATTTTAGCATCAACTGCATTAGTGCTATTTATGACCATTCCGGGACTATCCCTATTTTACGGTGGCCTTGTCCGCTCCAAAAATGTTCTTTCAATTTTAATGCAATGCTTTGCTATAACCTGCGTTGTTTCTATCCTATGGCTTGGCTTTGTTTATAGCCTTTGCTTTAGCGATGGAGGCTCATTAAACGGTTTTATCGGCGGCCTAGATAAAGCTTTTCTTGGAGACCTATTAAATAATGGGATCCAAGATGGCACCACCATCAATGAAACCACATTTTCAATGTTTCAACTTACATTTGCCATCATCACCCCAGCACTTATCATTGGCGCATTTGCTGAAAGAATGAAATTTTCTGCAATGCTAATCTTTAGCTGCATTTGGCTTGTTGTTGTATATGCTCCTGTATGCCACTGGGTTTGGGGCGGCGGCTGGCTACAAGAGATGGGCGTTCTTGATTTTGCTGGTGGAATTGTTGTACACATCACTGCTGGTGCTGCAGCACTTGTCGCGGCTTTAGTCATAGGCAACAGAAATGGGTTCCCTAAAACACCAATGACTCCGCATAACCTAACCATGACCATTACTGGCGCAGGTATGCTTTGGGTTGGATGGTTTGGCTTCAATGGCGGTAGCGCATTAGCTGCTGACTCTACTGCTAGCATGGCCATCCTTGCTACTCACATGTCTGCAGCTGCAGGCGCAATTGCCTGGGTAGCACTAGAATGGATCAAATTCGGTAGACCAAGCGCTCTTGGCGCAGTAACAGGTATGGTTGCTGGACTTGGAACAATTACCCCTGCATCAGGATTTGTTGGTCCTGCTGGCGGCATGGTTATTGGACTTATTGCTGGATTTGTATGCTTTAACTGCACCATCTATATTAAGCAAAAACTAAAAATAGATGACTCACTTGATGTTTCTCCAGTACATGGAGTTGGTGGAATTATTGGAACTATTTTGGCTGGGATTTTTGCCTCAGCTGGTCTCGGAGCTTTCCGCGGTGTTGGATATGCAGAAGGGATGGATATGGCAAGTCAGCTTGGGGTACAAGCAATTGGCGTAATCAGTACAATTGCTTACACTGCAATAGCTACCTTCATAATCCTTAAGATAACAGGGGTTCTAACTAAAGGTCTTAGAGTTTCAGAAGATATTGAAACCCAAGGTCTTGATACCACTGAGCATGAAGAGACTGGCTACAACTTGTAGAAACCACTATTTTCCAACAAAAAAGCCCGCGATTTACGCGGGCTTTTTTGTTATTAAATTAAAACTCTAAAGAACAATTAAGCTTTTGGCAGCGTAACACCCTCTTGCCCCTGATACTTCCCACCACGATCTTTATATGAAGTCTCGCAAGTTTCATCAGATTCAAAAAACAACATTTGCGCCACCCCTTCATTAGCATAAATTTTTGCTGGAAGAGGAGTGGTATTAGAAAACTCCAAAGTTACATGCCCTTCCCATTCAGGCTCAAGCGGTGTTACATTTACAATAATTCCACACCTTGCATATGTTGATTTCCCCAAGCACACAGTTAATACATCTCTTGGAATTCGAAAATATTCGACGGTGCGAGCTAGCGCAAAAGAGTTAGGAGGGATAATGCACACATCAGACTTAACATCTACAAAACTATTTTCATCGAAGTTTTTTGGATCAACTATCGCGGAATTAATATTAGTAAATATTTTAAATTCATCTGCACATCTCACATCATATCCATAACTTGATGTTCCATGAGATATTAGCTTTTTACCATCCGCATCATGCCTAACTTGTCCAGCTTCAAAAGGCTCTATCATACCTTCGACAGCCATGCGCTTTATCCACTTATCCGATTTGATTGACATTATTGTTCCTATGTTATGTATTACGTATGAAAAGGTTGTTTAGACAACGTAGCCATCATATTCACTGCAATTTCACGATATATACGTGCCAATTGCCCACAAGGCTCTGCTATCACTGTCGGCCTACCGCTATCAATATCCTGCCGCAGGCGAATATTTAACGGTAAGCTGCCAATAATGTCAATTCCGTATTTCTTTGCCAGCTTTTGCCCGCCTGACTCCCCAAATACCGCCTCAGTATTCGAGCACGAAGAGCACGCGCTAACAGTCATGTTTTCAATTAGCCCAATAGTGGTTACTCCTGACATTTTCAACATCTGCACTGTCCTAACAGCACTTTGCACTGCAAGCTCTTGCGGAGTAGTTACTACAACTGCGCCACTAATAGGGATATCTTTTAAAATTGTTTTATGGATATCCCCTGAACCAGCTGGCAAATCGATCAACAAATAATCCAGTTCTCCCCAATCCGTATGAAACATTAATTGTTCTACTGCCCTAGTAACATGTCCGCCACCCCATAACATTGGCACATCAGATGCGACCATATTACCTATCGATGAAATTTTTACTCCACAACTACTGATTGGCTCCATAACCTCAGCCTGCAAATCACCACCATTTTTATTAACTGCTCCAAAAGCGTGGGCAATACACGGACTATAAATATCAGCATCTAACACTCCAACCTTTGCTCCCTCATAAGCCAATGAAACTGCTAAATTAGCTGTTGCAGTTGTTCTGCCAACTCCACCCTTTCCAGAGGCAACCAGTATTATATTGGCTATAGAAGGAAATGGAGTTTTCCCATTTTGAACCTTATGCGATGTCGTTTTCCACCCAACATCAACCCGCACACCTTTCACTCCAGGCACTTCAGAAATTTGCCCTTGAAGCTCTTGTTGAACTAGACTCATATACCTTTTAACGGGAAAGCCGAAAGACAGATCCACCAACACATCCCCTTCAGCCACCTCAATATCCTTTACTACATCAGCTGAAACCAAATCTTCTTTTAAATGAGGATCATAATAAGATGCAATTGCATGACCTACAGCGTCCAGGGTTACTTCACTCATAACAAACCTTCCAAAATCAAAACATCAATCACTTTAGTATAGTAATAATCTAACCTTATTGCGGAATACAGGTATTGAATTACTCACATAATCAACAATAAAAAAGCCATATCCCTTTGCTAATTCATATTCTTATGAAAATTCAGAACTAATCTGGCATAATACGGCCACTTTATATATGAGACAAAATCAGGCTTATTCCAATGAGTGATAAAAAACGTAAGATACTAGTTACCAGCGCCCTTCCATATGCAAATGGCCCTATACACATAGGCCACTTAGTTGAATATATCCAAACCGATATTTGGGTAAGGTTTCAAAAGTTATATGGCAATGACTGCATTTATGTTTGCGCTGATGATGCTCATGGCACGGCTATTATGCTTAAAGCCAAAGAGGAAGGAACAACTCCAGAAGAACTTATTGCCAAAGTACATGAAGAGCACATAAGTGATTTTTCTGAATTTCAAATTGAATTTGATAACTACTACACGACTCACTCAGAAGAAAATCGTGAACTATCCTCCTATATATATAAGCAATTACAAAAAAATGGCCATATAAATTCGAAGACCATTACCCAGGCATATGACCCTGTGGAAAAAATGTTTCTTCCTGAGAGATATATAAAAGGGGAATGCCCAAAGTGTGGTGCAAAAGACCAATATGGTGATAACTGCGAAGTTTGTGCTGCTACATATTCATCAGTGGAATTGAAAAACTCATACTCTGTTGTTTCTGGCGCTAAACCTGTTGAGAAAGACTCTCTTGTATACTCATTTAAACTAAATAACTTTGATGATTTTCTTGCTAACTGGACCCGCGAAGGGCACGTACAAGACAGTGTAACCAATAAATTAAACGAGCTATTTCAAGATGGGCTGCGTGAAAAAGATATTTCGCGTGATGCTCCATACTTTGGATTTGAGATACCAGGAGCTCCTGGAAAATACTTTTATGTATGGATGGATGCTCCAATAGGATACATGGCAAGCTTTAAAAACTACTGTGAAAAAAGCGGCGTAGATTTTGATCAATACTGGAGTGAGGATGCATCTGAAACTGAGGTTTACCATTTCATCGGCAAAGACATCATTTACTTCCATGCTCTATTTTGGCCGGCCCTCCTAAAAGGAGCGGGATTTAGGACTCCAACACAAATATGTGCTCATGGATTCTTAACTGTTGAAGGACAAAAAATGTCAAAATCGCGCGGCACCTTTATTAAAGCGCGCACCTATCTTGACCACCTAAATCCTGAATACCTGCGTTACTATTTTACAGCCAAGTTAAATAATAATATTGATGACCTGGATCTAAATCTTGATGATTTCACCAACCGTGTAAACTCAGATGTTGTTGGCAAGCTAGTCAACATTGCCAGCCGTTGCTCAGGTTTCATCACTAAGAAATTTGATGGCATTTTATCTGCAGAAGTTGATGCTCCAGAATTACTCAACACCTTTATCAATACAGCTGATACCATTGCTGAGAATTTTGAAAATCGCGAATTCTCCCGTGCAATACGTGAAATAATGCAGCTTGCTGATCTAGCAAACCAATATATTGATGAAAAGAAACCTTGGGTTCTTGCTAAAGAGGAAGGAAAAGAGAAAGAGGTGCAGGATTGCTGCTCCATGGGGCTAAATATGTTCCGTATTCTTATCACCTACCTTAAACCTGTACTTCCTAAAATTGCTGAAAAGACTGAAGCATTCCTTAATATCGATCCACTAACATGGAACGATGTTAAAACTCCTCTACTCAGTCATAAAATCAACAAGTTTAAACCTCTTATAACTAGAATCGACCCAGAGAGCATTGAGAAGATGGTTGAAGCATCAAAAGACAGCCTAGAAGAGAAAGTTGAGTTAACTGGCCCACTTGCAGACGATCCAATCAGCCCTGAGATTGAGTTTGATGATTTTGCAAAAGTTGACCTACGCATTGCCAAAATAGTTAAGGCAGAGCACGTAAAGGGTGCTGATAAATTATTGCAGCTTACTCTGGATTTAGGTGGAGAATCTCGCAACGTTTTCGCAGGAATTAAATCCGCATATAACCCTGAAGATATTGAAGGAAAACTAACCGTCATGGTAGCAAATTTAAAACCACGAAAGATGCGCTTCGGCATGTCAGAAGGAATGGTTTTAGCAGCTGGCCCTGGTGGAAAAGAGCTATGGATATTAGAGCCAGATACTGGCGCTCAACCTGGAATGCGGGTAAAATAGCCGCGCCAAAGATATAAGGATTATGTCCTAAACTGATCTTATAGTTTAAGGCATTGGTTTTACAGGAAGTTTCATATTTGACCACTATATGCTTTGGGCTGTTAGTTGGCAAAGAGCATGGTGGTTTATGCTAATCGGAGCAGCGAGAAAAAGTTTTTTCATTGCTCTTGTAAGTCAATATTCAATAAATCTTACTAGGTTTATTGATCCAACAAGTGACGGAAAGTTCCGTCGGAAGGAAAAGGTATGAGCCAATACGTCATCATTTTGGTTAGCACCATTCTGGTTAACAACTTTGTTCTGGTACGATTCTTGGGAATTTGCCCATTCATGGGAGTATCGACAAAGGTTGAAACCGCAACGGGTATGGCATTTGCTACAACATTCGTACTAACCTTATCTGCGATTCTCGCATATCTAATAAATCAATTCTTATTGATCCCTCTCGAAATTGAATACCTTCGCACTATTGCCTTTATCTTGGTAATTGCTGTTGTAGTAGGTTTTACCGAGATGGCAATCAGAAAAACCAGCCCGGTGCTATATCAGCTCCTGGGTATATTCCTTCCACTTATCACCACAAACTGTGCAGTACTCGGTGTAGCTCTTCTTAATGTACAAGAAGGAAATGGCTTCCTCGCATCAGCACTTTATGGTTTTGGAGCATCAATTGGATTCTCACTAGCGCTTATTCTTTTTGCTGCGATGAGAGAACGTATTGCTGCAGCAGACGTTCCCCGTCCATTCAAAGGCCCAGCAATTGCATTTGTTACTGCTGGCCTAATGTCATTGGCGTTCATGGGATTCTCAGGATTAGTATAATCCTGCCAAGATAACAATCCTCACCATACGAAGGAGCTAAGATACTGATATGTTTACAGCAATACTAACTCTCGGAATACTTGCAGCACTATTTGGCCTGCTGCTTGGGTATTCAGCAATAAAATTCAAAGTTGATGGCGATCCACGAACCGACAAAGTTAATGACGCACTTCCAGGATCAAACTGTGGTCAATGCGGCATGGCTGGTTGCGGAGCTTATGCCCAAGCGGTAGTTGAAGAAGGGGCAGCAATTAACCTATGTCCTCCAGGTGGTCAACCAGTGATGCTAGAAATAGCTGAAATCATGGAAGTTGAACCTGTTGAAATGGCTGACCCAACTGGTGATGATGACGCTAACGCAGTTCTTGTCGCTGAAGTTGATGAAAAAGACTGCATCGGTTGCAACATATGCCATAAAGCATGTCCTGTAGATGCAATTATCGGAATGGCTGGCCAGCTTCACGTAGTCGTAAAAGAAGACTGCATCTCATGTAAGGCCTGCATAAAACCTTGTCCTATGGAGTGTATCTCTATGAAACCTATGATAAGTCAGAATGAGCCTGTGTGGCCATTACCACGAAATCACGAGGGGGCTACAGTATGACAACACAGAAACTGTGGAAATATCATGGCGGTCTAAAAAGCATACCGCACAGAAAGTCGCTTTCTAATTCAGCCTCAGTCAGAACTGCTGTAGTACCAAGATATATTGTAATCCCTTTACATCAACATATCGGTAAACCTGCAATCCCAATGGTTAGTGTTGGAGATAAGGTTTTAAAAGGGCAAAAGATTGGACGAGCTGTAGAGTTTGTATCTGCTCCTATCCATGCATCTACATCAGGCAAAGTTATCGCTATTGGCGATAGACCTGTACCAGCTTCTGGTGGTGCTATGGGTGAATGTATTGTTATTGAAACTGATGGCAAAGATGAATGGATTGAACTTGACCCTCCAGTTAAAGATTTTCATACACTTGACCAGGCAACTATCCAAGAGAAAATACGTCTAGCAGGTATTGTTGGTCTTGGTGGTGCAACCTTCCCTTCTCACGTAAAGATTCCTGGCGGCGGCGCAAAAGTTGATAAGCTAATTATCAATGCTGCTGAATGCGAGCCTTACATCACATGTGATGACATGCTTATGCGTGATCGTCCACACGATGTTATCTCTGGTATTCAAGTGATGTTGCACTCCTTACAAGCAAAAGAGTGTTTAATCGGACTTGAAGACAACAAACCAGAAGCAGCTCAAGCTCTTGAAAAGTATATCGCCAAAGAGAACATAACAAATATTAAAGTGGTTATAACACCAACTGTTTATCCAACTGGTGGTGAAAAGCAGCTGATTAAAATCCTAACAGGTAAAGAGGTCCCAAGTGGTGGTCTTCCTCTTAACATTGGCATGGTTGTGCACAATGTTGGGACCGCTGCAGCGATTCATGATGCAATCATTCTTGGCAAACCAATCATCTCACGCTTGGTAACAGTTTCTGGAGCTGGCATAAATGAACCTTGTAATATCGAGGTTTTAATTGGAACTCCAATTAAAGAGATCGTAGAACAATGCGGTGGATACACCGATGATTTCGAATACCTTATAGCCGGCGGCCCAATGATGGGTGGCGCGCTAATGAATGATGAGGTGCCACTAGTAAAAAGAATCAACGCTATCCTTTGCGGAGCAAAAGGTGAATTTGCCGGACCTCAAGATTCAATGCCATGCGTTAGATGTGGCTCTTGTGCAAATGCATGCCCAACCACACTGCTTCCACAGCAGTTATATTGGTATGCTCGCTCTGGCGAGATGGACAAATGCAATGACCTTAGCCTGTTTGACTGTATCGAATGCGGTTGCTGCTCATTTGTCTGCCCAAGCAAGATCCCACTGGTTCAGTGCATAACCTTTGCAAAAAATAGCGTTCGTAATGAACGTGAAGAGCAAAGAAAAGCCACAAGATCATCGGCTCGTGGCGAACGCAAACAAGCCCGTTTAGCAAAAGAGGCTGCTGAGAAAGCGGCAAAAAAAGCTGCTAAGAAAGCGGCTGGCGGTACAGCAAAAGCAAAGCCTGCCGCAAAAGCTACGGCCTCGGCGCAACTTGAAGCAATGAACCAAGAGATGAAAGATGCTATGGCAAAAGCTAGGGAGCAATTGCAAGAGATGTGGGGAGCTAAATGTTCTCCTGCATCGGCGTCAAGTGATGTTGCTATTGAACCAACAACTGCTCCTGTTAAAGAAGCTCTTGCTAAGGCAAAAGAGTTACTGAAAAAGTAACTCTTAGCTTTGCTAAAGCGTGAATACTTGGAAATCTCAGTCAATGATTGGATTTAAAATTTAAAGGTAACAACATAGGTCTATTACTATGGCTTTTCAAATGATAGCGGCTCCTCATCTAAGAGGGCCAAATACAACTTCGAAATACATGTTTAAAGTCGTTTACGGCTTGATACCTGGAATAATTGCTGCAACCTATTTCTTCGGTTGGGGCGTGCTGACAAATATTGCGATTGCGATTACAGCGGCACTATTCTTTGAAACAATAGCGCTTAAGCTAAGACGACATGCGCTACCAAAATACCTTTGTGATGGAAGCGCAATTGTTACTGCAACACTTCTAGGTATAGCCATCCCACAACTTTCAGCTTGGTGGCTACCTGTAGTAGGTGTATTCATGGCGATCGTGATTGCTAAACATCTATATGGTGGATTGGGATATAATCCATTTAACCCTGCTGCGATAGGCTATGTTGTGCTACTCATATCTTTCCCTAAAGAGATGAGCCAATGGGTCTCTCCTGACTGGCTTGGGCCAGTATCTCCTGACAAATTAAGTTTTGCGCAAACTCTTGGCGTAGTGTTTTTGGATAAAATACCTGATACCACTTCCCTTGATTTATTAACTCATGCTAGCCCGCTTGACTACTTAAAAGGTCAACTAAAACTTGGATTAGATGTGAGTGCTATTGTTAAAAGCGACCCAGAGATGTGGGGAACCTTTTCTGGAAAAGGATGGGAATGGGTTAATATTGCCCTTCTATTCGGCGGCATCTACATGATCTGGAAAAAAGTTATCACATGGCACATCCCAGTTGGAATGCTAGGATCAATGATTGTTCTTGCATCTATTGTTTATGCCATCAACCCTGAAACTGCAGTAAACCCACTGATTCACATTACAAGTGGAGGGGTAATGCTTGGAGCGTTCTTTATCGCTACAGACCCTGTCACCTCATGTACATCAACCAAGGGTAGATTAATATTTGGTATTGGAGCTGGCTCACTAACCTATATTATTAGAACTTGGGGCGGATACCCTGACGGTATCGCTTTTGCAGTTCTACTTATGAACCTGTCTGCACCTTATATCGACAGATTCACCGTTCCAGCGATCTACGGCGCAAAAAAAGGAGCTAAGTAAAATGATTAAACAAATGATTACCGCATCACTGCTACTTACACTCTACTCAGTTATTGGTACTGGCCTGGTTGCATATACTAGTGCTGCCACTACCGAACAAATTAAAGCAAATGAGAAAGGCGTATTAGTTAACAGTATTGGCGAAGTTTTACCTGCTGATAGTTATGACAATGACATAACCACAGACAAAATCAGCATCTCTGATCCAGCTAAACTTGGCACCCCTAATCCTGTAACAGTTTACCGTGCACGCAAAGGTGATACCCCTGTTGCTGCCGTTATTACTACAGAAGCTCCTGAAGGTTATGGCGGCGCGATTAAGCTACTTATTGGCATCAACAGTGATGGAACTCTTGCAGGTGTACGTACAATTTCTCATGCAGAGACTCCTGGCCTTGGCGACAAAATCGAGACCAGCAAAGATGATTGGATCCTTGGTTTTACAGGAAAAAGTTTAGGCGAACCAAATCTTGAGGGTTGGAATGTAAAAAAAGATGGCGGTATATTTGACCAGTTTTCTGGCGCTACCATCACTCCAAGAGCAGTAGTAAAATCTATTAGAACCACGCTGGTTTATTTCAAAGACAACAGCGATTCTATCTTTTCTAAACCTAGTGACAAGATTTAGGAGTTAAGACAATGGCAAAAGTAAGTCTTTCAGAAATATCTATCAATGGCCTGTGGAAAAACAACCCTGTATTAGTACAGATCCTTGGTCTTTGTCCTGCACTTGCGGTTACTGCATCAGTAGTTAACGCTCTTGGCCTTTCTATGGCGACCACTGCTACTCTAGTACTTTCTAACTTAATTATTTCTCTTATACGTAATTTCGTTAAGTCAGAGATCAGAATTCCAGTATATATTATTGTTATTGCCTCGGTTGTTACAGCTATTGAGCTGTCTGTTAAGGCATATGCATATGATCTTTACCTTGTACTTGGTATTTTCCTTCCATTGATTGTTACCAACTGCGTTATTCTTGGTCGTGCTGAAGCCTTTGCATCTAAGAATGGTCCTGTTGCTGCAATAGTTGATGGACTGATGTGTGGAATTGGTTTTACTATTGTTCTTTGCGCCCTTGGTGCACTGCGCGAGCTTATTGGTAATGGTACTTTGTTCGACGGCATGCACCTTATGTTTGGTGAAGCTGCAAGAGGACTGAAAATTGTTGTGATCTCTGATTATAAGGGTTTCCTACTTGCTATTCTTCCTCCTGGAGCATTTATAGGCCTTGGCCTACTTCTAGCTGGTAAGAACATTATCGACCATAGATCCAGCGCCAAATAGTAACACTATCGTGAAGCAAGAAACGCGCAGGCTTATCTATCAACGCCTGCGCGCTGCCACCCCCTCTCCTGAACCTGAACTCAATTACTCTTCCGCATTTGAATTGCTTATTGCAGTTATCCTTTCTGCACAAGCTACTGACATTAGTGTTAATAAAGTCACGAGAGTTTTATTCCCAATTGCAAACACCCCTGAAGCTCTACTCAAACTTGGGCAAGACCAACTTGAGGAACACATTAAGAGCATTGGCTTATTCCGCAGCAAAGCTAAAAACATTATAAAAACCTGCCAAATACTAGTCGATGAATATAATTCTGAAGTTCCAGATAACAGGGGTGATTTAGAAAAGCTTCATGGAGTTGGCCGTAAAACAGCAAATGTTGTGCTCAACATCTATTTCCAGCAACCTACTATTGCAGTAGACACACACATATTCCGCGTCGCAAATAGAACAGGAATCGCGCCAGGAAAAAATGAACTTGCTGTAGAAAAAGAGTTACTGCGAATAACCCCAGATGAATTTCTATTAAATGCGCATCATTGGCTACTACTTCATGGCAGATATGTGTGCACAGCAAGGTCTCCAAAATGCGACAAGTGTCTACTATCTGACATATGTGAAAAGCATCTGTAGCCCAAATTTACTCTGTACGAATCGCAACTGCTTCATACATTTTTATTGCAAACTCCATATCATGGTAATTTTTTTGTAATATTTACGCTAACCTCTGGAAATTACTGATAAGTAGTTTAGAATAACATCTCCTTTTTTTGGGAATAAAGCAGAATAAAACAGGATGTTTCAATCAGCGCAAAATATCCTCTGAGCACTTTATTTTAACTTAATTTAACATATGGCTATTGATATGACACAGAACAAAAAACTCCTCTCTTGGGTTGAAGAAATCGCAGCACTTTGTAAACCAGATAACATCCAATGGTGTGATGGTTCACAAGAAGAGTATGACCAGATGATCAAACTGATGATTGAGTCTGGAACCGCTATTAAACTAAGTGATGAGAAAAAGCCTAACAGCATCTTAGTTAAGTCAGATCCAGCTGATGTAGCTAGAGTTGAAGGTCGCACCTATATCTGCTCTGAAAAAGAGGTTGATGCTGGACCAAATAATAACTGGTTTGCACCTGCAGAGATGCGCGCAAAGCTTAAAGATCTATTCCAAGGATGTATGCAAGGACGTACTATGTACGTAATCCCTTTTTCAATGGGACCTCTTGGAAGTGACAAATCAAAAATCGGTGTAGAGATCTCTGACTCTCCATATGTTGTTGCTAATATGCGTATCATGACTCGTATGGGTAAAGCAGCTTTAGATATTTTGGGTGAAGATGGTGAATTTATCCCGTGCGTTCACACTGTTGGCTACCCACTAGTTAACCGTGAAGACAAAACTTGGCCTTGTGATCCTGATAACCGCTATATCGTTCACTACCCAGAAACTCGTGAAATCTGGTCATTTGGTTCTGGCTACGGCGGCAATGCTTTACTTGGTAAGAAGTGTTTAGCTCTACGTATTGCATCTGTAGTTGCTCGTGATGAGGGAAGCATGGCTGAGCACATGCTTATCCTTAAATTAACCAGTCCAGAAGGCGAAGCAAAGTATGTGTGCGGAGCATTCCCAAGCGCATGTGGTAAAACCAACCTTGCAATGCTTAAACCAACTCTTCCTGGGTGGAAAGTTGAAACTATTGGTGATGACATCGCTTGGTTAAAGTTTGGTGAAGATGGTCGTCTATACGCAATTAACCCAGAAGCAGGCTTCTTCGGTGTTGCTCCAAACACTAGCTGGGATACAAATCCACACGCAATGGGTTCTATCCAAGAAAACTGTATTTTCACCAACGTAGCACTTACTGAAGATGGTGACGTATGGTGGGAAGAGATGACCAATGAACTCCCAGCAAATCTAATTGACTGGAAAAAGAATGCATGGACCCCAGAATCAGGTGTTCCAGCTGCACATCCAAATGCAAGATTTACTGCACCTGCTAGCCAGTGTCCAGTTATTGCTCCTGAATGGGAAGACCCTAAGGGTGTACCAATTGATGCGATCCTAGTGGGTGGAAGACGAGCAACTAACGTACCTCTAATCCATGAGGCATTCAGCTGGCAACATGGAACCTTTATGGGTTCTGTTATCGCTAGTGAAAAAACAGCTGCTGCTGACGGTGCAGTTGGTGAATTAAGACGTGATCCAATGGCGATGCTTCCATTCTGTGGTTATAACATGGGCGACTACTTTGCTCATTGGTTAAAAGTTGGCCAAACTGAAGGCGCAAAAATGCCTAAAGTTTTCTATGTTAACTGGTTCAGAAAAAATGGTGCTGGCAAATTTATCTGGCCTGGATTTGGTGAAAATAGCCGCGTTCTTAAATGGGTATTTGAGAGATGTGGCGCTGGCGCTGAAGCAATTGAAACTCCTGTTGGCTTCCTTCCAACAAAAGATTCTCTTGACCTTGATGGCTTAGAAATTTCACCTGCAGACCTTGATGAACTTCTTAGCATTGACCCTGAAGCATGGTTAGCTGAAATACCTTCTATGCGCGAGCATCTGGAGCAATTCGGCGACCGTATGCCTAAAGAGCTTATCGATGAGTTAGATGGTATCCAGACTAGACTTGAAGCTGAACTTAGCTGTGCAGAAGCTGCTTGCTAATTTAACTTCATAATTTAGTTATTTAAAAAACCTCGCTTCGGCGAGGTTTTTTTATACATGGTAAATTCAGTTTATATAACTACCAAGATCCCTCTGCTCCCCTCCACAATTGCAACTAATTCTACAGTTACGAACAGCTCAATGATAATAGGCTGTGATTTTGAAAAGTATGGTGATTATAAGCGCTAGACTAAAGCTATAAAAAAAATAGAGATTAACCATTTATCACCTTTAACCAGCAGCAGAATATTGTGTAAAACGCACTTAACAATTTATATCTGTATAACAAACATAATAAAAAAGGGAGCCGAAGCTCCCTTTTTAAACTCACTTAATTAGCTGAGATTAGTCTACTAGACCCCAGAACTTAGCAGATTCATATACGTGATATACATCACCATCTGTTGAGTACTTAGAGAATTTAGAACAACCACCAAGACCTTGTGTTGATTTACCACCTTGGTTTGCAGCTGTGCCTGGATCAACAACTACTGCATGACACATTGAAGGAACTTCTACAGTCGCCACTACAGCTTCACCAGCAGCATTTTGATACTCTTTATAGGCATGTTTGCTAGTACCATTGATTGAACCAGCACCGTCAGCAACCATATCTACGCCATGAAGATTAGTGAACTGTCTTGCGATCAGCTCAGCATTTCTGTCATCAACGAATTGGTCAGACATACCCTGGAAAGCAATAACTTTTGGATATGAACCAGTGTAACCTTGTAGGCCGTATTCTCTTGCAAAATCACCTAGCTCTTGAGCTGTACGGTTGTAGTAATCTTGATGCATACAAGCTTCACCACTACTACTCTTCTGGCAACCAACTGAATTAGGATCAAAGCCTGTTGTAGCACCCATTGTATACTGAATCTCCATTACGATCGGGTGACTTTCACCAGGATTTTTAGGAGAACCGTTTGAGTTAAGTGCAATTGAATCTACAGGAACTCCAGCTGTTGCTACGAATGCACCAAGACCAGCGTTAGTAGATACACCAGCAATCTTATCTGGGTAGATAGCAGCTAGAGCAGCAGCCATACCACCACCAGCAGAGAAGCCAGTTGCATAGATTTTACTGTCGTCGTCGAGGTCGTACTTAGCTTTAACCCAGTCAACCATATTCATGATTGTCTTAGCATCGCCTTCTTCACGGTTTAAACCTAGTCCGTAGAAACCACCCCAACCAAAGCAAGAGAAGTCACCATTGATACGGAACTTGTTACCACCACTACCAGTGCTATCACTCATTGTTGCTCTTTGAACAACTTCAGGGAATACGGCAATGAACTTGTGCTTATCAGCAAATCCAGTCCAATCTGTATCGTTATTGTAAGACTTAGCGTGACCACCTTGTGTCTGGTAACCAGCTTGATTACAACCGTGCATTACGATTACGATAGCAGGATCTTTCTCTAGACCCGCTGGAACATGTAGATACATGTTAAGGTCAGAAAGGTTCTTATCTTTGTTTGCAGCATAGTAATCAGTGTAGTTAGATGCAGATTTATCAGCTTTATACCAATCTGGATTTGGAGTATTTACCCAAGAGCTTCCACCAAAATCAGAGTATGCAGCAGGAGAAACCCAAATATTTTCAGCATTCTTAACTGTAATTTGTGCTAAACCAGACTCAGCAACATTCCCGGCTGCATCAGCTACTGTTGCGTCAACTGAAAGCATTGCATCAGCATCTACTTGTGGAGCAGTAAATGAACATTCGAATGTTCCATTAGTGTTTGTACCTGACTTAAGAGCAAGAGTACATAGGCTAGAGCCTGAAACACTGTTTACTGAGCCTGAAGTAACGCCTTTGTTATCTGTAACCGCAACAGTTACTTTAACCGCTTCACCCTCTTCAACTTCATTTGCTGGAGTTAAAACGATAGAAGATACAACTGGAGATTCTTCATCAACTTCAATTTTGCCAACTATCAGAGAGATCTCACTTGCGTCGTTGCTACCATTTTCATCTTTCTGAGCTGTTGTAGCTGAAAGTGCAACTATATAGCCACCATTAACAGAACTAATTGCTGGGATAGCAATGCTTTTGCTTGCGCCATTAGCAATTGTTCCAAGTGCGCACTCAATTGCACCAGTTGTAACTTCACAGTCACCATTGATTGCAGCAGCATTAACAGTGATACCAGCAGGAATTGCTATTTCTAGTGATACTGCGCCCGCTGCATCTGGACCATTATTTACAACTGTTGGCTGAATTACAAACGAAGTATTCGCATTTACTGTACCAAGGTCACCGCCTTGTGTAGCAATATCTGCTTTCTTCGCAACTACACCGCCACCACATGTTACAGCGCTTTCTGTCCACTCTGTATCATCTGGGCATTTATTCAATGTGATTGCTGTAGTGCAGAACATTGTGAACCAAGATGTTGCACAGTGTTTGTTCTTAAGTTCAGTATATTGAGCTGTAGGAGCCCACATGCTTCCTGTGATACGACCAGCAGACCAATGCTCATAGAAAGTACCGGTAACTGACTCAGCTTCACCGCCATCATCAGAACCTTCAATTGTATCAGTAGCTACAGCTGATTTTTCACTTTGAAGACCGCCATTATCAGTTGCTATTGCAGTAGCAGAATATGTACCAGCTTCTAGATCACAAAGGTCATAAGAGAATGAAGACCCAGAAACAGTAGCTGCTTTAGTGCCAACACCTTTGATTCTTAGATCAACACCAACTACAGAGCCATCAGCATCTGTTGCTGTACCAGCAAAAGTCACACACTCTTCACCTGCTGTTGCTGTAATTGATGCAACTACTGGAGCAATGTTATCAATTTCACCAACCGTAAATGTTTTCTCTTCTGAATCAGTTGCATCATTAGCATCGATTACATTAACAGTTGCTGTATATGTAGCTTCTGGAAGACCACCTAAAGCAATAATAAATGTACCGTCTGCTTCAACATCAAGAGCAAATGGTCCGTAAGCTGCACCACCAGAAGTGGCTGCAATATCAAGAGTTGCTGAAGTTAATTCAGCATCACCAATTGTTACTTTACCTTGGATAACAACAGTTAAATCAGCTTCAATACTGATTTGAAGTGGAGAAAGCTCTGGCTCTTTGTCGTCTAGATCTTCATCTTTATCACAAATTCCGTTGTTGTTTAGATCTTCACACGGCTCTTCGTCAATATCGCAAATGCCGTTATTATTTAGATCTTCACATGGTTCTTCGTCTTTATCACAGATTCCGTTATTGTTTAGGTCTTCACATTGACCATCTTCAATAGCAGCACCTAGCTTAGGGTTATTATTGTTCCAAAGCTTTCCAAGATACATTGGGAAGTTGATTGATACAGGGTTGAAGTAGATACAACCGATAGCACCATTTGGAAGATCTTTAACAACAGCAGCTTTCCACATACCGTCGCTATCTTTCATATAGCTGTAGTTTGCATTTTCAGGGTTGTAAATCTGATCAACCGTGATATCTGCATTCATCCCATTTGGACCAATACACTCCATGAAGTTTGCTCTGTTTTCAGAGCCAATTGGCCATGAGTGTTTTAGAGTATCTTGCTGGATTCTTACAAGCTGCTTGTGACCTGTTGAACTTTTCCAGATCTCAGCTTTAGCTTCCCAGTCTCTACGAACGTAGTCTTTTGGCAGACATTGCACTGAGCTATAATCAACTCCGTAAGCGCCATCTGTTAAGCCTTCCCATTCGAAGTTTGCAGCTTCTGCGCTACAGCCAGAACCTTGACCGTGCTCTTCACTGCTAGTTAATACTTCTTCAGTTTTTGTTCCAGAACCGTCAAGAATAAGATCTTCCATAACTTCTTTTACAAAACGATGATATGCAGTAGGTGTGAATTTATCACCATCCCATACTGAACCATCATTAAAGATAGTAAATGTATAGTTCATCCACTCATCTTGACCTAAACCACCAATTGGAAGAAAGTTATCATCAGAAACGATAGCCCAAACTTGTTCTTTCATCTTAGCTTTATTTGATCCAGCCCAACCTTCACAAACGCTTTTCATTGAGGCAGGATCTGTTTGCTTAGAAACCATTCCGCCGCCATTAACAGCTGCAACTGCTTGTTGCTGCCTAGTATCCCAAGCTGGTCCAGCTGCTTCACCAACACCTGCAAACACATCAGGAGCCATACAAGCAACTTCCATAGCTACTGCTGCACCAGCAGATAGGCCTGTAACATATACTTGATCAAGATCGATCTCAGAATAAACCTGCTGCATCTTTGCAGGAGCAGCGATGATTGCTGCATGATCTTTATAACTCTTAGTTGGAAGAGTTTTCATTGAGAATTCGCTGTTGTAGCCGTAATCAAAACACTCAACTTTTGTAGCAGCTTTATTTGGATGAACTGCTTTCATAGGATCTGGAATAACTACGATCATTCCGTAAGCTTCAGCAGCCATTTCCCAGCCACCAGCTGTTTTAGCTTGCTCAGCAACCTGGCCACAACCAACCAAGTGAATTACCAGTGAACGTTTGTCTTTAGAGCCATCAGCAGCTCTTGGCGCATATGTATCAGGTACATATGTAAATGCGTGATCAAACCCAGCAATTGAACCTTCAGTCCATTGTCCAGCTTGGGCGGTTGAAACTATTGCGCATGCGGCTAAAGAACCACCAAGCAACTTAATAAGTTTCATACTCTCCTCCTAACGATTGTAGTTAATAACTATTTATATCCTATGTATTGGAGTCATGTTCCGAATTAATACAGCAACAACGTGACGGGACACTTTTCCAGATTGTCGACATTTATAACCCCAGTCACTACCTAAGTCAATCAGATATAAGGGGTTTTCATGTTGCGGCGCAGCGATAATTTTTGTGATGGAGTTGGCATTTTTAATGTGACACGGTTTTTATTTAAACTTTTCTAGTAGTTAGCGCAGAACCATATAAATGCTGCTCCGCAGCAAATATTTGCAAACTTTTCAAACTATTTTTAAAACCACTTATTTTTATGTACAAAAATGCAGAGTATATTTTTTATGCAGTTTTATCTGTTTAAATACAGCAAGATAAAACAACCTAAACACGGGCCACACCCTGCTGACACACTACATATCAGCAGAATAAAAAAATTACAGCGAGTATTTTTAAATAAACTTAGGGCTTGATTGACGCGCTTGGATATATGTATCTAGATTTTGTTGCCCTTGCCCAATAAATTCCACAAACCTTGCTCCAATGCGAAATTTATCTTCCCCACCGATTAGGTTCACATAACATGCTTCGACACGCGCTCTTACAGGAATATTCTCATGCTTATGAGTTAGGTTGAGACTGATATTAAATTGATGCGCAGGGTCACATGCAAGCTCACTAATTATGCATATCCCCCCAGTGGAAATATCACATGCATTAGCCTGCACTACCGAACCATCAGACTGGAATATATTCACCTTCCTATTTATTAGAGTCCTATGATCTTGCCTCGATTCCATATATTTACTTAGCCGGTGATATTTATAAGGCAGCAATTATAGTTTAGTTTTTAATAATTAGACAACCTGTTGCAAATGGCCACACCTTAGTTTTATTTAACTGCCATAACCAATCAATTCTGAGAAAACTTCTCTACCTTAAGCTCAACAACATTCGATTTATAGCCATTTTCTTCGACATGGATCAAGTACGTTGCTTCTTTTTCTGGAAGCTTGATGTAGTCTTGTATATTGATATTGAAATATTCACTGGTATAAGTCTCATACTCAGGTATAGGCTTAGGTTCTTTTTTCTTACTATCTATAATTTTTTTGAGAGCAGAAGGATATGGAGCAACTGGACTTGGGTCTAACTCAACAATAAAGCCAGAAGCTTTATCTCCTGTCTCTTTATCAATAACAACTAAAACTTGAGGTTTACTTGTATCAATATCCGAAGACTTAAATGTATTAACACCACACAAAGGTATTACATTAAACCCAACCAATTTATTTTCATCATACTGGCCATAAAATGCTATTTTAGGCATTTTTATTTTTACCCCTAACCACTCAGAGTCTGGAATACGCGGAGAACAGCTAGGCACCCTGCCATTTTTCAAGTTTATAGCGATAAAACTACTATCGGATACAGCTACATCATCCCCATATATTTCCCCAAAAAACTGGCTATTATCGACATTTTGATCGGAATCCATATCTTCTCCTGTTTGATTTAATGCTTCAGCTGAAAAAACAATATTAATGTTAAATATTATTAGCAATACTGCTGCTAACAACAATTTGTTTTTAAAGCCTTTGCCAACCATTATTTATATCAACCTTTTTCAAAGAGTCACTACAATCAGTACAAAATGAAGATATCCCATTAGTTTCACCAAACATTACACAGCTTGATCCTGAAACCCCTGCATATGACCGCAAATTTGGAGCCAACCCGGAATGACAGTGTCCACCAATATGACCTTTTCCTGAATAGTGTGCAGGCACCTGATCTGGCAAGTTACCTCTGCCATCAACAACCATTCCACACTTATGTCCAGCTTCATGAATTATAGTTTGATTTTGCTCGTTTGATGATATATCTGACCACCACGCTCTCGTACACACGCAGATAAGATTTCCACCACCAAAAGAGAGCCCTGCTCTCATTCTATTTACTAGATTTGCATAAAGAACAACCTCACCCTCTCCAGCAGGAAGCCATGATACATCAATGCTAACTTTATTCGATATATGCTGATAACCTGGAGCATATGGTATAGCAATACATTTATCCTCTGGGATTACAATTTCATCCATGCCATACTTTCCACCTTTTTTAAGGAAAGCAGCAATAATGTACCACCCCTCACCTGGCACAATATTTCTCCATAAAAAATCAGGGGCACCACCTGTTTCAAATGTAAGTTCAATACTCTTACAACCTGTTCCAACCTTAACATTTTTTGCCATAGCTCGCTTATCTGAGTCTTTGACTGCTAGTTGATCTGTATAACCTATTACAACTGTTTGTGGCTCTTTTTGTGTTGCTGCAGAACCAGCGTACACCTCTCTTACTTTTTGCTTAAAAGGCTCCTGATCTCCAGTTGATATATTCGGTATATACTCCATTTCTATTGCAGGCAATGACTTCATATATATACCATTATTAGCAAACTCAGACTTAAACGTTCCAAGACTGGAAGCTATTGAAGTTAATCCACGCATTTTTACTTCTTGACAATAAACCATGCGCATTGTTTCTATAGTTGCGCTTTGAACTTTTACCCCAAAGTTATCTTCTGCAATTAAATAAAACTTATCGCCACCAGCAGGAGTAACAAAGAAGTCACCATCAATTATCTTGGAGCCATTTGACTCTGTTGAGTATGATCTTTCAACAGTTTGATATTTAAAGTTTGAGTTTCTGCTTTTCTCTGAATCAGTATATTGAACATTACCAACATCTGGCATCATTTTAACTTTAAACAAATGGGAGCCAGGTTTATTAAATTTAATCTTGATACGAAGTTTTTGAGAGCACCTGTCTTTACTTGAAACCATCTCCCCATCAACCCACTTTTGATCTTTGCTCAAATTAACATACTGAGCACCATAACCTGAGATAACGTTGTCATTTCCATCCAATATTTCAATAGAAACTATCTGAGATCTATCTTTTGATAGAGGAGTAACAGGAGTAGCTGCTGGTTTTTGCTCTTGTGCTTTTTTTAGCTTTGGTTTCTTTTCAGGCTTCCTAATAGCTCTACTATCATTGACGGATACTACCCTCGTTTCTGCAACGGCTACCTCTTCAGCATATTCGGAATCATCGCCATCATTTTTCTCTTGGGTTAGGTGGTATGCTTTGAGCTGTCCATCTGCCAGCATCTCTGCAAGCCTGGCTTCAACCTGTTCGTCGGTCATGCGATGGATGGATTGGGCTTCGTCGTCCATCTCTTGCAGCAGTTCACGCCAGTAATAAACGCAATTATCTTCCCAGTGAAACTGTTTAATAAACTCAAGCGCATCTTCATGGTCGTAGATGAATTGTTGTTCGTATTTAAAAGTATCGATTTGATTATCGTCAAACCATTGCACGAACAGATATTCTGTCATGGAGGTATCGTGCATACGTGCTGGCATTAATGTACCCATAGAATCAGCTCTTAGATTTTATTCCAATTTTTATAAATCCCGGATCTCCGGCTTCCGATATTCTGCTTTTATTATTAAGCATTGCGATTTTGGCATATGTTTAACAAGTTTTATACAGATGTAGGAACTATAGCATTATTTGTTTTTTTAAACCACTCGACGCTATTTCAAGATACCAGCATATCAATATGGTTAATAGCAGACCACAACTTGCTTTTCTATTAACCTTCTTTAAAGAAATCAATCAGGTCCGACCAATACTGCTGTTGCTGCATAAAGAACAGATGACCATCATTGTAGAATTTTAACTGAGAGTTATCTATTTGTTGATGAATTGAACTTAGGCTTTGCTTATTACATATTCCATCATATTCACCACCGGCAATGAAGGTTGGGTGTTTTATATGTTTTAGTCTATCAAATGCATCATGATGCTTTCTTGCTTTTAGCTGCAGTTTTGCCCCTTGCTGCCGCCCAGCCTCTTTCAAACCGATACGCCAATCTGATTTTATTTTCTCAAGGATGCTCTGATATTGATTTGGTTTAGATTTGATCCATTCATTATCTATTCTTATATCTGTTAACGAAGCAACTTTTTGGGCTTTTTCCTCTACTGACAACCCTGCTAGTTTATGCAATGGATATGAGCTACCACCTGCACCACCAGGGCTGGTACAAGCCAGCGCCAACCGCAATAGCTTTTCCGGGTGATTAATTGCAAGCTCTTGCGCTACCATCCCTCCAAATGAAACTCCATATACATTTGCTTTTTCCCATCCAACAGTTTCTAGTAATGCCACTGCATCATCAGCATAACCTCTGGTTGTATAGGTAGAGTTTGGCTTACAAGTTTGCCCCAGACCTCTCTGGTCATATGCAAGAACTGTAAAGTGTTGCGCTACTGGAAGATCAAAAACATTTGGCTTTTTTCGCAAATCACCGCCTGTTCCATTTATATATAATAGGCGGGGACCTGTGCCTTTCAGCTCATAGTAGATATTAATATCTTTAACTTTTATGAAAGGCATTTTTATAGTTAGCTAATTGACTCAATAAAGCCTAGTAACTCTTTATAAAAAGCTTCAGGCTGCTCTGACATTGGGTAGTGCCCGCAGTTATCTATATATTTTAAGGTGCAATTGGGAATTGCTGCTGCGGTGCGCTCAGTTCCATCCTGCGGAACAAAATGGTCATCTTTACCATGTAAAAATAGGGTTGGGCAAGTTATGTTATGCACGCGTTCCATCCAATTAGATTCATGCATGGTGACTGGCTGCTCAAGAAATACCTGCTCTGATGCTTTACTACTTAACTCTATTGTGCGCTGAAGTAGCTCTTCATCTTTACACATCGGGGCGATTACTTTTATTGCCTTCGTGAGCAATTCAAAGTCACTCATGGTTCTCTTCATGCGATCTAGACCGCCATCATAGATAACGTGGAAACCATCAGCTGCCATTGAATCAAGTAAGAGCAACCCTTTTACCATCTCAGGATTAGATAATGTAAATAGCTGCGCTACGCCTCCTCCCATGGAGTGACCAACAACTATTAGATCCTTAAGATGTAAAGCATCGATAAACCCTTTTACAAAGTCTGCCAGATATTGAATGGTGTGTCTTTTTCCAGTTTCTGGTGTCAGTCCACTTCCAGGTAGGTCTAGAGCGTAACCGGTGTATTGCTCTGGTAGTATATCTAAAGTTTTTTCCCACCATATGGTATGAGATAGATTTCCATGAATAAAAAGAATATTTTTTATTCCTTGTCCTTTTTTTATATAGTGCGTTTTGTCACCGTTCTTCTGCTCTATATATGGCATATCTACTCCATGCTTCTTTGATTTTTTTATTGATCTCAGTTATTACTGGTACGAGATTTTTTCCCTTTACGTACTTTCTTTATTTGTCGCTGTCGTCTTACCTGCTTCTCGGTAATTTTGTTGCTGCGATCTTTATACGGATTTTCACCACCTTTAAACTCTACCCTTATCGGGGTACCTACTAATTTATAGGCGCGACGAAAGGTATTTACAAGGTATCTTTTATAAGCATCAGGAACTGAACCAATTTGATTGCCGTGAATAATAATTGTAGGAGGGTTCTTTCCACCTTGATGAGCATAACGCAATTTTATTCTGCGACCTTTAACCATCGGCGGCTGGTGCTCTTGCACTGCCATCTCAAGAATTCGAGTCAGCTCTGGAGTCTGCATTTGTATACGCGCGCTTGCATATGCCTTACGTACTGATTCTAAAAGTAAACCGACACCAGAACCATGTAGCGCGGAGATATAGTGATACTTAACAAAATCCATAAATTGAAATCTGCGGTCTATCTCGCTTTTTACATTCTCTTTTTGATCTTTTTGCAGGCCGTCCCATTTATTGACCGCAATTATTAATGCACGACCAGTTTCGAGAATATGACCTAGAATTGTTGCTTCTTGCTCTGCAATCCCCTGATGTGCATCAAGCACCATAACAACGACATTAGCTGAGTCAATTGCCTGCATGGTTTTAATGATACTAAATTTTTCTACTGCTTCTTTAATGCGGCTTCTTCGTCTTACGCCGGCGGTATCGATTAAAGTATATTTCTCCCCTTCACGTTCAAACGGAATAAATATACTATCGCGAGTAGTTCCTGGCATATCAAATGCTAGAACCCGCTCCTCACCGAGCAGACGATTTACTAAGGTAGATTTACCAACATTTGGTCGGCCAACAATTGCGATTCTAATACCGGGGTGAAGATCTTCTTCATGCTCTGCATCAGGGTCCATTCCTGGCAGCACATCAACAACTTTATCAATTAACTGCAATATGCCGCGACCGTGAGAGGCGGCAATTGAGTGCGGCACCCCCATTCCCATTCCAAAGAAATCGGCTGCAGCAGTCTCGGAATCAATCCCGTCGGTTTTATTCATTACCAACATCATTGGTTTGCCAAGCTTGCGTAGCTGGTTAGCGATAAGCTCATCAGATGCTGTTATTCCGCTTCTACCATCCACCAGAAACAAAACCAAGTCCGCTTCACCAACAGCAGTTTCCACCTGATTTGCCATTAACTCTTCGATTTGATTTGGATCGTCAGCTAAACCGCCAGTATCAACAACAATGAAAGGATATTTACCAACTTTACCGCGACCATACTGACGATCTCTGGTTAGGCCTGGATAATCAGCCACCAAAGCATCACGTGTGCGAGTTAGATAATTGAACAAGGTCGATTTACCAACGTTTGGCCGACCAAGTAGAGCTATTACTGGAATCATGTTGCGAATACCGTTTAAAATTTGCGCTAATATAGCAGATTTTAGCTAATAGCGCACTATGAGTAGCAAAGCATGGGGTTTAGATAAGCACTAAGGAAAGGTTATTCTACAAATGATGCCGATAGTAGTTTTTGAGTATACGGGTGCTGAGGCGCAGAAAATATCTGTTCTGCTTCACCATGCTCTACTATCTTCCCTTCTTGCATCACTGCAATACGATGACTTAGAGCACGAACAATTCGCAAATCATGACTAATAAATAGGTATGACAAATGATATCGTTGCTGTAAATTGCGTAGCAACTCGACGATTTGTACTTGTACTGTCATATCTAGCGCTGAAGTTGGCTCATCCAGAACGATAAATTTTGGACGCAGAATTATTGCACGAGCAATAGCTACCCGCTGGCGCTGCCCCCCAGATAGCTGATGCGGATAGCGGTGACGCATCTCTGGGTCTAACCCAACTTCCTGCATAGTATTTATTACCTGCTGCTCCCGCTCTTTATCATCAGGGTATAGGTTATGAGCACGCAAACCCTCATCAATAATTTTTATGATCTTACTGCGAGGACTTAAACTTCCATAAGGATCTTGGAATACCACTTGGATATCTTTACGCAATTCACGCATCTGCGAATGATTTTTATCGTGCAGCGTTTTGCCATCAAATATGATTTCACCACCCGCTTGTTCCAACTTCAAAATGGATCGACCTAGAGTACTTTTTCCAGAACCGCTTTCCCCCACTACTCCCAGAGTTTCACCTTTGGCTATTACAATTGATATTCCATCAACCGCTTTTATAACTCCTTTAGAGCGTTGAAACAGACCATTATTAAGCGCGAATTCCACCTGAATCTGGCTAGCTTGCAATATTTGTTTCACCCCGTGCTCAATTGGAGGAACTATGCCCCGCGGCTCTGCGCCGAGTAATTTTTGGGTATATGGGTGTTGTGGCTGCAAGAAAATCTCTGAACACTTGCCACTTTCAACTATCTTTCCTTGCTGCATCACGTAAACGCGATCAGCCATATTCTTTACCACACCAAGATCGTGAGTTATCAGCAACAACCCCATCTGCATCTTTTGCTGCAACTCTTTAAGTAATTCTAAAATTTGCTTTTGAATTGTCACATCAAGCGCCGTGGTTGGCTCATCAGCTATCAACATATCTGGATTATTGGCAATAGCCATTGCTATCATAACCCGCTGCCGCTGCCCTCCTGACATTTGGTGTGGATAAGCTCTGAGCCGATCTTGCGGTTTTTTGATTCCGACTAACTTAAGCAATTCTATAACTCTAGTTCGCGCCTTACCGCCTTTTAGCTTTTGATGGATAAACAGGGTTTCAGATATCTGGTTCTCGATAGTCATTAATGGGTTAAGAGATGTCATCGGTTCTTGAAAAATGGTACCGATAGAACCACCACGTAGCGATCGTAGCTTTTGCGGTGAAGCCTGGAGCATCGACTCACCTTTATATAGAATCTCTCCGCTTGGGTGGTGAGCATAAGGGTATGGTAGAAGTTGCAACACCGACATTGCAGAGACTGATTTCCCAGAACCGCTCTCACCAACCAATGCAACAGTCTCACCCTTATCAATATAAAAGGATATTTTTTCAACAATAGCAGAACTACCTTCACCAAAGGCAACAGATAAATCGGTAACAGATAAGAGTTGATTTGTATTATCTTGCTTCTCTTCCATGAGCTTTATCCTGGCTATTTTTTATTTATCAAAACAGGTATTCACTTATCAAGCAAATGACACGCGGCCTCATGACTACTACCGCACTCTTGCAGTAGCGGCGCTTCTACCTTACAGCGTTCAAAACACTGGGGACAGCGGGTATGAAAATAACAACCAGCCGGAGGATCGATAGGTGACGGCACCTCTCCGCTCAGACGCTGTTTATTCTTCTCTCTTTTTGGATCTGCAACTGGGATTGCATCAATCAAAGAGCGTGTATACGGGTGTTGTGGATTTTGATAAATCTCTTCAGCGGAGGCGGATTCCACTATCTTACCGAGATACATCACCACTACTCTATCTGAAACATGACGCACTACTGCTAAATCATGCGCAATAAAAATAAGAGACAACCCCATCTCTTGCTGTAGATCAAGCAGCAAGTTAATCACTTGTGATTGCACTGACACATCTAGTGCAGAAACCGGTTCATCACAAACTATCAATTTTGGCTTTAGAGCAATTGCGCGCGCGATACCGATTCTTTGTCTTTGTCCACCGGAAAACTCATGCGGATATCGATGATAGCTATCTCGTGGCAACCCCACTTTATCTAATAACTCTTCTACCCATTTTCGCCTTTCTTGCTCGGTACCAATGTTATGAATAACATATGGCTCTTGCAATATGGTGCCGATGGTGTGACGTGAATTAAGAGATGCGAATGGGTCTTGAAAGATAATCTGCATCTGGCGTCGGAGCGAAACCATCTCTTTTTGGCCAAGCTCGCAGATATCACGGCCTTGATAAGTTATTCGCCCAGCAGTTGGCTCATGCAGACGCAAGATAGTTTTGCCAACAGTACTCTTTCCACAACCAGACTCCCCAACTATCCCCAGGGTTTCACCAGCGTTAACATGGAAAGAGATATCATCAACAGCATAAACATTACCGCTTTGACGCAAAAACACTCCAGAATGAATTGGAAAGTATTTTTTTAAGTTTGATACCTGCAGCAATGGTTGCGTCATGATTAATTGTTATCGAATAGAATTCGTTTAAATGTAGGCTGGAACGTAGCGAAGAGCAACATAATTTTGAAATAGATGGATTACAGCTAATTCCCCTTGGAGGTTTTCTGGGTTATACCAATATGGATAACCCAGCTTACACTGCACCTTTGATTCCAAACACCTTGACTCCAAATACCTATGCTTCTAGCTGCTCATCTTCTTCAGGGCTTGCATCTAGATCAAGCAAACGCTCGCGTATCTGCGCCTCGATAGCTCCTGAAATTTCAGGGTTCTCTTCAAGATATTTTGCTGCATTGGCCTTACCTTGCCCAATCTTAGTTCCATTATGGCTATACCAGGCGCCGGCTTTTTCCAACAGACCTTCTTTAACACCAAGATCTAAAATTTCACCCATACGGTAGATCCCTTGGCCATACATAATTTGAAATTCTGCCTGTTTAAATGGAGGGGAAACTTTGTTCTTAACAACTTTAACTCTGGTCTCATTACCTACAACCTCATCGCCATTTTTAATGGCTCCAGTTCTTCTGATATCAAGACGTACAGATGAATAAAATTTAAGAGCATTACCACCAGTTGTGGTCTCAGGGTTACCAAACATCACACCAATTTTCATACGGATCTGGTTGATAAAGACAACTAGGCAGTTAGCTGTTTTTACATTTCCGGTAAGTTTACGCAGCGCCTGACTCATTAGTCTGGCTTGTAATCCCATGTGGGAATCACCCATATCACCTTCGATTTCCGCCTTTGGTGTAAGAGCTGCAACTGAATCGATAATAATCACATCAACCGCACCAGAACGAACCAACATATCGCAGATTTCAAGAGCCTGCTCACCAGTATCTGGCTGCGAGACTAATAGATCATCAACGTTACAACCAAGTTTTTCAGCATACAGAGGATCTAATGCGTGCTCTGCATCGATAAAGGCGCAGGTATCACCGTTCTTTTGAGCTTCAGCAATAACCTGAAGAGTAAGAGTAGTTTTTCCAGATGATTCTGGACCGTAGATTTCAACAATCCTTCCTTTTGGTAGACCACCGATTCCCAAGGCAACATCAAGCCCTAAAGACCCTGTCGAGATAGCCGGTATTGCTTGACGAGGGTGGTCACCCAGACGCATTACAGAACCTTTACCAAATTGACGGTCAATCTGTGATAAGGCCGCGGTTAGCGCCTTCTTTTTGTTTTCATCCATTTTAAACACCTTAATCGTATGAATTCATAAACTTTTGCTAGTGTACTAACTCTGGCAAATCTATTCAGCTATTATTTGCCTAATTTGATCTAACGCTTTATACACCGTTGATTTTCTTACATCTTCTCTCGAACCTGTAAAACACTCTTCCTTAGTGATAACACTGCCATCTGGCAATACCCATGCAAACCAAACCGTTCCAACTGGCTTATCTACACTGCCACCTGTTGGGCCTGCAATTCCGGTAACTGCTACTGCAATATCAGCGGCAAAAACTTTTTTTGCACCAAGAGCCATCCCCTGTGCGACCTGACTTGAAACAGCACCATATTTAGTAAGATCTTCGGCTGCGACACCAAGCACCTTATGCTTGATATCATTTGAATAAGCAATAACTCCACCGGGATAATAAGCTGAGCTTCCTGAAATATCGGTCAGCATCTTGCCAATCCATCCACCAGTACATGATTCAGCCGTCGTCACTGTTAGATTCTTACTTTGCAGCAGACTGGCAACCTCTTTAGTCAAATTTTCTAGGGGTTGGTTCATACTTGATTCACCATCTCAATTCCATGTAAATAACTCACTAAAGAAACACTGTATGTTTTTACAGTATAGAGAGAATGGTTTTTATTTCAACCGTTAAGTTTAATTTTCATAGATGCGATATGAAAAGTATTTAGAAATAAATAAAAGTGCTCTGCCAATAATAAAGCAAAATTATTATTAATTTTTTTTTTGGGGGGGGAGTGTATATAAATATGGAAAGGTGGTTTTTAGATGTTACGAGATGCCATAAAAATTTTACTTTGATACAAATAAAAATGGCCAAGTATACTTGGCCATTTTTCACGTATATATTCTAGTAATTAAACTGGAACTACGTTAGTAGCACATGGGCCTTTTTGGCCTTGGCCTACTTCAAACTCAACTTTTTGGCCATCTTTTAGAGATGCATAGCCAGAAACTTTTACTTCAGAGTGGTGAACAAAAAGATCTTTGCCTCCGTCTTCAGGAGTAATAAAACCAAAACCTTTATCTGCGTTGAACCACTTAACTGTACCTTGACTCATTTTCTTCATTTCCTCATTACTAGTTTAATCTATTGCTTTACAATAGGCTTCTTCATCTTAACGCAGAATATCACATACTCTATGGCGCGTTTTTTTACACATAACAGTATAAAATTCACAAACATTATACTTCTATATATTTAACAATAGTACGTTATTATTAAATTTATTCCAGTAGGATATATATAAATGTCTAATTATGCGGCAAATTTCTTGCTTACCAGGTGTTTTTTTATGGTAATTCCCAGGTAATTAAGTTGCAAATTAATGTGTAAAAACCGCCTTATACATGACATTACCTCAATTTAGAAAAAATACAGATGGTGAATCCTAATCATCAAATAACTATTATCTATTTATTGCTATATATTTCATATGCACTGAAAACGGCTGCATAATTGCTACATTTTGCAGCCAGCAAAGTGATTTATTTCTAGAAAATGCGCATTAATTACTATTTAACTGCCGATATTTTCCATGGTTCTTATAATTAATTTAATGAATCATCTCTCCAGTATTTGGTTCCTTTAACTGTTGCCTGCAGAGCTAAACCGGTTTTTGTCAGCTGGTAGATAGTAAAGTTATCTACAGTAGCCTCACCACCAACTGCCACACCTTTATCACTAGCTTTAGCTGCAGCATCGGCTTGAGCACCAAAAGCCCAACCTTGCTCTATAAAGCGCTCCATAGTTTTTGTGTTATGAAATACGAAAATGACGCGAAAATCTTTAACTCCTAAACCTAACCCAAGACCAACCTCTCCTATTTTCATATATGTGTGTTTACCACTCTTATTGTTTTTAACAACACCGTAGCCACCACCAAAACTGGCTAAAATAATATTTACATTCACATTGCTAAACACTGCATAACCTGGGGCACTAGAGATTTGGGCTTTAACATCTGGCTTTACTTTATAAAGATCTGACAAAACATTATTTTTCATGGCAAGAACTGCCTGACGTTTTTCTGATTTAGTCCTACCTGCAGTAGTTGAGCAGCCAGCAATAATTAATGATAGCGTCATGCAAATTACAATCGATATTTGTCTCATTTCACTCTCCATATTTATTTTGTATATCAATACCTTCCTGTGGTATAGCTATAATTGTAGCACACACCGACATCGGTAGCGACCAAAGCAATTTATCGCAATATAGAGAAATAGATGATGAATTAATTTCACCTAGAAAAGTTTCGCTTTCACACATATTTGCCACATTTGATGACTGCTGTATAGTTGAAGCTCATGTATAGAAGTTTAGAGTCAGGCAATGAGTAAAGACTATTTTAAAAACAAAGCAGCAAGTTATGATGACAATAGAAAATCAAATAATGTTGATAATATTGTCAATTTGATTCGGGATAGCATTCAGTTAGATACAGATATGAGCATAATGGACTTTGGTTCTGGTACTGGCCTACTACTTGAAAGAATAGCCCCTTCTGTAAAGACGATTACAGCTGTTGATATATCAAAATCAATGAATGAGCAGTTGATTAATAAGAGGGAAAACATTGATTGCAATCTAGAGCTAATCGAAATGGACCTTACCAAATCAACCCTAGATAAAAAATTCGACGGTATAATCTCATCAATGACAATGCATCATGTTGAAGATATAAAAGCCATGTTTGATAAATTCTACTCTATGCTTGATTACGGTGGCTTTATAGCAATTGCAGACCTTGATACCGAAGATGGAACCTTTCACGATGAAGATACAGGGGTGTTTCATCTTGGATTTGACCGCGATGAATTAGCTAACACTATTTCACTAACGCAGTTTCGAGATGTAAAAATTCAAACAGCAAGCACACTATGTAAACCGCAAAAAGATTACTCACTGTTTTTGCTTACTGCTTTTAAATAGGACTGTTTTATTGGTGGGCAATACCCAACCTGCCTTACTGCAGTCCATTATATACAAAGCGACAATAACGCCAGATAAAAAGAATACTCTCTGTCGTTATTATCGCTAAATTTCAACTGCTTAGCTGCTGTTTTCTAGCTTTTACGTCTAGACAGCCCTAATCCCGCAAACCCCATTATCAAAAGAACGATAGAAACTGGTTCTGGAATATCACTTGCTTTTGTAATTGAGTATGTACCGCCCCTAACAAGCTCACCACCAGTCAATGCACTACGTGCACGAAACCCATTCCAAACATCATAGAAAAATACACCACGACGATAATCTGACCCAACCCAAAAATCAGCAAATGAATACAATGTATCTACAAATAGAGATAAATCTCCATTCACATCTGTAACAAAACCCTCTGTACTTGGGGAATAGATATCCGATGCAGTAACTGTTACATCATCAAAAGAAAACCTGAAGTCTAAAATATCACCACTATCAAAGGTAATAGTATTTGATGCAGTCAAAGCAGATTGATTTACATCAACGAAACCAGCTCCATAGTAATCAGTCCCACCAATATTCAGAACAGATTCGATATTGTAAATAACACCTGCATTAGCAACAGAAGCGAAGCCAATAAGAACAGTCACAGCAATTAATCGAGCAATATTTTTAAACATGGAAAAACCTCAAAATAATTTAATAAATTGTTAGTTAAAAGAATGAACATTGGTCAATAGCAACTTTTATGCCACCAATAGCACCATTAGCTTTCAGCTTGAAACTAGTGGTAACAACATTGACGGTTGTAAAAAAAACTGACGATTATTTAGCAAAGTTATTGCGCTAGTAGCGCCATATAGCGAGTTTAAGCAAAGAAATAATAAACACCGTTTTCTATCAAGAGTTTTTAGTTATTGATAATTTCTTAAAAAGCTGTGGTAAGATCGGTTGAATAAGGGCCATAGGGCAGACAAAAGGATCAAAAAATTTAATTATCTAGGAGGATGACCATGTCAAAGTATGAGTACACGATCGGCAAAGAGCTTGATCTAATAGCCGAGCAGGAAAAGACCTTAAGCACACCATGCCTCCCTGCGAATTTTATTCTTAAAGGGATGTTCCTGACATTTGATATTGTTTACGGGCCAAAGCGTACACTTCCTAAGTTCATGGTGCTTGAGATGCTGGCCCGTTATCCTTATTGGGCTTGGGAGAACGGAGGATATAAAGCACTTTCGAAATTGTATACAAGCTGTCAAGAACCCTGTCCGAACAGAACCCGGGAGCTTTTACAATTGATCGATCTAGGGCGTGAAAGTCAGGACAATGAGCAGTGGCACTTGCTTTTAGTTGCAGATCTCATCCATCAAAAAGGGATCAAGCTCAGCTGGCTTCACCATTTTTTAATCCCGAGTGTCATGGCGTTTAAATATAATATTGTTTCTAAACTATTGTTCAGGTTGAACCCAAAATGGTCGTTCGCTATGAATGCGGCTTTTGAGTCCCATGCGGAGCATCAATACATGCTCATGGCCCAGGAGAACCCTGACTGGGATAATGAGCCTGTAGAAAGCAAGTACTTTGAGTTTTATCCTAAACAAAAGACCCTGGCTGATCTTTTCCGACGGATCGGGCTTGATGAGCGTGATCATATGAACCATTCTCTGGAAGAAGCTGATAAATTTAGCCAGTGCAGGTAGCATTTCGCGGGCCACTACTATGATAGTTTGATCTAAGTTCGCCCCTGAAAGCATTCCTTAAGAACAGATCTAATTCTTTATGCGTGGACATAAGGGTCAGCTTACTTTATCAATACCGTTCTAAGTCACTATGCTACCTACCCTATTTTTCATTGTGTTGCACACGGCTATTTTCCAATTGCTGCGCTGCTATCTAACGCCACAGGATTGGCTTCTGCGATTTTATCTATTGTGGTTCAAAAGATTGTGAAAGTAACGATTCCACCTGTGTATTATCAGGTTTGAAATAGCTCACCTCCCCACTCTGTTTGTTCGTCTGCACCAGGGCTATCTGGTCAATTTGATGCAGATCAGCACTCCCTTAGCCGAATCCAGACGTCATTTTGTCGTATTAAGCCCCCCCCAGACCAAAATACCGGTATCACGCCAGAAAGTATCCGATCTTAAACCACAAATTTGAGATTATTCTGCCACCCTGACTTGCACCCCTTGCCCGTTTCCCGGAGAATATAGCCTAGTTTTCAAGGAGTGAATCAACAGATCATGTCTGAACAGAAACATACCCCGATGATGCAACAATATTTCCGTATTAAGACGGAATATCCAGAAATTATTCTGTTTTATCGTATGGGCGATTTTTATGAATTATTTTATGACGATGCAAAGAATGCTGCGAAGTTATTAGATATCACACTTACTGCGCGCGGCAAGTCTGGCGGGCAGCCTATTCCAATGGCAGGTATTCCAGTGCACTCTTTGGATGGCTACTTAGCCAAGTTAGTGAAGCATGGTGAATCGGTTGCGATTGCTGAACAGATTGGTGATCCTGCTACAAGCAAGGGACCGGTCGAGAGAAAAGTCACACGCATTATCACCCCTGGCACTCTGACAGAAGAGGCGCTACTAGATGAACGCAAAGACAACTATATTGCAGCGATAAATAGTTTTGGCGATGGTAAGTTTGGCCTTGCTGCTCTGGAGCTTTCTGGTGGCAAATTCTCTGCCTTGGAGCTTAGTACCGAAGAGGAATTACTAAGCGAAATCGAGAGATTTAAACCCGCTGAAACTCTGGTTAATGAGGACATGACTGTTCCTTTATCTCTGCAGAATCGCCCTGGAATTACGCGACAGGCTCCGTGGCATTTTGAATTCGACACTGCTTTTTCTCTCCTTACAAATCAATTCAAAACCAAAGACCTTAGTGGCTTTGGCTGTGACGATATGCCAATTGCAATTACTGCTGCTGGCGCATTATTGCAATATGTAACCCATACCCAACGCACAACGATACCTCATATTTTATCTATTAGCGCTGAGCGTCATAATGAGGGGATTATCCTTGATGCCGCGACGCGAAGAAATTTGGAGTTGGAGTACAACCTTAGTGGCGGCAAGGAGAACACCTTAGCCTCGGTAATCGACCGCACTTCAACCAGCATGGGGAGCAGAATGCTGCGCCGTTGGCTGAATCGTCCGCTGCGTGACCAGCAACAGTTACACCTGCGTTATGACGCAATTGAGACCTTATGTAACAACTTTATATTTGAGGATATTCAGGAGGTGATGCGCGGCATTGGGGATATCGAGAGAATTTTAACTCGTGTTGCACTAGGCTCTGCACGACCGCGCGACCTTTCATCGCTACGCGATTCATTGCGACTAACGCCAGATTTACAGCAGCAGATTACAGATATCGATTCCCCTTTAGTTGAAATCATTAAAGAGAAAATTGGGGAGCACCCTGAATGCACCCAGTTGCTAGAAACTGCTGTGATAGACAACCCTCCGGTTCTAATTCGTGATGGCGGCGTAATTGCCGAAGGTTATGATGCTGAGCTGGATGAGCTGCGTGGCCTGAGCCAAAATGCAGACCAGTTTCTTATCGACCTTGAAAGTAGAGAGCGGGAAAGAACCGGTATCAACACCCTAAAAGTGAGTTATAACCGCGTGCATGGTTACTATATCGAGATTGGTAAAGCACAAAATGCGGAGATCCCGGAAGACTACATTCGTCGCCAAACACTGAAGAGTAGTGAGCGTTATATCACACCAGAACTGAAAGCATTTGAAGAGAAGGTGTTAAGCGCAAAAGAGCGCTCTTTGTCACGTGAAAAAGCGTTATACGAAGAGCTACTGCAAAAGGTTGGAAAGTTCCTTACCCCTTTACGCGCATGTGCCGACGGCATATCTGAACTGGATGTAATCTGCTGTTTTGCTGAGCGTTCGGACCGATTAAACCTGTGCAAACCTACTCTAAATAACCAGCCGGGAATCATCATCAAAGAGGGGCGTCACATTGTCGTTGAACAGGTAATCGATGAGCCGTTTATTCCAAACGATATTGAGCTAGATGATAAACAAAAGATGCTGATTATCACTGGGCCAAACATGGGTGGTAAATCTACCTATATGCGCCAAGTTGCAGTGATAACCCTATTGGCTCACATTGGTTGTTTCGTCCCTGCACAATCGGCTGAAATTGGAATAATTGATAGAATTTTCACCCGTATCGGCGCATCAGATGATCTTGCTAGTGGCCGCTCCACATTCATGGTAGAGATGACTGAGACAGCAAATATTCTACACAATGCCACCGAAAACAGTCTGGTTTTGATGGATGAGATTGGGCGCGGCACCAGCACCTTCGATGGTCTTTCGCTAGCATGGGCATGTGCTGCTCACATCGCAAAAAACATCAGTGCTTATACTCTATTTGCTACCCACTATTTTGAGCTTACCACTTTGCCAGAGATTATAGACTCAATCAAAAATGTGCACCTAGATGCGGTTGAACATGGTGACTCTATCGTATTTATGCACAGCGTAAAAGATGGGCCAGCGAACCAAAGTTATGGACTACAGGTTGCGGGGCTTGCAGGGATTCCGCGTAATGTTATCGACCAGGCGAAGATGAAGTTAGAGCATCTGGAAAATGACAGCAGCAAAGTTGACCATTCACCAAATCAGTTTGCTCTGTTTGAAGCACCGAAGCTGGAGCGGCATCCGGTGATGGAGCAGTTGGAGCATTTGAATTTGGATAAGACCACTCCGATTGATGCGCTGAATAAGTTGTATCAGTTGCAGAAGATGGCACAAGAGAGTTGATTGTTGGTTTACGCACCTACAGACGTTTACTTAAAAAAGGGCGAAAGATTTTTCGCCCATATAGGTTTTTCATAATGAAGCATCACCTTTTAACCCTCTCAATTGTTCTTCCATTAAGTGGATTTGCATCTTTCCACATGAAATCAAGCATTTTTACTTCCATCCATTTTTGAATCTTATTTGGCTCTCCTGTACATTCATCACCACAAACTTCTATAGGACTTTTTTCTTCGTCATTAGCAAATACTGCCCATTGATATTCATATCCATCTTTCTCATATTCCCTAGCAAGGGCGAAATATTTAAAGTCTTTTAATTTAGCAATTTCATAAATACCTTTTGATATTAGCATGCCAACTGACAATGCTTCACCTTGGCCATATTTACTTCTTATTAAAGATATATTTGAATATCTTTTAACTTCTTCTATGGTCAAAACAACACCATTACCTGATTCATGTGGTGAGTTAATATATGCAAAGAAAAGTTTTCCTGTTTGTGATTTTTCGACAGCAAAACTAGTTGAAATTGTATTAATAATTAAAAAACAAATTATGATAACTTTTTTCATTCGTTCCCCATTTTTAGTTTATTGTTCGATGAAAGTTTACATTTTTATATTTTTTAAACAAAGGAATTCCCACCTTCGCGGGAATGGCGTATCTATATCCAACTTAATTTCTGCGGATATTTTTTCGAAGACAAGGCGCAACGAAGCCTTGTGAGGGAGCATACGAATAGTATGTGACTAAACAAGTCTGGAGTTGCAACGCCGTATTCGGAGAAATAAACCAAAAATTTTATTTTTTGGTCCAAATACGAGTGTTCAGATTTAAATCCTCGACAATGTCTATCATCAACGCAAAATCATCAAAAAACTCTTTTACCGGTTTAAAGTCCATTATGGTACTGAATACCTTAGGCTCAAATAAGTTTTTGGCGAACGGTATAGCTATATATACTTTGGAACCAACGAACGACATTGAGATTCTGCTACCGCTTTTTTGTTTAAATTTGGTGATTCTTTCCATCAGTGCTGGGGAGAGGATGTATCGCGCTTCGATTTGGTCGTCGCTATAGACCACAAACTCTTTTTCGAACACTGGGTCTTCTAGCTTTACCAGTTCCCCATATTTTTTGCTCATCCCTTGGAACACCCCCCCTAACCCACCAAGCAACTTTTCCGCTTGGTCTGGTAGAACATAGGTATCTCCTTTAAAGTGTTTATTGAAATCCCCTATGAAAAACAACCCTTTGAAGATGGTATGGTGTGAGGTTCGCCCTTTACTATCTCGAGTTTCATACTGGGCGTGAATTTCAGAGAACTCTATTTTAGTTGCGCCAATCTTACCCTCAACAAAATCATCGCCATCGTATTTATCTATCCCTTTGCGGTAGATCCCGCTAGCCATAAACTGCCCTTCGGAGATACTCATGGTTGGGATATAACTTAAATTGGGGTCGATGTAGTTTACGATTTTTTCTAGGACATTATTTTTAAAATCGCTGGCGTAATCACGAGACAAATAATGCAGTGCGAAACCAAAAATCACCGCTGCAATTATCACGGGGAATATCATGGTGTCGATTTCATCAACAATAAAAAAAATCGAGATGACGATTGCTGCTAAGATGAAACCAATTATGGCCATCTTTTTTACTATTTTTTTACGGTCTTGCTCTAGCAGCTCTATCTCTGGAACCAACTCTTTTTGATAGAACGGAAAAAGCTGCTTTGATTTTTGTAAGTCCATTTATGGCTACCGCTTATTTAGAAAATAGGTTTTTTACATCGACATTTTCACGCTGCACCTCTGGAATTACAAACACTTCTTTACGTTTGTAGTTCATCATTCCAGCGAGGACATTAGTAGGAAACATTTCGATACCGTTGTTGTATGAAGTTATCGCTGCATTATAGGCTCGGCGTGCTGCGGAGATCTGCTCTTCAATCTCAGTCATGGTTCTTTGCAACTGGTCGAAGTTCTCATTCGCCTTTAGCTCTGGATAGTTCTCAACCGCCACCATAATACCGCCAATTGCTTTGCTAATTTGATTATCCAGCGCAACCTTTTCATCATTGGACATTCCGCCAGCCATTGCTCTGGCACGCATCTCAGTAACTTGAGTCAACGTGGATTTTTCGTGTTCCATATACTGTTGTACGGTAGCTACCAGATTTGGAATCAGGTCGTACCTCTTCTTGAGCATGGTATCGATGCCTGCAAAAGCATTTTCAGTGGTGTTCTTTTTGCCCACCAGACTGTTGTACATTACGACAATGATTAATACGAAAAAGACAATGATGCCGAGTAAAGCTAATATTACGCCCATGCTATTTTCTCCATAAATTTGAGTTTATAGAGATAATTTTAGTTTATTTTTTAAGATTTGTTTGAGGTTAATAATTAACACCAAACCCCCGTTGGGTTAAAGCATGCAACTAGGCGATCTTTAGCAAGCTCTTCTAGCTGTGGTGGTTTAGAGTTGCATTCTGGAATAGCATTAGGGCAGCGCCCTTCAAAACGGCACCCCTTTGGCATATTTGCATGGGAGGGAACTGAACCGCTAATGGTTCGTAAACGCTGCTTAGGTGTACTATCGAGCTTAGGAATCGATTCCAGCAATCCTGTTGTATATGGATGATATGGCTGCTCAAATATGTTTTCTACTTTTGCCTGTTCGACAACATTACCTGCATACATAACTATTACGCGGTCGCAGATCTCGGCGATTACCCCTAGGTCATGGGTAATGAATATTACTGACATCCCTAGGTCACGTTGCATCTCGGCAATAAGGTCTAAAATTTGTGCTTGAATAGTTACATCAAGTGCGGTGGTTGGCTCGTCAGCTATTAAGATATCGGGCTTACAAACCAGTGCCATCGCTATCATTACCCGTTGGCGCATACCTCCAGATAGCTGGTGCGGATACTCATTCATCCGCTGCTGTGCAGCTGAGATACCCACCCGCTCCATCATCTCTAACGCCTCTTTTTTTGCCTCTTTTTTACTTATCTCCGGGCGGTGCAGACGAAAAACTTCCATTATCTGCCTGCCAATTTTATGCACTGGATTTAGTGCTGTCATTGGCTCTTGAAATATCATAGCGATACGGTTGCCACGAATCTGGCGCATCCGTTTTACATCTGCCAAGAGTAAGTTTTCTCGATTGAATAAAATCTGTCCTGATGTAATCTCACCAGCAGGGCGAGGCAGCAAGCGCATTATCGATAACGAAGTTACGCTTTTGCCACAACCTGACTCCCCCACTATCCCTAGCGTTTCCCCTTGCAGTAAGTCAAAGCTAATGCCATTAACCACCTGCGCAGTCATCTCGTCGCTGCTGAAGCTGACGCATAGATCTCTGACGGAGAGTATTGGCCTCACTTTGCAGCTGCCTTATAGCGAGTATCTTTGATTAATACTGGAGAAAACTTCTTCCCCCTCTTTTTTGCCTTCAACGTCTCTTTTTTCAGCTCTGCATCAATCCAGAATAGCCCTCCAGTTGAGGAGGAGAAGATATCAAATAATGAACCCGAGGTTTTGGTGCCTAGATGTTTTGGTAGCTGCATCCAGCGCCAGTATCCTTCACGCGTATATGGTACGGAATAAGTTGGAATATAGCTTGTCTCATTATGCACAAACTGCTGAATCTTATGCGCTAGCTGTATCCGCTTCTGCTCATCCACCTCTACTCTGTATTGCATAATCATGGCATCCAGATCTTTGTTGTCGGTGTTGGTTATATTATTGGTCTGTGGCTTATGGGCATTACTGGAGTGATAGTGCTCCCAAAATGCAGGGCGAAATCCGGTGCTCCATCCCATCCAGGCGATTTGGTGTTTTTTCTCCAATACATTTTTATATGCAGACGAGGAGTCAAACAGCTGCATGTTTAATTCGATTCCTGCTTTTTTCGCTTCCTCTTTTATCACCACTAAACGGTCGTTATGTTCTTTACGGCTGTAACTTATGCGTAGCGAAAATCTTTTACCATCCTTCACTCGAATCCCGTCATCACCACGCTTATCCCAACCAGCCTTGTTGAAGTATTCATCTGCTTTTTGCAGGTCAAATTCGCGCGCTTTTATACTCTTGTTGGTGTAGTCACCATAACCGATATAACCACTATTTAATCTTTCGTAATCATTACGTAATACAGTAGTTATGGTTTTTTGTACATTGACTGCATGTGCAAGACCGATACGCACATTTAGATCTTTTAACAGTTCATCATCCTGATTTAGATACATTCCTGACGATGGTTGCGGTGTTTCATTATAAAACCAGGCGCGATGGATATAGCCGTTGTCGTAAAGTTTTCCCTTAGCTTTTTCATGCCAGTATGGTGGTAATACCAAGCCGAAGGTATCTATATCTCCCTTCTCAAAATGCTTGAAAGCCACGTTGTAATCACGAATAACTTTTACCCGCACCTTGTCGACGTTGTAGCGATTTTTAAAATAACGTTTGTTTTTAGCCCACCAATCCTTTTTACGTTTAAACTCTATTAACTTCCCTTTTTTGATTTTAGATATTTGATATGGGCCGGTGTTTGGAGCGATCTTCCAGTTGTAGTTCTCAACAAAGTCTGTATCTAATTTGTAGAAATGCTTTGGAGTTGGATTTAGCCCATAAAAATAGTGCAGATCTTTCTGCGGTTTAACCGTAGCGCCTTCTATAGAGATAGTGTGTTCATCGTATTTAACCAGACCTTTAATCATATTGGTGTAGTGGTTGTTGTACCACGGAGCAACAATGTGTTTAGAGCGCATAAATTCAAGTGTAAACAGATAATCATCTGCCGTTACTGGCTTGCCATCAGACCACCGCGCTTGTGGGTCGAGCTTATAGTAAACTGTCTTGCCATCCTTACCATAAGCCCAATGAGTAGCAAGTTCTGGAATGATATCTTCAGTCTCGGGGTGCATTCCAACCAAACCTAGTTGGTTACCTAAAATATAGCCTCGGAAGCTTGTGTTGGAGTTAGGGCCAACGGTGCGCAAGGTTAGAGGAAAACTTGGGACGAAGGTACGGAAAGTTCCACCGGTTTTTGCATTGGGGTCTGCAAAAGTTGGCGCTTCATTATTGGTTTGCCACTTTAAATCTTGTGGTAATTGCGGAGCCTGCTGCGCAATGACGATGGTTGGCAATAAAATTAATATTGCGATTGCTCTTTTCAACACTGCTGTTTTTAAAATGGCTTTAAACATATTCCTACTCATAAATTGTGTATTTTTTCGGGTCGAAGGCATCACGAATCGCTTCGCCAACAAAGGTTATCAAGACTAATACTGTTACCAGCGCAACTATTACAGAGCCAAGAATCCACCACGACTCCATATTTTCTGTCCCTTGACTAATCAATTCACCCCAGCTTGGAATAGGTGGAGGAAGGCCAAACCCTAAAAAATCCAGACTTGTTATAGACCCTATTCCCCCCGCTACTGCAAAAGGTAAAAAAGTTATCATTATCGACAACGAATTGGGCAAAATGTGCCTAAAGATTATGCGCGAGGTTGAAGCACCAAGTGCACGCGATGCCATAACATATTCACGCTCTTTCTCTTTATAAGTGGCGGTACGCATATACCAGGTCATACCCATCCATCCAAAAGCCATAAGAATTAATATTAACATCCAAAACCCTGGCACTATGATGGAGGCCATTATCATTACAATATATAAGACAGGAACATTTGACCAAATTTCTATTATTCTTTGAAAAGCTAGGTCAATCCAACCCCCAAAATACCCAATAAAACAACCAATAGTTACACCAATTAAATAAGTAAAAAAGGTTAATAGCAATGCAAACCAAATTGATATTCTAAAGCCATACACCAGGCGAGCTAATACATCACGTCCAGAGGTATCTGTTCCTAAATAATGTTGTGAAATCCAGGATGGTGGGTGTGGAGGGTATTCACCCTCTACCAAATCATTCTCATATTCATTATATGGAACTGGCGGCATCATCACCCAGTTATCTGAATTATCTTGCTGAAATTTCAGCCTCAGATCGCGATAGTTAACCTCATACTCATAGTCAAGCCCAAACTTCTTACCATTATAAATAGCGCCATAGGTTGGAAAGTAAAAAGCGCCGTCATATTTTACAATTAGTGCCCTGTTGTTAATCATCAACTCGGCGAAGCAGGATAGAAACAGCAGCGATAAAAATATTATTGCCGACCAATATCCGCGCCGAATCTGCTTAAAGCGTTTGAATTTTTGCTGAGCTAAAGGGCTGAAAAATTTGGGGCGCGAGATACTCATCACTCCCCCCCTTTGCCAAACTTGATACGCGGGTCAACGAAGGCAACACAGATATCGGAAAGGATATTGCCAAACATAAATAAAAGTGAAGAAATTACTAGCACCCCCAATACTACAGGGTAGTCACGTTCTACGATTGACTCATATCCCAGCAAACCAAGCCCGTCGATATTAAATATCTTCTCAATCAGGAATGATCCAGAAAGAATTACACTAATACCATTTCCGATATGGGTTGCAAGTGGGATAAATGAGTTACGAAAAGCATGTTTAATCACTGCCATTTTAAATGACATCCCCTTGGCCATCGCGGTACGCACATAATCAGCGGCAAGGTTATCCAAAAGGGAGTTCTTCATCATCAAAGTCATAACCGCTAAACTACCGATCATATAGGATAATAGAGGTAGCACAGCGTGATACAATACATCTTTTACTTGTTCCCAGCGGGTAAAATCTTCAAAATCATCATCAACAAATCCCCCCATTGGAAAAAACTCTAAATGCACTGCAAATAGCCACAACAGGCCGATACCAAGTACATATCCCGGAATTGCATAACCTATAAAGATAATAATTGATGAAACATTATCTACTATGCCATTGTGCCGAATCGCCTTGATTATCCCGAGCGGGATACATATTAGGTAGGAGAGAATTAAAGTGGTGACGCCGTAAAATATTGATATTGGCAAACGTTCGGCAATGATATCCAGTACTGGTTCATCGTAACGACTAGAGGTACCAAGATCGAGCTGTACCACCTGTTTCATCCAGTCAAAATAGCTAACTAAAATCGGTTTGTCGAAACCGTAATATTCGCGCAACTCCTGAATCTGTTCATCGGAAATTGAGTTGCCGGCAATGGAATCACTACTGCCAACCGATACATCGGATGATGCAATCTGCATCTGAGAAATCATGCGCTCGATTGGCCCACCTGGAACCATGCGGGTGATGGCGAATACTAACAGCGTCACCCCAATAAAGGTTGGGATGATTAACATGAATCTTCTTATAAAATAGGCTGTCATTCTGTGCTGATATCCGTTTCAACTTCTCTGTAGGACGAAGGTTTTTTCGCCCCTACAGAATCTTATTTACTCAAATACATACTCTACTTCTACATCACCATCATCAAAATCATCATAGTCGTCGAAGTCATCATCATCTTTGCACATCTCAAAGCGCATAAGTTCGAGCATATCTTCAATATCATCTGGCAGCTCACACTCCCAACCCAGCTCTTCACCAGTCATTGGGTGAATAAGAGCTAACCGCCACGCGTGCAACATCTGCCTTTTTGCTCCGCGCAGTGCCATTTTCATCTCTTCACTGCAGTGTTTAGGCAGCTGCAATCTGCCACCATATACTTGGTCGCCAACCAGCGGATGTTTGATATGAGTCATGTGCACTCTGATTTGGTGGGTGCGACCAGTCTCAAGTTTTACCTTTACCAAAGTGTGATTTTCAAACCTTTCCTGCACGCGGTAATGAGTTATCGCCTCTTTACCCTCTGGAACCACTGCCATCTTCTTTCTATCGACAAAGTGACGCCCCATTGGTTCATCGATGGTGCCACCAGAAACCACATTTCCGGTAACTAGTGCCATATATTCGCGGCTAACAGTGCGCTCTTGCAGCTGTTCAACCAAGTGTTTATGCGCATGGATAGTTTTGGCAACAACCAACAGCCCTGAGGTATCTTTGTCCAATCGGTGCACGATTCCAGCCCGTGGAACCTTAGCTAATTCAGCATCGTGAAATAGCAGACCATTCATCATGGTGCCATCTTTGTTTCCAGCCCCAGGGTGAACCACCATTCCAACTGGCTTATTTATCACCATGATATCGTCATCTTCATAGATGATATCCAGTGGAATATCCTGCGGAACCATCTCCACCACCTCTTCTACCGCAGCATTTATGGTTATCTTCTCTTCACCGATAACCTTGAATTTCTGTTTTACCTTTTCGCCATCGACCAACAGCTCTCCAGATTTAATCCACTGCTGCAATCTACTACGGGAGTAATCTGAAAACAGCTCAGCAACGACGTGGTCTATCCTTTCTCCACCCATCTCTATAGGAACTACACCTTCTAATATCTCTCGATCTGTCATTTGCTGGCCTGTTGCTCACTGGTTGTTGTACCGAATTAGGCATTTTAACTTATTATAGTGGAGTATATAAAATCTAATTATGTTTTCTGCTTCTACCTGATTCCTATGCAATCCAGACACTATCGATTATAATTGCTGCGAATTTTGTAACTATCGAGAACTATTGACGATCTATCCGGTCATAGTCTTGATTATTAGTCGTTTTAAAGGATTATCCTGAGAATATGAAACAGTTTAAGATAATTGCTATCGCCGCCATCTGCATTTTAATCAGCGCGTGTTCTGACAACCCAAGCAGAGAATATGACGAGACCTACGAGTGGAGCGCGCAAAAACTTTATTCTGAAGCTCAAAGAATGAAAGATAAAGGTGATTATGAGTTCGCCATTGAATATCTAAACAAACTAGAATCACGCTACCCTTTCAGCGCCTTCGCACAGCAAGCACTAATCGAAATACCTTTCCTATATTACAAAGATAACGAGATGGAGCTAGCTGTTCTTTCTGCTGACCGTTTCATCAAAATCAACCCTCGTCACCCATCTGTTGACTATGCCTATTATATTAAGGGGCTTTCCTATATCAATCATGGTGAATCATTTGTAACCAGACTATTCAAACTGAGCAAAGCTGAACGTAGTCATGAATCGATGAAGCAGGGTTTCTTAGCATTTAGAACTTTGGTGGAAAAATTCCCAAATAGTAAATATGCACCGGAAGCAAGAAAGCAGATGGTTATTATGCGTGACACCCTGGCTGACCGTGAGGTTATTGTTGCTAAGTATTATGCGCGCCGCAAAGCTTATGTTGGTGCAATAAATCGTGCAAAGCATGTAATCCAACACTATCCAAACACACCTGCAATTTATGATGCATTAGCGGTTCTCGCTGAAAGTTATAAGAACCTTGAGATGAATGATTTATACCAAGATACGCTGAATATAATTAAGCTCAATTATCCTGAGCATGAAGTTTTACAAAAGTCTTAATCATTTTTACTCATTATTCCCGCTTTCGCGGGAATAATGCATCTGCATAATAATATCTAAATTTTAAATCCTATGCAGTTCTTCTAACTCAGAACTCTTATCTTTACCTTTTTGCGCTTGACTCTGAATAGCACTTTCTAAAGCCAGCCACAGATTTGCCCCATTCCAGCCTGGCTCTCCATTCCCATACAGACCATCTCCATACAGGGTATTTTCTAAACGAGATATCTCATTAGTTAAGGTTGTATCATTAAAGTGTTGCTCAATATCCAGTAGAGTTACCGGGGTTTTATCTTCAATAACCATACTTCCCCAAGCAAGAATTGATTGACGCACTGTTTTAGCGCCTGCAGTTTGACACGCCTGCTTTAACTCTTTTCTGAGTTGCTTCTCTTTTTGTTTTTGCTGCACATCTTTATCTTCAGCTCGAGGTCGTATCAATTTACGTTTCAAGCGAAGGTGGTCAACTATCCACGCGATTAAAATAATAATTACCAGCAATAGCAGGCCAACCTCTACGTACCATCTGCTTTGAGTTTTGGTTATTATCTCTACCTGTTTTTCTACCTCTTGCTGCGCCGGTTTTAGTTGCGGTTCAAGTTCTGCAACTTCTATATCCTTTACAGGAGGTTTAGGGGTTAAAGCTTGCTGAGCAACAGCTGCAACTTTGATTGTTTGCGCCGGAAGAACCGCTTCACGCTGTCTATTTTCAACCACATCCCACCAAGTTATTTTGGTTTCAGGTATCTTAACTTCACCCGCTGCCGATGGAATTATTAACATTTTGTTGATACTTTTACCAACCACATCTGTGCCGTTGAATCTTGTTTCTCGCTCCACCTTATCTGGATAAGCACGGGCATTCACAATATTTATTTGCGGCAACTCTGGAAGTTGCTCGGCACTTAAACCTTGCGCCACTAAAGTTATCGTTCTGGTAATCGGCTCACCAACCTTAGCTTGCCCTTTTCCCATTTTTTGTGGGTCAGACGACCACTGCTGCGAAATGGATACTTTTTTAGCCGGAAGCCACCAGTTGCTACTGTAGGTGTTGGGTATTGGGCTTATATTCAGCTCAACATCTTCGCCGCGTATTTGAATCTGTTTTTGCTGGCGACGAGCAAATGGGTCATAACGATTACGCCGACCAGTTTCAACTACAGCTATCATATGTGGTGCTGGCAGGGATATTTTTCCAACCTGTTGCGGAAACACTAAGTACTTTAGCTCTGCAACGTCATATTGTGTTCCACCTAGATTAGACATATATCTATTGGTGTCACCAATTTGTTTCACTATTAGGCGGTCACCCTTAAAATCCTCCCCTCCAACATGGGAAAATGTTTGTATTCCAAATTGTCGAGAAGCATATCTTTTAATGGTGTAAACAAACTGTTGTTGCACATAACCTTGGCGTCGATCTATCTCTACTTCAAAAAAAATCTCATTTTTTTGCGTAGAGGTAACTTTAGGAGCTTTTGATACGATGATAGTTAGCGGGTTAGTTTTCTCCCCCCCAACATCCACAGACGGGATAGTAAAAGTGCCTATTTTTTTGGGTGCTAAGGTTGTTGTCCACTCTGTTTTACGACTAGATGTGCCGTTAAATATATTCATACTGGTGCTTTGTGAAGTACCTAGCAGAGTAAAATCATCTTCAAGGGATTCAAGGTCGGGGCTGCCACTTAATGAAATATTTTCCACTGTAATTGTCAGCACAAAAGTCTCATTCAAAGAGACATGATTACGGTCAACATGCGCAGTTGCTGCAAATGCTGAACGTAATAACCCGAGCACCATCAACATTGCGAATAATATTTTTACCTTACTGCTTTGCATATTTATCACCATTTGACCTTCACTTTTAACCACTTGTTTTTCGCTTTTTACCATTTGTTCTTCGAACTGGGCAAAGTGCCTTTGTCATATTTTTTCTTCGACTCACGCCAAAACTTTTCTCTCAATAAACCACCAGGATTATCAGGTATCTGCCTCAACCACTGCTCAGTTTTTTGGTCTAGAGGCTTTTGCTGCGGCTGTTCTAATTGCTGCTGCATCTGCTGAGTTTGATTTTTCTCTTCTGCCTCTTTCTTTTCTTGTTCCTCTCGCAGCTGCTTTGCTTGCTCTGATTCTTTTTCTGGCTCTTGCTGCTCTTTACCTTGCTCTTCTTTACCTTGTTTTTCAGAATCTAATGGTGGCTGTTCATCTTCCGATTGCTGCCCCTGGTTTTGTTGCGATTGGCTCTGCTCACCCTGCTGTTGCTCGCCGTCCTGCTGTTCACCGTCCTGCTTTTGGCTTTCTTGCTGCTGACCATCTTGTTGCTCGCCATCTTTACCATCTGACTGCTGTTCTTGGGACTGCTGTTCTTCAGACTGTTGCTGCTGCAGATGCTCCTCTATCAACTCTTTGTTGTGCTTTGCATCTACGTTATCTGGATCTTTCTCTAGTGACTGCGTATAGGCCGCAACAGCTTGTTGATATTGCCCCATCTGAGCCAGGGCGTTACCACGATTATAATCAGCAAGCGCACTATCATCCTGCTCCAGGGTTTTTATCGCCTCGGCAAATTTTCCAGCTTTGTATTGTGCAGCACTCTTCCACAAAGGGTCTTTTTGTAGATTTTGTTCAGCTTGGTCAAAATCACCCTGTTTAAACTGCTCTACCCCTAACTGCTCTTTGCGCTGCCACAGACTAGCAAAAAAACCTGGCTCATCCGCTGCACTAGCTAAATCTGGAAGCAACATCACCGCAAACATTAAAGCAACAACACTCCCTTTTCTGAAACTCAGTAATACAACCGGTAAAATCAAGAATATCAACCAATAGCCATCATCACTCCATACTGCTGACACCTGCTGTTTCTTTTCTGCATCCATCCTCTTTTTTTGCAGATTAAACCTATCGATTGATTCAATATCACTGCCATCTACGGAAATCGTAAAGTACTTCCCCGCTGCCTCAGCCGCTACTTGCCTTAACTTACTTTCATCAAGTTTTGGCAATACAATCCTGCCGGAGTTATCTTGAATAAACCCACCATCTGCGGAAGGTATTGGAGCACCACCTGTAGTGCCAACCCCTACTATCGACAACATATGGCCTGCGCCATTCACATCTGCAGCTATATCTTGCAGCTGCTCCCAGTAGTCATCAGTGCCATCTGTTAGGAGAATTATCTCGCCATTTTTTGCCATCCCATTTTTCAACAGCTGTAACGCTCTCTTCACCCCTTGGTCGGGCCTACTTCCTGGAAATGGCATTATCATCGGATCTAACGGTTCTATCTGTGATTTGATTGTATTTATATCATCAGTCAGTGGGGTAACTGCGTGTGCATCTCCAGCAAATACTACTAATGATGTCTGCCCATCTTTGTTCTTCTCCAGCAGGTCTAGCACCTTATACTTGGCTAGTTCTACACGTGATGGTTTGATGTCCTGCGCCAACATTGAGTAGGATAGATCCAGAACTACCACCACTGCTCGCTGGTTACGATAAGCTGGCTGCTCTGCCTGACGCCAAGCGGGTCCTGCCATCGCTATTACGCTAATAACAAATATTAAAAGTAGAATAATTAGTGAGGTTCGCGCTCTCCCTTTGCCGGTATCCACTGCTAGATGACGCAGTAAATGGGCATCGCATATCTGCGACCAGCTATTTTGCGCCCCCCTTTTATAAAAAAGAAGTAAAATTGCGATTATCGCAGGAATCATTGCTAGCAATAGGTAGGGGCGTAAAAAATGAAATGTTTCTATCATGCTTCCCCCATCCGTTTTATCTTTGCAACAATATCTGTTATTGAAACCGCGCTAAATGCAATCAGCATGGCCAGAATATATGCCAATATCATTGGTAGATAGTAGAGCTCTGTTACTGGGAGAAACACCTCCCCTTTGCCAACTACCGGTTCCAACTGATCTATCTCTTGATATATTTGGTTTAGCTCCTTAGTGGAGCGAGCACGAAAATATTTTGCCCCAGTGGTAGATGCAATTTTTTGTAAGGTCTTTTCATCCAGGCCTGCAGAAGGGTTATAACGCTGTGTTCCGCCAAAAAATGAGCGACGATAAGCCTCATCTGCACCAACTCCAATGGTATATATCTTCAATCCAGCATCAGCAGCTATCTTCCCTGCCTGTTCAGGGTCGACCGAGCCTGCTGTATTTTCCCCGTCGGTGAGGAGTATCAATACCTTGTCCTTTGAGTCTATCTCGCGTAAGCGTTTTACTGCCAAACCAATAGCATCACCAATTGCTGTCTTCTTCCCAGCAATCCCTATCTCAGATTCATCAACTAAGGTATTTACCGTCTTACGGTCAAAGCTAAGTGGCGCCTGTATGTAGGCATTATCACCAAATAGAATCAGGCCAACCCGGTCACCAACCCGCTTATCTATAAATTGCGCAACTATGCTTTTAACTATTGTTAGACGGTCTCTATATTTCCCTTCAAGCACCATATCCTGTTCTTGCATACTGCCAGAAACATCCACCGCTAACATCAGATTACGCCCTTCAACTGGAAGTTCAATCGGCTCCCCCAACCACTGCGGACGAGCAGCTGCTATAACAAGTAGTACCCATATCAGTATCATTGCCAGCATCTTCAATTGCTGTGAGTTGTTGATAACAGCAGAGCTGGAGCCAAATCCTGAGACTCTGGCATAAAATGGCACCCTTACTGCTACATCTTCAGATCGTGCTCGCACAGGAAGAAGGGCTCTTATTAAAACAGGTAGCGGTAAAAGGATTAAAAGCCAAGGGTATGCAAGATTCATAGATTCCTCCGCAACCATTGCTCAGTCAGTTGATAAATTGCTTTTGTATCAGCCGGTTCAATACATTGGGGCTTAAATTGTGCCTCGACCAATTCACGACCAATACCATCGACAAATCCACCGTTTGTTGAGTGGCTTTGCAAAAACTGCAACCATGTATCTCCACTCAGGCCAGCACATGCCTCGCGCGAATAAGCATGGATAGCTGCTCGGCGTAGCAGTTTTGATATATCACTATAGTAACGTCCGCTATCTTCATCTTTCTGATACTGAGTTTCAACCTGCTGCAACTGTATAAGAGCTTCCCTTTTAGCCGCACCTTGCCTGTATTTTCTCACAAGATAAATCAATACTGCTGCAATAAGGAGCGTGAGCAATAACACACACCACCATCCAGGAGCCAAAGGCCAGATTCCTGGCTCTTCTGGCAGGTGAATATCCTTTAACTGTGCAGCCAATTTTATATCCACTGGTTTACCCCATTGCTCATCGATTCACCTCTCTGGCGAGAAATTTATGGGGTGCAAACGATTGTGCTAGCTCATATGGATTAGTTGCTGAGCATAGCGGCATATAGCCAATTCGGCGTTTCTTGCAAAAATCTATCAACTCACCCTGGTTTTGCTTGAACCATGTCTGATATCGGGCGCGATTATCTTGCCCCTCAAGATCCAGCTCTGCACTGTTGATGCCGTCACTTATACGATAGCGCCCTGCGGGAGGTGCTGAGAGTTCAATTTGGTCATAAACATGTACCAGATACAGCTCATTATGAACTGCTAACTGGGAAAGTTGATCAATACTATTTTCACTTAGGTTGAAAAAATCGCTAAGGACAAAAATTGCACAGCCAGGTTTGGTTACATAGCGCAGACGCTGTAGTGCCTGTTCTAAAAAATTTTCATCTGCATTTTTTGCTTTAATCTGCTCCGAACGTCTCACTTTATCAGAACAGCATAGGGCATTTATCATGCGCAACACCCCTCTGTCCCCTGCAGTAGGTTTAAACTCGATATGATTCTCTTCTGAAAATATTAACCCACCAATTCGATCTTTATTGGAGCTTGCTGCCCAAGCCAATAGCGTCGCAGCTTCTGCTGCTGCAACTGACTTAAATACGCGTTTAGTACCAAACTGCATACTTTGACTATTATCGATAGCAAAGAAAACTGGGCGCTCCCGCTCCTCTTTAAATATTTTGGTATGAGGTTTATTCATGCGGGCGGTAACACGCCAATCCATATTGCGTATGTCATCACCTGGATTGTACTGGCGCACCTCATCGAAATCGATTCCGCGCCCGCGAATATTCGAGAGATATCCACCAGAAAGATTTCCACTTACCCGTCGTCTTGGAGGAAATTTAATCCCTTTGCCATAATGGCGTAACTCAACTAGAGTTTTCAGATCTGGGATAATTCCATATTTGCCATCTGTATCCATGGTTTCTTGTCCCAATTTCCTACAAGCCTTACGGCACAGCTATTCTCTGTAGAAGTTCATCTATAACCCTATCTGGATTTATCCCTTCTGCTTCTGCCTCAAACGTGAGGAGAATGCGATGGCGCAATACATCATGGGCTATAGTTTGAATATCGTCAGGAGTTACAAAATCGCGCCCCTGTAACCAAGCATGAGCGCGTGAACAACGATCTAGCGCAATGGTTGCCCTAGGGCTTGCTCCAAATCTAATCCAACGCTGTAAATCAGCTCCATACTCAGCAGCTTCACGTGTCGCTAAAATTATCTGCACTAGGTACTCTTCAAGATCCTCACTCATATGGATATTCAAGATCTCTTTCCTAGCTGCAAAAATCACCTGTTCCGGAATTTTGTCAAACTGTTTCGGTTCATCAGGAGATTCATCATCAAGAGCTTGTGAACGTACAAGTTTAAGTATATCCCTCTCTGTATCCTTACGCGGATACCCTACTTTTACATGCATTAAAAATCGATCGAGTTGAGCCTCGGGTAATGGGTATGTCCCCTCCTGCTCAATAGGGTTCTGAGTGGCCATAACCATAAACAGCTGCGGCAGCTTATAAGTTTCTTTACCAACTGTAATTTGCCTTTCACCCATCGCTTCTAACAGAGCAGCCTGCACCTTGGCTGGTGCGCGGTTAATCTCGTCAGAAAGGACAATATTATGAAACAGAGGGCCATTTTGAAAATGGAAAGAACCATCTTCGGGGCGATAAATATCTGTACCAGTTAAATCTGCTGGCAGCAGGTCAGGGGTAAACTGAACCCTGTGGAAATCTGCCTCAATCCCAGAGGCTAGAATTTTTACTGCTGTTGTTTTCGCAAGCCCTGGAGCCCCCTCAACCAAGAGGTGACCATCAGCAAGAATAGAAATAAGCAGGCGAGAGATAAGTTCGCTCTGCCCCAGGATGTGTTCATCTAAATAGTTTTTAAGATCGATGATTTTTTGTTGATTAGTCATAAAACACCTAAATCATTAATATGTCTTTACCAATTAATTGATATGAATTCTGATGATATTGATTTGCTAAAACAAAAAAAGTTCACTGCTTTTTCTGTGAACTTTAATAATTAAATTCGTGCCAAAAATATACTTAGTTGAGCAAGTTTCTCTGCTCTTCACTTAAGTTATTATCTGCAACTTCTGCAGGCTCTCCTGGGATTCTATGATTCTCATTTACCCAATCACCCAAATCAACCATTTTACAACGCTCACTGCAAAATGGTCTGAATTCGGAACTATTATTCCATTCAACTAGCTTCTGACATACTGGGCAATTTACTGTTGTCATACAATTCACTTTCTCTAAATTATGCAAACCATTATTTTAAAATCTACTGCTGAATCCACTTGCTTGTTTTTTCCTGAAGCCGAATCTTCACCCATAAAACGTATAGTAAAATGGCGTTTATTCCCACTAGTCTCAGGAAAAATCGCTGCTTCGCGTGGCAGTATTATACGCACCAACTGACATGGGTGGTCTTTATCCAAAGACTGCTGAAACATTCCCTTCTCTGCCTGCTGCGGCTTGGCAACAGAGCTACCACGTATCAAATCCAAAATAAGGTCGCAAGATGACTTTATTAAATTAAATTTTCCTAACCAAGCATTTACTTGCTGGTCTCTAATCTCTCTTGGTTGCTCCAACCAATAGTGATAACCAGGCATATCAAAATCACATGTGCCACCAGGAATACCTGAGCGCTGAATCACTCCATTCAAAAACTCATCATTTTTTAGCTCAGCAGCTATCTGCCCCTGTGAAGAGTGAATCTGCGCAGATAACCCTTGCAACTGTTGCAGTATCGATTGCAAGCATTCAACATCAACGCCCGGAGCTTGCTGTAGATTCAGCATCGTAGCAATATGACGATCTAGCTCTTTCAGAATTTCTGATTTTAAATCACCACGCTCTACAATCCCTATAAGCTCACCAATAGCAAGCAAAATATGACGCGTGCTTAGCTTAGAATCATCCTGTAGCAGTTGATCTATCTGCTTAAATATAAATTCTAATCTCATCAACACCCGAACTCTCTCATTCAAAGGGTGTTCATATACAATCCATTCTGACACTTAACCTTCCTTATTTTGCAAACGTGCACTAGCCGCTTGAATGTAAATATTATGTAGATTCTGAACTTGTTTACGCAACTTCTCAAGTCCTGCATCATTTATTATCACATCATCAGCTATATCTAATAACTGCTGCCTACTTGCCTGAGTTGTTATAATTGCTTGTGCCTGTTCAACTGTCTCGCAATCTCTTTCTAAAAAGCGCTGTAATTGCAGCTCTTCATTCACATCAACAACCAAAATCCTATCCGCCCATTGCCGCATCTGGCTATTCAACAACAGAGGTACAACTAAAATGCAAAAGTCGCCATTTGCTGAATCAATTAACTGTTTTGCTCTTTTCTCAATTAACGGATGAGTAATTTCTTCTAGGGTCTGCAAACTATCTTTATCTGCAAAAACAATTTCACGTAACTTTCGACGATTTAGCGAACCATTACTCTCCAAAATAGAGCTGCCAAAAGCAGAAACTATTGCAGCAATACCTTCTGAGCCAGGCATTACCACTTCTCGCGATATTAAATCAGTGTCGACAATAGAAACACCTATTTCCGCAAACATATCGGAAACTGCAGTTTTACCGCTGGCAATACCTCCGGTTAGGGCAACTGTATACATTATGGCTCCGAAACAACAGAATTATCTATTATATGGCTATGATGAGAAATTGAGTAGTATTTTGATAAGACTAAGAAGAGTATTGCTTAGCTACACTCACGACTTCAGATAAGTCATCTATAAGTTTAAGCAGAGCAGATTTAATGGTTTCCCAAACTATACAAGAATACCAAAGTACTACTTCTTCAACATGCCCGTAGGAGCAGGGCCTCCTATTAGCAATGAATAATAAAGTTCACACTTTGGCTGTTGTGCGTATGCCTGTGCAAGTATCTCATCTCTCGTTCCTTCCATAAGCACACCTTGCTCATTTGGAAATTCACCAACAAAATCTGCTGCCAATAACTTATTTAAACAACGAAGATTGCGATGCTCTAGTGTACGATAAAAATATTCAATCATTCTTTGCTTTAATTTTTCTTTTTCCAGTGCTGTCATTTTACTACCTACAGTAAGGATGGCACTCTCCGACAAAGGAATTAACGGGCGATGTATAAAAGGATTAACATTAAGATGCATTTCTAAAGCTGATATATCTTTTTCTGATAGTTTTAATCCAATTCGCGTGAGAATAGTCTTTTTTTCAGCCGAATGGGAAGAGCTCCAGACTGATAAATTATAGATAATACCTACTACGCACAAAACAATAGCAAAAAATTTAACAACTGTACTAAATGTGTTTTGTGATTTCTCCAAATTGCGACAGATAACCTTATAAGGTGATTTTGCAGCTAAAGACATGAATCCTGTAGCCAATAACAAACTTGACCCTGCAATATAAAATATAAAATTAACTCCTGCCTGAGCCAAAAGCAATAGGGTGCCACACTGAAGCGCAATACTGGATCGATATTGATCAAATGCTAATGATTCAGTATCAATTTTTCTCAATCTTCTAATAAATACATAACAAAATCCAGCACCAATGAATAAATAGAAACTTCCTAAAAGCACCCCTCCTTCAGTAAAAAATTGTAGGTAATCATTATGCACAAACGTTCCTACCGTTGAGAACTCTGTCCTATACTCAGGATAATAAGAGTGGAAACTTCCAAGCCCTTTCCCAAACACTGGTGCCTCTTGAAACATTTTTACACTCGCAGCCCAAATCTCAATTCTAGCACTCATAGAGTGACTTCCAGAACTCATCCTTTCTTGTACAACCGTCCCCCCTCTTAGACTCGTAATAGTAATCAATACACCCCATGAAACAACAAAAACTAACAACTGTATAACAGCCGCATAAATCCGCTTTCTTATGCAAACCTGATTGCTAATCACTATTAAAAAGATAATGACAAAAACCGTAAGCAAAAAAGATGAGCGAGATAGGGTTGTAGCCATACCAACGCCTATTAATAGAGAGCAAAGCAAGTGAGCCTTAATAGAGCTTAGTTTTTTATTGATAAATTCAAAAAAATATCCAATAAAAAAAAAACCTAAAATACCACCTATAAAATTTGGGTCTATAACGAAGAAGCTTGATCTTTCACCTGTCATTATATATTCAATAATACAGTGTGCTGCGACGAAAACAGAAAAAGCTCTTAACAATTTTAACAAAAAAACAACGTTGATTGACTGCATAAGCCCTGCAGCTATAAAAAGTGGAATAAAGACTAAAAAAGAAGTGTAAATCAAAGCCAGTGATATAACAGGGCTGATTAAACAGTATGTAATAAGTATGCATACCCAGATAATTAAAAAAATAGGTACGGCCATACTCCTTATCTCTTCAGTATTTTTTTTAACAGCACTCAAAATAAGTGCCAAATAAACACATATGGCCACTACTGAGTTTTGTACATAATCCACAGATGGATTTTCAACAAATAAAGCAAAGCAAAATGCAAACAATAATATGACTTCGATTCTATTTTTTAATATTTGAGAGAAAAACTTCTGCCCAGGCTTAACTAGAACCCCTTGTCTCATATTGGCTTTAAAGTTTCTTTGCATAATCCATTTCCACTTCAACCAGAAAACTGCCATGCCCCTAGATAATAGGTAAGAATTTTATCTCCCCACAAAAAAGCAATAAAGCCAGCGGCAGCAAGGTATGGCCCAAAAGGAATAGGGGCATTTTTATCACGCCCCAACACAATTACCATTGTTATCCCAACCACAGCACCAACAAGTGATGAAAACAGAATAATCACTGGCAGCATCTTCCACCCCATCCAAGCACCAAGAGCTGCTAATAGCTTAAAATCACCGTAGCCCATCCCCTCTTTTCCGGTGAGGATCTTAAATCCATAGTACACACTCCACAGTGAAAGATAACCAAAAATAGCGCCATAGATAGAAGAGATTATATCAATTGAAAATACACCATACATGCTCAATATAATTCCAGCCCAAATTAACGGTTGAGTAATGGCATCGGGCAAAAGCTGAGTATCAAAATCAATCATGGTTAATACAACAAGAGACCAAGTTAAAAATAGTCCAGCTAAGGTTGCCCAAGTCACCCCAAACTGAACAGCAACAAGAACAGATAACATCGCAGTTACAAACTCAACAATAGGGTATCGAGGTGAAATTTTGCTCTTACACCCAAAACATTTACCTTTTAACAAAAGATAACTTATAACTGGAATATTTTCAAAAGCAGTAATTTGGCGGCCACATTTCGGGCATCGAGAGCGAGGAACAACTAAGTTAAATTTTTCTTTTTCCCAGCCCATTTCCTCTTCAGTCAGATCAACCCTCATATGTTCTTTTGCAGCAATCGTAAATTCTCGCTGCATCATTATCGGCAAACGATGAATAACTACATTCAAAAAACTACCAATAAGCAATCCAATAGCAAAGACAATAGCTGAAAATATAGCTATATTCTGCTGCATAAGAAGAAACAAATTATCCATAATTAAACCACTTGTCCAAGCTGGAAGATTGGTAAATACATAGCAATAACGAGACCACCAACCAAAACACCAAGAACCACCATGATTAATGGCTCAAGCAGACTACTCAGTCCATCAACCGCTGCATCAACTTCTTCCTCATAAAAATCTGCAACCTTATTCAACATTGAATCAATGGACCCAGATTCTTCCCCTATGGCTACCATCTGCACCACCATGCTTGGAAAAAGATTGGTCTGTTTCATTGCAAGCTGCAACTGTTGCCCGGTGGACACCTTATCCTTCATATCTAAAATTGCATTGGTATATACAATATTTCCAGCAGCCCCTGCAACAGATACTAAAGAATCTACTAACGGCACACCTGCTGCAAACATGGTTGAGAGAGTACGTGCAAAACGAGCTACAGCTGCTTTATTTAGCAACGCACCAAAAATAGGGAGGCGTAAAATAACTCTATCAATAAAAAACCTAAACTTAGGAGAACGCCTTTTCCCTTCAATAAAGGCAAATACGCCTAAAATAATTCCACCAAAGATCAAATACCAATATTCAATAAATAGATCTGAAAGGTTCATTACAAACTGAGTAAATGCAGGCAGATCTGCCCCAAAACCTTTAAACAGTTCAGCAAACTGCGGTACCACCCAAATAAGTAGAATAGTTGTCACCACAAAAGCAACAACTACAACTGCCGTAGGATAAAACAGCGCCTTTTTAATCTTCTTTTTGATCGATTCTGTTTTCTCTTTATACGTAGCAATCTTATCCAATAAGCTCTCTAGCGCACCAGACTGCTCACCAGCGCTAATCAAATTAACAAACAGATCATCAAAATAGCGTGGATGCTTGGAAAGAGCCTCAGCAAGAGTATTTCCTTGCTCAACATCCCCTTTTATTGTCATGACCAACTCTTGCATACTCGGGTTATCATGACCTTTCCCAATAATATCGAAGGCTTGTACGATAGGGACGCCCGAAGAAATCATGGTTGCCAGCTGCCTACTAAATACCGCAATATCAACTGGCTTAATCGACTTCTTTTTTGCCGAAGAAAAAAGTTCAGATTTCTTTCTTATTTTTCCAGGGGTAACTCCTTGGCGACGCAGGTCTGCTTTAACCAGCATTGCATTAGTAGCAACCGTTTCACCCTTAACCTTATTTCCTTTTTTATCCTTACCTTCCCAGGCAAAGGTTGGCATCTTCTTTGGCTTTGCTGCCGTTTTAGATTTTTGCGCCATTATTATTCCCTTTAAACTGAATTATTTATTTAGTTTAGCTCAATTACTCTTTAGTTGTAACTCGATTTATCTCTTCTAAACTGGTCACTCCAGCCTTAACCTTTGCAAGACCAGACTCACGCAGATCAGCAATTCCCTCTTTTTTAGCTTGATCTGCAATTTCAAGAGCATTACCGCCTTCCATAATAATACGGCCAATTGCCTCACTCACCGGCATCACCTGATAAATACCAACACGACCTTTATAGCCTTCTACACATTGATCACAACCAACAGCCCCATAAAGTTGAAGGCCATTTAAACCACTCTCTTCAAAGCCTTCATCCAATAAAGCTTCCTTAGGGATATCTACAGGGGTTTTACAGTGTGGACATAAACGACGAGCAAGACGCTGAGCAATAATCAAACTAACTGCAGAGGCAATATTAAACGCAGGAACCCCCATATTTGCAAGGCGAGTTAATGTCTGTGGCGCATCATTGGTATGCAGTGTGGATAACACCAAGTGACCAGTCAAGGCTGCTTTAATCGCTATCTCAGCAGTTTCCAAGTCACGCACCTCGCCAACCATCACCACATCTGGATCCTGACGCAGAAAAGCACGCAGTGCTGAAGAAAAATCCAAACCAGCTCTTGGATTAGTATTTACCTGATTAATACCGGGAAGATTTATTTCTACCGGATCTTCAACCGTAGAGATATTTCTATCGTCAGTATTCAGAATATTAAGCCCAGTATAAAGCGATACCGTTTTACCACTACCAGTCGGCCCCGTCACCAGAATCATCCCATAAGGGCTTGCCAAAGCTTCCTCATAACGCTCTCTTTGCACATCATCATATCCCAGTTTTTCAATACCCATCATTGCACTACTGGAGTCAAGGATACGTAAAACAACCTTCTCCCCCCAAAGTGTTGGACAACTATTTACACGAAAATCAATAGAGCGCTTCTTGGTTATATTCATTTTAATGCGCCCATCTTGGGGAACACGACGCTCAGCAATATCAAGGCGCGACATAACCTTTATACGAGCAGTTATTCTATTGGCTAAAGTAACTGGAGGAGCTGCAACTTCATGTAAAACCCCATCTTGACGAAATCTCACCCTAAATTTTTTCTCATAAGGCTCAAAGTGGATATCCGAAGCTCCTTTATTGATAGCATCAAGCAATACTTTATTTACAAACCTAACAACCGGAGTATCGTCAACATCAGCATCTGCAACCTCATTTTTTTCTTCTTCATCCCCTGCTGATATATCAATATTATCGTAGTCATCATCTAGTAGATCTCCAATCTGAGCAGAATCTTGAGCTGTAAGGCTATCCTCAATAGCTTGAGTTAGCTTATCTTCCTCTACCAGTACAGGGTCGGTTGTTATCCCGGTGTGAAACTTTATCTCATCCAGAGCTTGAACGTTAGTAGGATCTGAAACAGCAACAAAAAGGCGTTTACCACGTTTAAACAAAGGTAAAGCATGATGCTGTCGAATTAACTTTTCTTTCACCAAAGAGATAGGGCATTGCTCAAGGTCCATTACGGACAAATCAAATAAAGGCACTCCAAACTCAAAAGATGCAGCTTGAGCAATTACAGCTCTTTCGATATATTTTTCATCAACAATATATTTAACAAAAGAAACTTGCTTTTTTCGCGCTTCATCAGAACATTTAGTAGCAATTTCTTCAGAAAGAAGACCATCATCAACCAACTTTCCCGCTAAACCACCTAGTTTAATTCCCGCCGGCATCATAATAATTATTCCATTATATCTTTTCTATTAACTTAACCTGAATATAGCAAATATTTGCAAATAGACCAATCAACCAATTCTTTAAACTACAAACCAGTTAATATGCATTTCTCATTTCTTATTACGCTAATTTGATGGCTATTTGGATATGTCTTTTCTGCTTCATCTAAAATATTGCAAAGCTTTTTGTTTTTCCCCAAAAAAACATTTGCATTAATCAAATCTTCAACCAATTTTACCCTAGGAAAAACCTCCATTTCTTTTTCCACCCATAATGCAACCTCACTAACATCTTTTTTATTATTTAAAGCAATTCCACTATGTAGCTTTTTTCTCATCAACAGCTCGCTAGCTTCTCGAGCATAATAAAAATTATTTCGAGCATTTTGCAATGAAGATTTCTCTCCAAACATATTCATTTTAAAATTATATACTTCTTGCTGAGACAAACTAGTTTCAACTAAAAAATACGCCGTTAAAACAGGGACCACCACCACCACCACCTTGACTGATGATGATGCAGCATTACTCAACTTTACACTATAAACATTACAATTATGCCTTAAAGGTAAGGATAAAAAGAAAAGCCATAAAAACCAATGCAATGAAGATAAGAAAAAGGGATACTCCACCATCGAATAAAAACTTATCGGAAACAACAATGCTAAATAGGCTGCACCACGCTGCACTCCACACGCCTTTATCTGCACAATCATAGTAAATAAAATTATCCCTATTATCACCAAAATCCCTACACCCATTTCAATGATCCAGTATAAAATTTCATTATGCGGGTGGGTGACATAAGTTATATTAGCATTTGGATATCTATCCGCATAATCAGCCACCTGTAAATTCCAGTGCCTTTGGAAACTACCAAGACCATACCCAGATAGCGGGCGCTCAGCAATCATTTCGGCTGCAACTAAATATATATTCATTCTTTGTGATTTACGCAAGTATTCGAGATCATTTTCTGTACTTTCAACAACTCTTGAAAACCCCTGATTCTGTGACACCATCCCTCCAGCCAAAAAGAAAGAAACAACAACAACCATACCAATTAATACTAAACTCTTATTTCTTTTAATATATCGAACCCTAAACACATACATAACAATTAACGAAACAACAAACGATATCAATCCAGCTCTTGATCCTGTGTATGCAGCAATATACCCCCCCCCTGCAAAACACAAATAACAGCCTACCCACCAAAAAAAATTTTTTGTTCCCATAAATGGCCTAGTGGACAAATACACCCCCACAACAATTGATGAAACCAAAAAGACCGCTAAGGCATTTCTCTGTTGAAACACCCCTAATGCACGATTAGCATATGTTGGCCAAAAACCAGATATAAACTCAGGAGCATAAATCTGAAAAAATGAAACTACTGCTTGCACCCCACCAGCAACCACTACAGCAACCAACATTTTTGTAGCTTTTTTCTCATTTCTTGTAAATTGATATAATGAAAAAAAGAACAAAACACCCACAACAATATAAATCAACCTTAACACACAAGCGTTATAATTTTCCGAACCTCTAAATAAGAGCATAATAGCCATAAACACTGGAAACAATATGAAAAAATACCAGCGCCGCGGTAGCACAATTTTTATTTTAGAAATAACGCTAAACACGGCTAAAGAAATCATAAGCACAATAAAAAGCCACACAAAAATATTAAAAGTAAGATCAAACCCCCTACCTCCAGCATTATTTTCTACATATAGTGGAGCCAAAGCCAGTCCTGCCCACCAAGAAACAATAAACAACCAGCAAATAACACTAACGCGGTTCATTACCAACATTTTCACCACACCACTACCATAGTACCCACACCATTCAACCTCCCACTCCACTCACTACAAGAATCCAGAAGCCTTTTAAAAGGCCACATTATCTGGTGAATATAAATTGGGCAACATAAATATTTACCCTCATTGCTCACTCAGACGCATATAATTGACATGACACACTTAAGTTACCTATAAAAAAACCCCGGCAAAGCCAGGGTTTTTTTATGCGGATAATTTTCAGACTTTAACAGCCAGAAATATCAACATCGGTATTATTATCAGAACAACTAAATGCTCTACCATCTGTAGATGCGTCTAAAGTAATTCTGACCACACCATTTGGGCCTAATGAAGAAATATCTCCATCACCTGCCACGAAGACCTGACCTGCTGTTAAAGCCTCAACAGAAACAGACTCACCTGGATCGCACACAGTATTCACGCTAGCATTGCTCCCCGTACTCATTATATGCTCAGCAACACATGTTTTATACCCTGTAGCCTGCTGAAGCGCCGCACCGCCATCAGCGCGCAATGTGTAATCACGATATGCAGGGATAGCAATTGCAGCCAAAATACCAATAATCGCAACGACGATCATTAATTCGATTAATGTAAAACCTTGTTGTGTCTTTTTCATTTTGTCTCTCCTAAAATAAAGATCAATTAATATAGTCTGTTTTTACTTCATATTCACAGCACTTTTTATGTAACGATTTCCATCAATGCAAGTCGCGCTATAGCCGTGTCTGAATTTAGTAAAGCAATAGATATGCCAACCCCCGAAGAACATCATAACAAACTGTTTTACCTATATTAAAGCATTTGATTATTTTCTAACTAGAAACAAAAATGTGACGAGATCATCAATATAAAACCGCTATCTAGCCACACTTTACGTCACAACTGACGCTTTTTGTCACACACTATAAACATCCTGAGCGATTGAACTCTTTTTCAAGATATATTCAACATAGCATTGACTTTTGCTTAAACTAGATGCGTAGAAAAACACAACCTAGTTATTCTTTAAGAAATTCCTAATTTGGATAACCTATAGCGCAGCGACCTAAACGTCATCCCCAGCTTCTTAGCTGCTGCCGTTTTATTATTGCTTGTCTCTTCAAGCGCCTTAATTATTACTTCTTTTTCTATACTTTCCAAATATCCCTCAAGAGAAGAATCTAAACTAGAAAAACCTGTTGGAGCAATTGGAGAAATATTATCAACTTCACCAGCCATATCAGTGATACTGCTTGGAAGCTGTAGATCTTCAGGCTCAATAATATTTCCATCACACATGGTCATGGCACGCTCAAGAATATTTTCAAGCTCACGCACATTACCAGGAAAGCCGTATTCCCTAAGCACTCCCATCGCTTCAGCACATATAACTGGTGGCTTTTCCCCAATAGGGGCAGAAAGCTTTTCTAGTATATGCTGAGCCAACATATCTAGATCATCTTTTCTGCCCCTAAGACTTGGTACCTGCAGGTTAATCACATTTATGCGATAATATAAATCCTGACGAAACACACCTTCTTGCACCAGCTGTTCAAGATCTTTATGTGTTGCGCTTAATATACGCACATCAACTGAAATTTCCTTCTGCGCTCCAACTGGCCTAATAGCTTTTTCCTGAATCGCCCGCAATAATTTAACTTGCATATGTAGTGGTAATTCAGCTACCTCATCCAGAAATAGAGTTCCACCATCAGCAGCCTGAAAAAGACCTGCTTTTTCTTTACTAGCCCCAGTAAAACTGCCTTTTAAGTGCCCAAAAAATTCACTTTCCATCAATTCAGTCGGAATTGCACCACAGTTGACTGGTACAAAAGATTCTTTAGCCCTTGGTCCCTTCTCATGAATCAAGCGAGCAACTAGCTCTTTACCTGTTCCAGACTCTCCACTTATATATACCGGAGCCTGACTACGAGCCAATTTATGTATAGTTGCCCGCAGCTTTTGCATTGCTGGCGACTCGCCTAGTAATGTTTTCCTACTTCTTCTATCTGCTGGTTTACCGGCATTTGATAATTTAAGAGCTGTAGAGACTAAATGACGTAAAACCCCAAGATCTACAGGTTTAGAAACGAAATCAAAGGCTCCAGCTTTAAGTGATTGAATCGCAAGGTCCATATTTCCATGAGCAGTTAACACAGCAACGGGTAAATCAGGATAAACAAGTTGAATATGTTTCAACAAATCTATGCCAGAACCATCAGGCAGGCGCATATCAGTAATACACAAGTGAAATATATCACCAGCAAGGGCAAGTCGAGCATCCTCCAGATCAGCTGCGGACTTCACATCAACATCCATTCTGCTAAGAGTTAATTCCAACAACTCTCTTATATCCGGCTCATCATCAACAATCAGTGCTTTTGAACGCATAACACCCTATCTCGAATTATATTCAGGAAAAACCAACCTAAAACAGGTTCCTTCAGCAAAATCATTAATATAATTAAGCTTAATATTATTATTGTTACACAACTCTTTACATAGATACAGCCCAAGTCCAGTACCTGTTGATGACGTAGTAAAAAAAGGTTCGAATATTCTATGTACATGCTTAACATCAATTTTAGTACCAAAATTAATCACATCGATAGCAACCATCTCATTCATCACCTCGAGCCCAATAAACACCTTAGACTTTCCATTGCTATTTTGCGAATAGTTAAACGCATTACTACAAAGGTTCCACATTATTTGCTCGAATGCGGAGATATCTGTTTCTATATACAAATGACAATCATTGATAGATATTTCAATTTGCTCAACATCAATATGTTTCTCTATCGAAAATTCATATACAAATTTATCCAGCCATTCATCCAGCTCAACTTTAGTCTTTTCTATATTTCTTTTACGCGAAAGATGTAGAATACTCTTTATTATTGTATTTAACCTTTCAGAATGATCATAAATAATTTCAGTTAACCTTTTATCCTGATCTGCAAGATCAGGTGATTCAGCTAGAAGTTGCCCCGCATGTGATATAGCCCCCAAAGGATTACGAATCTCATGAGCAATACTTGCAGTTAACTTTCCTAAAGACGCTAGTTTTTCTTCCTGCAACTGCCGTGATATTTTTTCATGGTCATCAAGAAACACCAATATTATCCCGCCATTAATTCTTTCGAAGGATACTAGAGCACTCTTACCGTTAAAATTCACCGTTGAATTATATTGATCGCCAGTAGCCATCCATATATCTAATTCATTTGCTATCTGCGGCAATGACTCTTTTAAAATCATTCCACTCTGAATCACTTTGCCATTAATTATACTTGCAGCCGCAGAATTAATTAATCGTATGGTCAGATCCGAATTTAATGCTATTACACCTGACTGTAGCTTTTGCACAATATAATCATTAAGCTGCTCTAAGCTAATAATATCCCTGCCGCGCCTTTGAGCCAATAACTCAAACTCTTTCGCATGTCTTGCTACGGTATTTGCAGATAAAGCTGCTATAAACACAATTATTCCTAGCGCTCCAGCAGTTGAGTATGCACTCACACCAGTGCTTCCATAAATAAACATATAGGTTTGAGCGCTAAGGATTGATATTGCAGCTAAAGATGCTGCAGCAACAGCCATACGCTTACTTAATAGAATTGAACTGCCAGTAACTGAAATAACCAGCAAAACACCTAATGTCGAGTCAACACGGCCTTTAGCAAAAATTAATAACGATAGAAAAAAAATATCAATTAAAAGTTGTCCATAAAGCTGTATTCTAAACTTTGGGCGCCGTTTAAGGACAAAATAGCCAAACATTAAAGCAAAAAAACTATATATATAAGCACTACAAAAAAACAAAAAGTCGAATTCAGCTTCAAATGATTCATTTAATGATAAAGCTGTAAAGAAAAGGGTTAATGATAAAACAACAAGCACCCTGTATATATTTAATATTCGCAAAGGACGCCAAGTATAGGACTCTGTATTTCGTTCCAGCTCTTCTTGAAAATCTTTAAAAACTACGTTTGTTGCGAACATAAGAGTCCTTAATAATCCTTTGACTGTGATTTATTCATCTATTTTAGCTTAAAACCATGAATAATTGACTCATTACCTTTGCTATTAACCCCGTTTTTGTGGAAAATTAGCGCCTTGGAAATCACAAGGCTAATAACCAATGAATTTACATGAATATCAGGCAAAACAATTATTTTCTGAATATGGCATACCAGTACCAAACGGCTACGTAGCCCATACTGTAGATGAAGCATGCGGTTTAGCGCATGAACTTGGTGGTGATTGCTGGGTAGTTAAAGCTCAAGTTCACGCCGGCGGACGTGGCAAAGGTGGCGGGGTAAAGGTTCTTAAAGATAAAGACGCGATAAGTTCAAATGTCAAAAACCTTCTCGGCTCTAGATTGGTGACCCCACAGACCGATAACAAAGGCCTTCCAGTTAATACCGTTTTGATCGAAGAAGGGCTAGATATTGAACGTGAACTTTATCTAGGTGCTCTTATAGACCGTGCAACTGAATCTATCGTATTTATGGCATCTGAAGCTGGCGGGATGGATATCGAAGAAGTTGCGGAAAAAACTCCAGAAAAAATTCTAAAAGTATCTGTGAACCCTACCACGGGTCTGCAAAACTTTCAGTGCCGTAAAATTGCCTTTGGCCTTGGATTATCTCAAAGGCAAGTTAGTCAACTAACTAAAATCATGCAGGGGTTATATCGTTTATTCAAAGATAAAGATCTAAGCCTTGTTGAAATCAACCCTCTAATTGTCACAAAAAAAGGGGATTTGCTTGCTCTTGATGCAAAAATCAATATTGATGGCAATGCTCTGGTAAGACAACACAATCTACTTGACCTAAGAGATGCATCTCAAGAAGATGAAACTGAGATCAAAGCAGCTCGATATGGCCTTAATTATATAACCCTCGATGGCAATATTGCTTGTATGGTAAATGGTGCTGGGCTTGCTATGGCTACAATGGATGTTATTAAACTCTATGGTGGTGAGCCTGCAAACTTCCTTGATGTAGGTGGTGGCACTACAGCAGATAAAGTTGCTGAAGCATTCAGAATCATTCTTTCCAGCGATAAAGTTGAAGCTATTTTGGTCAATATCTTTGGGGGAATTGTCAGATGTGACCTTATAGCCGAAGGTATTATTGAAGCTGCAAAAGAAACTGATATAAATATCCCTCTAGTTATACGTGTTGAAGGAACTAAAGTTGATGAATGCATCGAGCTTCTCAACAACAGCGGACTTAATTTTACTATGGCATCTGACCTTTCAAATGCTGCCGAAAAAGTAGTAGCTGCAGTAAAAGGAGGTGAATAATGAGCGTACTAATCAATAAAAACACTAAGGTTATCTGCCAAGGATTTACGGGTAAACAGGGCACATTTCATTCCGAACAAGCGTTGGCATACGGCACTCAACTTGTAGGTGGCGTTACACCAGATCGCGGAGGGCATGAACATATTGGGCTCCCTGTTTTTAATACTTGCAGAGACGCTATTAAAGAGACTGGTGCAACTGCATCAATGATATATGTACCACCTATATTTGCAGCAGATGCAATCCTTGAAGCTGCTGACGCAGGCATTGAGGTTATAGCTTGCATAACTGAAGGCATTCCAGTACTTGATATGCTTAGGGTAAAAGCTGCTCTAAAAGGTTCAAATACCAAGCTAATTGGGCCTAACTGCCCTGGAATTATAACTCCTGACGAATGCAAAATCGGTATTATGCCAGGTAAGATTCATAAAAAAGGTAGTATCGGGATCGTTTCTAGATCAGGTACTCTGACTTATGAAGCGGTATCACAAACTACTAAGATAGGGCTTGGACAAAGTACTTGTATTGGTATAGGTGGCGACCCAATCAAAGGGCTTGATTTTATCGAATGCCTTGAGATGTTTGAAAGCGACCCTGAAACCAATGCTATTGTTATGGTGGGAGAGATTGGTGGAACATCAGAGGAAGAAGCTGCTGAGTTCATTAAAAGCAGTGTAACTAAGCCAGTTATTGGGTATATTGCCGGTGTATCGGCACCTCCAGGAAAACGCATGGGACACGCAGGAGCGATTATTAGCGGTGGCAAAGGCACTGCCACAGAAAAATTTGCGGCAATGGATAAAGCTGGTGTAAATACTGTGCAGTCACCTGCGGAGATTGGAAAAGCGCTCTTAGAGACTCTTAACTAAATCTAAATTAAGTTTTATAACTTGCTAGGCTCCATTATATGGGGCCTTTTTTGTAACTGAATAATAGTCCATCAAGTTTTATATAAATCTAGCTTATGTGATTAGAAAGAACCTAATAAAGTGTTTACATGTTGCAAGTACTCTAACAAAAAACTTCAACTATAAACTATAGATATGACTATCAAGTAATATAATTTGAGTTAAAATTTAGGAGATAGCTAGGCGCGGGTTCCAATGATGCTTCTATCCCCGCACAGTTAAAGAACTTGTATATTATGATTTCAACAGCCTTTTATATCAAACGTCAGACCAATTAATATTTTATATTCCAAGCATAAAAAAACCCAATTAGATTGCTCTAACTGGGGTTAGTATTTTAATGCCTGGCAGTGACCTACTTTCACATGGGGAGACCCCACACTATCATCGGCGCTAAAT
>JAWSVB010000027.1:0-8842 GCA_033852135.1 Gammaproteobacteria bacterium | reverse complement strand
TCGCACAGTATTCTACGTACCGATAGATGTAATATTACTTTCAGATCCAGAAAGTCACGTTCTCTAATCTGTCTATATGATGTGTCATGAACTTGGGTTGATGTTGCTATGCAATGATGACAAATAAGCTCTTGGTTGGTATCTGGTTTGAGATAAATATGCAGCCATTCCCCAGCATGTTCATAGAAATCTACAATAAAACCTTTCCAAAAATAGCCGAAAAGGGCAGAATCTTTAAGCATAAACGACGACCTGGTTGTGATGATTGTTTGGCGACTTCACCATAAATCATTTCGTCGTTTATTTTTAGATCTCCACGCTAATTAACGATAAACCAAAATTTTACGTACTTTTATATTAACAGGTAGCTTAGCTGCACTTATAGGCTGTGGTGGCGGTGGAGGTGGTGGGTCAGATACGCAGGATCCAGAGCCTCAAACCTACCCAATGAGCGGAACTGTTACAGGTTTGTCTGGCACCAGTCTTGTTTTACAGTTATCAACAGGTGCAACTTATGAAGTTGCAGCTGATGGAGAGTTTACTTTCCCTGAAGAGATTGCAGAAGGCACAACCTATGAAATAACAGTTGCTAACCATCCAGTTGGTGATGATCAAAACCAGATCTGTGTTGTTGAGAATGGAACAGGAACTGTTACAGATGCTGTGGTTAATATTTCAGTCACATGTATAGACAGTCAACAAGTTGGTGGAACAGTAACAGGTCTTGCTGATGGCGTTGTACTGGTACTACAAAATAATGGTGCTGATAGCCTTACTATAACTGCCAATGGTGCTTTTGACTTTGCTACTGAAGTAGCTGAGGACGCAGATTATTTGGTAACAGTTGCAACACAGCCAACAACTCCAAATCAAGTTTGTACTGTTGTTAATGCGACCGGGACTGTAGCAGAAGATACTCCTATAACAGACATTGCAGTGACATGCGTAAATAGTTATACAGTAGGTGGAACGGTTAGTGGGCTAGTTGGTAGTGGATTAATTTTACAAAACAATGCTACAAACGATATTGCAATCACAGAAGATGGTAATTTTACATTTAATACAGCTTTAGTGGATGCAGATAGCTATGAGGTAACTATAGCAACAAGCCCAACAACTCCTACTCAAACCTGTATCGTAACCAATGGTAGCGGCGTAATCTCATCTACCGATATAACTGAAGTGTCAGTAGTTTGCACTATCAATAAGTATAGTTTTGGTGGTGAAGTTAATAATCTTGTTGGCAGCGGATTGGTATTACAGAATAACGCTGGTGATGATCTTGCTATAGCTGCAGATGGTAGTTTTACTTTTGCTACTACAATAGATGATCTGAGCACATATGCAATTACTGTTGCTGCTCAGCCAATAACTCCAAGATAAACATGTACTATTACTAATGGTAGCGGTAATCTCGCTGGAGCCGATATAACTAATATTGCTGTTAATTGTGTAATTAATAAATATAGTATCAGTGGAACAGTTAGTGGTTTATCTGGTAGTGGTTTAGTACTGCAAAATAACGCTGGTGATGATATTGCTATAGCTGCAGATATTGCCTTTGCTTTTGATACTTCACTAAATGATTTGAGTTTATATGCGGTAACGGTTGCAACTCAGCCTTCAACTCCAAATCAAACATGTAGCGTTACTAATGGCAGTGGTAGCCTCGCAGGGTCAAATATTACAAATGTAGCAATATCTTGTGTGACGAATAAATATAGTATTGGTGGAGAAGCAACAGGGTTATCAGGTACAGTAGTATTGCAAAACAATTCACGTGATAATTTAAGTGTATCAGCTAATGGCAGTTTCACTTTTGCAACATCGATTGATGACCTTGGCTCATATGCAGCTTCAATATTAACTCAGCCAGAAAATCAGATTTGTAGCATAAGTAACGGTAGTGGCACTCTAGCTGGTACAGCAGTAACTAATATAGCATTAACTTGTGAAGATACATATGCTGTTGGAGTGACAGTATCTGGCCTTGCAGAAGGTAATTCAGTAGTGCTTCAGAATAATGAGAATGAAGCTGGTAACCTAACTGTGGAAAGCAATATTTCAGTAAGCTTTACAGCACGTTTATTAAATGAAGCAGCATATAGTGTAACGGTGCTAACAAATCCAACAACACCCAACCAAGAGTGTGCAGTTACTGATGGGGCAGGAAATATATCAGCAGCAGATGTAACAGGAATAGCGGTAACATGTACTACGACTAAGTATAGTGTAGGTGGTACCATAACTGGTCTTACAGCAGATAAAACAATTGAATTGCAAAATACTAGTGGCGACACACTTGTGCTAACAACAGCCGTAGAGAGTTATCCAGCATTTACCTTTTCAATAGAGCTTGATGATGAGGGTGCTTATAGCGCAACTATTTTAACCGAGCCTGATGGGCAGCAGTGTGCCGTAACTAATGGTAGTGGTAATCTTGCAGGTGCAGATATTACCGATATAAGTGTTGAGTGTTATGTGCCAAATGCATTAATTATTGAAAACCACTCTCGAGCTGTAATAGCTAGTTGGAATGATACGGCTGCAGATAGCTATAATCTGTATTATTCAAAAACAGATGGGTTTGATCCGGCCAATTGCAATGTAGACCCTGACTGCACAGCTATTGAAAATGTAACAGCGCCATTCACAGTGACAGAGTTGGTAAACGATGATAGCTATTATTTTGTTTTAGAAGATGTTCATGGGGCAATTGAGCTTGAGTCATCTCAGGTAACTGGTTTACCTAAGGAGTGGGAGTTTAATGGTGAAATTTTAGCAATGGCAATTGATAGTAATGGTGTTGTTTATCTTGGTGGTGACTTTACAGGGTGTAGTAGCTCAGACCTGATCTGACAGTTACCCATTTTTATAAAGGCGCTGTCAGATTAAATTTGAGCTAAATTTTTATTAGCCCAAATTGATTTCCCTTCAAGCAATGTTTCCATTGGCGTTCTTCCGCAACAGACTTTTCCTTGATGAGTTCGGTCATTGTTATATGTATCCATCCAGCCGTCTAGATCTTTTTGTAATTCCTCCATAGTTGAGTACAGTTTCTTCCTAAAAGTGATCTGATAAAACTCATTTAGTATGGTTTTATGGGAACGTTCACAGATCCCATTTGTTTGAGGGGACATCGCTTTGGTCTTGGTGTGATCAATGTCATTAATAGCTAAATAAAGCTGATAATCATGATGGTCTACGCGACCACAATATTCCGTACCCCTATCGGTTAATATACGCAACATAGGAAGCTCATTTTGCTCAAAGAAAGGTAAAACCCTATCGTTGAGGACATCAGCCGCAGTGATTGGTGTTTTGGTTGTATAAAGCTTAGCAAATGCGACTTTGCTATACGTATCAACAAAGGTCTGTTGATAAATACGGCCTACGCCCTTTAAATTGCCAACATAGAATGTGTCTTGTGAGCCAAGATATCCAGGGTGCTCAGTTTCTATCTCACCGCAAGCTTCATCATCATGTTTTTTCTTTTCTAAAGCAGCTACTTGAGTGTCACTTAGGATGATGCCTTCATTAGCAACTTTTTCCTCTAGTGCTTTCAGATGTTTCTTGAAGTTTTCAAGGTTATGACGCATCCAGATAGATCTAACGCCACTACCAGAAACGAATACGCCTTTCTTGCGTAACTCATTGCTGGTTCTATGCTGACCATAAGCCGGGAACTCAACAGCTGATTCAATAACTGCCTGTTCTGTTTGTTCATCAACTCGATTCTTTAAATTAGGAGTCCTGCGATTTCTATTGATAAGTGAATCAATACCACCTTCTTCTACCAGTTCCTGATATCGATAAAACGTATCACGGGATACTCCCATAACCTTACAAGCTTTAGATACATTTCCAAGCTCTTGGGCTAAATTGAGTAAACCTGCTTTGTGTTTAATGATTGGATTGTTAGTATGCAACATGAGAGTTACCTCTTTTTGTTTTGATTAAAGATTCGACACCTTTATCAAAACGGGTAACTCTCACTTTTTCAAGCCGATGTGTCAGATTAGATCGGAACTAATACACATACAGTAACTCTTACAGTAACCGATGATGGTGGCGCTACAGCAACCGATACTGTAGTTGTTAAAATTAACATCCCGCCTGTTGCTAATGCTGGTGCAGATAATTCTGGCAATATGTTCGATATAATAACGCTAGATGCCAGCGCAAGTACTGACAGTGATGGAACTATTGCAAGTTATCAATGGAAAGAAGGCGAAACAGTTTTAAGTACAGCAGCAAGCTTTACGAAATCAGATTTTACAGTAGGCGCACATACAGTAACCCTTACCGTAACCGATAATGATGGTGCAACTCATGCCGATTCTGTAGTTATTACAATAATAAATGCCTCTCCAGTTGCAAAAGCAGGATCTGATGTAATTACTAATATTAGTGAGGCGGTAGCGCTTAACGCTAGCACTAGTACTGATGTCGATGGCACAATAGTTAGTTATGAGTGGAAAGAGGGTGAAGCTGTATTAAGTACAGCAGCTAGTTTTAACTATTCACAATCAACTGTGGGCACACATACAATAACCCTTACCGTAACTGATAATGGTGGTGCAACAAATACAGATACTGTAGACGTTACTATCAATAACCCACCTATTGCTGAAGCAGGTGAAAATCAAGCTAAAAACTGGGGTGAAAATGTTACCACTTAATGCCAGTGGCAGTAGCGATAGCGATGGAACTATTGCAAGTTATCAGTGGAGTGAGGGTGGAAACGATTTAGCTGATGGAATAAATTTCACCACATCAGAATTGTCTGCAGGCGAACACACAATAACCCTGACAGTAACTGACAATAATGGCGCAACTGATACCGATACTGTAGTTATTGCAATAAATGTTCTCCCTGTCGCAGTAGCAGGGGACAATGCTGTTGCGTTAGTAGACGAAAAAGTTCAGCTTGATGCCAGTGGTAGTAACGATAGCGATGGAACTATTGAAAGTTATCAGTGGAAAGAGAACGAAGAAGTTCTAAGTGATGAAGTTAGTTTTGAGTATTCAGCATCAACGGCAGGTGTGCATACAATAACCCTTACCGTAACTGATGATGATGGTGCTACTAATGCCGACACTGTTACTGTTACCGTAAACGCCCCACCTGTTGCTAATGCAGGCGCAGATATTAGTGCCAGGCCAGAAGCAGATGTCATACTGGGTGGCAGTGCAAGTACCGACAGTGATGGAACTATTGTAAGCTACCAATGGAATGAAGGCGAAACTATTCTGAGTACAGCAGTTAGTTTTACCACATCTGAATTGCCATGGGGTTTTCATACAATAACCCTAACAGTAACAGATAACCTTGGTGCTACATATACAGATGATGTTCTTGTTACTATAGAAAAAAGAATAAACGATACCGGTATCACTCGATGTGCAAATACCAATGATAATGATTTGGATTGCTCACAAGATGGATTCCCTAATCAGGATGCAGAGCATGGGCGTGATGCACTTGCTCAAGCGGGGGAACTGGAAAAAATAGGAGCAGGAGCAGCAGGGTTTGATTACACCAAAATCTGTAATAGTGGTGAGGCTGCAGGCGAGGGTGCTTGCCCTGCAAATCCAACACTTGGTGATGGTGCTAATGACTGGGGTTGTACCCGTGATAATGTTACTGATCTAATCTGGGAGGTAAAAACCACCAGTGGTTTGCACAGTAGGGATAATTTATATTCTTGGTATAATGCCAACTCAAATACTAATGGCGGTGATGCAGGAACTCAAAACGGTGGTACATGTACTGGTTCTGACTGTGATACTCAGTCATTTGTACAGGCGGTAAATGCTACAGGTTTATGTGGCTCTACTAACTGGCGTATGCCGAATATCTCGGAATTGAGTGGTATCGTTCATTATGGGACTGAAGCTCTTACAATAGATATTGAATATTTTCCAAATACAAAATCATTATATTATTTGACCTCGTCGCCGTATGCTCCAATTGGTCATAATGATCAGGTTTGGATTGTTTATTTGGATAATGGTGAAGTTTCACTCAGATATAAGGATGAAAGTACATATGTTCGTTTAGTTCATTCGGACAGTGATTGATTTTTGGATTAAGACTATTTCTTATTTCCATGCTCTGTGTGGGAATGTTTGATTACAGCAGATGTTAAGGAACAAAAATGAAAATATTCAATACATAAATATATGTGCATAGGTATAGCGTGGTTAATATTGTGTGGTGCAGGTGTGGCAAATGCATCGGTCCCAGGAGGGTGTAGAGATGACGTGCCAGCCACCACTCCAACCGCTACATTTACCGTGCATAACGATGGCACTGTTACCCATCATGCAACTGGTTTGATGTGGATGCGCTGTAGTCTGGGGCAGGTATGGGATGGTAGCAGTTGTACTGGAGAAGCAACTAGATATAATTGGCAGGACGCGCTACAGGCAGCAGAAGGTTATACCTTCGCTGGCAAAAGTGATTGGCGTGTACCAAATGTTGAGGAGCTAGAATCTATAGTTGAGTATAGCTGTTATAGACCAGCGATTAATAAAACTATTTTCCCTGCGATTCCTTGGTATAGTTTCTGGACCTCGTCGCCGTATGTCTATGGTAATGATGATGCTTGGCATGTTGACTTTAATTATGGTGACTCTTACGACTACCGTAGAGATGAAAGTTTATTTGTTCGTTTAGTTCGTTCTGGCAGCAATTGATTTTTGATCTTGTTTATTTCTCGTTCCCATGTTCAGCATGGGAATGAATGTTTTGTTGGGGGGTTCACCGCAGTAGATGGAACAGCAAGAAGCAGCTTTGAAGTAATTAAGACAGATGGCACTTTGCAATAAGTCTGGAATATAATATGATTAAATAACGTGGGCTTTATGTCCCTGTTATAATATTGAGTAACCGATAAGTTTTAAAACTATCAGTTGCTTAAACGATATGGGAGAGCAATATGGCTCAATACAGACAACATAAAATTATTAAATCAGAAGAGTTGTAAATATGGTTTTATTACCTGCCCGCATGCACGATACTTACATGACAGTGCCGTTCTGTGTTGTGGTTGCTTGCATTTTATTCTGCGCAGGTTATTATGTGTATATGTTTAATAAATTATACACATAGGTGGGGTTGTGAGAACTAACATTGTTATAGATGATGCATTGATGCATGACGCACTTGAAGTTTCTGGTGCACACACTAAAAAAGAAGTAGTTGAACTAGGCCTTAAAATGCTCATTAATTTAAAAAAACAAGAGTCTGTCAAGGCATTGCGAGGTAAACTTAAATGGGATGGGGACCTGGATGACATGAGAATCACCAAATGATTATTGTTGATTCAAGTGTTTGGATAAGTTACTTCAATGGTCACAATAATGAACACACTCAAAAGCTGGATTCATTGCTTGGTGTAGAGCCATTAGGTATTGGTGACTTAATAATGGCTGAAATACTACAAGGATTTCGAACTGATAAGGATTATAAAATTGCTAAGGAGCATCTTGTGGAATTTACTGACTGTGAAATGCTCGGAAGAAATGCAGCTATTGCTGCAGCAGATAAACATCGTGCTTTAAGAAAAAAAGGAATAACCATAAGAAAAACTAATGATGTAATTATTGCTTCATATTGCATAGATCATGGGCACTCTTTGCTCTTTGCAGATAAAGATTTTAAACCCTTTGTAGATCATTTTAGTTTGAAAGCTGTTTCTTTGAGCGCATAAAACGAAGCTGTAGTAAGAAAGTGATAATCATTTATATATTGTCTAATATATTTGTCTGTTTTATCTTATCTATTAAATGCTTAATGATAACCTTGGATTAAGAATTAAATGTTGATTTTCGATATATATGTAGCTAATGATTTTGTGCTTGAAAACGGCAGTGACGGTATTCCACGTGCTGTTGAATTGGATGAGCGCTATTCTGTCCTTCGTAATGAGGTATTACGTCGATATCAGCAAGAAGATACAACACAGACAGCAGATTTTTCATTCAATTGGGATGGTTCGCGTTGGAGGGGGCACCTTTTCTTTTCAACTGACGGTTGGGTAATTAATGGACGCCGTTTAACTGAGGGGTGTGAAGATCTCTCTTCTTTAGGTTTTCGTCCTGAGCATGTTACAGCTGTATGTAGTGGGGTTGGTTTGGCTTTATTTATTGGGCCTACTGGTTCTGGTAAGTCTACTTCAATTGTGGCTGCTTCTGAAGAGTTGGCAAAGCTTGGAAGGCGTGGCCTGACTGTAACTATTGAAGACCCAGTTGAGTATGTATATGCCGATAAATTGGTATTTCAGCGTGAGGTTGGAACTCATACTAAATCTATGGCTGATGGTGTGCGGGAAGCTGTGCGAGAAAGACCAAAGACAATTATTATTGGTGAGATCCGTGACCCAGAGACTGCTTATGCTGCAATTTTAGCTGGTTTGAGCGGGCATAGAGTTTTGGCTTCTATTCATGCAAAAGATATTCGTGAGGGGATAAGTCGTATGCTTATTCTTCTTGGGGAGGAAAATTCACGTATGTTTTATGAGGCAGTGCAAGGGTATGTTGCGCAGAATTTAATTTGGTCTGATGATAATCAAGATGGAAAACCTGTTTTGATATATGAAACTTTATTGCATGATGAGCAGGTTAAATCCTGTATTAAGCGTGGACCAGATTATCTGCAACAATTGGTACACGAATTTGATAGGCAGAAGCGCTTTCGGATGCATGAGATGGGGATGACCTTAAATAAAATTGGTCGTATCCGTCGTGACCAACTTGAAAATGCAATTGGCTCAAACGCTAAGTAGGTTGTCTTCATCATGATATGTTTTTTTGCTTGTCTCGTCCTAAAATACGT
>JAWSVB010000026.1:0-24158 GCA_033852135.1 Gammaproteobacteria bacterium | reverse complement strand
ACATATTTCAGGACGGGACAAAGCCACCATAAAAAAAAGCCCCCTAAAAGGAGGCTTTTTCAGTTTTATTGTTGCTGAATTTTAGTTACAAGCTGACTCTGTCTTGTAGCCTTTTCCATCAGTTCCTTGGTAAAGGGTGTAAGACATCCAAGACCATACTAGCTGGTTATCACCAGTAGTGTAGTAGTAGAAACCTACTTTCTGTACAAGTCCTGCATTAACTAGAGTTGGGTTAGTTATACCAGTTACTGCTGTACACTCTACAACTTCCTCTTCCCACTTAGTTGGATCTTCTGGGAATGCATCTGCATTGTCACCAACGCCGTCACCATCTGTATCTACAGTTTCAGTTGGGTCGTTAGGGAACTCATCACCGTTATCACCAACGCCGTCACCATCTGTATCTGTTGTTTCGTTTGGATCGTTCGGGAATGCGTCGTCTTGATCTAGCACGCCGTCACCATCTGTATCTACTGGCTCTTGCTCCCATTTAGTTGGGTCGTTTGGATATGCGTCTGCATTGTCACCAACACCGTCGCCATCTGTATCTACAGTTTCACTTGCATCGTTAGGGAATGCATCTGCATTGTCACCAACGCCGTCACCATCTGTATCTGTTGTTTCAGTTGGATCGTTCGGGAATGCATCATCTTTATCCAGTACGCCGTCACCATCTGTATCTACATTTTCTTGAATGCTGTCGTTACACTCATCTGCATCAGTCCAAGTTCCGTTGTCATTATATAGAGTTACATTATCTGTATAACCGTACTCTTGACCCATTGCGATGTATTCATTTACATCTAGTCTACCAGCATTGTAGTGCTGTGTTACTGTCGCTGTAACTTCATCTAGTACTGGACATTCTGGTACTGCGTTGTTGAAGTCTAGATCTTCAGTAGTTACGTAAACTTCACCGTCATCACCTTGAACTGTTACAGTGATGCTTGCTGTGTGAGCACCAACACTTACACTGAATACTTCGTTGATTGAAGTTGTTGTTACTGTTCTTGAGTCGTTATCAACTTTTACAACAATTGATGTCAATGTTGAAGCTTCTTGCAGCTCAACTGTAGCTGTTATAGTAGCTGAGTTGCCATCTAAAGGTGCGTTTACATCTGCATTTTTAATAGATGCTTCATATTCATTTACTGGGCCAAGACGCGGGTTGTTCTCGGAGAAGTATTTCGCAAGATAGATACCGTAGTTGATGCTTGAGCTATCGATGTAGCTACCTGAAGCACCAGAACCACCAGGCCATGCATGTGCAACACCAGATAGCTCAATCATAGAAACACGACCATCTGTATATGGAGTTTCAGTAAATGTTACGCCATCTTGAGTTACGCTTTGCGCTGACCCTTTAGTAACACCGTAGATGCTAGCCATCGCATTTGCGTTTTGTGGACCATAACCTTGAGGAACTGTGTAGTCACCGGTTCCGTATGCAGTATTGGTCATTTGGGTATCAAAGTAGCTTGCATATGATCCTGCATAACTTTGACAACGTGAAGCTGTGGCTGATGCATTTGATTCTAGAGAGAAAGCACCGTTTGAAGATGTTCCGGTACTTGGAGCAGCATCTAGTCCCATTCCAGCAAAGATATCAGGAGCTAGGCAACCAACTGTCATCGCATATGCACCACCAGAAGATAGACCAGCTACATATATCTGCGCTGGATCGATGTCATATGATGAGTCATCTCTTAGATTTTCAGCTAGAGTAATTACATTTTTGTAGTCACCAGATGATCTAGAGATTGTTCCCTGCCAGTAGCTCCAGCAGCTATACCCTGCTTTGTTCATAGCATCCGGAGATGCGATAACCATTCCGTATTGTTCTGCAGCATCTTCTAGGTTAGCTGTAGTAAATGCTGTATATGATTGAGTACAACCATGCAGCACAATCATTAGTGATTTACCATTACCAACTGGTGATGCAGTTGATGGTGTATACATGCTTACCGAGTTAAAACCACCGATGCTTTCAGTGGACCAAGATCCGTTTCCTGCATTTGCAGCAAGCGAAAACGTCATTGCCGCTACACCTGCACCTAGCGCTAAAATATTCCTTTTTTTCATTATTCTCTCCTCAGATAAATAATTATTATTATTGGTTCTATTTGTGAACCTATGTATCCATACTAATATTGCAGTGGAAGATTATGGAATTAGTATTCATCAACTTTGCGAACTACGTCATAAAAAATATCGTCACATTTCAACAACTTATGTTGTGCAGTGCAAAATATGGAAATTTTTTTTCTTTATTTATCAACATATAGCGTTTTAAACTATACAACCCACATCACCTTTATCGTTATCCACTAATAATTCGGCATTTTTACCCTTAAGCGCAGAGATTGTTGATTTACAACAAAATTCCCCAAGTCACTAAATGATTAAGTTGTCACTTTTTTAGCATTTATCGTAGACACTTTGTGATGCAATCGGCTTTTCAAACTACTATTACGGCTAAATGTGACTTATTACCAACATTAATTGCTCTAACTTAAATAAAAAATCTGACCAACTTCACAACCACTCCTTTATGCAATTCACATCTCTTTCTCTACCCCCTATTTATAAGGGCCATCCCCCTACCCCTGCCACCAACCTGTTCCTGCATAAAAAAAGCCTCCATAAAAGGAGGCTTTTCTTTAACTACTTTTGCTATTAATTAATAGCCTGACGATTAACAACCAGGGTCGATATCTGTCCATGCTCCATCTACTTGATAAAGAATGAATGAAGCGATATAACCATATTTAGCACCCATCGCATTGTAACCAGCTACATCTAGTCTTCCAGCAACATAGTGTGTTGTAGCAGTTCCACTGATTTCAGCTGTAGCACACTCACCAGTCTCTTCTTCCCACTTAGTTGGGTCATTTGGGAATGCATCTGCATTATCACCTACGCCGTCACCATCTGTATCTGTTGTTTCAGTTGGATCATTCGGGAATGCGTCATCTACGTCAGCAACTCCATCACCATCTGTATCAACCGGTGTTTCATCCTCTTCCCACTTAGTTGGGTCATTTGGATAAGCATCAGCATTATCACCTACGCCGTCACCATCTGTATCTGTTGTTTCAGTTGGGTCATTCGGGAATGCATCATCTTCGTCTGCAACACCGTCGCCATCTGTATCAACTGGGTCAACGATAGAATCATTACACTCATCTACGTCAGTCCATGTCCCATCTTCAAGTTGGTATAAGGTAACGCTATCTGAATAACCGTATTCCTGTCCCATCGCAATGTACTCAGATACTGATAATCTACCAGCGTTATAATGTGCAGTTACTGTACCTGATGCTTCAACTAGTTCTGGGCAAAGAGGAACTGCATTATTAAACTCAATCTCTTTAGTAGTAACGTAATCAACTCCATCATCACCTTGAACAGTTACTGTAATAGTCGCTGTATGGTCACCTTGACCGATAGTGAATACTTCATTGATAGATGTTGCTGATATTGATCTTGATTCGCTATCAACCGCTACAACGATTGAAGTTAATGTTGAGGTTACTGGCACATCAACAGTAGCAGTTACAGTTGCTGTTGTTCCGTCTAATGGAGCAGCTACAGCTGGGCTATCAATACTTGCTTCATAGTCATTACTTGGGCCTACACGCACATTATTTTCTGAGAAGTATTCTGCAAGATACATTCCGTAGTTAGCGCTTGAGCCATCAATGTAGCTACCAGAAGCACCAGAACCACCAGGCCATGCATGACCAACACCGCTCATCTCTACCATTGATACGCGACCATCAGTCCATAATGTTTCTTTAGCACCTGTGATACCTTGAACTGTGTTTGTTCCTGATAGTTTTGATACGCCATAGATACTTGCCATCGCTTCAGCATTTTGCAATCCATATCCAGTATTAACTGTAGAATCAGATGTACCATAAGCTGTAGAGGTGATTTGAGTTGCAAAATCGCTTGCATACGAACCAGCATAAGACTCACAACGTGAAGCTGTTTGAGAAACTGTACTCTCTTTTGGTCCCATCGCACCGCTTGAAGATGTTCCTGTACTTGGAGCTGCATCTAAACCCATACCTGCGAATACATCAGGAGCAAGACAACCAACAGTCATTGCAAATGCGCCACCTGAAGATAGACCAGCAACATAGATCTGGTCAGGATCGATGTCATAAGATGCGTCATCTCTTAAGTTTTGAGCTAGAGTAATTACGTTTTTATAATCTTTAGATGTTCTTGAGATACTACCGGTCCAGTACCCCCAGCAGCTAAATCCTTCTTTATATTGAGCTTCAGGAGCGGCTATAACCATTCCGTATTGATCTGCAACCTGGTCAAGGTTAGCAGTTTTAAATGCACTTGCAGCTTGAGTACACCCGTGAAGAACAACCAGCAAAGATTTACCAGAACCGACTGGTGATTCTGTTGCAGGTTTATATGTATGAACAGTGGAGAATCCTCCTAAGCTGCTCGTCGACCAACTCGCTGCATTTGCAGCAAATGAGAATGTTAAAGCTGCCGCACCAGCTCCTAGCATTAATAGATTCTTCTTCATTTAAATAATCTCCACTAATAATAATAATTATAATAATCGGTTCTGCACCTGAACCGTTGAGATCATATTAATATTGCCTGATGAACTTATGGAATCAATAACCACAAATAATGCGAACTCCATCATCTCTTGTTTTCTTACAAATCAACACCTTATATTGTGCACCACACAATCACCACAAACTTTTATCCTTATAATCAACAACATAACTTCAAGGCCGTCACCAACTAATATTTAGACTGAATTACAAGCAAAATTCATAAAAACCTATATACCGCGCGGTATATGCCTATTCACCAATACAACAACCCTAGTTACTTTATGACTAAGCAATCATTTTATTATCGAATGCACTTGCCTTTTTGGTTGCAACACCCCGCCTTACAAACACATAACACTATGTTAATGCCGAATTAAACAGCTTTCTATTAACACTTTTTACAGGGACGACAAATTCAATTTGTTATCCCCATAAAAAAAGCCTCCAGAAGGAGGCTAGGAGGCTTTTTCTTAAACTACTTTTCTTAGTTATTTATTAACAGCCTGGATCAACATCTGTCCAGTCGCCATTAACTTCATAAAGAGTGAATGCATTGATATAACCATATGTAGCTCCCATTGCGTTATATTCAGTTACATCCAATCTTCCTGCTACATAGTGAGTTGTAGCATTTGCACTAACTTCATCTGTAGCACACTCACTGCTTTCCTCTTCCCACTTAGTTGGGTCATTTGGATATGCATCTGCATTATCTCCAACGCCGTCGCCATCTGTATCTACAGTTTCAGAAGCATCGTTAGGGAATGCATCGCCGTTATCACCAACGCCATCACCATCTGTATCTGTAGTTTCAGTTGGGTCATTCGGGAATGCGTCATTTATATCAAGTACGCCGTCACCATCTGTATCAACCTCAGGGTCAATGATCTCACCATTACACTCATCAACATCAGACCATGTTCCATCTTCAAGTTGATATATTGTTATGGTATCTACGTAACCATACTCAGCACCCATGTCGATGTATTGCTGTGTGGTTAATCTACCAGCATTATAATGAGTAGTTACTGTACCTGATGCTTCAACTAGCTCTGGGCATAGTGGTGTCTCATTGTTAAAATCAGCTGTCTGAGTAGCAATATATTCATTACCATCATCACCTTGAACAGTTACAGTGATAGTTGCGGTATGAGCACCGATACTAACTGTAAATAGTTCATTGATTGATGTTGTAGATACAGTTCTAGACTCGCTATCAACAGTTACTACGATTGAAGTTAAAGTTGAAACAGCAGGTACCTCAACATTTGCTGTTACAGTAGCTGTTGTTCCATCTAAAGGAGCATCAACAATTGTATTTGAAATAGTTGGCTCATATGGGTTTGATGGGCCAACACGCTTATTGTTCTCAGAGAAATATTTAGCTAAGTAAGTACCGTAGTTGATGCTTGAATCATCAATGTAGCTTCCAGAAGCACCAGTGCTACCAGGCCATGCATGACCAACACCAGCTAACTCAATCATAGAAACACGACCATCTGTATATTGAGTTTCAGTAAATGTCACGCCATCCTGAGTTAAGTTTTGAGTTGCTCCTTCAGAAACGCCATAGATGATAGCCATCGCATCTGCGTTTTGTGGACCATAACCTTGAGGAACTGTGTAGTCACCTGTTCCGTAAGCGGTATTTGTAATTTGTGTATCAAAGTCACTTGCATAAGATCCAGCATAACCTTCACAACGTGTAGCTGTAGCAGCTGCATTAGACTCTAGAGAGAACGCTCCGTTTGAAGATGTTCCAGTACTTGGTGCTGCATCTAAGCCCATACCAGCAAATACATCAGGTGCAAGACAACCTACTGTCATCGCATATGCACCACCAGAAGAAAGACCCGCAACATAAACTTGGTCAGCATCGATATCGTATGAAGAATCATCCCTTAGATTTTCAGCTAGAGTAATTACATTTTTATAATCACCTGCTGTTCTTGAGATTGTACCTTCCCAGTAACTCCAGCAACTATAACCTGCCTTATACATAGCATCAGGAACTGCGATAACCATACCGTATTGTTCAGCAGCGTCTTCTAGGTTAGCAGTAGTAAATGCTGTATATGGTTGAGTACAACCATGCAAAACAACCATTAAAGATTTACCGTTTCCAACCGGTGATGTGGTTGATGGTGTATACAGACTAACTGAGTTAAAACCGCCTTTGCTTTCTGTAGTCCATGTTCCATTCCCTGCATTTGCAGCAAATGAGAACGTTAAAGCTGCTACACCTGCACCTAGCGTTAATAAGTTCTTCTTCATTTAAATAATCTCCACTAATAATAATTATAATTGGCTCTGCACTTGAACCAGTGGAGCCATATTAATATTGACTACTACACTTATGGAATTAAGATTGATAAATAATGCGAACTCCATCATCCACTATCTTGTCACAAATCAACAACTTATATTGTGCGGCGCGCAATAAAATTTTATTTTTACCTTTACAATCAACCCCCTAACAACACAACCACTACTAACCACGTGTTTGATGCGTACAGCAATAAAAATGTTACTAAATTCATTCAAACTGCAGTTGCTGCCGATTTACCGCCAAAACGCCCTAGTTACTTTATGAGTAAATCAACATTTTTCGCCGACAACATACCTTTTAGTATCATTAATTCCCCTATGCACAATCAAATAACACAATGTTAGCGCCGAATTTTAACCACCAAAATTAACAGCGTTTTTAAGGTGGATTAGATCTAATTTAGAGTTATTTTGCCGCATAAAAAAAGCCTCCTAAAATCGGAGGCTTTTTATTAATCAGATCTTACTTACTTTTAGCTACATACAATCTGAAGATTCATCAGTCCACCCTCCATCAACTTTATATAGAATGATTGGTGTGACATAGCCATATTTAATACCCATAGCTAAATACCCCCCTACATCTAACCTGCCTGCAATATAGTGATCTGTTGGAGTTCCTACTGCCTCTTCAGGAGATGTGCACATCTCTTCGTTACTGAAGTCAACTGTCTCTGTAACAAGATAGGCCTCACCATCATCACCTTGTACCGTAACCTCAATAGTAGCTGTATGAGCACCTTGATCAATTGTAAACACCTCATTTATAGATGTTCCGGTTACAGTTCTTGATATACCATCTACGGCTACAACAACAGATGTTAATGTTGAATTAGAGTGAACTTCAATTTCCGCTGTTACCGTGGCAGTTGTTCCACCTAAAGGAGCATCAACAGCTGCATTTATAATTGGCTGGCAATAGCATGGAGTATCTACACGCGCATTATTTTCAGCAAAATACTGAGCCAGATACACTCCATAGTTGATGCTTGAGTCATCAATGTAATTCCCAGAAGCTCCAGCACCACCAGGCCAGGCGTGGTCAACACCACCCATTTCAAGCATGGTAACACGGCCATTAGTCCACTTGGTTTCAACAACATTTGAAGCACCATAAGTTGAAGAGGTAACAGATTCTTCAGAAACACCATAGATTATAGCCATTGCAGCAGCATTCTGCGGAGCATACTCTTGAGGTACTGTGTAGTCCTCGGTTCCATAGGCTGCATTTGTTATCTGTGTATCGAAATAACTTGCATACGACCCAGCGTAACCTTGGCAACGCTCAGCGACTTCTATTGGACCCGGCTCTATTGTGTACACAGGTCCTGGAGAGGTTCCCGCACTATAAGAAGCCATAACCCCCATACCGGCAAAAATATCGGGAGCAAGACAACCAACAGTCATCGCAAATGTACCACCTGAAGACAGACCAGTTATATAGATCTGATCTGGATCAATATCATAAGCAGAGTCATCTCTTAGATCTTGAGCAAGGGAAATTATATTTTTATAATCACCAGCTGTTCTAGACTTTTCCCCTTCCCAGTAATCCCAGCAGCTATAACCTACCTTGTTCATAGCATCAGGAACAGCTATAACCATTCCATATTGGTCTGCAGCATCTTCCAGGTTAGCACTCTTGAATGAATCGATGCTTTGAGTACAACCGTGCAGAACAATTAGCAAAGACTTGCCTGTGCCAATTGGCGACTGCACTGTTGGCTCATAGATGTGAACTTGATTAAAACCACCTAAACTCTCAGTTGACCAGCTCGCAGTTCCTGCATTAGATGATAATGAAAACACTAAGGTTGCAATACCGGCACCAAAAGCCAATATATCTCTTCTTTTCATAATAATTCCCTTTAAATATTTTTATAATTGGCTCTATTCTCGAATCATAAGAGCCATATTAGTATTGTTAGTTATATTTTTGGAATCGTTACACATTAATATTGCGAACTCCATCAATTGCAATACCGTCACAAATCAACCCTTCACACAGGCAACACCACTCCCTGCCACTGATTTAAATAAAAGATTCCAAATGATTTAAAAAAGCCTCCGATGGTCGGAGGCTTTTCCCTAGCTACGTCTGATTTTTAATAATTAATCGCATGGATTAACATCTGTCCATGTCCCATCAACTTCATAAAGGGTGAATGTATTGATATAACCATATACACCTCCCATTGCGATATAACCGTTAACATCCAGTCTACCAGCAAGATAGTGATTTGTTGCAGTATCTGTTACTTCATCAGTTACCGTACATGCTGGAGTTAGGTTATCAAAATCCATTGTTTCAACAGTTACATAAGTATTACCATCATCACCTTGAACAGTTACAGTAATTGTAGCTGTATGAGCACCTGCTACAATTGTAAATGCTTCATTAATAGTTGTTGAAGAAACAGTTGTAGATTGAGAATCCATTGCAACAACAATCGAAGTTAATGTTGAAGCTGTCGGTACATCAACAGTCGCAGTTACTGTAGCAGTGGTTCCATCCATTGGCGCATTTACGTCTGGGCTAAGAATTTCTGCCTCATAAATATTTCCTGGACCAACACGGTTATTGTTTTCAGAAAAATACTTCGCCAGATACGTACCATAATTGATGCTTGAACTATCAATATAACTACCAGAAGCACCAGAGCCACCAGGCCATGCATGACCAACGCCAGATAGAGCAATCATAGAAACACGGCCATCAGTATATGGAGTTTCAACAAATGTCACGCTACCCTGAGTAGAGTTTTGCGCTGTACCGGCAGAAACACCATAGATAATTGCCATCGCTTCAGCGTTTTGTGGGCCGTAACCCTGAGGAACAGTATAGTCACTTGTTCCATAAGCGGTATTTGTTATTTGAGTATCAAAGTAACTAGAATATGATCCTGCATAACCTTCACAACGTGTAGCCGTTGCAGCCGCTGTTGATTCCAAAGAGAAAGCGCCGTTTGAAGATGTTCCTGTACTAGGAGCAGCATCTAAGCCCATACCAGCAAAAATATCAGGAGCAAGACAACCAACAGTCATCGCATATGCTCCACCTGAAGATAAACCTGCAACATAAATCTGGTCAGGGTCGATGTCATAAGATGTATCGTCTCTTAGATCTTCAGCAAGAGTAATTACATTCTTGTAATCACCTGAAGTTCTGGAAATTGTTCCCTGCCAGTAGCTCCAACAGCTATATCCAGCTTTGTACATTGCATCAGGAACTGCGATAACCATTCCGTATTCATCAGCAGTATCTTCTAAGTTAGCGGTAGTAAATGCTGTATATGACTGAGTACAACCATGTAGAACAATCATTAATGATTTACCATCTCCAACTGGGGATTCAGTTGATGGCGTATACATACTAACTGAACTAAAGCCTCCAATGCTCTCAGTGGTCCACGATCCAGCTCCTGCATTTGCAGCCAATGAAAATGCTAGTGATGCGATACCTGCACCTAGCGCCAAAATATTCCTTTTTCTCACAATAATATCCTCCAATTAATAATTTTAAGCATCTGGTTTTGCACTAAAAACCAGTAGCGCCATATTAATATTGTTAGAATAAACTTTGGAACCAGTTTTAAATAGTTATGCGAACCCTATCAAATATAATACCGTCACGAATCAATAGCTTACACATGTTAGACCTAGTCATTGAAATTGTTATTATTTATAATAATCAACAAACACAAGCTGCATTACAACATCATACATTAGCTCAAAAATCACGAAAATAATTTAACGTTTATTTACGACATGAGCACAAAAATGATTGTTAGACATCTTAAAAAAACGAGTCACTAAATGATCAAACAACCATTTTTTTCCTGCAAAAACAAATTGAAAGATAATAGATAATGAGAAATTAAATCAACAATAAGTCTTGATAAAAACAATCTATTCAAATAGAGGAATGGACTAATTTACTACTGACACTCACCCACTGCCTAACCTGCTTATAGTTATAGTCAGACAGAACGCCGAAGCCGGTTAATTTACTCGCTTTTATCTTAGTAAATAATGGAACCGTCAATCCGCATAAAAAGCGACTGATTAGATCAGAGCTTACATCTATAGGTTCGACACTCTCTTCAATACTCTTTAGTAGAGGCGAAATCATAGCAGCATAATCAAAACCACTAAGACTAGGTAACTCCGGTTTAGCAGGAATCGTTACTGCATATCCTTCACAAACACTACAGCTACCACAAGCTTGATTTGCATCTTTATCCGCAAAATAATGGGCCAAGCGTTGGCTGATACAGGTATCACTCTCAAACAGTTGAACCATCGCAGCAATTCGCTCCACTTCGCTTTGCTCTTTACTCTCAAACATTTTACGTAATTTAACTGCAACCTCTTGCAGGATAAAATCACGATTAACCACGCTGTATACATCAGTCATATAGCGACTTCTAAGCTCTATAAACCCCTGCTGCTCAAAGTATTCCAAAGCAGCAATAATCCTTGATCTTTCCCCAATCCCTTTTTGAAACAATGAATCAAAATCTACCTGGCGCCACACTTTAGCGACAGCACATGCTGCTAATAGTGCTTGTACGAAATCTCGACGTTCACCTTTAAACCTGTCAACCAGATCATGTTCATCAATCAATAGCTTGAAACTATATTCAGAAAAGTAAGAGTGCAGCGGTTTAATTACCCCCTCCACCTCCAGGTATACCAGCATTGTCTTTAACGGAAGTTCACGAATATTTGTCAGAATAGAAAGTTGCCTTAAAACAATCTCCCATCTATTATCCGCAGCAGATTGAAGCTGTTCAAGTAACACCACAATCCCAGAAAGTTCAGGTGTATCACCGTAAACAAAATTTTCTAAAATATGGATATTGTCCCTACTAGCAAAAACCAAACAATCGGCAATCTTGCCATCACGCCCGGCACGACCAATCTCCTGACTATAGTTCTCAATAGACTTAGGCAAATCATAATGGATAATATTACGGATATCGCTCTTATCAATTCCCATCCCAAAAGCAATAGTAGCTACTACACAACAGATCTCATTCTGCATAAAAGCTTGCTGAATTAGTACCCGGTCTTCATTTTTCATTCCGGCATGATATGCTGCAGCTTGAATTCCGTTTCTATTGCACAGTGCAGCCACCTCTGCAGCAGTTTGCTGCTGAGTCACATAAACTATTGTCGACTGCTTTTGCGTAACTCCAGCTCCGCATTTATCCTGCAAATATCCCAAAAGTGCCTGAGATTTATGCGTCTGCACAGACTCAACCACATGTAAGCGAAGATTAGGACGACTAAAACCTGTAGTTGATACAAATTCCCGTGGGACAAAAAATTTACGACACATATCATCAACCACTGCAGGTGTAGCCGTTGCCGTTAGCAGAGCCACCTGTGGGATATTAAATTGTGTCTTATAATCCGGAAGTTTCAGATAATCAGGGCGAAAATTGTGCCCCCACTCAGAGATACAGTGAGCTTCATCCACCACCAATAATGAGATAGGAACCTGTTGAATAAAATTACGAAAACGCTCGTTCTTAAATCGTTCCACCGAGATCATCAAAATTTTGATATCCCCAGCTTTAACGGCATCCATAGTCTGCAGTAACTCTTCTCTACTCAAGGTAGAATCGATGCTGGCCGCAAGTATATTACGTGATTGCAGAAACTCAAGTTGGTCCTGCATCAACGCTAACAGTGGCGAAACCACCAAGACCAAATTGGGTAATAGTAATGCAGGCAGCTGATAACACAGCGACTTCCCTGCACCTGTAGGAAAGATTGCTATAGCAGAATCACCCGCTACCAAGCGCTCAATTACCGCCTGCTGCCCCTCGCGAAACTGATCAAAGCCAAACTTATATTTCAGCGTATCCTTTATCACTGTATTTCCCATAAAAATTTATTCTATCTTCAACTAACCTCGCACCAGCCGATGCCGCGATCCTGTGATGCAACCTTAATGGCATCAACCTCCCAACCAAGCGCCTCACCCAAAACTCTCTGCACCAAAGCGGGATTATTGTTTTTATCACTTATATGAGCAGCAACAACATGCTGCATCTTTTCACAACTAATCTTCTTCAAAAACTCTGCACATTGATCGTTACTCAGGTGACCAAGACCACCACCAACACGCTCTTTCAAAAAGCGAGGATACGGACCAACGGATAACATATTTATACAATGATTACTTTCAATAAATATTGAATCCAGGTGGGTAAATAACCTCTCAATATGGGGTGTAACTTTACCAACATCACTTAGCATCCCCAACCGTTTACCATTTGCCTCAAGCACAAACTGAGTAGGCTCGCGAGCATCATGTGGCACAGGAGCAGGAGTGACTAAAATATCACCTACAGTAAATGGCTTATGGCTATTGAAAAAATTAACCTCAGGAATATTCTTATCTTTAAGACCTTGAAAGGTGCCACGGGTTATCCAAACAGGAGTCCGATAACGCTGAGTCAGAGCAGCAAGCCCAGCAACATGATCTGAATGTTCATGAGTGATCAAAATTGCAGATAGATCACCGGCATTACGCGCCAAGCGCTCTAGGCGAGTTTCCATCTGTTTCACTGAAAAACCGCAATCAACAAGTATCGAAGTACCTCCAGATTCAACCAGCGCCGCGTTACCCCGGCTTCCACTTCCTAAAGATGAAAATCGCAAAACCATACTCCACAAATTAAAAAGTGTCGATGTATGACTACACCGACACCCATTTTAACTACATAAATATCTGCTGAAGATCACTCCAGCCAGACCATTAGTTGTTAGTAAACGTGTTCACCAAGCAATGAAAGCATCGCCTTGGCAACTCTCACATCAACAGCCTTCTTACTCTCATCCAATACAACTAAGCGACACTTGCCACCTTCATCAATTAGACGTAAGAAGAATTTCTGTGACTGCACTTTATCAGCACTATCCTTCCAAAATGCAATACTTTCCCAGAACCCTTTCTCTTGCAAATTACCATCTGCAGAAGGGTCATACTGTACGAAGAACTCACCTGCAGAGCGATCTCTATCAACCAAAGTAAAACTTGCATGATCAATCGCCTTACCAACGATACGCCATGAGTTAAAGAATCTCTCGGCAATAACCAAAGAAAGGGCATACCCATTTTCATCTTTAACTATATTTGCAAGTTGCTGCTGCTCGACAGGAGTTTCAGTCATCTTCTCTGCAACATCTTCACCAACCCCAATGTAAACAATAAAGCGGCGTAGCATCTCTGCTTCCAGCGCCTTATCATTTGGACGTGGGCGCCATGAGCTAGTCTTAACTGAGTCTACTGTACCAACATTCTTCTCAAACAAAACATTGCCACTTTCAACATCATCGATAAGAGCTTTTTCAACCCCATAATGGGAGATGTAAAGCTCAGCAACACCATGCTCTAACCCAGGCTCAATACGAAAACGAAACTTCTCTAATATAGGGGAGCCAAATATACTCTGGCTAAGATTGGTGAAAAAACCTTTGGGTACAGCTGATTTTTCTGGAGCCCAAGCTGTATCAACAAACATCAGCTTCGCCTCCTCTTTATCGACCTCCAGTTCTTGGTTCTCCAGAAATTTTTTAACCTTAGCAAACAACGCATTTGCATTTGCAGTTACTTCTAACCAACGGATATCACCAGCACGCTTAATTTTTATCCCTTCAGGAAGAGCAAAACCACTACCTTTGGCCTTTACAAGATCATTTTGCTGAGTTTTATTAGCATATTCAGAATAAGATGCTTTACCCTGCAATCCACCAGGAAGGGCCATGCTGTCAGTTATCTCAACTCGAGATAGCTCTGGCGGAACTTCCAATTTTTCCAGGCGCTTAGCTTCTTTAGCACTGGTATCATCATGCACCCAGCCAAAAAGGCCACTAAATGTTTTTGATACCGAGCTACAACCACTCACAGATACTAAAGTTACCGCCAAACCTGTGATAACCATCGGCTTTAAAAAATTTCTCATAAATCTCTCTTAATTAAATTCCAGCTTGCTTAATAGCTGTTCTTACCGCGTCAAAATGTTCTGCAGAAAGCGGAGTCAATGGAAGGCGAATCCCCTCTGGAATGATTCCCATATCAAATAGAGCCCATTTTGCAGGGATCGGATTTGACTCCAGGAACATTGCACCGTGTAAACCACGTAACTTAGCATCTGCTTCCCTTGCCGCAGTTTCATCTTTTGCCACAGCAGCAGTTGTCATCTCATGCATAAGCTTTGGAGCAATATTTGCGGTTACCGATACAGCACAGGTAGCACCAGCAAGAATAGCATCGCAAGCGATGTCATCATCACCGGTATAAACACCAAACTCATCACCACAAAGTTCAACCAGCTTTTTAATTCTCTCAACTGAACCTGAAGCCTCTTTAATTCCCACAATATTACTTATCTGCGACAAGCTTTGCACCGTCTCTGGCTGCATATCACAAGCAGTCCTGCCAGGAACATTATACAAAACCTGCGGGATATCCACTGCCTCAGCGATGGTTTTAAAGTGCTGATAAAGCCCCTCTTGCGTTGGCTTATTGTAATATGGAGTAACTAACAGACAAGCATCACAGCCTGCCTCTTTAGCATTCTTAGTTAGCTCCAATGCCTCAGATGTGGAGTTAGCGCCAGTCCCCCCAATAACAGGTACACGACCAGCAACATATTCAACAACCTTCATAATCACATTTGAGTGTTCCTGCATATCAAGAGTTGCAGACTCACCTGTAGTACCTACAGCTAAAATGGAATCAGTGCCGTTATCTATATGAAAATCAACTAGTGCTTTTAATGAAACTTCATCAACCGAGCCATCAGCTCGCATTGGAGTTACTAAAGCAACCATACTCCCGCTGAACATTAAACAATTCTCCACAATCACAGTTTTTAGTTCGAAATGATAAAAGCACCGAAAACATATCACTCTCAAGTGCTTATTTATCGATACAGGATAATAGATTACACAAAATGTTTCACCTAAATTTTCCATCGACAAGAGCAGATTTTACAAATAAATACCAAAACCGGCTCGAACAGGTATATCGAGTAAAAAAAAACATAATAGTTCCAACCACTTTGATTTTTTTTATTAAAAAAAACAGCCAGCTCGTTTTGATTATTATATAGCTGTGATAGTCTCTAATTAGCGCGAATCAAAAAATACTGGATGTTAAAGGACTTAAAACAGCCATATGTTAAAATACCTTGTAATTACAGCATTGGGTGACGATAGATCAGGTATCGTCAATGACCTATCCAAAGAGATTCTTGAAAAAAAATGCAACATCGTTGATAGCCGCATGGCCGTTCTCGGCGAGCATTTTGCTGTCATAATGTTAGTTTCCGGTAAATGGGATAAGCTAGCCAAGCTTGAAAGCTCTACCGATGAGCTAGGAAAAAAGCTATCACTGCAGATATCGACCAAATATACCCACGGTCGTAAGATTAAAAAAGACAAACTCCCATACATAGTTGAAGCTGTAACCATAGATCAGCCAGGAGTTGTCAACAGCCTCGCAAGTTTCTTCTCTGAACACGGTATAAACATAGAAAGTATAAATACATCTACATACAACGCAGCCATTACCAGCGCACAAATGTTTTCAGCGCAAATTACAGTAAATATTGCATCCGACATACAGATATCTCAACTACGCGAAGACTTCTTCGATCTTTGCGACGATATAAATTTAGATGCTACCTTTGAGCCACTTAAAGGTAATTTTTAACGGCAGATTAATTGTAGAACAAACAGGTTCCTGTGATTACTCTGCTGTAATCATAAAGTAGTAGGAGTTTGATATGGATAGTCATAAAAAAATATTCGTCCTCGACACCAATGTCTTAATGCATGATCCAACATCAATTTTTCATTTCCAAGAACACGATATTTACCTACCCCTCGCCGTATTAGAAGAATTAGACAACTCAAAAAAAGGGCTATCAGAAGTTGCTCGCAATGTGCGCCAAGTAAGCAGATTCCTTAACGACATCATGGACCAAAAAGACAATGGCTCAATTCATGATGGCTTCGAGCTCGAACAAATCAACAAATACTATCCAAATGAAGAAGATGTAGTATCCCCTGGACGACTATTCTTCCAAAATCACAATATAACCGCCAAACTGCCAGACGAAATCCCGCTCGGCAAGATAGACAATCAAATTATTAGCATGGCAAGGGAGCTGCAAGAGATCCATCCCAACAGAGCCGTAACCATAGTCAGCAAGGATATCAACCTACGTTTAAAAGCAAAAATTCTTGGGATAAACGCTGAAGACTATTTTAATGACCAAGTACTTGATGACGTCGACCTACTCTCCCCTGGGGAAACCGAATTAGAGAGCAACTTCTGGGAAACCCACAGTAAAGAGATGGAGTCCTGGCAGGAAGAGGGGCGCACCTTCTACAAGATCACCGGCAATAAGGCGTCAACCTGGCGCCCAAATGAGTTCATATTTCTCGAAGGGGAAGATAAATTTGAAGCCATTGTCAGAAAAATTGATAAGACCCATGCAACGATTGAGACCATAACCGACTATCAAAACTCCAATAAAACCATCTGGGGGATCAAAGCAAAAAACCGGCAACAGAACTATGCTCTAAATCTACTGATGGACCCTGAAATTGACTTTGTATCTCTGCTCGGAATGGCAGGAACGGGCAAAACACTACTAACCCTTGCTGCCGGGCTCACCCAGGTTTTAGATGAGCAGATATATAGTGAAATCATCATGACCCGGGTAACTATTCCGGTAGGGGAAGATATTGGTTTTTTACCCGGAACCGAAGAGGAGAAGATGAACCCCTGGATGGGAGCTCTACTAGACAACCTGGAATTTCTGACTCAAAACGATGAACACACAGATGAATGGAGCCGCGGAGCAACCAGCGATCTATTACAAAACCGCATCAAGGTAAAATCACTTAACTTTATGCGCGGCCGCACCTTCCTGAATAAATTCATCATTATCGACGAAGCGCAGAACCTCACCTCGAAACAGATGAAAACACTAGTAACCAGAGCGGGACCAGGCAGCAAGATAGTTTGCCTCGGCAACGTAGCGCAGATAGACACCCCATATCTAACCGAGACTACATCTGGGTTAACTTACATAGTGGATAGTTTTAAAAACTGGGAATACAGTGGGCACATAACCTTACGCCGCGGTGAAAGATCGCGCCTAGCAGATTATGCTTCGGAAGTTTTAAGATAATACCGCTGAACTATATTTCAGCAGTTTAAGGCTGTTAATCCCAAATACTGCAAAGTATCCTTCGACTACTTGAGCTAAGTCCTTCGACAAAGCTCAGGATACTTTGCTCATTATATTGATACACCACTTATTCAGAATCTTTAGCCGCTATAATTTCAGAAGCTTTAGGCCAAGCATTCATAACCGCCTGCACCAGAGTTGCTAAAGGTATGGCAAAAAACACACCCCAGAACCCCCACATCCCACCAAATATCAAAATTGCCACAATAATTGCTATTGGATGGATATTCACTACCTCGGAAAATAACAACGGAACAAGCGCATTCCCATCTAGTCCTTGAATTACGGTATAAGCAAGCATCACATAGGCAAAATCAGCCCCCCAGCCAAACTGAGCATACCCCAAAATAATCACCGGAAATGTAACTATCGCCGCACCAACATAAGGGATTATGACTGATAGCCCAACCAAAACTGCAAGCAACATTGCAAACTTAACACCAAGAAACACAAACGCAACATAAGTAACAGAGCCTACTATCAACACCTCAAAAAACTTACCGCGCACATAGTTCCCAATCTGAACATCAACCTCAACCCAAATCTGATTAATCAAACGGTGATCTTTAGGGAGAAAATGCCTACTACACCACTCAATGATTAACTTCTTATCCTTTAAGAAAAATAAAATCATAATCGGCATAATAACCAAATACACCAAAGCAGTGGTCACAGCAACAAAAGACTGAATTGAGAATATTGATAACAACCCTTTTACTGCATCTTTCAACTCATTAGATGAGAATATTTTTTCACTTAGCCCCATCCCTTGAGTGATAGCTTCTGCAGCTAACTTTGGATCAGTCTCGGTTATCACCTCAGGGCTACCGCTAGTATAAAACTGCGGATACTTAGTCAGAAATGATGATATCCACGCCTCACCATTTATAATCATTTTATGTAGATTTTGTGGCAACTCACGCCCTAGCTCAGAAACTTGAGTTGAAAGCAAAGGTATCATCCCTGCTATAACTAGCATCATTAAAAGCATAAAAACTATAAAAACTACTATTACACTGAGTAGGCGGGGCACCCCTTTACTATTTAGCTTAACAACAAACCCTTCAAGCAGATAAGCCAAAACAATACTTGCCAGAACTGGTAATAACATATTACCAAACATCCAGATAACTCCAGCAATCAGCACAAGGAAAAAAATAAGCCCAAGAATTTGGGGGTCACCAAACTTCTTTCTAAACCAACTTATAACTATTTCCATAAACCGTTTCCATTAATTGCTTACAACATAAATTTACAAGGATAGATGACAAAATACTGAAAGAACAAACCAAAATAATCCTCAAAGAAATTATGGTCTATCAAATTTCAGGGAAAGTTTTATACTTCTAAGTGCAGTATAGCGTGCTTTCAAGTAATAAGTGCAAATAAAACATCAGCAATGTTTAAGCAAACGCCGCCATGGAAATATTACTATTGCAACTATTTGATGCCTACTGTTGTCATTAATACAAATTGATCTACTCAAGGAACAAGATTGAAAAATCTATTAAATATTATAGCTGCATCCATACTCACAATTAATTTAACTGCAGTAGCACTTGCAGCAGACATACCAGATATTGGCAGCCCCCATAGCAAATACCTATCACCACAACAAGAAGCTGAGATTGGTCGCCAAATGATGCAGCAAGTACGCTCATCCTCATCACTGATCACCGATCCAGAAATCAACTCATATATTCAATCAATTGGGAATAGGTTAATAAACTCCTTAACGGATACTGACTTACCTCCATTTACTTTTTTCATTATCTCCTCGCCGCAAATAAACGCATTTGCCGCACCTGGGGGATATATAGGGCTATTTACTGGGCTAATTACATCCACAAAATCTGAAAGTGAACTAGCATCAGTGATGGCGCATGAAGTGGGGCATATAACCCAAAGCCATCTTGCACGGCGTGTTGCAGAGCATGAGCGCTTATCAGTTCCACGTATGGCAGCTCTAATCGCCAGCCTATTACTCGCCACGCAAAATCCCGAAGCAGGAAGCGCTGCCTTTATGTCAACCAACGCAGCCAGCATTCAACACCAGCTTGCTTATTCACGTACTGCAGAGAAAGAGGCTGACAATGTAGGTATCGAACTACTAACCAAATCTGGCTATAACCCCAAAGGTATGACTGACTTTTTCAAAACACTACAAAGTAAACACAGTTTTATGGGGACACAAATTGAGTATTTAAGCACTCACCCCCTTACAAACAGCCGTATCTCTGAAATAGCAGGAAGGATAAATCCTAATCACCAGTGGCGAGGAAGTGATAACAAAAATTACCAACTAATCAAAATCAAGCTCGATATAAATCAAATTAGAGATCACAAAAAAGCCGAAGAAAAATACTCAAATCTATTAAAAAATGACAATAGCTTCAGCAATCGTTATGGGTATGCCCTAACACTATTAAAGGTAAATAAAGCCAAACAGGCAGAAAAAGTGATCTTATCCCTTATAGCTGATGATACTGAGCGAGTGCCTTACCTTATAACTCTAGGCCAAGCACAACTGAAACAGAAAAATTTCACTCAAGCCTATAAAACCTACGAAAATGCCCTATCCATCTATCCAAATAACTACCCACTTACTCATCATTATGGATTCTCCCTGTTATATTCAGGTAATCACAAGAAGGGGCTAGAGTTTATTCGCAAACAAATCCACCATGCCCAGCAAAACCCAACCATGTATCAATTGGCTGCAGACCTGGCCTTCAAAGCCAAAGAGCCTGAAACAGCCTATGAGTTCATGGGGGATTACTACATGCATAATTTCAACCAATATGGCCTTGCACGCGAACAGTACAAAAAAGCGCTAAGCATTATTGATAGTAAGGTAACTGCTTCTAGGCTGGATGCCAAGATCACAAAAATAAACATCATTGAGAGAAATATAAAGAAAAATTGAACCAATTCAATTTACCCTGGTCATAACTTAAGAAGCTAAGAGATTAGTTTCTTCATACTCCCTCATTTAGGCGACTTGTTTATTAAGTCGCTTTTTTGTTTTTAAATTCAAAGCCATCCCAGCTTTGCAAGATCATATCCCATTAAATAGTCGACTGTATTTGACCCAAAGCTTGTAGCCTTACTTAGCCGGATAAGCAAACGTCTTCTTCTTGTAAGTAAGAATAAACCCTTCAGGGGTAATCTCATTAATAGTTATTCCACCGCTAAGAGTATCCCCCTCTACATATCGCTTCATTGCTATTAATGCGAACCTATCATCTGGGTTATCATCAAATACATGCACGTTAATATCAATCTTAGGGAACAACCTTCTAAACTCAGGTTTCATCTTATCAAAATGGGGAGGCCCCATTGAAACCTTACGTGGTTTTGTTTTCTTAATGGTAGTTTTTGAAGCTGCTATCTGCTCAGGAGTCGCATCAAGTTCAACTTTAGAGTAAACAACCTTCGGTCTGCTCTTCTTTTTAACTTTTGGTTTTACCACAGGCTTAGCTGTTTCTTTGATACCAACCTTAGTTCGCACCAATGCTTTTGGGTTTGCAACCCTTCTTACAGTCTTTTTATGCGTAACTGGAGCCGTATCAATCTCAGGAGGCAATCTTCGAGCTTTTTTCACTGGTTGATCAGGCACATTCTCAGACTTGGTATCAACTGACGCCATAAGGTGTTGTGCACTATTCACTGCAGATTTTACAACTGGCTTAGCTACCACTTTAGTAGGTTGGGTCGATTTAGATGAACCTACAGCATTTGCCGTACGCTGCAATGGTTTAGGCGTTGCCTTCTTGGGGCGAGGCTTAGCGATTTTAGCAACCTGTTTCGGTTTCGGCTTTTTATTGACCGGTAGCGAAATTGCTTTTGGCTTTGGTTTTAGCTCAGCTTTCGGAGCTACAGAGCTAGTCGGTTTCAAAACCTGATTTGCAGCTAACGTTTGCTGATCCAGAGTTTTGACCTGCTCCTTATTAAAGAACACATACCAAATTAACCCAATATTAACCAAGAGCACAACAACTATCAGGGCACCATAATTTCTACTTTTTGGAACAGGCTGCCCATATGCTATGGCAGCTTTAGCTCCAGCCTGCTGCTCACGAGCCGCCTGCTCTCTCTCTTGCTCCGATTTTTTTAGTGCTTCTAATATATAAGACATAATTTACAACTTGTTCTTATTCAATCTAATTGCTCTTACTCAGCAGGGGAACACCTGGAATTCTAGCTGCAGCCATTAGATATGCCATCGTTGATTTTCCAATAATTCCATCCACAGTCAACTTGAAATTCTTCTGAAAAGCATCAACTCTAACTCTCAGGTTTTCATCGTATATAGATCTATCAACTCTAGGTGTCTTCTTGCCATCATAGCGATCCATCATCATCGTTAACCAACGAACATGGTCACCCTCTTCTCCAGGCTTAACCACCATTTTGCTTAACTTTGGTGGTCTCCATAAAGTAATATATTTACCACCCCAAACTTTCTTTAAGTCTGACACTGAAAATCTTTTAAACTCTCCACCAAAATCAAGAGTCACCGATTTACTCGATAGTTTCACCAATAGGGCATAGTTAAACCCTTTTGACTTCTTAAATTTAAGAATCACAGGACGATTAAAACGGATCAACTGCTCGACTGATCCAGTATTGAAGAAACAACTCAAACCACGAGTCTGAGACTTCTCACAAGCCGTTTTGCCATTAGTGCTGTCGTAATTTAAGCGCCATAATTTAAATAACTCTTTAAATGATGCAATCAAAGATTTATCCAAAGATTTCGCAGACAACGCTTTTTCCAGCTTATTCTGTTTAACAGCTGGCTTAGCTTTCTTATTATTAGCTTTAGCTTGCTTCTTGGTCGCCTGAGTTTTGACCTCACTATTCTTAGCTGGTTCAGCCTTAGGCTTTTCTATAGTGGTTGGCTTAATATCATTTACGCCCTCTTTCTCACTAGACTTACCTTCTACTGCTTTCTGCTGCAAAATATTTTTCAGTGAAGACATCATGCTTGAAAGGGAAGCGATCTGCTGCTTACTCCCTTCATCTTTAACATCAGAACCATCTTTTGTTTTCTTTTGCTCAACAGTTTTAGCACCATCTACTTGCTTCGGTTTTGTCTCTTTTTTCTTCTCTAACCCAACCGTTTTAGATGCCTGTGTCTTATCATTAATAACCTCTATTTGATTAGAACCTTGTTCGATAGTGGAATCAGATGCAGGCATAAACACCCCGCTCATCACAGCTAACATTAAAATAACTGCAAATGTTCCAGCAAAGATCTTCTCTTTTTTACCCAACGACTGAACTTTAGCTATGCTGTCAGCAAATTTTATTGAAGCAATACTATCTTTCACCTTACCGCCAACAGCCATGGCTTGCTCAGCTTTATCCTGTATCTGTGCTTGCAGTTTGGTTTTTGCACTTGGCAGCGGATTAATGACCTCCGATTCATCCAAGTCTTTATCATATTCATCTTCTTGCAGCTCACAAGCTACATCGTCATCAATCTCATCTTCAAGATCTTCTGCTTCATAATCATGCGAATCATCTTCATCAGTATCTGATATAGGTTGATCTACCTCATGATCTAAATCGACTTCCTCATCAATATCAAGACCAGCATTTTCTTCAGAGGCATCATCCGCAGAAGAATACTGATACCCAGGCGCATCAAAGTCTTCAACTAACTCACCAAACTCGATATCTGTTGCTGGTATTTCTGCATCAACGTTTTCTTCTGCAGTTTCCTCAGATTCTAAACTCTCAGTTTCAGCGTTTTCTGCTGCAATTCGTTCAGCTTCCAGCCTTTCTGCTTCTGCTTGCTCTGCAGCAACTTTCTCAGCTTCCAATTTTTCTGCTTCTGCTTTCTCTGCAGCTATTTTTTCAGCTTCAAGTCTTTCCGCTTCAGCTTTCTCTGCGGCAATTTTCTCAGCTTCCAATCTTTCCGCTTCTGCTTTCTCTGCGGCAATTTTCT
>JAWSVB010000025.1:0-6918 GCA_033852135.1 Gammaproteobacteria bacterium | reverse complement strand
GCTTCTGCTTTCTCTGCAGCTATTTTCTCAGCTTCCAGTCTTTCTGCTTCAGCTTTCTCAGCGGCTATTTTCTCTGCTTCAAGTCTTTCCGCTTCAGCTTTCTCTGCAGCGACTTTTTCAGTTTCTAACCTTTCAGCTTCTTTCTGCTGCAGAGCCTCCTCAACAGCGCTTACTTCCTGAGCCTCACCTTCATTAATATATGTCTTTTCATCAGACACAAGATCAACCTGGTTTTCAACCTCAGCTGTCTGCGGTTCCTCCAAAACTGGAGCATTAGCTACAGCTATCGTTGCAGCAGCTTTTTTAACCCCAACCTTTTTTACTCTGGTGCGCTTTGGTTTCTTCTTTTCTACCTCAACCTGCTTTGATTTTGGTTTTAGCTTTAACTTATTCTTAATCGATCTTATTGGTGCACCGAAGTCAAATAGCTTTCCACCCTTAACTTCTAAAGCAGACTTGGTTAGAATTTTTGAATTAACTTGAATCTTATTGGTTGCATAGGCGCCCAATAAAGCGCGATCACAAATAATATTAATTAGTCGAGGAATACCTCCAGAATATAAACGAGCTAAACGCATAGCTGCCGGAGTAAATATTGGTCGCTCAACTCCTGCAACTTTAAGACGGTGCTTAATATATCCTGCAGTCTCAGACATGCTCAGTGGCATTAAATGGTATCTAGCGGTTACACGCTGCGCTACCTGCCTTAACTTTTGATCATTTAAGTGGTCAACCAACTCCGGCTGCCCAACCAATATAATTTGTAATAGTTTTTCTTTCGCAGTTTCAATGTTAGTTAAGAGACGTACTTGCTCAATTACATCAAAGGTAAGGTTTTGAGCCTCATCAATTAAGACAACTGTACGCAGCCCTTTCGAGTATTGCTCTAAAAGGTACTTAGTTAAATTATCGACATGATCTTTAATGGAATGCGCAGAACCAGACTCATCAATTTTAAACTCTTCACATACAGAGCCCATAAACTCTTCAACTGAAAGCTTAGGATTTAAAATCAAAGCTAAATCAGTACCTTCAGGCAGCTGTTCAAGCAATGCCCTGGTCAATGTAGTCTTACCAGTTCCAACTTCGCCAGTGAGCTGAATAAACCCACCACTATCTGTTATCCCATATAAAAGATGAGCTAACGCCTCTTTATGCCTAGGACTAAGATAAAGATAGCGAGGGTCTGGCGTTATAGAAAATGGATTTTCTGAAAGTCCAAAATAAGCCTTATACATAATTACTGAATCTACAAATTAAGTGATTAAAATTTATTACTATGATTGTAATATCAAGTTTAACACCTTTTGTCTTTTTCTCATGTTTTTTTATACTCTCTAAGAGTAAAACATAATTTTATTGTGATATGTTTTAAAAAAACTCCTGTTTTTCATCCTTGTAGAAACTTTTAATCTACCAAATTCTCAAAAAATAGCATATGCTGAACAGACAGACTAATGGACTGATAGATAGGGAGTATCTAGTGAGTATTTCATCTGATAATGAAACCTCAGAATTAAATGATAATTTTTCTGACGATAGTGGAATTGAGAAAAAAGTTGAGCTCCTAAAAAAATGCGTCATACGCTTAAGCCTTGCTGCTGATGGTATCGATGAAAAGCTTGATTCTCAATTAGAAGAGATTAGAACCCAGGTACGCAAAGATCAAAGCAATGCCTCCATTGAATCTTCTTTAAGCCGTATATCTGACACCTTAATTAAACTCGAAGATAGTAACTCCGGCAAACAAGCAAAAAAACCATCTGACCCTATTATTGCAAACTTCTCCCACTTAGTTGCTCCACTTACTAAAGCTGGACTATCTAATGACTTAAATAAAAAAATTCAAAAACTCACAGTAAAGATTCGTAAACAAGCAGACACACTAAATGCCGATGAGTTAGTCCAAGCATACTCATCAATCCTATCTGAAGCGATTGGAATAGCTAAGCAAGATCTTAGCGATGAAGACTTCCAACTAGAAGCATCAAAAGCTGGTTTTTTACAGCGTCTTTTTACTAAAAACAATAATGAACAAGGGGCTGAGCCTTTATCCGGTGCTGAACAAGTTTCATCCAGTGTAAAAAACACCCTGCTAAATCTTTTAGAACATCTAATACTTCCAGACTCATACAAACCTAAAGCCAAAGAGCTTAAGATTGAATTGCGTCAAGATGTCACTCTCAATCAATTACCAGATATTCTCGACAAAATAGTTGCCCTAGTAGTAGATTCTGCCTCAGAAGAAACCCATGAATTTGAAGACTTCCTACAACATATAACTGAGCAGCTTATAGATATAAAACAATATTTAGCTTCAGTAGGTGTAACTGGATCTCAAAGCCAAGATGACACAAAAAACCTTGGTGAAAGCGTAAAATCTCAAGTTGAAGAGATATCTAAAACAATTAGAGCATGTACCAATCTTGATGAATTAAAAAAAATCGCTCAAACGCATGTAAGCAGCATTGTTGATGAAGTGGATGGTTTTTGCTCAATACAAGCAGAAAGACAAGCTGAAGCAAATGCAAAAATTGAGACTCTAAAAACCAGGCTGGAAGAGACACAAGAAGAATCAGCACTGCTGAGAGAGCGTCTCGTTATCCAAAGGGCTCACGCCCAACTTGATCCATTGACAAAGTTACCAAACAGACAAGCCTATGATCACCAATTCAACTCAGAGTATTCTCGTTGGCAAAGGTATGATAAACCGCTAACAATGATGATTGCTGATATCGACTTCTTCAAAAAGATCAACGATACATTTGGCCATGCAGCTGGAGACAAGGTTTTAAAAACTGTAGCTCGAGTTCTACAAACAAACCTTCGCGATACTGACTTTATTGCACGTTTTGGTGGTGAAGAGTTCGTAATATTAATGCCGGAAACAAAGATAAATGCCGCAATAAAAGTTGCTGAAAAACTTAGAACCACCATCATGGATTGCCCCTTCCATTCATCTAACAGAAAAGTACCAGTAACCATGTCATTTGGTGTATGTGAATTTCATAAAGGGGACACACAAGAATCTGTCTTTGATAAAGCTGATAAAGCCCTTTACGAAGCTAAAGAAAATGGAAGAAATAAAGTTTGTTCCGGCTAAAAGTAATTTAAACTTTTCGCAATAATAGAACCAATAATACAAACAGCAAATAGTTTAATTAGAAGCTTTCCTGTCTTTAGCAAAAAACTAATACTGCATTCCGAGATACTCTCAGCACGTTCGACTGGGTTACAACTTTCAATAGTGTTATCTTCAATATTTGGATTCTGAGGCATACCATCATCATCAATTGAATACTCTCCTCTTTCAAAAGAATTAAAAACACCTTTAGCTCTATGCAAATCACTTTCTGCAACCTGCACTCGAACCCACCCAACAGCGGTAGCAAGAAATGCATTAGCCTGTAGCAAGTTCGCATCAGCGACAAAAGCAGCTATCCCTTCAGACTCTAGGCACCCCTGAAAAACATATGCCTCAGTTGGAGTAGCAAATTTGGTTACCGTAACGAGGTCAGCGCCATCTACATAATCATTACATGTAAAGTCATCGCTATGAAATTCATCAAAATCTTGAGCAGCCGGTTCTTTTATCTCTAAACCACGCTCAGACAAAACTTGGTTAAGAGCGAGAAAAGCATCATCTGTTAACTCATTATTGTCTCTTAGATCGATAAGCACTTGATCCTCAGAAACACGGTATTTTTCAATTAATCTCTCTGTATTATCTACCATCTAGCCCCCAGCACATTAAGCACCAACTTATCCATAATATTCAGTTATCTACATAACATCACACCCAATAATGTATTGCAACGAAATAGTGAATTCAAACCTCATATAAACTAGTATTAGTATAACAAGGAGGATGTATGGGAAAAAATCGTGTTCTAATTATTGGTGCCGGCCCAGGTGGGTTGAGCTGTGGGATGCTTTTAGCTCACAGAGGTTTTGACGTTACTATCCTTGAAAAAAACACCGTTGTCGGTGGGCGTAACGCTGCTTTTAAATTGGGAAAATACACTTTCGATACAGGCCCAACTTTTTTCCTAATGAAAGATATTTTAGAGCGTATTTTTGAAGCTACTGGTCGAGAACTTGATAATTATGTAAAGCTTATTGATATCGACCCTATGTATCGATTAGTTTTTAGCAAAGATAAAGATTTCTACCCATCTACTGATGAAGAGAAGATGAAGCAGGAGCTAGAACGAGTCTTTCCAGGTAGCTGTGATGCATATGATGAATATATGCAAAAAGAGAAAAAGAAATACAACGCATTAATTCCATGTCTTGAAGTCCCATATTGCTCTTTTAAAGATATTTTTAAGAAACGTTTTATCAAGGCAATACCTTATCTTGATGCACATTTGAGCTTGTTTGATGTATTGAGCAGGTACTTCTCTTATGATGAGCTAAAACTAGCTTTTACTTTCCAAGCTAAGTATATCGGAATGTCCCCCTGGAAAGCTCCGGGAACTTTTAGCCTTATCTCTTATATTGAGCATGGTGGTGGCATCTACCACGTTGAAGGTGGCCTTAATCAGCTTTCATCAGGAATGGCAAAAGCATTTGAAGAGATGGGAGGTAAAATTCAATTTTCCTCAATTGTTAAGGAATTAATCATTAAAGACAATACTGCGAAAGGGGTCGAACTAGAAGATGGCAGAAAGTTTAGCTCTGATTATGTGGTGATTAATTCTGACTTTGCTTACTCGATGACTAACTTGGTAGATGAACCTAAACGTAAAAAATATACCGATAAAAAACTGGCCGCAAAAGAGTATTCTTGCTCCACTTATATGATTTACCTTGGAATTAATAAGGTTTATGACGAGCTTCCGCACCACAATATTATCTTTGCAGATGATTACCGAGCAAATGTTAAGGATATAACAGAAAACTTTATCCCCTCGGATGACACCTCATTTTATGTCCAAAACGCTTCTATTACAGATAAGACTCTTGCACCTAAGGGCAAATCAGCAATTTATGTTCTTGTACCCACAACCAACAATAAGAGCAATATTAACTGGGAAGCCGAGAAGAACAATGTACGCGAAAGAGTATTGAATCTGATGGAATCCAAAGGTGGCTTTACTGATATTAGGAAACACATCGAAGAGGAGCGCATCATTACCCCTGAAGAGTGGGAAGATGACTATAACGTATATCTTGGCGCAGTCTTTAATTTGGGGCATCAAATAAGTCAAATGCTATTCATGCGTCCGCATAATCGCTTTGAGTGTTTTAAAAATTGCTACTTGGTTGGCGGTGGCACACACCCAGGTAGTGGGCTTCCTACTATTTACGAATCAGGAAGAATATCTGCAGATTTGTTAACTAAAGATGCTGGTGTTTTATGAATCTAATTCAATTCTTTGGGTTACTGAGAACAATTTATGGCTCTAAAAAGCCCGATATTTCATCAATCCAGAAAAAAGGGTTACTCGCAGTTAAGATAGCTCAGCATTATGCTTTGCGAATTGATTTTTTAGATGAAAAGGTTTGCCGCGAGCTTTCTAAACTATTCCGTTCTACTGACTCTATTGACCCAGATGGAGTGGAGAAACTGCTAACAGAAAACTGCTCACCTGGATGGGTTAATAACTTTTCCCGTTTTGATACCAAGGCATTTGCTTCAGCCTCAATTGGGCAAGTACACAGAGGAACTTTACTTAATGAAAAGAAGGTTGCTATAAAACTAATTAAACAAAATAATCGTAAACAGTTTTTACACGACTTGAGCCGTATTGAATCCTTTATGCGTTTTGCTATTAAGATTTATCCCAAGCTGCGCAAGGTTTTTAATCCTATTGAAGTTCTAGAGTATATAAAGGACTACACGCTTAATGAGCTTGATCTAAAAAAAGAGGTCAAAGGTAAAAATCTTTTAGCCAGCATACAGAGTCAGTATGGTGGCATTTATGATTTGAGCCGTTTACGCTTTCCAAACTATTATGAAGAGCTATCTAATAGTGATGTTTTGGTTAGTGAATATATTGAAGGGAGAACTTTTGATGAGCTTTTAGATGCTAATCAACTTGAATATAGTGTATTACTCGATTTCTTTAAGATTCATGGATTTTATCTCTTTGCAGCAGGGGCTTTCCACGGAGATATTCACCCTGGGAATATTATTTTGGATAAGAATGGAAAAATTGTTCTTATCGATAATGGGGCAATAAGTTATGTGGAAAAACACACTCGTGAAGGGCTATTTAATTTTTTTGAGGCATTAAGCCATTATGATTATCCGGCCTCTGCCAAGTGTTTGCACGCCATGTCACACAACAATATTGGCGATACAAAATTTAAACAGTTTGAGAATCAATTTTTAGATTTATATAAAGATTTTACCAACTCAACTGTTTCACAGATCAGCCTGACCAAAAAGATGATGCAGACGATAAAACTTGGGGTACTCAATGGCATGACTTTTGGGGATGATATGTTTGGGATTATTAAAGGGTTAATGTATATAGACGGGATGACCCTGCGTTGCAACCCCGAGGCTAAGCTTATGCATGATATCCAAGGATTTACTAGTACATTAAAACTTGCTCTGAAGAAGATGGAGCAAGCAGTTTAAATACTAGGAAACACTAGGCTTCTTTCTTAACTTTATGCAGCTTACTTTTCTTAGTAACTATTTTTTCTGGTTTACATAAATATTTTTTATCATTTGCACTACGAGCGCATTTTTTACACACACATTTGCTCTTATCCACAATTAGCGCTAATTCACTAAAATTAGCTTCAATATCTTTTTGTTTCCAGCCGCATAGAGGTTTAGGCACGCTCTTCCCCAATAAAAGTTGAATACTCAGTATAAATATAATTATGCTGCTTTACTATTGTTTTGAGGCTCAACTACTAAAGCAGGCAAATTCCAAGCATAAAAAAACCCAGTTAGAT
>JAWSVB010000047.1:0-2930 GCA_033852135.1 Gammaproteobacteria bacterium | reverse complement strand
GTTTGATGCATCAACTATAGAAACAATGGTGCATCACTATAAAAACATCCTGCAACAGATGGTTTCTGCTCCGAACCAGCAGATAGACACCTTAAGAGTTACAGATGATGGTGAGCTATATAAAGCTCTAGATATAGATTCGGAGCAATACAGCGCTATTTTGCCATTAACAGCAATGCAGCGAGATATCTACCTAGCGACACTAGTCAATCCAGAAACTCTGCAAAATAGCTTAGGCTATGCAATAGAAGTGCATAGTGAATTGGATCTGGATATATACAAGCAAGAGTTACAAAGATACGTAGATAGCCAAGGAATCTTTAGAACCGAAGTTATCTCATGTGATAAGCCCTATGCAGATGTAGCCTACCAATGTGTACTTAAACAAAAAGAGGTAGAGATAGAGTTTATTGATCTATCGAAGAAAGAATTTACTAAAGAAGAATATATAAAACAAAGACAAAAGCTCAAACAAGAAAAGATCTATCGTAAATATGATCCCAAAGATCGATACCATGTACACAATGTAATCATCAAGTTTGCAGAAGACGATTATCTAATCATGTTAGCTACTCACCATATGTTGCTGGATGGGGTAGGGTTTCTGCAGCAGCTAAATTACATCACTTCCAACTACGAACGCAGACTAAAAGGTGAAGAACCGCAAATTGATGTAGATGTGTTTGCTGAATATGTTGAATATGATCGTAAGCATACAGATACCTCACCAACAATTGAGTATTGGCAAGAAAGGCTCAAAGATGTAGAAGCTTTAAACTACCGTGTGGCAAAGGCGCAAACCCCAGAAAGAGTATCTAAACAACTAGTGCTTAGTGATGAACACTTTGCTCAGATCAAAAAATATTGTCGCAAGCAAAGAATCACCGTAGCGCATTACTTTAAGTGCCTAAGCGGCCTGATGATAAACCTCTACTGCAGAACAGAATCAGACTTCGTATTGAGCGAGTTTATCTCTGGCAGACCTAAAGGGCACAATAATGGCGTTGGTTGTTACTATCAAGTTCTGCCATATATTTTCAAGAAAGAACATTTCACAGCAAATAATCGCATAGAAGAGCTGTTCAGTTATGCCAAAGAATATCAAAAGCAAAGCAAAGATTATCAACACCTATCATTGTTACAACAAAAAAGACTGATAAACCAAGGTCAGCTTGGGTTTATGTACAATTACCTGCACTTTTACCCAAAGCTGAACTTTCTAGGAAAAGATGAGTTTATCCATCAGCTGATACCAGATGCAGAAGGCCAGGTGCAAATAGCAGTCAAAGTAGTATCTGATAATCTTAATTTATACCTTGATTACTCAAATGACGTCTTTGCGGAAGAGGGATTTTTAGAAAGGCTTGCACAGATAAGTGAGCAGATAATAAGTGGTAAAGCCACTACAAACCAAGAGATAAACTATCAACTCCCAGCAGATAAAGAACTACTTGAGAAGATTAATGCCACCCAAACAACTTACAGTACAAAGCCGATAGTTGAACAGCTACATGATATTGCGACTAAATACCCAGATCATTTAGCGGTTAAGAAATCCATAGAGAATGATAAAGCAGCAAACTCAATCACCTACCAACAGTTGGAACAGCAATCCAACCAGCTAGCTCATTATCTGCGCGAGCAAGGGATAGGTCGTGGAGACATGGTGTGTGTCTGCATGGAAAAAGGCCCAGATCTAATGATAACTCTGGCAGGAATTATCAAAGCTGGAGCAGCATACGTACCAATAGAGAAAAGCTACCCGCGAGAAAGAATCAATTACATAGTTGATGATGCTAAAGCAAAGTTGCTTTTAAAAGACATAAAAAACATCAATCTAAACAAATACTCAACTGCTAAACCTAAAGTTGAAAATGAGAATAATGATCCGTTTTATATGATCTATACATCTGGGTCGACAGGAAAACCTAAGGGTAGTTTGGTAAGCCATAAGAATGAGAAAAACCTACTGGATTGGTATGTCGATGAGTATCAAATCAACCAACAAAGCAAAACCCTGGTAATAAGCGCCATTGGGTTTGATCTAACCCAAAAGAACCTTTGGGCACCACTACTAAGTGGTTCACAACTAATATTCACAGAGTGTGAAGCATACGATATAGAGCAGATACAGGATACAATACAAAAAGAGCAAGTAACACTAATCAACTGTGCACCAAGTGCGTTTTATCCACTGGTGGATGAAGATCAAAAACATCAACTGCACAAGTTAAAAAGTTTAAGATCAGTATTATTCGGCGGTGAAACTATCAACCTGAAGAAGATAGAAGATTGGACCAAGAAAACTGATGCAAAACTAATCAATATGTATGGCCCAACAGAGTGTGCAGACATATCCTGTGCCTACTGCATAGAATCCCCAAAGAATTACAAAGAACCAGTCATCCCGATCGGTACTCCAAATGCAAACGTAAGGCTTTATGTTCTTAATGAGAGCAATAACATAGTTCCACAAGGAGTAGATGGTGAACTATGTGTAGCAGGGGAAAGCGTAGGACTTGGTTATCACCAAAGAGAAGAGTTAACTCAAGAGAAGTTTATCCAAACCAGCTTCGAGCAAGAAAAGATCTATAAAACTGGGGACATAGTAAGACAAAGAGTAGATGGTAATCTTGAATATGTTCAGCGTAAAGACTTCCAGGTTAAGGTAAGAGGTCAGCGTATTGAGCCAGGAGAGATCGAGTCAGCTATCAAACTGCAATCTGGAGTTAAAGATGCTCTGATTTTAGTTCAAGGCGATAACATAACCGCCTATGTTCAGGTAGTTGAAGGAAGCCTAAACAAGGAGCAGATAAGGGAAGGGTTAAGAGAGTATCTTCCAGATTACATGTTACCTAATGGATATGTAGAGATTGAAACATGGCCGCTGACGCCGAATGGCAAGATAGACAGAGAAGAGTTAGCGAAAA
>JAWSVB010000046.1:0-659 GCA_033852135.1 Gammaproteobacteria bacterium | reverse complement strand
ACCGGATATATGCCATGATTGCCATTCTTCCTCAGGAGGGTTATCATAAAAATACTGGATAGACTCCTTTAACCCTGCTACAGCTAAACAGTGATATTCAGCAAACTGTTCAATATACCCTATACTGGAGAACATTCTGGTTAATAGTATACGCCTTGTTTCTCTTTCCATTATGCCTCCGGCCAGTTGGTTAGTTTAGGCTTGCTTGTTTCAATAGAACCTGGAGTAATAAATATCTGTTTATTACCGCCCTTTAGATAAAAATCATCATCGTTATGTTTTTCATACGGTTGTCCGGCAGTTGTACCGGTCCATACTTTTAGCCCATCTTCTCCTACTACATGTTCAACATAGTAGCCATTATCGTTCCAGGAATCTTTTACCGCATAGTTTTTACGCCATTCGGTTTTGTTCTTCGGTAATTCATATGCCCAATATGCCCCTGCATCAGCAGAATTTTCATCAACAATACGGTATATCTTAGTCCCAGGCTTTAACTCAACCGGCTTAACATCACTAAAGTTGGCATAATCCTCTGCAAATTCACCTTTCTTATATTCATAATTTAGATCAGGATAGCCTTGTTTAACCAGTTTATCGTGATTTTCCGGTTTTTTTCGTAGCCCACGAATCTCCTGAGGCATTTTCCCCTTAGTAGA
>JAWSVB010000045.1:0-1234 GCA_033852135.1 Gammaproteobacteria bacterium | reverse complement strand
TGTACTGGTCAAGTCCAACCGGACACTTTCTTAACGCACATTTCAAATTTAACAGGTGACAAATCGCCATTGGCAGTATGCAACCTGTCGTGGTTATAATATCTAATATAATCCTCTACATCTTTCTTCATTGTTTCTCTGGTTAGATGAACAACTTTTATTAGCCATTCATTCTTTAAGCTACCAAAAAATCTCTCAACAACAGCATTATCCCAGCAAGCGCCTCGACCACTCATGGAAGGCTGTATATTATTCTGCTTAAGCAGCTTTCTAAACATCCTGCTTGAATACTGTGACCCACGATCACTATGAAATATCAGCCCTTGATCTGGATTCCTCAGATTTATAGCCATTTGCATGGCGCGACATACTAGGTCCTGGTTTATGCGCTTACCCATCGCCCATCCAATGATTTTTCTGGAATATAAATCCATTACTACTGCTAGGTAGAGCCAACCTTCTGCTGTGCGCAAATATGTAATATCACCTGCCCAAACCATATTTGGACGAGGCTGATTAAATTTCTGCTCAAGCAAGTTGTCAGCAATAGCATTGTTATGTTTGCTATTGGTAGTAGCCTTGTAAGCAACTCTTTGAACTACCCTTAGCCCTAGTTGGCGCATAATAGTTCTGGTTTTGTAACGACCAATAGTAAAGCCTTCTTCACGTAACTTTTTCGCCAGCTGCCTTGAACCAAGGCTCTCCCTGCTATGCTTAAACAAGGCTTTGCAACGAAGATAAAGCATAAATTCCAGCAGACTTATAATTTCTGCGGGCCGCTTTTTCCAATCATAATACGCAGAAGAACTTACTTTCATAACTCTGCATAACACGCTAACAGGATGCCGACCAGATTCTGCTTTAATGAAGCTGTATTTTACTTCATTTCTTTCGCAAAGAAGGCGCTCGCCTTTTTTAAGATCTCTTTCTCCATGCGAAGGTTTTTGACCTCTTTGCGCAAAGCAAGTAGCTCTTTACGTTCATCTGTGGACAGTGCATCTTCATTATTGTCATTTGTTGCCTTGTTAAGCCAGCTATAAATCAGCCTTTTATCTATACCTACCGCTTCAGCAGCCTGTGATGCGCTGTAATCCTGTTCAGTTACCAAAGCCACTGCTTCTTCTTTAAATTCTTTTGAATATTTTCTATTAACTCGTTTTGTTTTCATAGACACCTCGATAAGCTAGTATATATTGTGCTTTATCTAAGTGTCCGGTTCCATTAGACCAGAACA
>JAWSVB010000044.1:0-1086 GCA_033852135.1 Gammaproteobacteria bacterium | reverse complement strand
AGCAAAAGCGTAAGAAGATCAGAAGACAAATACGTCATCATCTTAAAGAACATCAAAGAGCTGATAGATATGATACTCGTGACGAGCAAAGACGTAAAAGGTCTGAGCAAGCCATTGAAACCTTAAATAAGGCACACGATAAGATTGATAAGTTTTTAAAGAATACCAGCCCAAGGATGGGGAATGGTAAGAGACGCAGGGAAGTAAAAAGCAATATAACAGACAATGATTCTGCAAAGATGACCACCAGTAAAGGCACCATTCAAGGATTTAATGGATTGGTTGCTGCTGATAAGAAAAATCAGATTATCGTAGATGCGCAGGTATTTGGAGATGGGCAGGAACATCATACTTTGCAACCAATTCTGGAAAGTATTGGCGAGAAATTTTCCCGTCTTGGCATTAGTGAAGATATCTATAAAGAAGGTTCTATTGTCACTGCTGATACTGGCTTTGCAAATGAAGATAATATGAAATATCTTCAAGAGAACGATATTAATGCTTATATCCCGGACAATCAATTTCGTAGTCGTGATCCTAAATTCAAAGATCAAAAAATAAAATACGGCAAGAGAAACCAGAACAATAAAAACAATAACCCAAAGATGTTTACACCGGATGACTTTAACTTTGACCCGGAAAATAAGACCTGCATCTGCCCTGCCGGAAACTGTATGTGGATTAAGAATGAATCAGAAGACAATCATGGTAACGATAAGATATTCTTTGAAGGCAGATTAACTGATTGCAGAAGCTGTATGTTAAAAAACAAATGTATGAAAAACCCTGACTCCGCCAATACCAGAAAAGGTCATGGCAGACAGGTTTCGTTTATAATCGGCAACAACACCAAATCAAGAACTCCGCATACTGACTGGATGAAAAAAAGAATAGACAGTGATTATGGCAAACTTATCTACAGCCATAGGATGTCTGTCGTTGAACCGGTTTTTGCAAACATCGGAACAAATAAAGGATTAAATCGCTTTAGTTTGCGAGGAAAAACCAAGGTTCAGGGGCAATGGCAGTTGTATTGTCTGGTACATAATATTGAGAAAATACAAAAATATGGCGATATAACGGTAA
>JAWSVB010000024.1:0-28586 GCA_033852135.1 Gammaproteobacteria bacterium | reverse complement strand
AACATATTTCAGGACGGGACAGCTTAATCATTGTAAAGGTGGTGGTACTAACCTCAAAGTGAATTTTGATTTCATCGATTTTACTTTAATGTCTTTTGCAGTGGTTTAAATCTTCTAATCCACGGTTTTGATTTATTAATTGGTGTTGGTTGTTTGCTTAGGTATGCCATAGCTTCTTTTGGTGTTTTAAATGAACCGACGATAAGCACGTACCAAGACTTTCCTTTTCTTAGAGTTAATGCGATTTTTGCATCTTTCAAAGATGGATTTTGCTGCTTGTATTTAATTAATGCTACATCAGTTTGAGAAGCTAGTAGTTGCATGGTGTAGTTCAACGGTGGTTGTTGTTTAATCCATGATTTAACAGAGTTATCAGTTAACGATGATGGTTTACTAGCTTTAGTACTTGCTGGTTTTTTTACAGCACTTGTTGCTGGTTTGGGTTTAGCTGAAGTCTGTTTTTTATCTGCGGCAGGTTTGGTGTCTGCTGCTTTTGTAATGCTAGGCTTTTCTGTTGGTAGTTTCTTGGCTTTATCTGCTTTTTTTTGTGTTTGTGTTGCTGGCTTTTCTGCAGAGTCTTTTTTAGTTGAGACTTGCTGGGTATTTTCTTTTGCTTGTTTCTCAGGTGTAGCTGTTTGCTTTACAGCTTCTTTCTGTTTTATATCTTCTTTGGGTGAGATCTGTTTTGAAGCTGTTTTTTCAGCAGTGGCATCAGTCTGAGTCTGTGCTTTGATTTTAGTATCTGCTTTTGCGGTATCTTTGGTAGCAGTATTTGTAAGTGGCGTATCAGCTTTAGGCTTTTCAGACTTAGTGATTTTTGAAGTTGAGGCTTTTGAATTAGCTGTTACTGCGGGATCTTTTGTTATTGGTGTGTTATTAACGACTTCTTCTTTCTTTTTATCAGATTCGATAGGAGGTCGTTCATTTAAAACTTGTTGTGGCTCTTTTTCTGGTTCAGTAGTTGGAGTTACTGGTGTTTCAATTAGTATTTGTGGCTTTTCATCAGCTGCTGTGGTGACCGCAGGCTGTTCATTTATTTGCTCTTGCTTGAAAGGGGTAACTGTTTTAGGTGGAATTGAGATCGCATCAGCTACTAAAGATGTTGATTCAAGATTTTCGTTAGACTGTTGAATGTGGCTATAAACTAGGTATCCGATAAATCCAAGTGATATGGTGGCAACTGTTATTAGGATAGCTGGGATAAGTTGGCTGCTCTTACCTGTATCATTGGTTTGGGTTTCAATTGGGGTTTTTCCCTTGTTTGCAATTGTCTCTAGTATTTTGCATGTTTCATAATTTATAAGAGCTGGAATACCTTTAGAGCGATTATGCACTGATTGAATTTGTGCAGGTGTTAATAGCTCTATATCTTGATTGTTACAAGCAAACTGTAGGCGTTGGTTTATGTAATCTGTTGTTTGTTTTTCTGAGAATGGGTATAGATATATTGTATGCAGTATAGACAGGTGGTTATTTATTCTTGGAAGTGCTGTCAATATTTGTTCAAGTTGTGGGTGGCCTGTGAACACTATTGAGATTGCTGGTACGCCATCTTCTGCAACTAGCTTTCTTAATAATAGAAGTTGGTCAATTGTATAGCTATCTAGTTGGTCAGCATCATCAATTAGTAGAACGGTTTTTCCTTCTGTTCTGCGGCGAAATGCAACCCGTTTAGCAAAGAACTCTGGGATGCTTGCACTTGAGCTTGGTGCTGGAATTTCAAGGTGTTTCAGTGCGGTTTTACACAGTGATTCAATGGTGATTTTATCAGTTGCTTTGATTGGGCAGAAAGTTAAGCCTTTGTGTCTGATTTTAGCAAGCTTATGGAGGAGGGATGATTTTCCAACTCCGTTTTCACCTTTAATCATGACAATTTTATCGCTGCCATGAATTATATTAATAAGGACATTTATTTGGGTTGATATCGCGGAATCTTCAAAAATATAGCGGTTATTCCCTTTATCCATAAACGGCTGACGGTTTAGGCCAAATTGAACCAGTGTTTTGGTGCTTAAGAGATTAGTCGCAGTTTTTGAATCCATATATAGATATCCGTTAGTTGTTCCAGCACGGGAAATAGACCTAGCTAATTTAGATTAGATGCCATTCCATTGTGTGACTCTTATCCATCTACCCATTCCCATTTGCCTCCTTGATAGGAGGAACTTAAATTATAACCGTTAGAATAGTATTCGCATAATAAAAATATCTTTTACAGATTAATATTCACCAGTTATTTTTTATTGAGAGAGATTGGTTAAGTGCAATTTATTAAGCAGTTTTGACTTGAGATTTTTGGGTATTTTAAAAAAACTTAATTTTTTTTATTAATTTTATTTTCGTGAGTACACTTTTTTTGGCCTTTTATGCTCTAATAAGAAGCAGTCAGATGTGATACTTTTTCCTCTTTAATAAATAGCTTTTTTTGTGCAAACAATACCTTGCTGAAAGCATCTATTATAATTTTAAAATTGTTTAATATTTTTTGTGTAATTTTGTTGACACATATGACTCTCGACCGTATTATACGCCCACAGCTTGAGGCTAATAAGCAATTTGCAGCCGGAGCTTACCTAGTGTCCCCATCGTCTAGAGGCCTAGGACACCGCCCTTTCACGGCGGTAACAGGGGTTCGAACCCCCTTGGGGATGCCATATTCTAGAAGAAAAGCCGCTCATTGAGCGGCTTTTTTTTTGAGTAAAATTTCATCTTTTTAGTTGTGCTTAGTATTTACTTGATAATGTCTTTTCTTGGCTTAGGGCTACTTGGTTTAGTGCTTACTTGGTGATAACTATGGCGCTGAGATTTGTCCTGCGGTTAATAGTTTACCAATCAAGATGCTTTTTGATATCCAGATAACTTCATCATCAAATGTATTGCCTGGTTGTTGGCTTTTTTCTGTGCTGATGAATTGGTTGTCTCCAGCAATATAATAAGCCCTGTTGCCATTTACGGTTGAACCTACATTTTCAGCTTCAAAATTTGATGGAATGCCTGTTCCAGCGACATTATATTCCGCCCAGTTTTTTCCAAGTGAATATATAACTGCTGGTGCATCATTTGAGAGTGTTATACGCCCTGTGCCGATATTGTTAAACACTTCCAGATCGTTACAGTTTGTTCCTCCTGCACCGCTACATGGATTGGTGGGCCATCCAGCTGATTCTGAAATTGAGAGTGTTAGAGCTCTAATTCCGAGCTGTTCGCCTGTATCATCTTGCAGGGTTATATCGTTAACTACGTTTCTTAGCTCATTTGTGGTGGTGAAATCAGCTTGGTTATTAGAATCAATATCTCTGACAGTTACGCTGTAACCATATGGGCTGTTCCAAGGGTCAGATAGGAGGTAATCTTCGTTAAATTGTCCACCGATACCCAAAGTTTCGAATGGGACAAAACCATGTGCTAAGGTGCAGTTTCCTCCGCCTTGTGGTGATTCTGTTCCTTTGGTTACGGCAGTTGCAGGGCAGGGTAATCTGCCGTTGGCTGCAGCAAAACCTATGAGGGCTTCTTTGATTGTTTCCATTTGGTTTCTATTATCAATTAGCCTGGTGTTTTGCAGTTGTTCACTTATAGGTATAAGAATTCCGCCAGCAAGAAGCCCAATTATCACAAGGATTATGGCCATCTCAATTAGTGAGAAACCTTTAGCTTTCATGCTTTTTTTAATAACAGTAATATTTTTCATTATCCTAGTCCTGTAAACTTTTAGAAGTTTGGTCTTTTAGAGGTATTTACTCAATAGTTAACCCAAACTCGGATAGAGTTATATTTGTTAGGGTTGGTCCAAAGTAACAGCCGCCAATTGCTCCAGTAAAGCCAAACCTGATTCCATTATCACCCTCATCAGGGTCACCATTCATTTGACTCGGGTAATCGATGCATTGGGAGATTAGATGTGTATTACCAGCATCTGTGTAGTCGCTATCGAGCTTGCCAAAGTTTTCACATGTTCCAACTGGGCAATCAACCCATGCGTTTACTTTTGCATAGTCACCACCATTTCCAGAATCACCATCTGTACAGTCACTTGTGGTATAGCCTGTGTGGATCTCTATTCTGGTGCTGTGTTCTTCTAGATCTTCGAGCCAAGTTACTTCATCTTGAGTACTCGTGCCTTTTATATAACAACCTGAACCTGGGCAGCTTGAATTTTGTGCTGCTCCATGGGTGTTATGCGATCTTGTAACAACAGCTATGTGATTTCCAAAGGGGTCATTTTTAGTGATACTTGGAGCTATGTCATATTCTACGGCAAAACTTCTATTTGCTAGTGGACCAGGCATACCTGCAAATCCAAGGTTTGCTCCGCCATTACCACATGAAGTTGCAGGTCCTGGAGTTATTGTAAAGGTTAATCCAGAACATCTTCCAAGGCTGAAGTTGTCGTTATCTTCTTGCAGCTTTAATTTAAAGAATGTTCTTAGGGTTTTATTCTCAAGTTCAAATGGTTCGTTGTACCAGAGGCAGAAGTATTGCTGTAAAGGTGCTATCCCTTTATATATCAATAGCTCGCTATCTTCTCCATTAGGTGTGGCGGTATGTAGAGCATTTCCCCTTTTTACATCAAAGTTTTCTATGTCATTTGCAAAAGTTACTTGGGCAGTTGATTCGTCTAGATCCGCTTCAGTAGCTGGTGGAGGAGTGATTTCACCAGCTTTAGTTATTGCGGCAATTAGTTCGTCACGAGTTATATAGATGATTTGGTCATTATATGGTTGTGGATTTTGCTGCGAGTAGGGGGCAAGTGTATCTTGTGAGCTTTTACTTGAAGTGATGAAAATATCTGCAGTATCAAGAGCTCCATTTAGTTGAGAATTATTTACTTGGGATCCTCCACCGGTGTTTAGGGTTGTGGTATCGAGATAGTCGGAGGGGTCATAGCTTTGCTCACAGATAATATTTTGATTTGTCGCTGTTCTTGCTTGGTAGCTAAGAGCTGATTTAGGGGCGATGATTGCAGCAACAAATGGGTCGGAGCTATCTGAAATTTTTGTTGTGCGGTCAGGACCGTATAGTTCAATCAATCCAGTATCTATATCATTTATGTCTTGTTTTTTATCTAGGCCGGTTACTACATACCATAGGCATTGTCCGGTGGAATCTTTAAATGGTGGAAGTCCAAGGGAGCGCCATGGTAGGTGGCCAATATCATTGATATGTGAGTTTAGGCAGTTTTTGTGTTCCACACCTTCTCGAAAGCTGATAGCTGCATCTTTATCGGGGCAGGGGAGGAAACCATACTCTCCTGGTTGGTATAGGTGATAGTTCGCGGTGACGTAGTTGAGTACTGCTTCTTTAGCTTTACCTAGTGCTTCAGTAGTTTCGTCATCATTTTGAATTTGGATAGAGTCATTGTTATAAGCAGTGATAAACAGGGTTGCAAAGCCAATGATTACAGCGAACATGAGAAGTAATAGCACTGCGCCTTGTTGCTTTTTTTTATTAAAGGTGCGGTGATATTGCATAGGTTATCCAGTTATTATTCTATATGTGTGCTTTTATTTTTATGTGTAACTTTTACAGTTATCTATCTTTGTAAAAACTTACAAAAGCATAATTTATAAAATTTAGTTGTTAAGGTTCAATCATCCCGTTTTGCATAGCTTTATTTGCGGCTTTTTTTGCATTTACTATATCAATAATAGTTTTGGTTATTTCATGCGGGGCTTCTACCGATTGTTCGTTGTTTTCGGGTTTATTTTCATCACTATTGTTAATATTTGGTAGCTCTTCAGCCTCATCTTGGTCAAATATCTCTTTGATTGTATTTTGTTCAACTTGATATATTTGTCCCACTTTTAATGGGATAGATTTTTTTCCGTCAACCTGAATTAATACTGCATCATTAGCAATATTTTTATTCTTGATTACCACCTGATTGGATTGCAAATCATTTATCCAAGCAACCTTGCTTCCATCTGGTTTAGTTATTACCCCTTTGAGGATGATATTTTTCTCAACAGGGATAGCTTCCTCTTCACTTTTTTCGTTGTTAATTACCGGCTTGGGTTTATATAACTCTGGGTTTTTACGGTATTGGTCGATTTTGGCACGTAATTCTGGTGTGGTGAATAGTCTGTTAATTTTAGCGCCGGCAAATGTTAACTGCGGGAGTAGGGTTAATATGGCTAAAAGTGTAATTGAGGCAGTAGCAGTTTTTATTAATTTCATTGCTCTACTCCCATATTGTCAGGAGTTAATAATGTTACTTGTAGCCAATGGATATTACAGTCAGCCTTGAGAATTGGAATATTCACATTTATATCATCGGATGTTGGTATTTCATTGGGAGTTATTGTGCACTTGTCGATAAGAAAGTGACCACGGGCTTTGTTTTGTAGGCCAGTTAAAATATTCAACATGTCTTCCTCATGCAGAATTCCCATGCTTATATCCATGCTGGTTTTTTTGATGCTTACATCATAAAAGTCTGGGCCTATGAGCTCTAATGGGTAATCAACTTGGGGTGAGATGGTGTATTGCAAAGATGGCAGTTTAAGAGAGTTATTGGTCTCTTGCAGTGCTTCTATCCAGGTTAGGCGGTTTTCTTGTCCAATTATCCCTTTGTGCTTTAACTGTTTGTATTTTTTAGCATATTCAACAAAGATGTTGTTTTTATTAATAAGGTCTGTGTAGTTGGACTTGATTGAATCGAGTTTGTTATTTGCGTTTTTGTATTCGGTAGATGCAGCAGAGTTTATGTAGTAGCTAACTCCGGTGATAGCTAACATCGCAATGGTTGTTAGTGCAAATATGGTGACGCTTTTTTTGACCAGTTGCCAGTCGAAATTTTTCATGAGCTTGCTCCTCTATTATTTGAGTATGAGGTAGCTTGTGAAAGGCTAGTATCTTTTGGTTGGTTTTGTTTAAAGGTAACTTTTATGGAGAATTTGTTTTTTTCATTCCCTTTACCGGTAGATATTACTGAAATCCCGCTACTGCCACTAAACTGAGTTTGTGAGGTTATCTCAACTGGCTGTTTGGTAATCTCAACATCGGTGGTTGAACGAAGCTGTAGTAGATCCTTTTTAAACTGAGAAACAATTTTTAAAGATTCGCGGTAGTTTTTATTTAACCCAACAAGGCTTGCATCGATCTCTATAGTTGGTTTTGGGTAGCCGGGATCAATTGTCTCAATGTTAATATCGACGTTATCTAAGTTATTAGCAATAGGTTTTATTTGGCCGTTATCATAGTTGAGCTTTAAACGGTCTAGCTTGATTTGTGGGTATTTAGCGACAATTTGGCTAAATTGTTGGAATAGAAATGTTGGTGTATATGTTTCATCTCTTGTTAGTTTTGCAATAGCGTCAACTGATTGCTTCATTATCTCTGCGTTGGAGAGTAGTTCATCGAGCTGTTGTGATTGCTCTTCATACTTAACTTGAAAGTAATTAGCTTTTGCTTCTGCTGTGACAGCGTTCTTGCTGAAAATTGCACTATTGATACCTAAGTATGCAGATATTCCGATACCTGCGACTAATACAGCTGCGGACATGGTGTGGATGAAGTTTTTAAATTTATGGCTTTTGTGGCAAAGAATATCATCTTCTCTACCGTAATGGTTCCGAGGTTTAATCTCGGCAAGATGAGCAAAGATGATGTCAGCCGTTGTAGATTCATATGGCTGTTGTATCCCGATGATTGATGCAACTTCAGGAACTGTATAGCTTTTATAGTCTAATCCAGGTGATTCAAGTAGTGCTTGGTTTAAGTGCAGGGCATATTCCTCTGCAGTTATCATGATGGTGTTTATCTCTTCAGCTTCATTTACAAGGCGCTTGTACTGAAGGTAGCGCATTGTTTGGTCAACTTCATTTAGTACCAAAGCAGGGAACTCTGATATGTCATTTAGTCGTGTTGGGATTAACCTGCTGAAGTGAAGCTGCCCATTTTTATAGAATGACTGGCGGATTGTCCATGGAAGTTGCTGGGTTATAAGTAGTGTAGGCTTGTCAGTAGCTCCAATTTTTGGAAGTAGGGCTTCGCCAACTGTTGAGATAGACTGGATACCTATTAGGCGAATCCCTTGTCTTCTAATCTCAGATAGCCAAGGGGTGATTAGTTCGGCATTAGTAAGTGCCCCAAGCAGAATATCTTCTTGGTTTTTATTGGCTTTTGATGTGCCGTGGGATATTGCGCAGCGGTAAGTTACATCATGAAAGTTTTTATCTAATGCTCGGTTTACCAGTGCTTCGTGATCTTTTCCTCTGACTTTATGGATGGTGTCTGAGTGAAAATCTTCTTCAATGATATCAACAAGCATCATTGTTTTAATGTTTTTATAGTCTTTTACGAAGCTGCGAAATTGTTTAAAACCTTCATCAGTTGGTTCAAATATATTCGCAGCAATGACTTTGTTCTTCTGCCAGCGAAGAACCTTAAGTCTGTATCCGTAAAAGTAAAAAAGTTGCTTCATTATTCCTTTAACCTACCTAGCTAATCTTGGTAATAACATCATAAATTGGGCTGATTACAGCATACATAATCCATCCTAGGATAGCTGCCAGGATAAGGGTAAGACCTGGAACGATCATTGGCTCAATTTTTTCAATTGTTTCGTTTGCTTCTCGGGTATAAAAATCACATACGTTATTTAGCGCAGTATCAAGGCTTCCACCGGTTTCTCCTATCCCCATCATTCTGGTGACAAAAGGTGGGAACATCCCTACATTCTTAAAGCTATTACTTATGGTTTCACCCTGAGATATTTGGGTTTGTGCTCGTTCTATAGATTTTTCGATAACGACATTATTCACCACCCCTTTGCTCATGGTTAATGTTTCGAGAACTGTAATTCCTGATTCATACATTAGGGCAAAATATTTGGTAAATCGGGCAATTTTTAGTTGATGCAATAGGCTTCCAAATAGGGGAAGGTGGAGTAGTACATCGTCTATTATAAAGCGCATCTTTTCGCTTTTTTTATGTGATATTTTCAGGAAGATTAAAAATATGATTGGCGATGGGATAATTATGTACCAATAGGTTGAGATAAATTTTGATGTTGCAATGAGAGCTTTTGTTGCAGGTGGTATTTCATTACCTGTGCTTACCAGAAATGTTACTAGTTGTGGTACAAGGTAGATCATTAAAAATAGTACTACACAGGATATTACTGTTGCTGCAACAACCGGGTACATCATCATTTTTTTTGCTTGAGCGGTTAGTTTTTCTTGCCACTTAAGCATCTCTGCTAGTTCGTAAAGTACATGGTGAAGGTTGCCACTCTCTTCACCAACTTTAACCGTACATACGTAGATATTATTAAAAATACGGGGAAAGCTCTCTAAAGCACCGGAAAAGTTTTTGCCTGCTTCGATCTCTTCTATTAGACCAGTTGCTACTGGTTTAAGGCCACTGTTTTGCGGCAGGCTATCACGCAAGTCGGTTAAAGTATCCAGGATTGGAACCCCAGCTTTAATCAATTGCTCCATATGAAATGTGAAGCTTATTAGATCTTTACGCGTTACTCTTGATTTTATAAATGAAATTTTAGCGGTGTTTATAGGCTTATAAATTATTGGCTCTAGTTCCATTTTATGTAAGCGAAGTTCTACATCTTGGGGATTATTGGCTTCAAGCTGCCCTTTAATCTTTTTCCCTGATGCATCAATTGCTTTGTATTGGAAAGTTGCCATTAGTTTATATATTCCTATTTAAGCTTCGAAGTTAGATCAATTACTCGAGATACTTCATCTAGTGAAGTTATACCCTCTAAAATTCGTCTAATTCCATCATCTGCGATAGGGATAAACCCTTTTGCTAAGGCCATATTTGTAATTTCACGGTTTGAAGCTCGTTTGACTATAAGCTCATCCAGGTCTTCATCAATACGGAGAATTTCTAGTAGCGAGACTCTTCCTTTGTAACCGATATATTCACATTTTTCACAACCATTTGCCCTGAAAACGGTTGGTATCTCTTCATCTTCATCAACGCCTAAAAGAATCTTTTCAATTTCACTTAGCTCGTATGCTTCTTTGCAGTGTGGGCAAAGTAGTCGGATTAATCTTTGAGCGACAATTCCAATAATGTTTCCAACCATTATGGATGGTGGAACTTCTAGATCGATTAAGCGTGGAATTGCCCCAACTGCTGAGTTGGTGTGCAGGGTAGAGTAGACCTGGTGGCCGGTCATTGCTGCGCGCAGTGCCATCTCTGCTGTGTCTGAATCACGAACCTCACCAACTAGAATAATATCTGGATCTTGGCGCATCATTGAGCGTATGCCACTTGCAAAATCGAGCTTAACGGCTTCATTTACAGATGATTGTCTAATCATTGCCAGTGGGTATTCCACTGGATCTTCCAGCGTCATGATATTTACATTCTCAGACGCGAGATAGTTGATGATTGAGTATAGAGTTGTGGTTTTACCACTACCAGTTGGACCTGTTACTAAGATAATCCCTTCTGGACGGCTCATCATTAGTTTTAATTCTGATAGCGCATCGTTATGTAGGCCTAGTTTTTCGAGAGGAACAATCCCTTTTTTTCTATCGAGAACACGCAAAACAATATCTTCGCCGTGCATAGTTGGTTGGGATGCGACTCTGAAATCAATTTGGCGACCAGAAAATGTTAGAGATATTCTGCCATCTTGTGGAGCTCTGTTTTCAGCAATGTTCATCCCAGAAAGAACTTTGAGGCGTACAGTAATTCCTGATGCATAATTGTTGTGTAACGCGCGGATCTGTCTTAGTACTCCGTCGATTCTATAACGGATACGGTAAAAGCCTTCTTCTGGTTCAAAGTGAATATCAGAAGCTCCACGCTTAACAGCATCAGCGAGGAGGGCATCTACTAGTCTGACAATTGGGTGGCTGTATTCTGTAGTTTCACCAATATCTGAATTTACATCGGCTTTACCAGATTCGATCTCTTGAATAATTGCATCTACAGATAAAGTGTATCCATAGAAATGATCTATTGAGTCTTCAATCTCTGATTCACCGGCAAGGAGTACGTTAAGATCGTATTTCCCTTTTAGGTGAATTTTAATTCTATCTAGTGCCTGTACATTGTAGGTATCAGACATTGCGATAGTAAGTGTTGTTGTCTCCTCATCGACACTCAAAGGGAGGATCTTATAGCGTCTGGCAAGATCTTTGGGGATGAGTAGTTGTACGTCGTTATCCGGAACAATCTTGGTAAGATCTATACTTTCTTGACCGGTAGATTTACTAATTGCATCGGTGATTACTGCATCAGTAGCAAACCCCAGTTTTACAATTAGTTTACCTAGTGGTAGCGATGAGTTTTTTTGTTCTTTTAAGGCAATAATTAGTTGGTCATGGGTTATTATCCCTGTCTCAACCAGCATATCTCCAAGTCTTAGTGGTTTTTTTTCTGACATTGAAGTGAGTTCCTATTTATTACCTTGTTGTAGATTTAAGCTATCTACATATTTTTGTGCTGCTGTAACATCAAAGTTTGCAGGTTTTGTTTTTGCTGCATATATAGCCATGTTATAAGCTTCAACTGCTTGAGGGATTCTATCCAGGTTATCTAGGGATATCGCTATGTTGAATAGAATATCTGGAGTTTGTGGCGCTATTGTATTTGCCTTTGAAAAAGCGTGTAGCGCTTTTGTCCAGTTTTGCTCCTCCATGTGATGATTGCCGAGGTTAAAATAGGCCCAAGGGTTATTTGGGTTGGCCTGTATATTTTCCTTTATAGTTGATTCATCACTTCTATCTTGTTTCTGCAAAGTGCTTATTGCACTAATCGCTGTATTATTGTTTGGATCGATCTGTAAAGCTTTTGTATATAGCTGTGCTGCGGTATCTGTATCATTTTCTATTAACGCTATTGCCGCTAACCCAAGAAATATATCAGTATCATTTGGAGCAAGTTTAAGGGCTTTTTGATAATACTTTTTAGCTAACTGATAATTGCCATTTTCAAATTGCTTATACCCGAGGCTAATGTTTTTGCTAGCTAAGGCTTCGTTGTTGTTTTTCTTTATTGATATAGGCTTTTCCATCGCAACTGGTAGTTGTTTTAATGGTTTATGCTCAATAAATGGGTGGGAATTGACAACTGAGCTAAGCGTTGGGGGTAGTTCTTCTGCGCTTATTTCTTGGTTGCTTAGAGCTTCATTATTTAATGCTTGGTTGCTTAGATCTTCGTTGTTTATTGCTTGGTTATTTTGAGCTGTAGCTGTTGTGGATACTTGCTTTTGCTCTGCTTGTTCTATAGTTGCTTGCTGTATTTCACTTATATCATTTGAACCATCTGCAGTTGCAATATTACCTTTTAGCGTTTGGTTTGCAGCTTCAGGTATTTGTGATTGTTGATTAACTTGTGATATTTGATCTGAAACATTGCTCAGGTCGCCAATTGGTTTGATTTGAGCTGTAGGGCTTCGGCTTAAATTTGCAATATTGGTGCTGATTTCATTATCTTGTTCAAGATAGTAGAGGTAACCAAGAAATCCACCGGCAGCAAGCACAGCAAAAATTAGAAAGCAGATCGCGATAACTGTTCCAGGTCTTTTGGGTTTTTTATCTGGATTTAGAATTATCTTGGCATTTTCTGGAGCTAGTACTCGGCTTTTTTTCTCTACTTTAGTGTCATTGCTAGGTGTTGGCTCTGGCTTTTCTTCCTGTGGAATACTGATTTTGGCTTGTTCAGCTGCGCCTAATTCGTTCTCTTCCTCTATCTTTAAATCAACTTCTCCAGCTTTTGGCTCAATCGTTGTATGCGATGAACTATAAGATGGTTCAGTGATATGCTCTTCAGTGTGATCTAAAGGTGCATTTGGATCGAAGTGGTCCATCTCAACTGGTATAGATTCTTCTAATAACGGCTCTTCAATTACAGAAGAGTTTGAAGATTCTTCTATTGTGGTTGGTTTATTCGAGCTTTGACCTAACTCTGAATCTTGTTGCGGCTCTTCAGTTATATCTTCTAACTCAAGTTTTATCTCATCTGCAGAGTCTGCACTGTTTGGCTGCTGGCTAGAATCGCTAGCAGGGCTGGAGTCAGTAGCACCAGTTTTTTTTGAGGCTGTTTTATCAGGCTCGCCACCTGCTTGCGTTTTGGAATTTGCTGCTTGCTTTAACGCATCAAGAAGTAAACTCATCTAATTCGATCCTTTAGATTGTTGAGTTTGATTATTAAGGCTTGATGTATGCTCCCTTGTGTTAGGAAGGTATTGGCGGAACTGTTTAAGTTCGCGCTCAATATTTGCATTTTTAATAAGAGTTGGTTTCAAGAATATAATTAGCTCAGTTTTATTACGCTGATTATCTTTATATGAAAATGCATTACCGATTATTGGTAACTTTGATACCCAAGGTACACCTTGGTCATCTTTACTCACTGTGTCTTGCATCAATCCGCCTAGAACAGCTATGTTGCCGCTATTTACTCTGAGTACAGATTCAAGTTCTCTGATTTGTACTTCTGGAACTGGGTTGGTAACACCTGCTTGTGCTAGTGCAGGGTTTGGGTCCATCGCATAACCAAGAATTCGGGTAAGTGTTGGGCGAATATTGAGGATGATCTCTTCAGATTCATTTACAAATGGTGTTACATTCATAATAAAGCCAACTGGGACAGAGTGGGCAGTTGTATCGTAGGTTGTAGTGGTGGTGTTGGTATCGGTATCAGTATCCACTTCAACATCGATAGAGAAGTAAACCTTGTTGTCTACCACTTTTAGTAGTGATGTTTGGTTGTTTAGAGCCATTATTTTAGGGCTGGAAAGCACTCTTACATCACCATATTGATCTAGCATTTTAAGTAGTATGCCGCTGGTTCTACCATTTTTTTCACGTTGATATGCAGCATTAAAACTAGGTGCTCCGGAGAAATTAGATGGGAATATTAGCCCTGCAGCAGTCGCAAAATTTTCTCCATTAAAAGTAGATGAGAAAGAGAAACCACCAAGGTCATCGGCAATAGATGCCCAGTCAACACCTAACTGATGTTGGTCATTTAATGTTACTTCGGCAACGGTTGCTTCAATCAATACTTGCCTGCGTACACTTGCGAGCACAGTATCTAAAAATTGTTGAATATCTTTATGTTGCTGAGATGTGGCACGGACATAAATTACACCAGCTTCACGGTTTATAATTACCGATGAAGATGCTGTGTTTGTGGTTTGTGAACTTTCTGACTCTGCACCATCTTCTCCGTCTTCAGCTCCAGGTTCAGTAGATGCAGTTTCGTTATCTACGATCTGAGATATGTTTTCGCTCAATGTGTCCCAGAACTTATTTTCAGTACGGTTTGTTACTGCTGTCGTAGAGGTGTTTCCCTCTTCAGATGAGCTTTCTTCAGTTACACCGTTGTTGATTCCAGTAGATGTGGTGATAATGCTTTCGCTTTCACGAGTAACATTTAGGTAATCGATGGTGTAGTGTTTTAAGTATGGAGTATCAGGCTCAATTATAAGGACGTTTCCCTTAAGTTGGTATCTGATTGCTACTTGGTTTGATATCCGTTTTAGAATCTGAGGAAGTGTTTGGTCAATTGCATTTAAAGTGACATTTCCTTCAATTCCGTTGTTTATATCCAGATTTAGTTTTGCATCGCGGGAGATGGCAAAAAGCAGTTCTCTAATCGATACGTCTTGTACATTGACAGAGTACTTTTCAAGTTTTTTTGCAGTGGGTGCAGGAACAAAAGGGGTTGCTTTTATAGGCTTTGGAATTTGCCTCTTTCGAACCACGGTGTTATTTGACGAGCTGCTAGAGTCTATATGCCCTTTAGAATATTCAAGATTATTTTTTGTATATTCTTCGCATGAAAGCAGTAGTGTTGAAAAGGCTATAATATATAGTGTTTTGATTAGAGAGCTTTGAATAGAGCTCATAAAATTCTTAATTTTCATAGATATTGAATATCTCATATTAGTTTTAAATTTGATCTCTAGTGCTTCCATAGCTTCTGGAAATTTCTCCATTGATTCCACGAATGGTTCTTAGTACAGGGCTATTAGCATTAAGTATAGTTGGTAATGCGCTCAATGCAGCATTGGCATTACGTTTTGAAGAAAAATTCTGATATAAAACTCCGAACAGAGAGTTGTCTCCTGAGCCAGTCTTATAAATATATATGTTATCCAAAATATTCTCTTCAGATAAATTAAGTAGATACTTGTGTAAATGATTGATATGTCTATTTTTAATTGACATCAATTGGATGGTGTATAAGTCAGGATTGTTAGTTTTTAACCACTCATTTGTTGCGATTATTCTTTTTTGTAGATTGCTTAGGTTTGAGCGTTGTGATTTTGTTTGCTGTTTTTGCGAAGAATTTGTAGTGCTGGCGAGCATTTTATCTTCTATCTGACTAGTTTTGGCTAGTGATTTTGTAGGTGGCTGAACCTTCGTTGAAGCTGTGGCTTTATTCGGAGTGTTCTGAGAGATTTGAGACTGGTTTTTTAATTCTACTGAATCACCCTTTGGAATTATTTTATCTGCGGCTGTCTTGTCATCTTGTGGAGTGAGGTTTTTTTGATTTGCTACTGTTTGGCTAAGAACTGTTTTTTCAAGCTGCTGGTTGGGGGCGTTATTAAACTGAATATTTCCAATTTTTGTAAAAATCAGTACAGCGATAACGCAGAGTGAGGCGGCTAGTGCTGATATTAATAGTTTATGGGTTTTGCTCCCTGACTTAATGGTGCTGAATTCACTGTCATTAACTGCTGCAATTACATGTTTCTTACTTATATTATGTGTTTGTTCAGCAAATGCTCCTAGCAGGGCTTTATCTGAAATTATATTTATCCGTCTTAGCAGTCCGCCAGTATGTTTACAAATCAGGTTAGCAATCTGCTGGGGGAAAATATCTGGTCCGTGGTAACCGGCAATTGTCATTCTAAAATTTAGATATTTGTGTACTTCATCTGGTGTGAATGGGCTAAGGAAAAAACTGTGCGTGATTCTCTCTTTAAGTTGACGAATCTCAGGTTGCGTTAAGTTATGGTCTAACTCTGGCTGACCAAAGAGTACTATTTGTAGAAGTTTGTCATGGTCGGTTTCAAGGTTGCTCATCAACCTTATCTCTTCCAGGGTTTCTATCGGCATCCCTTGAGCTTCTTCTACAAAAACTACTATTTGATAGCCGCTTTGATGTCTTTCAAGCAAGAAATGTTGCAGTTTTTGCATCACCTCGAGACGGCTTGATGATTCGTCTACATTTATCTCTAGCTCGATCGCAATTGTATGAAGTATATGTTCAGGAGATATATTGGGATTAGCTATATATACGATTTCAACTTCTTGTGGCAGCTTTAGCTCGAGCATTCTGCAAAGCATGGTTTTACCACTACCAACTTCGCCAACAACTTTAACTATCCCTTCACCATTTAAAATTGCGTAGATCAATGCATCAAGAGCGTTACCGCGCGCGCCACCAGTGTAAAACATACTTGCATCTGGAGTTATTTTAAATGGTGGACGCTGAAGTCCAAAATAGTCTAAATACATTAACAGTTCCTGTGTTAACTATTTCTATGTTAATCGTGCGTTAACGCTAATCATGCATCAGGCCAAGGCGCTGCATCTTTCCATATAGTGTTGTACGGTTGGTTTGCAGTAGTTTGGCGGTTTTACTTAGGTTGCCGGAACACTCTTTAAGTGCAGCTTGTATATATGCTGACTCGGTATTTTGTAGTGCATTTTCAAGCGAGTAACCATCGCGTAATTTTTCAATAATCTCTGTGTCTGAATCGACACTTTTGACGTTTAATTTCGTTTGTTTAGCAGAATTATTATGGTCTTGCTCGAATTCTGTTAACAGTGTTTCTGCGTTAACAATTTGCCCGGGATATTTTGTTCCGATTCTTATGACAATGTTCTTAAGTTCTCGCACATTACCTGGGAAACTATAGTCGAGCCAAAGCTCTTTTGATTCTTGCGAGAGGGTAAATGGAGGGACTGTCTCTGCTAGTGCATCTTGGAAGTGTTGTAATAGCAGTAATCTGTCATCTCCACGGGAGCTTACTGGAATAGAGTTAAGGGTTAGGACGCTTAAGCGGTGGAAGAGATCGTGGCGGAATTTTCCATGTTCTACCATCTCTTGTAAGTCTCTGTTTGTTGCTGCAACGATTCTTGCTTGAGTTTTATGTGGTGTGGTTTTACCAATAGGGTAGAACTCACCATTTTCGAGAACTCTAAGCAGTTTGGATTGCAGGTCTAGAGGCATCTCGCCAATTTCATCTAGAAATAGTGTTCCTTTACCGGCATCGGTGAAAAATCCAGTTTTGTCTTTATCAGCACCAGTAAAGGCACCTTTGCTATGGCCAAAGAGTTGTGAGTCTAAAAGTTCTGCTGAGAAAGCTGCGCAGTTGATTACAAGAAATGGTTCATTTTCATTATTTGAATGGTTGTGTAGCTCTTGCGCTATTAGCTCTTTGCCAGACCCTGACTCCCCGGTGATTAATACCGGAAAAGGGGTTTTGGCATAAACCTTTATCTGGGTGTTAAGGTTTAATATCTCTGGGCACTTACCAGTGATGAGGCTGGATTCTGGTTTTTCCATCCTGATACTTTCAGAATAGAAAAGTTTTGCCTGTTGCAGTAATTTTTTCTTTAAGTCTTCAGGCTTACATGGTTTTGCAATGAAATCAGCTGCGCCTAGAGTCATTGCATGTTGTACGTTGGCATCTTTATTTTGGCCTGAAAGCACTACGATACGCATCATGGAGTTGTGAGCAAGTAGGTCAGCTATTAAGGCAAACCCTTCCTGAGGAGTATGTGGTGTTGGCGGAAGACCTAGATCTACTAGTGCGACGATTGGAGTCTGATTGATTGACTGCAGTAGAGTATGTGCTTGAGTTCTGGTTTTAGCCGAGAATACTTGAAATGAATCCTGCAAAAGAAAGCTACTGGTCTCGATAAGCAGAGGGTCATCATCGATTAAAAGCAGAGGAGGTAAAGCTGGGATTTGTGTACTTTGCTCTTCACAATCCATTAAAGAAAATTCCTTTTTCATTCCATGATATCTGCTATAGTAGCTTGCATTGCCCATATATAAAAGCTGATTGTTAATATATGAAGCGCATCTTTGTATATACTGAATGTAACTTCTTAAAAGGATGGAACTTTTGTGAGTAATACTCCAGTAACATGTGCTGTTGCAGATTTAGGCTCAAACACCTTTCACCTAATGATTGCTGACGTTGAAGGAACCAAATTCACGGTCATTGATAAAATAAGATATCCGGTAAAACTGGCAACTGGATTTGACGGCAATAAAAACCTTACTGAAGAGGCAATGCAGCGAGCTTTTGCTGTTATCGAAAGGTATGGTCAGCGCTTACAAGATTTCCCCCCCAAATTCGTAAAAGTGGTCGGTACAAATGCTTTGCGTCGTGCTAAAAATAGCCGCGAATTTGTGAAACGTGCAACCGATATTTTAGGGTATCCAGTTGAAGTTATATCTGGTTATGAAGAGGCGCGTTTAATCTATATTGGTGTCGCAAGAAGTATTGAATCTGACGGCAGTAAAAGGCTATTGATTGATATTGGTGGTGGCAGTACCGAGTTAGTAATCGGCCGTGACTTTACTCCGCTCGATATGGAAAGTTTAGATGTAGGTTGTTTGTCATCTACAGTTGATTTTTTCTCTGATGGAAAGATTACTAAGCAGGCGATGCATGATGCCGTTATCTCCGTTGGTTTAAAAATTCAGCCTTTTGTTTCAACCATGAAATCCCAAGGGTGGGATATGGTCATTGGTTCTGCTGGATCTATTATCGCAATCTCTAAGGTTCTGCAGCAAAAAGGTTGGACTAACGGAAATATTACTTTTTCAGCTCTCGATAGACTACGGATGGAGTTAGTGGAGAAGGGGGGCTTTGATGGTAAAGCTTATCCAGATATAAGCTCGGATCGTGTAAATGCATTTGCTGGTGGGGTTGCTGTTCTCTTTGGGGTAATGAAAAACCTAGATATCGATTCAGTGCTCCCTTGTGATGGTGGTCTTAGAGAAGGGATGTTATTAGATCTATGCGGCAGGATTGACCATAAAGATATTCGAGATACCACGATATCTCAATTCGCAAAAAGTTATAAATGCGATGAAAAGCATAGTGCCAGAGTTGCTGAGATGGCTCTTAGAATCTTTGGCTGTGTACAGGAGAAGTGGGGGGTTAAAAATCCACTTTGTAGGGACTATTTACGCTGGGCTGCATCCTGTTTTGAAGCAGGACTCTCTATATCCCATAGTCGCTATCATAAGCATAGTGCATACTTGGTTAAGCACGTTGATCTTGCTGGTTTCACTAGAGAGGAACAAGAGGTATTAAGGGTTATCGTAAAAGGTCACAGGCGATCTTTCCCAAGCAAGCCGTTGACGGTTATGACTGAAGATATGCACTATACGGTTTCTGCTTTATGTGTGATTTTTAGACTTGCTGTAATCTTTACCCGTTCGCGTAGTGATATCCCTTTTAATGATATTGAATTTGACGCTAATTTTTATTCGTTAAATATGATATTTCCTAAGGATTGGTTGAAGCAGAATCCTCTTACAGAAGCTGATTTAATGTTAGAGCATGAGTATCTTTTTGATTCTGGCTGGTCGCTTAATCTGGTTACTTAGCTGTAATGGATAAAGGTTTTTCTGCAACACTTTCAAATAATGTTAAGAGCAATATCTTTGACGGTATTCCGGAACATTCAACCCAAGAGATTTTCTCTCAACTACTATCTTCAGGTACTACGCGCGTTGAGAGAATAGTCTCGTATGGACAGTGCTCAGATCCAGATTTTTGGTATGACCAGGATGAGAATGAGTTTGTATTGCTTGTTAGTGGAAGTGCTACATTAGAAGTCAAAGCAGATGATTCAGATATCAGGCAAATTTTATTAAAGCCTGGTGATTGCTTAAATATTCCCGCCCACCAACTGCATCGCGTTGCTGCAACAAATCAAAAAGAGAAAACCATCTGGTTAGCAGTTTTTTATTAGCTAACAATTAAATGACCTTAGCAGGGCTTATGCAGATCCATGAGGAATTTTTGGGCAGAAACAGACCCTTCAGTTTTTTCATCAACTGCTTGGATATACTCCCCATCTGACTGTAGCAACCATGCATCTGCACTGTTTTCTAAGTAAGGGGTGAGTCCTTCATTAATGACCCTTTTCTTCAGAGCAGGGTCGGTGATAGGGAAGCTGGCTTCAACTCGGTGGAAAAGGTTTCTATCCATCATATCTGCGCTGCTAAGCCATACAGCTGGGTCACCACCATTTTCAAAATAATAGATTCTTGAGTGTTCTAAGAACCTGCCAACTATAGATCTGACGCGAATGTTTTCAGAAATCCCTTTAATCCCAGGGCGCAGTGAGCATATGCTCCTAATAATAAGGTCTATTTGTACTCCTGCTTGTGATGCAGCGTAAAGCGCATCGATAATATCTTTATGAGTTATTGCATTGGCTTTTATGATAATGCGCGCAGGTTTTCCAGCCTTTACGTTTTTAACTTCTTTTTCGATAAATTTGAGGATTGAGCTAAAAAGAGTAAAAGGTGATTGCATTAATGTGCTGACATCACTTTTCTTGCTCATACCTGTCATCTGTAAAAATAACTTGTGTACATCTTTGGTTATTTTTTTATCACAAGTTAACAGCCCCATATCGGTATAGTGTCTTGCCGTTGTTGGGTGATAATTTCCGGTACTTAAATGGGCGTAGTTTTTAATTTTGTTCTTTTCACGACGGGTAATAAGCATCATTTTGGCATGGGTTTTATAGCCAACCACACCATAAACTACATGAGCACCAGCCTCCTGTAGATAAGTGGCAAGGTGGATATTGGCTGCTTCATCAAATCTGGCGCGTAGCTCAATAATTACCGTGACCTCTTTGCCTGCTCTGGCAGCATTAACCAACATGTCCACTAGTACAGAATCAGAGCCAGTACGGTATAGAGTTTGTTTTATCGCAACCACTTGAGGATCTGTAGATGCTTGTTGCAGCAGGTCAATCACCGGTGAGAAAGATTCAAATGGGAGGTGAACCAGAATATCTTTTTTGGCTATTGCTTCGAAGATATTTGTGTTGCGCCCAAGGTTACTCGGTACAACTTGAGCATGAGGCACATATTCAAGATTAGGGCAGTCAACTAAGTCGATAATGTTTTCCATACGATTTAGATTAACTGGCCCATTAACCATATATAGGTCGTCAGCACCGAGTTTGAACTCTTTTAATAAGAAATTGCATAGCTTTTCTGGGCAACTATCTACGATCTCCAAACGTACTGTATCGCCATAACGCCGAGAAAAAAGCTCACCTTCAACTGCATGAAGCAGGTCATCCATATCGTTATGATCTAAGAATAGGTCACTATTTCTGGTTACGCGGAACTGGTAACAACCAGTAACCTCCATTCCAGGGAAGATAGAATCGATGTGAGCATGGATTACCGAAGATAAGAATATAAATTCATCTGGCTCTGTAGAAACTTCATCGGGTAAAGGGATAATGCGCGGTAAAGCTCTTGGTGCCTGTACAATTGCTAGCTCACTAGATCTACCAAAGGCATCTTTCCCCTTGAGTGAAACAATAAAATTTAAACTCTTATTTAATACACGAGGAAAAGGGTGTGCTGGGTCTAGCGCGATAGGAGTAAGAATAGGGAAGAGCTGGTCTTCAAAATATTTTTTCACCCATTCACTCTGTGATTTGTTCCATTTAGTGCGACGAGTTAAGTGAATACCTTCATCTTCCATTGCTGGTATAAGAGTCTCATTGAGGACCTTGTATTGCTCATCTACTAACTTATGCGCAAGTTTACGAATCTCTTTTAATTGTACTGCAGCAGGTGTTTGGTCAGGGTAATCAGCACCTTGAACTGACATTCCCATTAAAACATGGCGTTGTAATCCAGAGACACGCACTTCAAAGAATTCATCAAGGTTAGAGCTGGAGATGCATAAAAATCTTAAACGGTTAAGTAGAGGGATCGACTCATCTTTAGCAAGCTCTAAAACACGAAACTGAAAGCTTAATAAGCTAAGTTCCCTGTTAATGTAGAGGTTAGTGTCATTTTTGCTTGATTGTGCCACCGTGGTGTCGTTAGTCAAAACTTCGCCTTTAAATTATTTTAGAAGGTAATTTTTTTATATTCCTAAGTATACACCATGTTTATTACAAAATAATTTACTTAAAAAATAGCAGGTAATTGATGAATGCTGGTTATGAGTTAACTGGTCACATGGTAACCGACGCACCAACAGTAATCGAAGGTGAAGTTCAAATAGTTCTTGAATAACAACCTTTCTTTAACCAACTAATAAAAGGGCTCGCAAGGGCCCTTTTTCTATTTAAGCAATTTTTACGGTGCCTATTCTTTAGGTTCGAGCTAAAATTAGAAGATGGAAAAGACAAGGAAGTTAAATCGATATTTTTTAAAAGCAAAGCTCATGGCTTTTGCTGTATTTTTTATCGCCACTTGTATCCATGTTTCATCTGCTTACGCCATTAATGGGCTAATTGTTCAGATACCAAAGATCTCATCTAAAGATATTCTCATCTCAGGTGTTAAGTTCAATGCTGATTGGCTTTTCTCTCAAGACTTAGCGCTGCAAGCAGAGATACAAACAATTAGCTTGTCCCAGTTAGATCTTACATTTACAGATTTAAAGTTTGCTTGTAGCAAGGCAACATTTGACGGTGAGATATTTCAATGTGAGAAAGGGTTCTTAGAGCTTAAAAACAGTAATTTCGCAGAAAATAAAATTCCTATAAGTATTATTTATAACCACTTAACTGCTGCAGCAACAATAAAAATAGATGACATTGCTTCATTCGGCGGTAAGCAATCTCTACATCTCAGGGTTAGTCAAAGTGGGGTTAACGCTAATATAAAAGGTGATATAGGGCTTGAGAAAATAAAGCCTATCCTGACTAAATTTTCACCAAAGTTTGATTTAGATTCGCTAGATGGGACAGTTAAGTTTTCGTCTAAAATAACCAAGAACAGTGCAGGCATTATAGATTTAGATGCGGACATAAATATTCAAGAGTTAAATGCCGAGAATAGCAGTGGTTCAGGTGTTGCAGAATTAAACTTAACATCTGCTATTAGCTTACAAATTGCAGACTCACATATAGACTATGATATCCACACTGAGTTGCCTACAAGTTATTTCTACTACAACCAAGTTACCAAAGATAATGAAGAGTTCTACTATAGTTTTAATCCAGCTAAAGCGGTCATTATAGATAGTATTGGCAGGTACTTGCCTAAACAACAGACGCTAGCAATAGAGAGCATGGTTGTCAGTCAGAACAATATCTTTGGCTTAGACCTATCATCAAATATCACTCATGCGAATAAGCTTGATATTAAGCAGCTAGATCTTGATTTGTACCAAGTAAATATCGAACCCCTATTATCCCAATTTGAATATCCGGCCTTCCATTTTATTGACCAGCCATTACTTACATTGAACGGTGCTATTTCAGCCTCTTTCAACGGTAGCAATTTATTAACTTCAAACTTTAAAGCTGAATCTAACGTTAATATTAACGATGTTAATTACTCCTTTGATGAAGAATCTATCGGGATTAAAGGCTTAGATGGAATAATAAACTGGAGCAATACCGGCAGTGCGAAACAGTCAACAGTCAGTTGGGATAGTGGTAATTTCAACTTAATTCCATTTGAAGGTTCCGTCTTGAATTTCCTCATAGAAAAGGATTCTTTTTCTTTAGACAAATTTAAACTCCCAATTCTTGGTGGAAAAGTTTTAGTTGATTCAGTTTCTATTCAGGATCTTGGGGTTAATATAAAAGACTATAAATATGACTTTGGAATAAAGGTGGTTGATTTGTCTTTAAACAGATTAACAGAAGCGCTATCTTGGCCCGCGATGGATGGTTCCATCAATGCCGCATTCCCCAATGTTAATTTTGGCAACAACCTGATTGAATTTGGTGGTAGCGCCAAGATAGATCTATTCGATGGCTCAATGACAGTTGAAAATATGTTGATTGAAGATCCTTTGGGCGTAGTCCCCAGAATGAATGCAGACATTGAAATCAATAGCTTAGATTTAGAGCAACTATCATCGACGCTACAATTTGGCCGCATAACCGGAAAGCTAGATGGTTATGCACGTGATATATCGCTAGAGCAATGGTTTCCAGTGAAGATGGATATGAGTTTGTATACATCTGAAGACGACGATACCAAGAGAAGAATCAGTCAGAAGGCGGTTGATTTTATTTCAGACATTGGTGGAGTAGGCGGCTCATTATCCCGTACCTACCTGCGCTTTTTTGAAGAGTTCTCCTATAGCAAAATAGGGATAAACCTTAAACTCGAAGATGGTATTTGTAACATAACCGGTATTGAGCCAGCGGCAAATGGGTACTATATTGTTAAAGGCAGCTTTATTCCAAGAATTGATATCGTTGGTTATAAATCGCAGGTAAGTTGGCATGACTTGGTGGACCAAGTAAAGCAGGCTATATCTAGTGGAGCACCAGTAACCAATTAGCAGAATGTAAGATTAATTTGTTAAATTAAACCAAAAGGGAAAATCATGAAAAAACTAATATTAATCGCGGCAGTAGCATTTATCACCGCATGTGTAACCATAAATGTATATTTTCCAGAAGCTAAGGCAAAAGAAGTAGCCGAAGATTCAGTAAAGCGGATAATGGGTCTTGAAGATGAAAAAGAGGCTGGCGACAAGCAAAGTGCACTAGACCAAGTGCAAGAGTTTGCCTTCATCGCATCTACTGCCATAGTTGATTTTGTAATCCCATCTGCACACGCTCAAGGGATTAGCCCAGCAGTAACAAAACTAGAAAACTCCCTTAAAGCAAAGATGCAGCAGGTTGCTCCATATTTAGATAATGGTGCGGTTGGATTAACCAACGACGGCTTTCTAACCAGCAAAAATGCGAAAGCAGTTTCTCCAAAAGAAAGGGGCAAAGTTAAAAAGCTAATTACAGCAATCAACTCTGAAAGAAAGGGATTGTATAAAGAATCAGCCAGAGCTCTAGGTAATCCAAGTTGGGAGAAAAAGCAGCAAAGCACATATGCTCAAACCTGGATAAACCAAGCTAAAAAAGGGTGGTGGTATCAAGATAAATCAGGCGCTTGGAAGCAAAAATAATAGCGTGATAATTTACTAGCTTAACCATCGCTAATTTAGGATAATAGGCCGCTGCTAATCTCCTCAACAAGAGATAGCAGCGGCCTTTTTTTAAGTAAACACCAAAGAACTATCGGAATCCTAATGGGTAAAGCTCGTAAAAGACGTCAAAAGAAACTATCACTTCCACCAGTGCAAACCACAATTGAATCACTCAGCCATGAAGGTAGAGGGGTTGCCAGGATAGAGGGTAAAACAACCTTCGTTCATGCAGCACTTCCTGATGAAGAGGTGATGTTCAAATTTACCCGAACTCACAGAAGTTACGATGAAGGGATGACCGAAGAGGTGATAAAAGCCTCGCCAAACCGAGTAGAGCCAAAATGCGCGCACTTCAGTGTTTGCGGTGGTTGTAACCTGCAGCATATGGAGCCTGAAGAGCAGATTAAGTTTAAGCAAAGCGTCCTGTTGGATAACTTACAGCATATCGGCAAAGTAGAAGCTGAAGAGATACTCGAGCCATTAACCGGCCCTTACTGGGGGTATCGCCATAAAGCTCGCCTTGGGGTTAAGAATGTTCCTAAAAAAGGGCGTGTACTAGTAGGTTTTCGTGAAAAGTTCAGTGGCTATATTGCACCAATGGAAAGCTGCGTAATCCTGCATGAGAAAGTTGGCCAGTCGTTAATGGATTTTAGCGCACTTATCGAAAGTCTAAGCATAGTAAATAAAGTACCGCAGATAGAAGTTGCAGTAGGCGATGAAGCAACTGCTCTAATCTTCCGCGTATTAGAAACTCCAACACCAGCAGATATAGAAAAACTGATTGAATTTGGAAAAGAGAAAGAGTTCCAAATATACATTCAGCCAAAAGGGCCAGATACAGTAAAACTTCTATACCCAGATACAGCAGAGCTTAGTTATAAACTAGCAGACCACGGAGTCGATTTTTACTTTAAGCCTAACGACTTCACCCAGATAAACGTCGATATCAACAAAAAGATGATAAATCGCGCTATCGAATTTTTAGATCTTGATGGAACAGAAAAAATCTTGGATCTATTCTGTGGCCTAGGAAACTTCACCCTACCAATCTCTAAAAAAGTAAAAGAGATAATCGGTGTAGAGGGTGATAAAACCCTAGTTGAACGCGCCAAGATTAATGCAGAGCGCAATGGCATAACCAACGCCAAATTTTATGCTGCAGATCTAACTCAAGATGTAACAGCAATGCCATGGATGCAAGAGATCCCAGATAAAGTACTTATAGATCCGCCACGCTCAGGAGCAATGGACGTTATCCCGCAGATAATGAAGTTTGCCCCCAAGAGAATCGTTTACATCTCCTGCCATCCTGCCACACTAGCTCGTGATGCAGGCATTCTAGTTAATGACTACGGATACAAAATGAAAAAAGCTGGCGTGATGGACATGTTCCCACACACAGCACATGTTGAATCAATAGCAGTCTTTGACAAGAAATAACTGGTCTTTAAAAAGAATAGAAACTACAAACATCACAAAAAAGGGGAATTGGCCATGGAATATGAAATTTTAAAAAAAGAGCGCTTATTTCAAGGCTTTTTCGCCATAGATAGATATACCGTTAAACACGAGATGTTTAATGGTGGAATGAGTGGAGAAGTGGTGCGCGAAGTGTTTGAGCGTGGCGATGCCGCAGCCGTACTTCCGTATGACCCAAAGCTCGATGCCGTAGTGCTTGTCGAACAGTTTCGTATCGGTGCAACATCTTCCGAAAACGGCCCATGGCAGCTAGAGACAATCGCAGGCGTAGTCGATAAAGAAGATGAATCAGTAGCAGAGCTAGTTAAAAGAGAAGCGATAGAAGAGGCTAACTGCCAGCTAGATGAAGTAATCCCAATGATGGAATACTTCTGTAGCCCAGGTGGCGCAACAGAAAAAATCTCACTGTTTACAGCGATAGTTGATGCTTCAGAGCTAGGTGGAGTCTACGGACTTGCAGAAGAGTCAGAAGATATCAAAGTCCATGTAGTCAAACTTACAGATGCAATGAAGATGATTGAAACTGGCGAGATCCAAACCGCCATGACAATTATTGCACTGCAGTGGTTAGCGTTAAATATCGAAAAGATATCTAACTTATAAAATAGCGAGCTAAAGCAGTTATGCAAAATATACCTGCTTCAGCTGCCGATATTAAATACTGCCAGCTTTCAAAATAAGTTATTTTGAACCTTGCTCATTTCACATAAGCAAACATTACACATTCTAATTATAAGAATTATGTAATATTATCTAAGCCCCTATCTGGCTGGCAATTAGTAACAAAAGTAGTGTGATTAAACAGGAGAAGATATGATTTTTTTTGGTACCAAAGGGAAGACCATTTCAGGTGAAACTATCCAAACTGAAATGTGTGAAAATTGCGGAAAATACGAGCATAAAACCTTCGGTATCCTCAGATACTTTCATCTCTACTGGATACCAGTAATCCCAACCTCAAAAAAAGTAGGGATAGAATGTACCCACTGCAAAAAAACTCTTATTGGCAAAGAGGTCCCTAAAGAGATATCCCAAGAAATAAAGCCAATGATTTTCACCAAGAGTAAAGTACTGCCAATGTTCTCTGGCCTAATCATAATTATTTGTTTGATATCATTCGGTTTCTTCTCCATACACCAAAAAAACCAGCAAGATGCCGCATATATTCAAAACCCACAAGTAAATGACATCTACATAGCAAACGTAACTGGACTATTTAAAGACTTAGACCCAAAGTACAAATATGCAGCAATGCGTGTCAAAGAGTTATCTGCAACAGAGGCAGTATTGCAAATAAGCACAATAGCTTACACTGAAGCAGCCGGTGTTCAAGATGATATAGATGCTAATAAAACCTCAGTAGATACATACTATGAAGAACACGTCATCCGTATGGAGAGAGAAAACATAAAAGAGCTGAAAAAAACAGGCGTAATTCAATCTGTCGAGCGCAAATAGATCTAAAGCTGCTATAACAGAACAAAAGTTTTTTATGACGTATTAATATGGGGTAATAGGTAAGGGCGAATAATCTTTCGCCCTTAATCAATAATTAGAAAAAAACAATAGATTGCGGGTAACAACAAACCCAAACAAAACATACAAATTATTTTATAAATCTTCAATTTTGAGTTATGTTTTTAGCAAAATAATACTCGCTAAAAACTACTCAAAGTTGCCTAAATGAAAACAGAAATAACAATAGAAAATACTTCGCCAGAAGTTAAGCTTCTTATCGAAACAATCAGAACAGAGATAGACCAAGGCAAGCAGCGCGCCATTCAAGCAATGGAGCAAGAGAAAAGGCTAACCTATTGGAATGTCGGCAAGCATATAAAACAGCATTTGTCACAAAACCAAGGGCGAGAAGATTACGGAAAATATGTAATATCCCAACTAGCAAAAGAGTTAAGTTTATCCAGTAACTTGCTATATGACAGTGTACGTTTTTATGATGCATACCCAAAGATTGTGCATGCGCATG
>JAWSVB010000004.1:0-285540 GCA_033852135.1 Gammaproteobacteria bacterium | reverse complement strand
AACTGGGGTCGGTAGTCTATTGGTTTCTGAGCGAAGCGAAGGGTAAAATCAAAAACTCTGACCCTATTGAATTTTAATTTACATCAATGCTGATTTAATAGAGAGCTCTATAACCTGAGCTAATGCTATTATAAAAATCAAAGATACGATGCAAAAATATCCAAATTCATAACTAATATATGTTCTTATGCCCTGGCTTTCAAATCCATCTTCGCCCTTAAGTTTAAAGCTTGGATATGACTTTCTAACTATGTTGGGGCAAACATGGTAGACAGAATAAATGCCAACAAACATTACTAGCAGCATTTCAATAAGGCTAAATATTACTACTGCCGTTAGCCCATTTGCTTTAACTACAGGAGCCATAACTTTAGCTATAGCCCCTAAAAGCATATAATACCCCAGAGTTTGAATAATATCTTTTACTAACTCTTTGTCTTCCATTATCTTGCGCATTGTATTACTCCTTTGCTATATCAAGAATAGATGTAGCAATGCTCTCATATTTATACATTCCTCTAACTCTGTTCATAGCATTATTTAGATGGGTAGCTGCTTTACTATAAATGGACAAAGCATCTTTGTTAGACAGTTTGCTATGATGAATAAAGTCATTCAAAAGATATGAGTATTTTAATAGTTCTTCAAAAACGTATTTGTCTATATAAGGCTTGCTTGCTAGTAAGCTAATTTGAAAATCCAAATATAATTCAAATACCTTTGTATCGTCTATTTTAGGTTTAGGATTTACTTTTTTTAATTGATGAATGATTTTTTTATTAATAGGGTCTGTGGTATCTAAGGCTTCATTTATTAATTTGTTGGTTTTATTTAGTGGGGCGTGCTGAAATACCGACACAGCTTTAAAAATTACTTTATCTGTAGTTTCAATTTGCCTTATTGAAATGGCTTCTTCAAATGACAGCCGCACCTTTGCTTCTTCTAGTTTGTGACCCCAAAAATCAACTGAAAAGTATGCTGTGGCTGCTGCAGTAACTATAGCTATGGTGCAGGCAAGAATTAATTGAGTGGTAATCTTTGGCTGGTTATCTGTCATTATTGATTCCATCTAGTTACATGCTGGGTAATGTCGGTAATCTAACCGTTATACCGGCTAAGGCCGGTATTCAGAAGACTTTGTTGGTTGAAAAAAGTAAATTAAATGTGGTCTGCCCCCCGCTATTATATAGTTGCTATCCTGGCAATTCCTTGCGTGCTGATTACAACAGCAATTATAAAATATGTCGTAGCAAAGATAGTTACAGGTATTGCTTTTACTATAGGTGGAATATTTAAACTAATTATGTCTTTTAGAGCAGTTATGGCAGATGCAAAAACAATAAATATTCCTATTATAGTAATTAAGAGTGATTGTAAGCCTACAGAAAGGAAGAAGTTTAGCCCTTCTTGATTTTTACCAGTTTTAAATATAATAAACGCAGAAATAAAAAGAATAGAAGGAGTTGTTAATCTTTTAAATGCACAATCCAAAATATTTAAAATATCATTTAAACCATGCTCTTCAATGGTGTTATTGCTCATAATAATGCCCTTTATAAATATTTAGTTTAAATTGTTATTGGTGCTGCTGTCGGGATTTGATACAGGTGTTTTTATTCCGTTTATATTGCGAATGTGATGATTTGGGTAATTTCCACTTTCAATTTCGCTAACAAATTTAGCTCTGCTCATGTTTTTATGGTTGTAGTTGTCAAAAAATTGCAGGTTTCTACCAGTCTTGTTTTCTTTAGTTGTTGAAACGCGTTTTCTAGCCATTTTAATTGCCTCGTTATTTACCAATAAAATTGTCATGTAGGTATTATATGCACAATACTATATAAATATACAGTATTTTTGTAATGACACTAATTTTACTAGGTAAGTTCTTGTGGTTTCTTATGAACCAAAAATTAATTGACTGCCGACCTCAGCTCAGCCCGTAGGCTGGGGTGAAGAATGAACCCCAGCGTTTGTATAACAGTATAAACAGTGCTGTGTTGGGCTTCGCTACGCTCACCCGCAACCTACATTTTTTCTGGATACCGGCCTTCGCCGGCATGACGTTATTGGGGAGTTGGGTGGTGAATTGCTGGAATCAATAGGGTCAGGAATCAATAGGGTCAGAGTCTTTGATTTTGCTCTTCGCTGCGCTCAGAAATCAATAGACTACCGACCCTAGTTGATTGTGCGAAGTCGGGTAATGACATGATGGCAGATACAATATTCTACCGACCCCAGTTGATTTTTCTTAGATTAAAAATAAATTCTGAAAATAAAAAAAGGGGATAACTACTATTAGTTATCCCCTGTTTTGTTGTTATTTTATTGGTTTAAAACTTCCCAATTAGGTTGATGAACCACCCTTCTGAATCGTAATCCAGATCTGTCAGGTCATCGGAGAAATCGGTGAAGTTGTAGCCCGCGCCAATCTTGAAGTTGCTATTGACGTGGCGGTAGATGGCGGTTAAGAATCCTGAACGTTCATCTTCAGCTTCGTCCACTTTTAGGATACGTGCTTCAAGCAGTGCATCCCACTTGTGTACAAAGTGCCAATCAGCGCGCACGATTGCTAGGTGGGCATCGGATCTAAACCAGGTTCCATCTACTCTGCTGTCTTTTATCTCACCGCGTCTGAAACCATATTTACCGCCAACAGAGAGCCAGGGGTAGAGGTCATAGGTGGCATCTGCGGAGAGGATATGACTGCGCTGGGCGTAATCAGCCATGGTTTCTGCTGCTGTGAGTGCGCTGGCAGATGGCAGGTCATAGAAGTAGGTGTATTTAAACAGGGTGTTGAGTTTGTCATTATTTACTGGGCGGTAGGCGTAGCCGAGAACCGCTTCGACAAAATCTGCATCGTAGGCTTCCCCTTGCTCACTGTCGGAGAGGGAGAAGTTTAGCTTACCGAGAAAACGCCAGTCCGCTGTGGTTTGGTAACCTAAGCTGTTGCGCATTAGCCAGGTGGTGCGTTCCCCGGTGGTTGCTTCGTCATCTTTGCGCCACTCTAGGTTGCCAGCGTATTTGGTTTTCTCTTTTACGTATCCGGCAGATAGTGATAGCGCTGTGCGTTCAACATCGCCGGAGTTCGGGTCAGATAGGTCCCCAATCTCCGCTTTAAAGCCGAAGTTCCACGTATCTAGTGCTGCTAGGTCAAGGCCAAAGGCATGGATTAGTCCTGATGGTCCATCGCCATGTTGCAGACGCTCCTCTGCATAGACGGAGAGGCTGTCGGAGTAGCGGGTTTTGCCTCCGGTGGTTAAGTTGCCTTGGCGTCCGCGCGATAGGTTATCGGTGCGTTCGGTATCAAGATCGTAGTTCATGTAGAGTTGGCTGCGATCGTTTACGCGCCAGTCTCCACCGATTTTTCCACCCATGCCGCCATCGCCACCGGATAGTTCGCCCGATAGACCTAGGGAGTCGTTTACTTTATAGCGACCGCCAATACCGAAGCGGTCATTGCTATCGCGGGTTGCATCTTTTTGTAGGGTTCCTTGACCAAATCCGTATAGGGACCAGTCTGGCTCTTGCTCTTCATCCTCTTCATCTACAGCTGGTGAGTACTCTATTTGAGCGGCAAGATCGGTACGCGAGCCATCTTCGGAGAGGGTTGAGCTGGCATTGGCTGTTGTGGTTTCCATATCATCGTAACGCAGTCCGGCAGATACGCTCCACTGCGAATCTATTTGATAGTTTCCAGTTACGCTGGCTGCTTTGGTGTCTTGAGTTTCTGCCTCTTTTAGATCTGCTTTGGTATCGATAGTTAGGTTTTCAGTTACCTCGGCTGTGAAAGCGGCACCTGTCTGTTGGATATCCTCTGCGGTTATTTGCCCTGGTCCGGAGAAACCCTCCTCTTTATCTTGCCAGTAGATATTTGCTCTACCGGTTGCGTCGCTAACTTCTGAAAAGTCTACCGCTGCTTCAATTCGTTTGGCTTTGGCTTCGTTATCTATGCCGCTGGTGGTGTTGAATTCGAAACCTCCAGTCATTGAGTTATTGTTGCCACTACCTGGACCATCGGAGCGTGCTACTTCAGCTTTGATGTAGGTTCCTGCTGCATAACGTAGGGTTGCATCTACCTCTTCCAGAGTTTGTTTGGTGGCTTCATCCCCTTGTTTATATCCGGTGGCACCGATATTTACATGGTCGTTTATCCAACCGGATGCACGCCCACCAATTGTCATATTGTCTGCTTCTGCCAGCCCTGGGGTGTATTCATAACTTGCGATTAGGAATACTGGGTGGCCCGAGAGTGAACCAGCGCGAACCAGTTGGCTGTCATCCGCTGTTGATGGAAGTGGGGAGGTTAGTAATAAGCGCCCTTGAATTGAATTGATATCATAATCCTGGCCCGCTGTTAGTTGTGTGGCATCGAGGACGATCCCTGAATCTTTGTCACGGATCTCTATCCAGACATTTTCAGATCCGAGGGTGATATCTTGATGGCGCAGATAGTAGAGGCTACCGCCAGTAGCGCGGAAATCATCGCGCGCACCTAGGGTTCCTGGATCGCCGGCGAACATGTCGATCTCCACCTGTTTCTCTCCAAAACTGGTTTGGGTATCGGATACGATGTGCGCATTTGCACCGTACATGCCACGATTGATATTGGCAAAATCACTGCCGGTCCACTTGGTTTGGAAGTTACCCCACATTACGTGTGAATCACCACGAGCGAGTTTTACATAAAACTTTCCACGGGTTGGGGCATCATCCACTGTGGTGGAATCATCACCATAGACTGGATAGAAAAGGTCTGGGTCAAGGCGGCGCAGTAGGTAGCGTGGATCTTTGGAATCAAAGTTGGAGAATAGATCCTCAAGTGGTTGCTCTTGGGTATCTGCCGCTGCGGTTAATAGCCATTCCCCTTTGATTTTTCCTTTGAGGTAGAAGGCTAGGCGCCCATCTACATAAAGATCATTATCGTAGTGTTGCTCATCTCCGGTGACCAGCTGTGCGGGGCCAGAGGTTTTGTTCTCACCCACGATTAGGTCAGCAATGCCGATATAAAACCAATCTTGGTCTGGGATATAGAGGTTGCGGGAGAAGTTTAGTTCGCCAGTTGTGTTGCTCAGTTGAACATCTACCATGTGGTTGCCAGCAGGAAGAATCTGGCGAGTGGCAAAACGTTCATTTGCGGCAACAGGGATGGTTTGTCCCATCACCGTAACCTTACTGCTGGGATCGATATCGGTGCCGTTTACGGTTACTGCTCCACCGTATACGGGGATGTTGTGAATCTGCAGGTGGTTTTCACCGTAGCCAATCAGCTCTTCCCGTTTGTCACTTTGGATATCTGTTAGTGGTTTGGCGCGCTCATCAATACTTAGATTTTTTGCAGCGGTTTCATCAAAGCGCTGCTCGGCATCGTAGACGCGGAGTAGGTAACTTATCTGCGCTGGAACCTCTGCATCTGGTATCCATTCGGCATTACCATCACTGTTTACAGGGATGATTTGCAGTGGAACAGATTGGGTTGATGCATCGGCGGCAAAGATTCTTATTTCGCGCTTCTTAATCCAGTAGTTGTAGTTACTGTATGCATTAAAGGTGATTTTTTCATTACGCACCGCGCTATTAGGTGTAGCGCTGATATTCAGCCAAGGCGTTGACTCTAAATTATCATAGCGGATCTGAATATCGGCTTTTTCCAGGGCAAGGTCGGTACAGCGCTGAATATCTGGATCTATGGTGCCACTTGCTTTAGCGTTGTTGGTTTCATCTAGCTCTACACCATCGATGCTGATTCTAAAAGGTTTAGGCGCAGCAGCGATATTGGTTTTGAGTACCTCGCTGCATGATCTTAGTGGCTTGGCAGTAACGACTGGAGCCTGCTTTACCTTGATTACTTCCTCAACTGTTACCTCTTCCTCGTAAGATACGGAGATCTCGACGCGGCGATTTTTTGCCATCCCATCTGGGGTAAGATTGGAAACTAGAGATCTTAATGGACCATATGATTCAGTTGCAATTGTAGTTGCTGGGATATTTAACTCTTGCGCTAAAAATGCAGCGGTACTCTTGGCTCGAGCTAACCCTAACCCTTGATTATCACCATAGATTTTGGCTGCTCTTTTCGAGAGTCTTTGGGGGTCGGTATGGCCAGATATTTTGATCTTTAGCCCTTTTTTACCCTTTAACTGCTCAACCAATTTGGTGAGATCTTGCTTCAATGATGGGGTCAGTGTGCTTTTGCCCGATACAAATTTAGGCGCAACCGAGCTATCTATAACCTGCTTCAGTTCGGTTCTTTGCACCACTTTTTCTAGTTCTGCTTGCGGAGTCCCTTTTACCTCAATCCACGGGGTCAGCTTTTTACTATCTTGCTCTAACTGACGCTCACTATTTTTAGGTGGGGATGTTTTTGCCCCGAGGCTAGCACCGGAATCGATACGCTTGCCATTGACTGAGGTACACGAGGTATCATCGCTAGCACATGGGGAACAGCTGGCTTCATGTTGGCAAAGCTGCTGGTTTTCCTCATTGCTATTGCTACTGCTGTTAGTTGCATTGACTGTAGCAGAGCTAAGTACAGCGGCTAAAAACGGTGTTGCTAAAAGCATTTTATTTAGATGTCTCATTGCGCACCCCCTTCAGCTTTAAGGCTGCGCTGGAAAATTTCCTCTTCAAAAGTCATGTCGTAACAACACCCCTGTTCCTCCCAGAGTTTTTCTATCCGTTTGCGTACCGTTTGCAGGCGATCCTTTATCAAATCATCTGCTTCATTACTGCGGTTGTATGCCAGACGAATTACCGAAGGCGCTGCACGCAGCTGCTCCGGTAAGGTATCTAGTGCTTGAGCAAATTCAGGGCTTGGATCTGATTGCTCAGTGATAAATGCAGCAGCGGTTAGTTCTAAACGAACCACTCTATGGATCGCTGCACCAAAGTTGAGTTTGCTCATCTTACCGCGTGTTAGATGTACTACACGTGGGTTTTCAGTTGTAAGGCGATAGCCAGAAGGTAGGGTGCGTTCATCCAGTTTCATGATGAAGTTCGACCCTCTGAATTCGTTTGGAACCATGGCGCAGGTGACGTGGAAGCGCCCTTCAGCATCGGTGGTTACCAGTAGGCCACGCACTGTTGCCAGGCGTACATTTGGAATGGGGGGTTCCCCCTCATCCTGATAGCCGTTGGCATTTTGGTCATCAAACACCTTACCAATCAGGTCAGAGCAGTCGAATACCGGATCTGGTATAACGCGCACTGTTGCAGTGGCCAGATTGGAAACAGCATTGCCAGGTTCTGGCACTAGATTGTTATAGGCACGAGCCTGATTTATATACTCGCCTGGTTGCACCCCAGAACCCACTACCAGTAGCAGTTTAATGCTGCGTGAGCCGTTAGGTGGGAATACCAAATTATTCCAACTTAACACGCGACCGTTGATGGTTGGTGCAGTGGTGATACCGTCAATTGAGGCACTGCCAACTTTATATTTGAACCCAGGAGGCATGGTGTCACGAATATCGATATTACTCAGGTTTGCTGCCAGAGTATTGGTGGCACTGATGGTGTAAGGAACCAGTTGGCCGATACTTACATTTACCAGCGGTGAACTCTTAACCAGAGTTATTGCTCCACCCAATACCGGGTCTACTGGGATGTGATTGTTCACTACATCGCCAGAGGTGCCGACGGTTAGATCAAAACTGTAATAGAATTGCGTGGTATCAGCACTGGCGGCAAATCCGGCAGAGGTTGCTGGACAGCTTGCATGGTCGTGTATGGTGATACCTTGTACTGGAGCATCTGCGCTGTTTTGCACCAGAGCTGGACTTGGTATCGCCCCAACTGTTGGGGTGTTAGTACACGCCGGAATGATGCTGGATGGTGTTGGTACATATGCTGGTGGAGGTGTTACGTCTAAGGTGTAGGTTCCATTAGGAGCACCTGCCAAGAGGATGTATTGATAGAAGCCACTTGCACCTGTCACCTGGGTTTGGTTAGCTGCACCACCAACTAAGTGAAGAGCAGGGTCGAATCCAGCTGGGCCAGTAAACACCACGGTTGCATTAGGTACTGGGTTACGGGTTACTGAATCGTAAACCACTCCAGAAGGATCTAGTGGTAGATCTTGCTGTACCGTATTTGTTCCGGTTACCAATTCTAGTTCGGCGATATGTCCATCGACAATGGTTCCATTTGGATTAACTGGATCTTGCGATAATGGGTTGCCGTAGACTGCTCCACTTTCCGATTCGCGGAAGCGCACTTTGTAGTGAGTTGCGGCATCACCGTTGGTGGATGGGAATAGGCCACCGACATTGTACTCTCCAGATTCATCTGTAGTTGTTGTGCCTAAAATGGTTCCAGCACTGTTTATCACTTCAACGATAAAGGTTGGTATGGTGGTAGTTGAATTATCGTTATCAACTCGGTCATGATTGGTATCATGCCACACCTTACCGGAGACAGATGCTAGAGAGCCACTGCGGAAATCAACCGGAGTTGGATCGCTTTCGCCGACATCGCTGCCATAGCCATTATCATTGGTGTCAGGATCGCTGCCATTATCGGAGAGGTCTGCAGCTATCTGTATGCCACCAGGAGTTTGTGCAGCGCTGCCGGTGGCAGAGTTATTTTGCACGGTACTCGGTAGCGGGTTGGTGCCAAAATCTATCGCTACAGTAAAGGTAACCGTACATTGCTCACCTGGTTGTAGGTTTTGATTTCCTGCCAACAGTCTGATTTGGCTAACACCGTCAAATGCTGGCGAGGCAACGTTTAGCACGGTACCAGTACATGCCGATACAGCCGCCGCAGTACTGATGCTCATGCTTTGCGCCGTGGGGAAGGTGGCAGCAAGGTTATCGGTTAACTGCACATTGGTTAAGGTGGTAGCTGCATCCAGGTTAGCGATAATTAATGTGTAAGGGATGGTGTAGCTTCTAGTTCCTGTTTGCACAATGCCACTAACCGCTTTGGCAACACCAATATCCTGACCAGAAAGAACTACCACTGTTGGAGATGTATCATCACCAGGATCGCCATTACCATCGGCATCAGGGGTGTCTCCAGTAACACTATCATCGGTTACATCACCGCCGGAACTTGATGTTGCAGTTGTAACTGCAGAGTTGTTGAACGGCCCAGGAGTGGTGGGGAAAAAGCGCACAGTAAAGTTAATCTGCGCGCTTGATTCACTGCCACTACCAAAGTTTGGCAGTTCACTGCTTGCTGCATCAAGTAGATTATATCCACCTGTTGTTCCGGTAAATACTCCGGCTCCCACAGGGGTAAGAGCTGCGCCATTAGCTGGGTTTGCCTGCACTGGGTCGGAGCTGATGGTGTATTGCCCAGCTGCTGGAATTGCTGCGCTGGTGTAGCTACCAAATTCAGCTAGATCATCGGTTATCTGGATATTACTCAGCGCTAATTCACCTGCATTGATAAGGGTCAGGGTAAATGGAACATCGTAGGTTCCATCACCATTATTCACTACAGCTGCTGCTGATTTTGCCAAGCCGATACGTGGAATTGGGATTGGTGTTGGGTCATTTTCTCCCGCTTCGGTAGCGTCGCCGTTACCACTTGGGTCTGGGTCGGTGCCATCATCAGATAGATCGCTAACCACCGTTGTACTATATGCACCGGTGCCTTGGGTTGTGGCTTGGTTTAGGTAAGTAGATCCTGGAGTTGGCATAAAGCGGAAGCCAAAATCAACCGTACAGTTAGTAGCGGTATCCAGTTCGGAAATGGTTGCCACTATCGGATCTGCAGTGCCGGTAAATGCAGCATTGGCAGTACCATTGGCGCAGGCACCAACAAAGGCAGGAGCTGATTCAATTGTGTACTGTCCAGCGGTAAGAGTTGCACTAGCGCCGCCAGCGACATAAGTTCCCAGGTTAGATGGGGCTGTATTCATCGCATCGGTGATGCTGACACTTTGCAGCTCCTCATTGCCGAGGTTCTCTACCACTATTCTAAAGGTACCGCTGTAGCTGCCATTGGTGTTAACCACCAGGCCACTGTTTAATGTTTTAGCAACACCAATCGCTGCAGCGTGAACTGTGCTCACCGGTGTTGGAACATTGTTGTCTGTTGGGTCATCGTTACTATCAGGGTCTGGGTCAGTGCCATCTTGTGATAGGTCGGTAACCACCGTTGTCGATAGTTCACCAGTTCCCTGAGTCGAACCTTGGTTGCTGTAACCACCAGCAGGTAGTGGGCTGGTTGGTTTAAAGCGTAGGGTGAAATCGATCTCACAAGATGCGGCAATCTCTAAACGGGTCAGGCTAGCGAGTTGCGGTTGCGCATCGCCAGTGTATCCAGCTGTTATCGTCCCGTTGGTACAAGCACCGTTAAATGCTGGTGCGGTCTCGATGGTGTATTCACCTTTATCCAGATCTGCTGCAGCGCCGCCAGCAACATAGGTGCCAAAGGCTGGGGCAACACCGGAAAGGTCATCACTGACGCTAACGTTTATCAATGGTTCGTCACCACTGTTGGATACCGCCAGGCGGAATGGAACCGTGATGGTGCCGTTGGCGTTGGTGGTTTCTACTGCGGTTAGTCTCTTGGTTAGTCCAATTTGAGGAGTGAAGGATACATTGATTGGGGTTGGATCGTTCTCTCCCGCTTCATTACCAACGCCATCATTATCGGTGTCTGGGTCGGTACCATCATCCGATAGGTCGGTGATATCGATGGCACTGCTAGTTCCAGTTGCTGCGACTGCCGCTTGGTTAGTGAAGTTACCACCAGCTGGTAGCGGAGCTCCAGGGCGGAAGCGGATAGTCATGGTGATGGTACAAGATGAACCGCTGGTAAGGCTGGTGATGCTGGCAATAGAGCCGTTTGCGTCGCCATCATAAGCTGGGTCAATAGTGCCATTGGCGCAGGCGCCAGAGAATGCCGGTGCAGTTTGGATTGTATATTCGGTTGCTGCTAGAGTAGCTGCAGCGCCGCCAGCAATATAGCTGCCGAACTGTGGTGATGCACCGGATAGATCATCGGTGACCCCTACATTACTTAGATCTTCGCCACCGAGGTTGGTGACCACAAAACTTAGTGCTGCAGTTACAGTTCCATCAACATTGGTGGTTGTGCTGCCAACTAATCGCTTGGCTAAACCTATGCGTGGATAGGGGATTGGAGTTGGGTCATTTTCCCCAGCTTCATCAGCATCCATATCTCCATCGGTATCAGGATCGGTACCATCATCGGAGGTATCGGTAACTACGCTTGTGCTATAGGCTCCAGTACCTTGAGTGGTTGCCTGGTTGAAGTAGTTAGTGCCTGGTTGTGGTACAAAGCGGAAGTCATACTCTACGGTACAGCTGCTGCCGGTATCTAGCTCAGTGATGGTTGCCACTACAGGAGTGCCTTCACCATTAAACGCTGCATTTGCGCTGCCGTTGGTACAAACCCCAACAAAGGCTGGAGCTGATTCAATGGTGTATTGCCCAGCTGTAAGAGTTGCACCTGCACCGCCGGCAACAAATGTTCCCAGGTTGGATGGGGCTGTATCCATCGCATCGGTGATAGTTACACTTTGCAGCTCTTCATTGCCTAGATTCTCTACCACTAATCTAAAGGTACCGCTGTAGCTACCATTGGTATTCAGTATCTGACCATTTTGTAATGATTTGGCGATACCGATAGCAGAGCTATGGTTGGTGTTAACTGGTGTTGGATCGTTATCATCGGTTGGATCGTTGTTACCACCTGGGTCAGGGTCAACGCCATCTTGGGATAGGTCGGTAACCACTGTTGTCGATAGTTCACCAGTTGCCTGAGTCGAACCTTGATTAGAGTAACCGCCACCAGGTAGTGGGCTGGTTGGTTTAAAACGCAGGGTGAAGTCGATCTCACAAGATGCTGCAATCTCAAGACGGGTTAGACTGGCTAGCTCATCTTGGGTATCGCCATCGTATGCGGCAGTTAGAGTTCCAGTGCCACAGGCACCGTTAAATGCTGGTGCTGTTTCAATGGTGTATTCACCCTTATCCAGAGTTGCAGCTGCACCGCCGGCAACATAGGTGCCAAAGGCTGGGGCAACGCCTGCTAAATCATCGCTGATAGTTAGGTTGATTAATGGTTCATCACCACTGTTGGATACCGCCAAACGGAATGGAACGGTAACAGTACCATTGGCATTAATGGTCTCTGCTGTAGTTTTGGTTTTGGTTAGTCCAACCTGTGGGGTAAAGGATACATTTACCGGAGTTGGGTCGTTCTCCCCCGGTTCATTTCCAACACCATCATTATCGCTATCAGGGTCGGTGCCATCATCGGATAGGTCGGTTACGCCGATTGCACTGCTTGCGCCTGTAGCTGCTACACCTGCCTGGTTGGTGAAGTTACCACCCGCTGGAAGCGGTGTTCCTGGGCGGAAGCGTAGAGTCAGGGTGATGGTGCAGGATGAGCCGCTAGTAAGGCTGGTTATGCTGGCTAGAGATGTGTCTCCATCACCATTATATGCTCCATTGATAGTTCCTGTAGCGCAAGCACCGGAGAATGCTGGTGCGGTTTGAATCGTATATTCGGTTGCTGCTAGAGTAGCTGCAGCGCCGCCAGCGACATAGCTGCCGAACTGTGGTGAGGCTCCAGATAGATCATCGCTGATTCCCACATTGCTTAGATCTTCGCCACCGAGATTGGTTACTACAAAACTAAATGGAACTAGCACGGTACCATCTGCATTGGTGGTTGTGCTACCAACTACCCGTTTCGCCAGGCCAATTCGAGGATATGGGATTGGGGTCGCATCGTTTTCCCCAGCTTCATCTGCATCTCCATCGCCATCGGTATCTGGGTCGGTTCCATCGTCGGAGGTGTCATTAACCACACCAGTACTATAGGCTCCAGTACCTTGAGTGGTTGCTTGGTTGAAGTAGTTTATCCCTGGTTCTGGCACGAAGCGGAAGTCATATTCCACAGTACAGCTGGTGCCGGTAGCAAGTTCGGTGATGGTTGCTACCACTGGGGTGCCCTCACCATTAAATGCCGCGTTTGCAGTGCCATTAGTACAAACCCCAACAAAGGCTGGAGCTGATTCGATGGTGTATTGTCCGGCAGATAGAGTTGCACCCGCACCGCCAGCAACAAAGGTTCCCAGGTTGGCTGGAGCTGTATCCATCGCATCACTAACACTTACTGTTTGTAGCTCTTCGTCACCAAGGTTTTCTACCACTAATCTGAAGGTACCACTGTAACTGCCGTTGGTGTTGAGGATCTGCCCGTTTAACAGTGTTTTGGCTATACCGATAGATGGTGTATGGCTTGGGCTCACCGGTGTTGGTACGTCGTTGTCGGTAGCGTCATTATCACTATCTGGGTCAGGATCTAAACCGTCTTGCGACAGGTCAGTTACCGGAGCGCCGCCAGAAAGTTCGCCAGTACCTTGGGTCGATGCCTGGTTGCTATAACCACCACCTGGTAGTGGGCTGGTTGGTTTAAAGCGTAGAGTGAAGTTGATTTCGCATGAGTCTTGGACTTCGAGTCGAGTCAGGCTTGCTAGTTGCGCTTGCGCATCGCCAGTATAGGCAGCGGTCAGGGTTCCGGTGGCACAGGCACCATTGAATGCAGGTGCAGTTTCTACAGTATATTCCCCTCGGTCTAGAGTTGCTCCTGCACCGCCGGCGACATAGGTGCCAAAGGCTGGAGCAACACCGGATAGATCGTCGCTAACAGTTATTGTTGTCAGAGGTTCGGTACCGTTATTAGATACAGCGATACGGAAAGGTACGGTTATAGTTCCATTGGCATTTACTGTTTCAGAGCCAACAACTCTTTTGGCTAGAGCTATTCTTGGGGTGAATGAAGCTCCGACTGGGGTTGGATCGTTTTCACCAGCTTCATTACCCACGCCATCACCATCGGTGTCAGGGGCTACGCCGTCATCGGAAAGGTCGGTTGCTGCAAGCCCACTTTCATCACCAGTTGCTGCAACGCTTGCCTGGTTGGTGAAGTTGCCACCACCAGGAAGGGGTGCTCCTGGACGGAAACGGATGGTGGTGGTTATGGTGCAAGATGCGCCACTAGCAAAGCTGGTAATACTAGCAAGGGACGGAGTTGCATCGCCGTCATAGCCTGGGGTCAGCGTTCCTCCAGCACAGGCACCGGAAAATGCTGGTGCGGTTTCGATAGTATATTCGGTTGCTGCTAAGGTTGCTGCGGCACCGCCAGCAACGTAACTGCCAAACTGCGGTGAGGCACCGGAAAGGTCATCGGTAATTGCTGAAACAGTTAGATCTTCACCTCCAAGATTGGTCACCACAAAGCTAAATGGCACCGTTACTGTACCGTTGGCATTGGTGGTACTGCTGCCAACCACGCGCTTTGCGAGTCCAATTCGAGGGTAAGGGACTGGTGTAGCGTCGTTCTCTCCAGACTCATCGGCATCGCCATCACCATCTGGGTCAGGATTGGCTCCATTATCGGATTGGTCGGTAACAACGGTAGTGCTGTATACGCCAGTTCCTTGTGTGGTAGCACGGTTAAGATAGCTGGTGCTCGCTTCAGGCATAAAGCGGAAATCATAATCGATGCTACAACTAGTTTCGGTATCTAGTTCCGTGATGGTCGCTAGTACAGGATCGCCTTCGCCATCAAATGCTGCATTAGCGGTACCATTGGTACAAACACCATTAAAGGCTGGAGCGGATTCAATCGTATATTGCCCTGCGGATAGCGATGCTCCTGCACCACCGGCGACATAGGTTCCTAGATTAGATGGAGCGCTGTTCATCGCATCGCTGACGCTAACCGTTGCTAGTTCTTCATTGCCTAAATTCTCAACCACGATGCGGAAGGTGCCGCTATAGGTATCATTTCCATTAACAGTCAGACTTCCCTGTAGTGCCTTGGCTACTCCGATAGATGGGGTGTAGATGGTGGAAACTGGGGTAGGGTCGTTATCATCGGTTGGATCGTCATTACCGTTTGGATCTGGGTCGATACCGTTTTGCGATATATCGGTTACCGGAGCACCGCCAGAGAACTCACCGGTTCCCTGGGTTGATGCACTGTTGCTATAGCCGCCACCAGGAAGAGGGCTGGTTGGCAGAAAACGTACGGTGAAATCTATTTCGCAGGAATCAAGAACCTCTAAGCGCGTTAAACTTGCTAACTGGTCTTGAGCATCGCCTGTGTATGCAGCGGTAAGGGTTCCAGTAGTACAAGCGCCATTAAAAGAAGGAGCGGTTTGAATAGTGTATTCACCTCTGCTTAGGTTCGCTGCAGCGCCGCCGGCTACATAGGTGCCAAAACTTGGAGCTACCCCTTCTAGGTTATCGGTAACGGTGAGAGTGATTAGCGGTTCGGTACCACTGTTTAGTACTTTTACGCGGAATGGGGCGTTAATCGAACCATCAGCATTGATGCTTTGTGCGACCGAGAAGGTTTTGGTCAGCGATATCTGTTTAGTGAATGTGGTGTTAACCAGAGTTGGGTCATTCTCACCCGCTTCATTACCAATACCATCGCCATCGGTATCTGGAGATGTTCCGTCATCCGACAGGTCAGTTACATCGATGGCACTAACTGCGCCAGTAGCTGCTACTGTTGCTTGGTTGGTAAAGTTGTTTCCAGCCGGAAGTGGAGCACCGGGGCGGAAACGGATAGTTGTAAGTATGGTACAAGACGCACCGCTGGCAAAGCCGGTGATACTAGCCATAGATGAGGTGCCATCACCGTTGTAACCTGGAGTTAGTGTTCCTCCAATACATGCACCAGAGAAGGCAGGTGCAGAATTTATGGTGTATTCAGTTGCAGCCAATGTTGCCCCAGATCCACCAGCGACATAGCTACCAAACTGCGGTGAAGCTCCAGAAAGATCATCAGAGATAACAACCGAATTTAGAGCTTCGCCACCCAGGTTGGTGACCACAAAACTAAATGGCACGGTTACCGTTCCGTCGTTATTGGTGGTAGAGCTGCCAACTACGCGCTTAGCCAAACCAATTCGTGGATAAGAGATTGGGGTTGGATCGTTTTCACCAGCTTCGTCAGGGTCATCATCGCCGTCTGGGTCTGGGTTGGTGCCGTTATCCGAGGTGTCAGAAGCTGCGCCAGTGGTGTAGTCTCCAATCGCGGAGACGCTCGCCTGATTCTCATAGGTAGTAGACGCCAATGGCATAAAGCGGAAGGTGAAATCGATGCTGCAGGTGGCCCCGATATCGTGCCCGGTAATGGTGGCAACTACTGTATCCCCATTACCATTAAATGCTGCATTTGCAGTTCCATTGGTACAGGCTCCATTAAATGCTGGAGCTGATTGAATTGTATAATCCCCAGGGGATAAGCTAGCACCGCCACCGCCGGCAACATAGGTACCAAACTTAGGTGCAACACCGGTAAGAGTATCGGTGATAGAGATAGTGTTTAGAGGCTCGTCACCAAGGTTTTCTACTACTAAGCGGATAGGGACAGTGATGCTTTCATTGGCTTCAACCGTGATGCCACCCTGAATGGTTTTAGCGATACCGATAGCTGGAGTGTAGGAGGGTGTTATAGGAGTTGGGTCACTCTCACCTGCATCGCCTGCGGTATTATTGCCAGTTGGGTCTGGGTTGCTGCCATTGTCGGAAGTGTCACTTGGTGATTGTCCAGAAAGATCACCAGTACCGTTGATTGAGGCTTGGTTTTCGTAGGTGCCGCCAGATGATTGCGCTGCAGGGAGTGGAGCAGTTGGCCGTGCTCTAACCGCAAAGTCTAAGGTACAAGAGGCCGAGCTAGCAAGAGTCGGGACGGTAGCAACGGTGTTATCACCATCACCATTAAAAGACCCATTTGTGCCGTCACACCCACCAGATGGGGGTGTTTGAATGGTGTATTCACCTGTGCTAAGGCTGGCGCCTGCACCGCCGACTACGAAGGTACCAAAAGCTGGAGCAACCCCATTGAGTGAATCGGTCACAACTATGTTATTTATCTGCTCCAGACTGAAGTTTTCAATATTTAAGCGGAAATTGGTTAAGAATGTTCCATCTGCTTGAATGGTTGGACCACTTTGAACTCTTTTGGCGATACCGATTCGAGCTTGTGGTACCTCGGCAAATAGATAACCAGTTACTGCTGTATTTGCACCTAATGTGATATCGGATATCTCATCATTAACCGATGCATCATCGCCATTACCGTTAGTTGCGGTATCGTCACCATCAATTATATGACTCTCTGCCACCGCTCCCTCGACAATGGTATAGCCTGGGGCCAAACTTGCTGGAAGTCCGGTAAAGATAAAATCGCCATTGCCATCTGTTGTGGTTGTCTCACTTACAGCTGCGCCATCGAAGCTGGTTCCTGTAAGGGTGATGGTTATGCCAGAGATCCCAGTATCACCAGCGGTTACTAAGCCATTATCGTTGAAATCGCGGAAAACCGTACCAGCGATGGAGGATGAATTTACATCAACATCACCGCTGTTGCTGTTATTGCCTAAATCAATATCGAGAGAGCTAGTAGTAACGCTAGCGGTATTGGTGAAAGTCTGTGGTTTGCTGGTTACTTTAACTAGCTGTACCGGAACGGTGATATCCGCTTCGGTGTTGGTGGCCATGGTTCCCAGAGAACAGGTAAATGATGTGTCGCCGGCACCACCAGTGCAGGTGCCACTAGCAGGGGCATCAACCGTTGGCGCTCCAGTTAGCTCCATATCGGTTGGCAGGGTGTCCGAAACTTCTACATTGTCAGCTTCCGATAGCCCGGCACCAGTTAGATTTTTGATCTTGATAGTATAGGTAAAGTTATCACGTAGATTGACAGATGCTGGGGAGGCGACCTTGCTGGTAACCTCCATATCTGCTTTGGTGCGCACAGTTGTTAATTCTGTAGCGCTATTGTTAGCGGCGTTCTCATATCCAAGCCCGGTTTCATTAGACGTTACCGTTGCTGTATTGGTATAGACCCCTTTAACTTTTCCTTGCAGGGTTATGGTAACGGTTTCTTGCGAGCTGCTGGAGATGTAACCAAGGTTACAGATTACGTTGGCACCGCTATCGTCGCCAACTGCTGGTTGGGTCGGGCAGGAGCCAGCGCTACTTGTGGCTGAAACAAAACTTAAGCCGGTTGCAGGCAGGGTATCAGTGACGCTCACCCCTTCGGCAGCAGATGGACCGGAGTTAGTTACGGTGATGGTGTAAACCGTTTGGTCGCCAACGGCAACCGGATCGACGGAATCATCTTTATTCAGTACTAAATCTAGCGATGGAACCAAAATCGTAGCATCAACACTGTCTGAGTTATTGGCGTTAACGGTATTTGCTGGACCATCTGTCTCTAAAGTTGTGGTAACTGCACTGGCAGTATTGGTTATATCACCGCCACGAGTTGCTGTATTTGGGCGCACCACGATAGTTACCGTTTGTTGCGAACCATTGTTTATGGTGCCAATGGCGCAGACGATAGAGTCGTTACCGCCAGTAGTTGTGGATTCAGCCGTAGGTGTTGTGCCACATGTGCCTGCTGATGGGGTTGCAGAAACAAAGGTTACATCGTGCGGTAGGGTATCGGTCATAGTGACACCTTCGGCACGGCTTGGACCGTTGTTGGATACGGTTACCACATAGGTAAGGTTTTGTCCGGCAGCAACGCTAGCTGGGGTCGCTGCTTTGGCCACTTCAATATCAGCTCGTGGAGTGACGGTGTTATTGGCGGTGGCAGAGTCATTACTGTGGTCTGGGTCGGCAGTGCCATTGGATATCACATTGGCAGTGTTGCTACGCGCACCACCGTTACCTCCAGGGCGAACACGCACAGTAACTACTGGGCAGTCAACGCTAGCGGTACAAACAGGCACGGATGTATAAACACAGCTCAGGCTGCGCCCAGTTGAGCCACTGGCAGAATCACTACAACTATCAAGAGTTGCGGTTCCATTGGCTGTTACCGCATCGATATAGCCAGCACCAGTTGCACCAACGGAGTTATTGATTAGATTAGAGAAGGTGTCGGTAAGGCGTACATCAGCTGAAGCAGCAGGACCATCGTTTACCACCTCGAGTGTGTAGGTCAAAATATCACTGGCTAAAACGGTAGCTGGGTCGACAGTTTTTAAAACTCGAACGTCGGCAGAGTCAAGATTTACACTGGAAATCACTTGGTAAGTGTCCAAGTCTCCATCATTACATTCTGCCAGATTACAGTTGGGGGTGGTTACAGTGGCGCTATTGGTGAAGTTGCCATCGGTAGCGGTTTCTGCGGTCATGATTACATAGGGGCTGTTAGCTCCAGCAGCCAGCTGTGAACCAGATGTGTAGACACGATTACAGGTGATGGTAGCTGGCCCAACCACTGGGGCTGCTGGTGCGCAAGACCAGCCATTGAGGGTATAACTATTTACCGTCATATTGGCTGGAATATTATCGGTGATAGTTGCGGTACCGTAAAACCCAGTGGTCCCGGTATTATTTACTCTTACATAAAAATCAAACTCCACCCCAGTTACCACAAGAGCAGGGTCGGGGCCGGTTTTATTAATTCCCAGGTTTACAGTTGGGTCGAGTAAGTTTACCCCACCATCGGTGGCGGTATTGTTACCCGGTACCGGGTCAGTTGATGTGGTTGCTATGGTTGCACTGTTGGTAACATTGTTGCCAGATGTGGCAACAGTGACTGGGATAGTGATATCACCAATGTCTTGATTGTAACCAGTTCCAGCACCGCCTAAGGCACGGGTACAGGTAACATCTTGTCCCGCTAGGCCACAGCTCCAGCCGTTTTGAGATGCTAAGAAACTGCCAGAATCGATGGTGTAATTTGCCGGTATGGTATCGGTGACAGTGAGGTCTGCTGGGTTGTCGCCAGAGTAGCTTGGACTTAAGACAAAGTTAAAATCGGTCCCAACCAAAATGGAGCCGCCGACGCTGCGGGACTTGGTGATTGCGACATCACTACCACCTGTAACAGTGGTGTCAACAGTGCTGCTGTTATCTGAGGTGTCAGGGTCATTTGGAGTTCCAAGTGGTGCAGTTGGTTGTAGCCCAATAGATGCAGCATTGGTTAGAGTGGAGGATCCAGCAGCTGTTATCACACCAGAGATAGAATCAATATTCAAAGTATCGCCATTAGCAATCGGTCCATCAATGTCACAGATTATGGTGCCAGCATTATTGCTACACTCAGATGGAAGGCTGACAAGGCTAAATCCTGCCGGGATAGGGTCTTGGACTCGTAATAAAGTAGCAGAATCGGGACCGTTATTAGTTATGGCAAAGCTGTAGGTTAGGGCGGAGCCGGAGGGAGCATTTAAAGTTGATGCGCTTTTTACTAAAGCGACATTGGCCCCTTTGTTTATCGTTGTGGTTTCGTTGTCAGTATTGTTGGCAGGGGTATCATCTACTCCGGCACCACTGGTTTCAGCCTCTGCTCCAACGACAACTATCCCTTCAGTTGATGTGAGTAACTGGACTGCAACGGTTTTCTCTTCATTGGTTGGAAAGCCAGCAAGAGAGCCAAAATCACAGGTAAGATCATTGCCAACTGGGCCCGTACAAGTAACCCCATCACCACTGCTATCGCTGACATAGGATGTGGTTGCCGGAATTGTAACTGTCAGGGTCGAGGTTGGTGAGTTCGTATCACCATTATTAGATACGGTTATTGTGTAGGTAACTACTCCACCAGCGGAGACAGGGTCGGGGGAGTCACTGTGATTTACTACCAGGTCTACGCCAGCATGGGCGAGACTGGAGAAAAACATCATTGCAGTGAAAATTGATACAAGAGGTGTAGAGCGTTTTAGTAAATTGAATAATTTACACTTCATATTATTGACCCGTGGTTAGTAACATTTTTTCAGGCGGGGATTATCGTGAAATCTTTCCTTAAATGATGTGATGCTGTTCAAAAGATTAGTCTAATATTTATAAGTACTATTAAGACTTAGTTATTAGAGATTGATTTAATAAGATTTTATCTGTTAGTTTCAGCAATAATATTGCTGGCGACAGCATAAAATTTTATTGGCAGATATAGTGTAAATATTATGCGTATTTAGCTACAGCGATATGGTGTTAAGTGTATGCCAATATTGGTTTTTTTAGGTAATATTTGAGTGGGAGTTTATAAAACATAATTATGATAAAGGACTAGTTTGAAGCGGGTGCTATTCAATTTATCTAGTGGTCTTGCTAGAGGGGAAAGTTAAGCTGCATAGGGTGCTGAATTTTAACGATTATTTGTTATAAAAAATAAATAAATGTTTTTTGCATAGCTTTTTGATTAAAGAATTAATTAAATTCAGGCAGTAATTCGCGCTTAAGCTTTATTGGTAGGTGGTATTTGATACCGATATCCTTACGGCAAAGCCAGATCTCATTCTCTTTGATAACAGCTTCAAGGTTCAACAGGGCTTTGGGGGTGGAGGTGATGATTTGTACTGGAGTTGTTTCTTGGTCTTTGAGGTCATCAACCAATAGGTAGCTGACTTTCTCACTGAAAGCATTTTTCCAGGATCTAAACATCGCCTGCACCTTCTTTGGCGACATTTGCGGGTCGGTTTGCCAAGCATCATCGCCCTTGGTGATGCGGAACTTTGGAGTTTGTATCGCTTCAATAAAACTGCTGTCAGGAAGGATTAAGCGATTAGCATATACCGGATAACCTAGCAGTAGGAAGTGGGAGAAGGTATCGTCAATCAGATGAACTTTATCATCAAAAAGTACATAGAGCCTATTGGAGAGGGGGTCAAATCCTCCAACTACAAAGCGGTGTTCATTCAGACGTACTACCCGTTTTGCCGGCCTTAGCCCGAGTGATTCTAGGCTGCTTACCTCGTCAATATCATACCGGCTGTGGCTTTCGGCAGTTAAAATATCCATGATGCGGTCTATAGGGGTTAAGTCAGCTTTGCTATTTACAGGTTTGGTTAGCTCCCATTTATCTTTTTCGATCTTGCGCAGCTCAATTTTATCATGCCCCTTGCTAAGGATCTGAATATGGTCGATAGAGTTTGGATCGATAGCGGAGATCAGTTTAGTAGAGTCTTTTTCAAGCCTGTCTTGCTCTTCACGGTGAGCATTAGAAGCGTATATGGTTATCCCTGCAATCATACAGGCGATAAGGAGGTTAGCCATCATCCTATTTTTCATGGTAACTACCTCCTCTTGCGAATAAAGTGAATTATGATGCCAGCTAATAATAGCAGCATTGGGATGAGAATTTTAAAGCCAATTTCAAAGATAGCTGCGCTATATACAGTTAGATTTAACTCTTTATCGGCGGTGGTGCGTGGCGGGATGGAAACAAAATCATCATCATTGGTGAGCCAGTTTATGATTCCGAATCCCAAGTTTAGATTGGAACCATTACCAATAAATTGATTGGAGAGAAAATCTCCATCACCAGCGATAAAGATGCGTTGTTCATTATTGGAAGATTGAGCCTGTTTACTAAGCGCAACCCCTAAAGTTAGTGGGCCGACGGTCTTAAGTTTTTGTAGTTGATCTAAGCTGGTGATCTTAACATTTTGTGGCACGGTCCAGCTTTGGGGTAGGGTTTGGATAATCTTGGTAACCTTATAATCACCGACTGATTCAGGAACCTTTATGGCTGCTGACTTAGGGAATATAGTTACGCTGCTGAGGTTGCTGGTTATATGGTGTTCTGGAAACTTTGGTGCAACAGCAAAAGTGTTATCTTGAATTTTATACAGTAACCCTGCGTTAGGGTCGCGCACCGTACCAGATAGATACTCAATTCCAAGAGGTTGGATTAAGGAAGCGATACTAGCGTAGGCATTTGGTTCTGCCAGCAAGAAGGCATTTCCACCACCAGCTATGTATTTATCAATTATAGATATCTCTTTTGCCGATAGCTTAACTTGAGGACTGGCAATAACTAGAGCTGCGGTGTTGTCGGGGATGAAAGGGCTGGTCTTTAGATCAATGTTTTGAATCTTAAATCCATGCTGACCAAGCTTGTCACCTAAGACCCCCCAATCAAAATTGGCTTTACCATTGATATGGCGCTCACCATGTCCCTGCAAAAATACCAGCCAACGGTTTTCAGTGCGCGCAAGATAGCGCAGCACGTTAGTTATCTCTTGCTCTTGCGGAACCTTGGCATGAGCTGATTTCCCGTGGTACTTAATCATGAGTTCGCCAATCTGAGTTATCTCATTAGCACGCACTTCATCTGGAGAGAGCTCGGTGTTAACAAAACGCAGCTCGATGTTGCGCTTATATTGGTGATAGCGGGAGGTTATATCTTTTATTATCTGCCGAATCTCTTGGGAATTATCTACATATGCAGTGATGATGATTTTATCCGGCATCAGGCGTAACACATCTTGGCTATGCTGAGATAAGGTATTGCTGCCAGCCAGAGTTAGGTCAGCGCGCTTATTATATTTAATGCTAAACCACGCAACTACAGAGAGGAGGGTTATAAACAGTAAGATGAATATTAGGTTTTCCAGGCGTAGTGCAAAGCGGGTTTTTTTATTAATCTTCATATCATCTCTCCGTTAGTGTCTCAGTCTTTCGGCGTCAAAACGGCGGATAGTTAATACTAGAAAGAACAGGGTAAATAAGAGAAAGTAACAGACATCAACGCTCTGCATAACTCCCATCACCATTGGTCCAAAATGGTTTGGTACCGATAAATAGGAGAATATTGCCACGGCGTATGCTGATGATTCTCCGCTCCAGTCAATTTTCCATAGAATCATTAAGAGTCCAAGCGTAACCATGGCAGCAGTTGCCGGGCTCTTGGTTAAAGAGGAGAAATATATTCCTGCTGCAGTCCATGCAGCAATCAATAAGGTTAAGCCAATAAGGCCGGATAATACCTTGCCAATATCTAAACTTGTCCCTATCTCCAGAGTGAACAACATCAGGGCAAGTTGCAGAACAATTAACATGCTAAAGCCAAAGGTCCCAAGAAACTTGCCTAAAACCATTTCGGTTATCGATATAGGGGCTGAGCGCAGTAGCGTAAGAGATTGATTACGGCGCTCCATACTAAATGAATGCATAGTTATTATGGGGATCATAATCAGCAGCAGTTCAGCGACGTGGGAGATGATATAGATTCCAACCAGGTCGGTAACCCCAGGAGGATTGGTTAATTTTACTAATTTAGGTTGGTAATCAAAGATATAGTCAGCGATTCGAGCGATATATTGAAAGGAGATTATCCCCTGCGCAGCAGCGAGAATGACCCAGCCTAATGGCGATACGAAGAAATTTTTGAACTCACGTAGTGCAATAATTTTAATCTTCATTATTGTTCTCCGCCTGTTTTGCTTCATTATCATTGTTTTTTAATTGTTCAGAACCAGCATCAGAACAAACATAGCTAGTAAAAATGTTTTCTAAAGATGGTTGAATCGAACGCAGCTCTTCAAGACCCCAATTATTTTTCACCGCAGCTTGTGCTAGTTTCGGTTTGAACTCGTAATCAAATTTGGGGGAGAAAATAAATCGATGCTTAGATTTTTGCATCACCTCGGTATCTTCAAACTCCTGCTGAAGCTGGGTGATAGTTGGTGGTGCAGTAAAACCTACAGCTACACTTGGGGAGTGCTTTAGAGGTAACTCTGATTCAAAGACTAGTTTTCCACTATTCATTATCAGGATGCGGTTACAGATCTCTTCCACTTCAGGCAGGATGTGGGTGGAGATGATTATGCCGCACTCTTTGCCTAGGTTCGCAATGAGTTCGCGGATCTCAATAATCTGATTTGGATCAAGGCCCACAGTTGGTTCATCAAGGATAACAACCTGGGGAGAGTGAATTATAGCCTGGGCAATGCCAACTCTCTGCTGAAACCCCTTGGAGAGGTTGCCAATTAATTTTTTACTTACATCTTGAATATTGCAGCGCTGTAAGGCTCGTTCAACCGCATACTTAACATCCACTTTGTTAATGCCATGGATGTTTGCGCAATAGGTTAAATATTCGGTTACGGTTAATTGAGGGTAAAGCGGAGGTATTTCCGGAAGGTATCCAATTTTGGATTTGGCAGTTTTGGGATTTTCTAAGAGATCGGTGCCGCAGATGCTGATAGATCCTGAATGTGGTGCCAGATTTCCGGTAAGGATACTCATGGTTGTGGTCTTACCTGCACCGTTTGGTCCAAGAAAGCCTAGAATTTCCCCTTGTTTTAAAGAGAAATTAATTGAGTCAACAGCTACTAAGTTGCCGTAAACTCTGGAAATTCCATTTGCTGAGATTAACTTAGCTTCATCCATGTTGATTATTGTTATCTTTGTTAGTTAACCCAAAAGAGTACCTCTCGCTGTTACTACAGTCAAATGTACTTGGCCAGATAGGGTGATAACAGGGTATTTATGTTGTTTATTTATGTGATTTTAATTGCATGGGAGAGTAAAAAGTAATGTGTAACGGAAGGTGGCATATAGCGGCATATAAATAAAAAGCCCGCCTCATTGCTGAGGCAGGCTTTTTAATAATAGTCTTGCCAATTACTACTTGATCTTGCCTTCTTTAAACATTACATGCTTACGAACAACTGGATCGAATCTTTTCATTTCAAGCTTTTCAGGCATGGTACGCTTGTTTTTAGTAGTGGTATAAAAATAACCAGTACCAGCTGAAGAATTCATTCTGATTTTATCGCGCATTCTCTAGCTCCTTATACTTTTTCGCCGCGAGAGCGGATCTGTTTTAATACTTCATCTATGCCGAGCTTATCGATAACTCTAATACCATTCGCAGAAACACGTAGGCGAATATATTTATTTTCAGACTCAACCCAAAAGCGATGCTGATGCAAGTTTGGCAGAAAACGGCGTCTTGTTCTGTTTTTTGCGTGTGAAACATTATTACCAGTAATCGGCTTTTTACCAGTGACTTGACAAACCTTAGCCATCGTATGGCCTCCTAAAAACTATTATTTAGCGAATTCAAATTTATACAGAGCGCGACTTTATACCAAAGAATATCTTAGAATTCAACAACAAAAGGTTTTTAAATTGGCTTGTTGCAGCTATAAAATGCGTAACAGCATGTATTTGTTGCTAAAAATAAAATCTAGTTAAATCGCTCCATGTTGTGCAAATGAGTATGCACCACCCTCGCCAATAATTATGTGATCTAGCACATTTATATCGACTTGGAGGAAGATTTTCTTCAATTTAGCGGTTATCTCTATGTCATCCTGGCTGGGAGATGTATCTCCAGATGGATGGTTGTGCGCTAAGATAATAGCCGCCGCATTTTCTTTAAGAGCTTCAATCATAATGGTGCGGGGATAAATGGTGGTGTTATCGATACTCCCTTCGCTGATGGTTTTGTAATTTATGATGTGGTTTTTACTATCGAGAAAGATGCAGGAGAAGATCTCTTTAGCCTGATTTCTTAGTTTAGAGGTTAGATATTTGATAGTTTCTTGCGGTGATTGCAATAGATCTCGCTGCTGAATATTCTCCAGTAGATGTCTGCGCCCCATCTCAATCACTGCTTGTAGCTGGGTGAATTTTGCTGGCCCAAGGCCTTTGTAGGAACAAAATTGGTCTATATCAGCTTCTAGAATATTGCGTAATCCACCAAAGTGATCGATTAGATCGCGTGCCAGATCTACGGCTGTTTTCCCCTGAATTCCGGTGCGCAGAAATATTGCTAATAACTCGGCATCTGAAAGAGCATTGGATCCAAGTGATAAAAGTTTCTCACGCGGCCTTTCCCCTTCAGGCCAGTCGGTAATCGCCATATTTTTCCCCATATGATTTTTTGTGTTTGTATTTGGTGCTAGTCGTATGCTACCAAAACTGTAATTTCAGGCAACCATGCTTGTTTTCCTCTTGATTTGCTGGCTTTTCTACAGTATCAAACTTGGTATCTAGAAAAAGGCAGTGTAGAATTTATGCTTCTATAGAGTTTTTGTACAAATTATGAATGAACTAAGCGGTAAAAATGTATTGCTCGGTATATCCGGTGGTATTGCGGCATATAAAAGTATTGAGCTGATAAGGCGGTTAAACGATAGTGGGGCTGAAGTTCGGGTGGTTATGACCGCAGCTGCCACAGAGTTTGTCACCCCTCTCACCTTTGAAGCAATTTCCGGTAATCCAGTACATGTAGAGATGTTTGGCCCACGGATTAAATCCGCTATTGAGCATGTTGAACTGGCGCGCTGGGCGGATTTGATAGTTATCGCACCGGCAACAGCAAATGTTATCGCTAAATTAACCCATGGAATTGCTGACGACCTGCTTACTACGGTTTGTCTTGCGCTTACCGATATCGATTTGGCAGTAGTCCCAGCAATGAATTTGGGGATGTGGAAAAACCCGGCCACGCAGGCTAATCTTAAAACTCTAAAGGGAAGAGGGATTAAAGTTTGGGGGCCAGCTGAAGGGTTTCAGGCTTGTGGTGAAATTGGTTCAGGGAGAATGATTGAAGCTGCTGAAATAGCTGACTACGTTGCTAAATACTTTGTTGCTACACAAATTGCATTGAACTTAAAAGTGGTTATAACCGCCGGACCAACTAGAGAGCCGATAGATCCAGTACGCTTTATTACTAATCGTAGTTCAGGAAAGATGGGTTATGAGGTTGCTGCAGCATTTGTTGAGCAGGGAGCTGAAGTGGTATTAGTAAGTGGACCAGTTGCTATTGCAGCTCCAAAAGGGGTTGATTGTGTCGAGGTTGAAACGGCGCAAGAGATGCATAAAGCAGTATTTGCCAATATCACAGATGCAGATGTTTTTATCAGTACTGCGGCGGTGGCAGATTACCGCATTGCTACCCCAGAGGGGCAGAAGATTAAAAAGTCTGCGGAGCAATTTTCAATCGAGCTGGTTAAAAACCCAGATATTCTGGCTGATGTTGCAATGATGGATGAAGCGCCATTTACTGTGGGCTTTGCAGCAGAGACCAATGATTTAGAGGTTTATGCTAAAGGTAAGCTAAAGAATAAGAAGTTGAATATGATCGCTGCTAACTTAGTTGGAGTTAGTGGAACTGGTTTCGATAGTGATAATAACCAATTGCATATTTATTGGGAGAATGGCGATAAAGTATTGCCACTTACAAGTAAAGCGGAGCTAGCTCGTGAGCTGGTTGCTGTGATAATGGAACGCTATAATGCTTAAAGATGTAAAAATAAAAATACTTGATAAAAGAATTGGTGCTGAATTTGAGATGCCGGATTATGCATCTGCTGGAGCAGCAGGATTAGATTTACGTGCATGCATAGATGCGCCGTTGGTATTAATGCCGGGTGATACCAGTTTGGTTCCGAGTGGAATAGCGATCCATATGGAAGATAAAGAGTTAGCTGCAGTGATTTTGCCCAGGTCTGGTTTAGGGCATAAGCATGGGATAGTACTGGGAAATCTTGTTGGACTTATTGACTCAGATTATCAGGGGCAGGTGTTTATATCTTGCTGGAACCGTGGTGAAGAGGAGTTTACCATACATCCAGGTGACAGGATTGCACAGATGGTATTTGTTCCTGTGGTGCATGCCAAATTTGAGATAGTTGATGATTTTGAAGAGACCAAGCGTGGAGCTGGCGGCTTTGGGCATACAGGAAAACAGTAGCAGAAACAGATTGCATACCAGATAAAACTAGCAAGGGAAGTTAAGGATGGCTATTAAGTTCAATGTAGGGAATAAAAAGGGAAAAGGCAAAGGGGCAAGCCCATTTAGCCATGATACTCGTGGTGTAAATCTTTATGCCGTTTCAATGCAGATTATAATATTTGTAGCGCTTGTTGCTGGGGCATGCGCTTATCTTTTAATGGTGATAGAACATGATGCGCGCCATGAAGAACGGATAAAATATCAACAGCTGATAGTAAAAGATATTGGCAGTAAGGTGCGACAGGCACTGGATAATACGCAGGATGTTATGAAGTCTCTAGCGCAAGCCCCTGATCTTATTGTGGCATTTAGTGACGAAGAGCAAATTAAGCGCCATGAAGAGAAGGTGAAAAATTTCTTTCCTGATGCACTGCGAGTGATGTTGATCAAGGCTGGAGATGAAAAGCCGTTGCTAGATTTAGACCCACCATTGGGTTATAGAGTGGTGGAGATGATGAAGCAATCGGCCCAGGATCAGGCAGCTCCAAGGCTCGAATTGCTCTATCCCGGTGGAGCAAAAGAGAATATCAATTACGTTCAACCGGTTATCAGCACTGAAACTGAAAGTGTTGTTGGTTATATTCTGGTCACATTTAAACGTAGATTGATGAATGGGATTTTGATGGGGCAAGACCTTTCTGGCGGATATGCTGAGATTGCGTATGTTGGTGGACAGAGAGCTGTAGTTGCAAATAAAGGTGATAAATCATTACTGAATAGTGAAAATAAAGGATCGAAAGTCTCTATATTTAATAAACCATTTGAAGTGGTATTTGTGATTGAGAAGGACCCAGGGGTGATGGGGGGAGTTGATGTTGTAATAATTGCCGGGATAGCCGTCGGATTTATTATTCTACTGTCAATTGCTGCTTTTATACCGGTTAATGTGGTGCGTAGAGCGATCCTTAAGGATGGGGCAACGATAATAAATTTGATTGAGGATATCAAAGAGTCGCGGATGAAGGGGAGCTATAATCTTGAGCTGCATCCATTACGCGGCTGTATGATTAAGATGATGGATTTAGGACATGAGATTGTATCAAAGGGTGTTGCACATAAATTTAGGTCTAAGGGGTTGCAGTCAGTTGAGCATAAGGTTGAAGCGGAAGAGCCCTCAGATGAGGATATTGCAGCAGCACAGCAAGAGATAGCAGAGCAGGCGGAAGCTGCCCACACAACATTTCACCCACTTGATGCTGAGCATGAGCTTAATGCTATGGCAGGTATTGAGACAGAGCTGATTGAAGGGAGTGAGGCAGATAAAATCGTTAAAGAAAATCCCCTTGAATTTAACAGTGATGAAGGCGATGAAGAAAATCAATTTGATCTTTTGGAGGGGGTAGATGAAAGTGAATCTTCTTTAGATATTCAGCCGGTTGAGGGTGCTCAGCAAAAAGAGGCTGTAGAGGAGATAGATCTGGATCAAGGGTTGGAGTTTGTGATTAATGAAGTGATGAATGAGGCGGAAGAGATTGTTGATGTGCAAGAGGTATCGCCAACAATTTTCCGGGCTTATGATATCCGTGGTGTGGTTGGAGAGACTTTAAGCCCAACGATTGCACGCTTGATTGGGCGAGCTATTGGTAGTGAAGCGGCAGATAAAGGTCAAACAGCTATTGTGGTTGGGCGTGATGGCCGGTTATCTGGACCTGTTTTATTGGATGCACTGATAGATGGTCTGAAATCAACAGGACGGATGGTTATCAATATTGGCCAGGTTCCAACACCAACAATGTACTATGCCACATACTCGCTGGGAACAGGTGCTGGTGTAATGTTAACAGGGAGTCATAATCCGTCAAATTATAACGGCTTCAAGATCATGCTCGGTGGTAAAACCTTATCTGGAGCTGAGATTCAAGGGCTGTTGACCAGAATCCAAAAAGAAGATTTCATCGAGGGTGATGGACATGTACGTGAGCAGAATATTGAGCAGGAGTATCTAGAGCGGATAACAGGGGATGTAGCTTTACGTAGACCATTAAAAGTAGTAGTTGATTGCGGAAATGGTGTTACTGGTGATATCGCGCCAAAGTTATTTAGAATGCTTGGTTGTGATATTGAACCGCTATTCTGTGAAGTTGATGGAAACTTCCCGCACCACCACCCTGATCCAAGTGAGCCTGAAAACCTAGATGCAATGATTAGCTTAATTAAGCTACAAAAAGCTGATTTGGGTATCGCTTTTGATGGCGATGGCGATAGGCTTGGTGTTGTCGATTGTGATGGAAATATCATCTGGCCGGATAGACAGATGATGCTGTTCTCAAGAGATGTATTATCCAGAAACCCAGGTGCTGACATAATTTTTGATGTGAAGTGTACCAACCACCTTGCGCGGGTTATTTCGGAAAATGCTGGTGTGCCAGTGATGTGGAAGACCGGGCACTCTTTGATTAAGAACAAGCTGCAAGAGGCCAACTCACCACTTGCGGGTGAGATGAGTGGGCACATATTCTTTGGTGAACGCTGGTATGGTTTTGATGATGCTCTATATGCAGGGGCAAGGCTGTTAGAGATTCTGGCAGAAGATCCACGACCAACCAATGAGATATTTGCCGAACTGCCAGATAGTGTAAACACCCCAGAGTTAAAGATACATCTGGAAGAGGGGCAGCCAAACGAGTTTATGAAAAAATTTGTTGCCAAAGCGCGTTTTGATGATGCCAAGATCAGTACCATCGATGGGATGCGTGCAGACTTTATTGACGGCTGGGGGTTGGTGCGCGCATCAAATACAACTCCATGCCTGGTGCTGCGCTTTGATGCCGATAATGAGGGGGCGCTAGAGCAAATTAAAGATCGCTTCCGTGAACAGATTCTTTCGGTAAATGCAGAATTGAATTTACCATTTTAGTTAAATATTTAGGATAAAAATAGATGCAAGAACATTCATCATCAGCCATTCGTATTGCAGATGTATTAACCGAAGCGCTGCCATATATTCAACGTTTTCGAGGCAAAACCATAGTAGTAAAATTTGGTGGGAATGCGATGGTGGATGAAGATTTAAAACGTTCATTTGCCCACGATATTGTTTTGATGAAGTTGGTTGGCTTTAACCCAGTAGTTGTGCATGGTGGTGGTCCACAAATTGGCAACCTGTTAGAAAAAATTGGTAAAGAGAGTAAATTTGTCGACGGGATGCGCGTAACCGATCGTGAAACCATGGATGTGGTGGAGATGGTGTTAGGTGGTCTAGTCAATAAAGAGATTGTAAGCCTGATTAATAGCGTTGGTGGTGGAAAAGCAGTTGGGCTTACTGGTAAAGATGGTGGGCTGATTAAAGCCAAAAAGATGGAGTTTCGAAGTAACGACCCAGAGATGAAAGCGTCTGAGATCATCGATATTGGCCATGTTGGTGAGGTTGAAGATATCGATGTATCAGTGGTAGAGATGCTGGATAATAGCGGTTTTATTCCGGTGATTGCTCCGATTGGTGTCGGTGCTGATGGCGCTTCATATAATATTAATGCTGACTTGGTTGCTGGGAAGATAGCTGAGCATCTTAATGCGGAGAAGCTTATCCTTCTTACCAATATTAAAGGGCTGCTGGATAAAGAGGGTAATCTGCTTACGGGGCTAAATTCAGCGCGTGTAAATGAATTGATTGAAGATGGCACCATCTATGGTGGAATGTTGCCAAAGATAAACTGTGCTCTGGATGCGGTTCAGAGTGGTGTTACCTCTTCCCATATTATTGATGGTAGAACTGAGCATGCGGTGTTGCTGGAGTTATTTACGGACAAGGGTGTGGGCACTTTAATCACCAATCAAAATTAATTCTGGTCTATTTTTCCAAGATCGAGGCGCAAACTAATAAAAAATGAGTCACTTACTATTCGTAAGCTCAACATGTTTTTATCAGTTTGCGCCTCGATCTTGGAAAAATATCCTCAGAATGATGAGGTGTGAATTGTCTATGAATAACCCATGAGCCATCAAAAAACTTCCTTCTCCTATAAAGCAAAGCCTGGCGCCAAAATCTTGATTCTTGGATCGATGCCGGGTGATGTCTCCATTGCTGCCATTGAATATTACGCGCACCCACGCAATCTGTTTTGGGATTTTATGCAGCAGCTATTGGGTATTCCGCGCGATCTGGATTATGCAGAAAGACTGGAGTTATTGCAGGATGAAGGGGTGGCTCTATGGGACGTGTTGGGTGCCTGTAAACGGATTGGAAGTTTAGATTCAAATATTGAGGCAGGTTCAGAGCAGGCAAATGATATTCCATCACTGCTGGAGCAACACCCATCTATTCAGGCAGTCTTTTTTAATGGGAATAAGGCTTATGCCTCGTTTAAACGCCATATCTTAAAGCAAAGCCCTGAGCTAGAAGAGCAGTACGATTTAATACCTTTGCCTTCAACCAGTCCAGCAAATGCGTCGGTAAGTGTCGAAGATAAGTTCAGTGCTTGGAAACAGATATTGGAATATATAAAACAAAAATAGCAACAAAACGCCAACTACCTTGCGGTGGTGGCGTTAGTTGAAATACTGGCTTTAATGCTAGGCTACAGTGTCGATTATGGTACCCATAACCTCATCTGCAGCTTTTACAACTTCAGCTGAAGCCTCTGCTTGAACCACGTTTTGCTTTGCTTCAAGAAGAGCTGTAGTAACATCCTCTTTCATGTCGGTATCGCCGACAGATTTGGCCACTGTATCTGCGTTGCGTGCAAGAGACTCAGTTGCTTTTTGTAAGCCTTGCATGCCAGAATTATATGCTGATGAAATTTCCATGACCCACCTTTTGTAAAATTAAGTCATCATATAAAGAGTAATAGTATATTATTAGCCCAAATTATTCTGTGCGCAAAGACTCAAAACCCCTATTGGTTAATAAAACTTATGAAAGAAAATCAACAAATTATTGTTACTGCAAGTAGAGAAACTGAATATCTGCTGGCTAGAGAGCTTAAACACTTAGGCCTTAAGGATATTGAACAGGGGTTTGGCTCTGTTTCTTTCAGGGGGAGTTATGAGGATGCTCTTCGAGTATGTCTATGGTGCCGCATTGGTGTCAGAGTATTGATGCCGCTGCATAGCTTTAAAGCGAATAATAAAGATGAGATATATGCACAGGTTCAGCAGATAGACTGGAGCCACCACATGGATCCAGAGCAAACACTGTCAGTGGATTTTAATGGGCGCAATAAAGCGATAAATAATACGCAATATGGTGCGCAGCTGATAAAAGATGCGGTTGTAGATCAGTTTATGGATGATTGTGGTGTGCGACCAACAGTAGCGCGTTATAAGCCAGATCTACGGATAAACTGCCATGCAAAAGAGGATCAATACACCATAAGTATCGATATGGCGGGGGATAGTTTGCACTATCGTGGCTATCGTCAGAACGGTGTCGCAGCTCCGCTAAAAGAGAATCTGGCGGCAGCCATTTTACAGCGCCTCTCCTGGGTAGAGACAGCAAAGCGTGGTGGCACCCTGTTTGATCCGATGTGCGGGTCGGGAACATTTTTGATTGAAGCCGCGATGATTGCTGGCGATATTGCACCAGGGCTAGCACGTGAATCGGACGCAAAGACATATTGGGGTTTTCTTAACTGGAAGCAGCACCAGCCAGAGATCTGGGAAAAGTTGGTAGATGAGGCTTGGCAGCGCAAAGATGATGGTGACGAAAATATCCCGCGCATTATTGGTTATGATGCCGACTGCAAAGCGGTGCAGATAGCGCAGCGTTGTGTCGCTGAGGCTGGAGCAGGTTTAGGATTGGATGAGCACATAATCATTAAGCAGCAGGACTTCCTGCAATTAGAACAGCTCCCAGCAGCAAGTAAAACGGGTTTAGTGCTGCTTAACCCCCCATATGGGGAGAGGCTGCAGCCAACAGCAGATATAGAGTTACTCTATACCCATATCGGCAGCAAGATTAAGCAACTATTTTCTGGTTGGAAAACCGCGGTTTTTATCGGAAATCCAGGTCTAACCCAGAACTTCGGTATCGTGCCGCAGAAGCAGTATAAGCTATACAATGGCGCGATTGAGTGTCGTTTATTGGTGTTGAATCAGCAGCAGGCAAAGCCGATAGAGATGTCGCCGGATCAGCCTCCACCAGTAGTGGAAAAATCTGAACATGCACAGATGTTAGTGAATAGAATGAATAAAAACCTTAAACATCTGCGAAAGTGGCTGAAAAAGGAGGAGGTAAGCTGTTATCGAGCATATAACGCTGATCTTCCAGAGTATGCTGTTGCGATTGATGTTTACGGAACAAATATCCATATTCAGGAGTATCAGGCGCCCAAAACCATTGAGGTTGCTAAAGCGGCAGAGCGTCTGCAAGATGTATTTGCGGTGGTGGAAGAGGTGTTTCAGGTTAGTCGTGATAAGATCTTTTACAAGAAGCGGATGCGGCAGAAGGGTAAAACTCAGTATGAGAAGCGGGAAGATCAGTACCAATTCTTTACCGTAGAGGAGGGGGGGCATAAGTTTCTCACCAACTACGTCGATTATTTAGATACCGGGCTTTTCATAGATCACCGTATCACTAGGGCAATGCTTCAGCAGCGAGCCAAGGGGAAGCATTTCCTTAATCTATTTGCCTATACAGGTTCAGGTACAGTTTACGCTGCAGCTGGTGGAGCGCAATCAACCACAACTATCGACATGTCCAATACCTATCTGGATTGGGCCAAAAGAAATATGCAGATCAATGGCTATAACCAGTCTAGCCATCAGTTTGTGCGTGCTGACTGTGTTGATTGGTTGCAGAAAATTCATAATGAGAGTTATGGACTGATCTTTATCGACCCACCAACCTTCTCTAACTCAAAAAAGATGGAGGATGTCTTTGATGTACAGCGTGATCACGCGCAGATAATTATGGATGCAGCTAAGATTCTGGATGATGATGGGGTGATTGTCTTCTCCAATAACTATCGTGGTTTTAAGCTGGATAAGGCATTAGAAGCAGAGTTTAAAGTGAAGAATATAACCGCACAGACAATTCCAAAGGATTTTGAGCGTACACCGAAATTTCATCAGTGTTGGTTGATTGAGAAGGTATAAATAAGACGCGATGGGTCTATTCAGATAGGCTCATCAAATACCTCAATATCTTTTACCCAAAACACCTCGCATGCTCCAGCCCCAGTGTCTTCTCGTGTCATGGAGCTATTCCAGGTAAAGCCATTATTACCTTTTATTGAAACCAGATATCCTTTAAGGTGGACGATATGCCCTTCGCGTAGATCATCAATTTCTGACCTTACATAGCTATCAGCTGGAATTATATGGGTGTTTGCTGAATGGCGAGATATCTCTTTTAATGGCACATTGTATGTGTCTGTGCGCCAGCTATAAAATCTTACCGACTGTTCTATCTCAATGTTTTGCAAAACAGCGCTATCAGACATAATCCCCCACCCTAGAGCAAGGTCAACCGGGGATAAAACTGAGCTGGCATCAAACATATAGTTCTCAACGCCAAGAATACGCGCAGTGATATCATACTCTGCTTTGGGGGTTATGGTGAAATGATCATGTTTGAATGGGGTGGGAGAGTCAATGTTGTATTGCTGCGGATCATTTGGTGCCACCTGTATTCCAGTTGGGTGGTCGATTGCACTAGAGGATACCGCCTTATATATGAGTAAAAAGGCGAATCCAATGACGAATATATAAGTAAGTTTATCCTTGTCCATTTGCACTCTCTGATAAATGTTTTTTGAAATTTAGCAAAAAATAGGCGTGATTTCTATTAACTATGTGACAAATAATTGAGTAAAATTTTGTTGCTGCTATACTGTCCCGTTCTTGAAAATTCAACCATTTGCTGATGCGCTGAATAGTGCGGTATCAGTAATAAGAGCCAAGTGGCTCAAAGACTTAGATTAGTGGAGATCCTAATGGAAAATAGTAAGCCTTTGGTTAACATCGTAATGGGTAGTAAGAATGATTGGGGCACAATGAAGCTTGCTTCTGATGTTCTAAAAGATTTTGGCGTACCGCATGAGAGCAAGGTTCTTTCAGCACACAGAACACCAGATCAAGCTGGTGAATTTGCGTCTACAGCAGAAGAGCGTGGCGTTGAAGTGATTATCGCGGGTGCTGGTTGTGCAGCTCACCTTGCAGGTGTGATTGCTGGTAAATCAGTACTTCCAGTTCTTGGGGTGCCAATTCAAAGCGCAGCTCTAGGTGGGATGGATTCACTACTTTCAACTGTACAGATGCCAGGCGGCATTCCAGTTGGAACTTTAGCTATTGGTGATGCTGGAGCTAAAAATGCAGGCCTAATGGCTGTTGCAATTCTTTCAGTTAAATTCCCAGAGCTACGTGAAAAATTAAAGCAATATCGTAAAGATATGGCAGAAAAAGTTCTGGAAACAACTCTAGATTAATTCTTTACCCTTCGGCTTTAGTTTGTCTTGAGCCTTTCGGCTATATTTAGCACAAGAGTCCCGTTTGATTTTTTGGTCAGATGGGGATATCTCTTGTGCTGCTGGTCTTGATTTTGTATTAAAAGGAAAAGCAAGGATGTGGTTCAAAAACTTACAACTGTTTCGTTTTACCAAACCTCTTAATAAAACAGCAGAAGAGCTCAATGCTCTGCTACAAGAATACCCACTGAATGGTTGCGGGAACTTGGAGCAGATTGCCCTTGGTTGGTTACCACCGGTTGGTAGAAACACCACCTCCTACGTACATGCAGCAAATGGTTGCATAGCTATCTGCCTAGGTATTGAAGAGAAGATTATGCCTGCAGCGGCAATCAAAGACCTTGTTAATGCCAGAGCGGAAGAGTATGAGGATAAGGTTGGGCATAAGTTAAGTAGACATGAAACCCAACAGCTTAAGGATGAGGTGGTACATGACATGCTGCCACGTGCTTTTACGAAGAAGCAAAAAATCCATGCCTATATTGATACCAAAAATGATTGGCTGATTGTAGATACCGTAAGTAGAAAGAAAGCGGAAGACTTTGCTGAATTCTTACGTATGACCATTGGAACCCTTCCTGTTGCTCCGCCAGAGGTGAAAAACTCACCTTCAACAACTATGACTGGCTGGTTAACTAAAGGCGCTCCAACAAGCGTTATGCTTGAGTCAGAGTGTGAGTTGCAACACCCAGATAAAGAGAGTGGCACTGCGCGCTTTAAGAATATGGATATTGCAGCAGATGAGGTAATAGCTCATATCAATACCGGTAAATATGTAACCAAGGTTGCGATTAACTGGCAAGACAAGGTTTCCTGCATAGTAACGCAGGAGCTGGAGCTTAAAAGGGTGCGTTTTGGTGATGTGGTGATTGAAGAAGCTGCAGACCAAGGTGGTGAGACCGATGAGCAGCGCTTTGACGCAGATTTTGCGATTATGACGCTTGAGCTTGGTCATTTCATCAAGGGGGTTTTTGATCTGTTTGGCGGTGTTGCCGACAACGATTAATTCTGATCTATTTCTCCTAATACTGCGTTACAACTTCAGCCTTATTCGGTTACATATTTAAATATGCGCCCTTATAAGGCTTCGTTGTGCCTTGATATTGAAAAAATATCTTCAGAATTATGATGTAACGATTATATCAATTCAGTTTTGAAGATAGCAGTTTTGTAGGGTGGGCACTGCCCACCAGTTATATCTTATCGCTCAAAAACCACTTTCCCATCTATAACGGTATGGGTAGCTCGCCCTTTTATCGACTGCCCAAGAAGCGGGGTGTTTTTCCCCATACTCAGCATCTCGTTTTCGGTTAAAGCCCACTCCAAATCAGGGTCAAATACACAGACATCAGCAACCGAGCCTAGCCCAAGAGTGCCGGCATCAATGTTAAGGATGGTTGCCGGCCCAGCTGTGATTTTTTCAATGGCCTCAGATAGGTTTAGCAATCCCTCATCAACAAGCTTAATAGTTAATGGGAGCAGCGTCTCTAAAGCAGAGATTCCAGGTTCTGTGGTGGGGAAAGGCCCGATCTTGGCATCAGGTTCATGTGGTTGATGGTCTGAGCATATAGCACCAATCACCCCACTTTTCAGTGCTTCACGTAGTCCCTCTTTATCTTCAGTAGTTCGAAATGGTGGGCGTACATGGTAGGCGCTATCAAAATTACTAAGATTGTTTTCGGTAAAGAATAGTTGGTGCGCACTGACATCAGCAGTTATTTTCTGCCCATCTTTTTGTCCCATTGCAACCAGTTTGGCCCCTTGTTTGGTGGAGAGTTGGTTGAAATGGATCTTGATGCCGCTCTGTTCAACTAGAGCAAGGTCGCGTGCGATGGCAGCAGTCTCTGTCGCTTCTGGCAGAGCTGGAATGCCAAAACGGGTGCTGACCTTGCCTTCATGAGCACAACCATTTTCATTGAGCCATGGATCGATTGGGGATAAAAATACCTTTAGATCATAGGTGTCAGCATATTGCATCGCTCTACGCAGTACCATGCTATTAGCTATCGGTTTGCGACCATCAGAAACGCCAACGCAGCCAGCTTTTTTAAGTGATGCCATGCTGCTTAGGTTTTCACCGCCAAGGTTTTTAGTTATCGCTGCTAGAGGTACTATCTTGGTCATTCCGGCGCTTTCCTGGCGGCTACGAATCAGCTCAACCACAGATGTGGTATCAATTACCGGGGATGTGTCTGGTGGGCAGCAGATGGTAGTGATACCTGCAGCTGCGGCAGCATTAGTTTCACTGGCAATTGTTCCCTTTTGAGTTTGGCCTGGGTCGCGTAGACGCGCGCACATATCTACAATTCCCGGACAAACAATTTTGTCAGAAGCATCGATAGTTTGCTCAGCACAAAAATCAGCCGGTGCTTTATCACCAATATGGGTGATGATGCCGTTGCTGATATAGATATTTGTATTGGAGTCGATATTGTTAGCTGGATCGATCACACGACCATTTTCAATCGCAATGTTATTAGCTATATTGGTCATTACGCTGACTCCTCCGTTTGATGCCCAAGGGTTAATGACATAACAGCCATTCTAATTGCAAGGCCGTTGGTCACCTGCTGTAGAATAACGGAATGTTTGCCATCAGCAACAGATGATTCAATCTCTACGCCGCGGTTGATTGGGCCAGGGTGCATTACGGTAACATCTGGCTTTGCTAGTTTCAGCTTTTCTTCAGTAAGGCCAAACATGCTGTAGTATTCGCTTTCACTCGGGAGTAGTTCCCCTTGCATTCTTTCGCGTTGTAAACGCAACATGATGATTGCGTCGGTATCAGCGATGCCGCGTTTCATGTCATAGCAAACTTCAACGCCAAGATCTTCGATATCCTTTGGCATAAGAGTGCGTGGACCAACAACTCTCAGGTCTTTAACGCCTAGGGTTTTCAGTGCATGGATATTAGAGCGGGCAACACGGGAGTGCATGATGTCACCAACGATCGCGACACTAAGTGGTTCAAAATCCCCTTTTTGCTGCCTGAGTGTGAATACATCAAGCATTGCTTGAGTTGGGTGGGCGTGCTGACCATCACCAGCGTTTAGTACGCTGATATGGGGTGCAACATTATTGGCGATAAAATGTGCGGCACCAGTATCGGCATGGCGAACTACAAACATATCGCAGCTCATCGCCTCAAGGTTTCTTAGAGTATCGAGCAGACTTTCACCCTTGGATGTTGCAGAGGTGCTGATATTCATATTTACCACATCAGCAGAAAGCCTAGTTGCAGCAAGGTCAAATGTGGTTCTGGTGCGGGTACTGTTCTCAAAGAACAGATTGATTATAGTTTTGCCGCGTAGTAGAGGAACCTTTTTTACCGGCATATTTGCCACGGTGGAAAAGTTCTCTGCAGTGTCGAGAATCTCAGTTAGGATCTCTTTGGAAAGCCCTTCAGTGGTGAGGAAGTGCTTTAGTTTGCCATCTTTGGTTAGCTGTATATTCATGATACTTTGTGCACACTCAATTTTAACGGGGTTGGACCGGATAGTTTAATCTGTTCATTGGCTGCAAGCTCAACGGTTTTACCAATAACATCTGGTTGAATCGGCAAGTCGCGGTGCCCACGATCTACTAGAACGGCAAGAATAATAGAGTCTGGACGACCAAAGTCAAATATCGCATTGATTGCTGCTCTGATGGTACGTCCGGTAAATAGGACATCATCTACTAGGATGATATCTCGGTGCTCTGTAGAGAATGGTAAGTCCGAAGGGCCTACCTGAGGATGCAGGCCGATTTGACTAAAATCGTCACGGTAGAAAGAGATTCCGAGGTTGCCTAGTGGATCTTTGATATTGAGCATCTTATGCAACTCTTCTGCGACCCAAATTCCACCGCTCTGAATACCAATCATCGCCGGGTTTTTTAATTTTCTTGTTTGGATCATTTGTTGTAGCTGTTCCGCCATATCGGAGAGCAGTTGGTTCACATTATCAGTTGTCATATTAACTTCCATGCAGCTATTTCAGGTTGAGCTATCGAGCCAGTCTTGCAGTATGATTTGTGCTGCGATCTTGTCGCAATCTCCAGTTTTGGAGCGTTTGCTGATACCTGCAGCACGTCGTTTAGCTATTAGTTCTTCCGCTTTGCGTGATGACAGACGCTCATCAACGGTAAAAGCCTGAATATTATATCTTCCTTCCAGTCTTCGTGCGAAGCGTTTTGCATTTTTTGTCATCTCCTGTTCAGTGCCATCCATATGCAGTGGAACACCGACAACCAGTGCATCTGGTTTCCACTCATCCAGGAGTTTGCTTATATGCTCCCAATCAGGAGCACCATTATTACATTTTATAGTTATTAGGGAGCGGCTAGTACCAGTAATTGACTGTCCAACAGCTACGCCGATGCGCTGCATTCCGTAGTCAAATCCAAGGTAGGTTTTGGTCATATTCTTCTGTCAGGATAGTTTAAGCTTAAGTATTTTATTTGATAATGGGATTGTTGAAAAGATGCCACATATAAAAATATGGATATAGACTATTTCTATGCGTAACTATGGTTTATAGGAACCTTGATTTATAGGTATCTTAATTTATTAATGATAAAAACTAGGTTTTAGTTAGGCATGACCTGAATATTCAGAGAGTAGATTTAGATCAACACCAATTGACGCAGCAGCAGCTTGCCAGCGTTCATCGTCGGATACTTCAAATATTAGAGATGGCTCCATTGGCCCACTAAGCCATGAATTTTGAATCATCTCCTCTTCAAGTTGGCCTGGAGCCCATGCTGCATAACCCAAGGCAACAAATTTCTTTTCTGGCCCATTTCCTTCTGAGATCGCTTCAAGAATGTCTCGAGATGAGGTTATCTCGATAGAATCGGAGATAACAGCTGAAGACTCCCATTTGCCATGGGGTTCATGGATTACAAAGCCTCTTTCGCGTTGTAATGGTCCGCCAACAAATACAGGGATGTTCATCAGCTCAGTGTCTGTTGCGTTAGCGCCAATAGATTCTTTAACTTCAAGGTGAACCAATATCTCGCCCAGGCTTATATCTGTAGGACGATTAATAATTATCCCCATGGCTCCCTCTTCAGTGTGCTGACATATGAGTACAACTGATTGGAAAAAGTTTGGGTCTGCCAAAGTTGGCATCGCGATAAGAATGTGGTTAGTTAGTGAATCTATTACTTCCATAAAATGGATTATCCCCGTGTAATTATTAATAGGCAACTGCAAATCAGCCTATACAGCTTATTATAGGCTAAGCTGACCTGAAAGTTTTGTGAAAAAGTTAGAAATGACGCTATTCGTAAATTTATTTACTATAAAGAGCAAAAAGATAATAGGTATGTGATTGCTTTGGCGTTTTAGTTTGCCAGCTAGTTTTGCTATCTAATCTTTGAAGTTGAATTGACGTTGAATTTTTATCAACTCAAAATTCTTAAGTTCTTCAGGGAATTTTTCATAGGGCGCGGCATTTTTTATATAACTTATCATGGTGTTATCAAGCATAGAGTTGCCTGACGGCTTAATTACTTGAATAAGAAATACATTGCCGTTGGGTAAGATTGAGGTTTCAATAACAACAGAACCTCGAAGCTTGTCTGCATATGGGTTGATTTTGAAGTTATTGTCCGCAAAAGTTTGCATCTTTTCGCTCCACATCCCTATGTATCTGGCCTCAACTTTCTTTTTCGTGCTTGGGTCAATTGTTTTTGATTTGGCTTTTTTTGCGTATTGCTTCTTTTGGTTATTATTCAATGCTTCAAGCTGAGCAATATCCATCATTTTAAAGTTAATTTCTGCTGGAGGTTGTGCCTCAACTTGTTCTGAATCTTGCTCAGGTTTTTGGGTTTTCTTTTGATCTTCAGATTGAGAACTTATGATCTCGTTCTTTTTGATCTCTTCAATGGATTCTTCTGGCGCGCTACGTAGTGGTGCTTCCTCTTGTCCAACATCAGGAGATAGAGCCGTATTATCATCTGTAGGCTTCTCTTTTTTCTCTTTTTCTCCGCCACCATTTTGGTCTGCTTGAGCTATGTAATCGAACTCTTTTGGTGTGGTGCGGGAAGGTCTTTTGGCAATAGTTACTTCAATTTTGTCAGTAGCGGTTTTTTTTGGCATCTGCAGGGATATAAAAGAGAAGAAAAAAATCACCAGTGCGTGAATGACGCAAGCAAAGAATATGGTAATTCCTAGGCGGTCATATGACTGTTTGTAGATATCCGACATCTGCTACTTTAATCCTTGTGATGGGCTAACATCGCCCTAAATTCCATGAGTAATAATTTTATACAGGTGATGATTTTAGCTTGAATGTGGAATAAAAAAAAGCGCTAATACAGATAGGGTTACCTGTAGATATATAATTGTTGGCAAATTAGATTTTTGTATTGTTTGGTTTTGGTAGGACTGTGTTAAAGCCTAGCCCGTATATATCGTTTCCAGTTGATTAGAAATCTCGAAATATACGGGTTAGGGGGTTATGCAGATAACTGCTCTTTAACTTTAGCGCCTACAGCACCCATCTCCGCTTTTCCAGCAAGACGAGTTTTTAAAATGCCCATAACTTTACCCATGTCGCGGATCGAAGATGCACCAGTTTCTTCAACAGCCTTGGCTATCTCTTGTGCGATCTCTTCATCACTTAGTGACTCAGGTAGAAATTCTTGTAGAACTTCAATTTCATAGGCTTCCTGTTCAGCCAGGTCGGCCCTTTCGGCTTTTTCATATTGAACAATTGACTCACGACGCTGTTTGACCATTTTTGATATAATATCAATAATCTGGTCATCGTTAAGTTCAATGCGCTCATCAACCTCTTTTTGTTTGATGGCAGCCATAATCAATCTGATTACACCGAGACGCTTTTTATCACCCCCTCGCATGGAAGATTTCATTTCATCGGTAATACGTTGTTTCACGATAGGTTTCCGTATGAAGTTATTAGTTTAAATATATAAATACGCTGTTGTACATTAATCAAAGTTTACACTTTGGTTTAGTACATTCTTACGCGCTTCATGCTGTCACGAGACGTCTTCTTAAGATGACGCTTAACTGCCGCTGCTTTTTTGCGTTTACGCTCTACTGTTGGTTTTTCGTAGTATTCACGTCTACGAACCTCAGAAAGAACACCTGCTTTTTCACAAGCACGCTTGAAGCGACGTAGAGCAACGTCAAATGGCTCGTTGTCTTTTACTTTTACGATTGGCATTTATTATCACACCCTGTTAAAAAGTTAATGAAAATCCCTGTCAAATAGACAGGGGCGATTATTTTACGCCTGGTTTTTTTTAAAAGCAAAAAAATGTTGCCGAAAGATTAATTTAGGTTAAAAATAACCGCTGATTTTAACTTGATAATGGTTTAATTGATGCGAATTTTAGGAATAGAAACATCTTGTGATGAAACTGGCGTAGCTATTTATGATAGCGAGCAAGGTTTGATGGCTCATGCTTTATATAGCCAGGTTGCGATTCATGCCGAGTATGGTGGTGTGGTTCCTGAATTGGCATCCCGAGATCATGTGCGCAAGGTTACGCCATTGATTAGGCAGGTTATGCAGGAATCAAATAGTGATAAGAGTGATATTGATGGTATAGCTTTTACCAAAGGCCCGGGTCTTATGGGGGCATTATTGGTTGGGGCAGCAACTGCTAGCAGTTTGGCTTGGGCTTGGGATATCCCAGCTATTGGTATTCACCACTTAGAGGGGCATCTACTGGCCCCAATGCTGGAGAAGGAGAATAAGGTTGAGTTTCCTTTTATAGCTTTACTGGTATCGGGTGGGCACACCATGCTGATTGAAGTTGATGAGCTGGGAAAATATAAGCTTTTAGGTGAATCGCTTGATGATGCTGTAGGTGAGGCGTTCGATAAGACTGCTAAGCTATTGGGGCTTTCATATCCGGGAGGGCCAGTCTTAGCAAAGTTGGCGGAAGATGGTAATCCTGATAGGTTTAGGTTTCCGCGCCCAATGACCAATCGACCAGGTTTAGATTTTAGCTTTAGTGGCTTAAAGACCTTTGCCATAACTACTGTGCAAGAGCATGGGCTTGAACAACAAACCAAGGCTGATGTGGCATATGCCTTTCAGGAAGCTGTCGTTGATACAATGATCATAAAATGCCGCAGGGCGATAGAGCAGCGTGGAATCAAGAGGTTGATAGTTGCAGGTGGTGTTGGGGCTAATAAACGATTGCGCCAAAGGTTAAAAGAAGAGATGGATAAAATTGGTGCAGAGCTATTTTTCCCATCAATGCAGTTTTGCACCGATAATGGTGCGATGATTGCCTATGCTGGGTATCGCCGTTTTATGCAGGGGCAAGAGGCGGAGACTTCTTTTGATACGAAGCCTAGGTGGCCTCTCTACGAGCTTTAAAGCTACTGCGCTCATAACGCTTTAAAAAGAGTGTTTGTTTAGTAATGATAATTACCATTTAAGAAATGCTCATGGAATTAATGCAATGTATGTGGTTACGTTAATTAATGGCATAAACTGGAATTTATATTGGGGTTTTAGCCCAATAGAGTTGTTAAGAAGGTTTGGTGCTAAGGGTAACCCCTAAATACCCTTCACCTAGGTCCATGATTTCTTGAATTTTCAGGGTGTAGGTTTTTCCATCAAAGATGAAATTACGCAGCTGGCCAACTTGAGGCGCTGGGTCGTCAGTAGGCCAGACATGGGCAAACTGATTAACATTCTCTGGGAATGGTGCTGGAATTACTATTGGGTCAAGTTCCATAGCTGCACCTGATTAAAATTGATTTCCCGTTGTTTAAATTATTATATTGCATGACGACATTAGTTTTTTTGTGGTTACATACTTAAGAGCTTTTGAATTGCGCTTAGTTCATCTTTAGCTTCCATCATAGCATCAATGCTCTCTTCTGGTGTTAGGTTTAATGCGTTAAATGCAGGTATCTCATCCCATGGGCGAGTTTGAGGTCGATTCTTTTTGCCTAAAGTAGCGTGCAGGCTGCTGACCATTACTACGTCAATCAAATCTGCTGGGCCTTCGTGTTCTCTATCAAGGTTTTCGTGTTCAAATACAGCTTGAATTAATGTTTCAGGAAACCCCCACTCTTCTAGAGTTATTTTGCCAATATCGGTGTGAAATTCAGTGATTAGGTCTTTAACTGTATCGAAATCGTCGAGTAATTCTGTGTCGTTACTTGCTGCGGTTAGAATTGGCAAAGAGCCTATGTTGTGAACAAGCCCTGCTAGCATCGCTTCTTCTGCGTCTAAAGATGTGAACTTTCTAGCAATAACGTTACAGTAAGCGGCTACTGATGTTGAATGTTCCCAAAGCCCTTTCATATAGGACTTAATCTCTCCAGAGATGTTGGTTTTATATAGCTGAGCCATCACAAGGCTAGTGACAATGTTGCGTACGCATACGCCGCCAAGTCTGCCGATAGCGTTATTTAGATTTGATGATGGAGTCATACAGCGAAAAAATGGACTGTTTGCTACTTGCAATAACCTTGCTGCAAGAGCAGGATCGGTGCTTATCGCTTTTGATAGCTGTGCAATGCCCATTTCAGGATCATCGACAAATTTTCTTACCTTAACAGCTACTTCAGGAAGTGATGGAAGGGTTATTTTATGACTTTGAATGTCATTAATTAGTTTGGTGATGTGTTTTTCGTGTTCCCGTTCCATGGCGGTTACTCCTAGTGATTAATAGGTAGAGCAATATAATAGAGATTTTAATTTTTAATCGGACAATGCTCGGAATAATCTTTATATGCACTACTTATATTTATAGGTGATTTTGTTCCAGCTTTCACCCTAACTTTTGTAATCTGGGTGTAATATTTGCAAAATCGATATCAATAAATTGAGTTTTACCCGTGCAAATGCACTTAGGGCTAGTCGTTGAAAAGTTTTTCTGAATTGATAGTGATTGTAGTGTTGGTGCTAAGAAGCAGTTTTTACAATGATTTTTGGTTGTTTATGCCAGGCTATTCGATCCATATTTCTTTAGTCGTGCCTTGAGTTATAGAATAATTTAACTTGCCATAGCTGCCAAATATCTATAACATTCGGCGGCTAACATTCTCAGGCCTTGATTGTTTTAATGTAGGCCAGAAATTAACGAACATATTGTTGTTGGATAAAAGACTATGAAAGAAGGTATACATCCTAACTATAGAGAAGTTGTTTTCCAGGATATCGCTGCGGACTTTGCTTTTCTTACACGCTCAACTATTGAGACAAAAGACACTATCAAATGGGAAGACGGAAACGAATATCCATTAGTGAAGGTTGAAATCTCAAGCAAAACTCATCCATTCTTTACTGGTCAACAGCGTATTGTTGATACAGGTGGACGTGTTGACAGATTCCGCAAAAGGTACACAAAAGTATCTAAATAATTTCTCTTATCAGAGAAATATAAGGCGCTACTATGAAAGGTTGCGCCTTAGTTTTTTATGCCTGCTTTTGGCTGCACGCTATAATTTTTAATTCCCTAAATTGTTCTATAATCTTCTCGCGGAGAGGTTTTTTTGTGCCATACCCTATTGCGAAGAATAGAGCGGATTAAGCAAGTAAATGTATATTGGAGGTAATTATGAGTAATAAAACTGTAACTATGACGGATAATGTTACTGGTAAGAGCGCTGATTTCCCAATTAGAGATAGTGTTCATGGGCCAAGCGTTGTTGAAATTGGTAGTTTGTATAAAGAGTTTGGCTACTTTACTTATGACCCAGCATTTACTTCTACAGCAAGTTGTCAGAGTAAAATCACCTTTATCGATGGAGAAAAAGGGGTCTTGTTGCATCGAGGCTATCCTATTGAACAGTTGGCTGAGAGAAGTTCCTTTTTAGAAGTGGTTTACCTGCTTATTCATCGAGTATTACCGATGAAAGAGAACCTGGAAGATTTTAAACATAATATCAGTAAGAACATGATCCTTAATCAAGGGATATTGAATTTTTTCAATGGTTTTCATTATGATGCGCACCCAATGGCAATGCTTACAGCAGTTGTGGGATCACTTTCTGCTTTCTACCATGATCGTATTGATATTTCAGATGCTTTTCATCGAGAGCAAATAGCTTCTAGAATTGTCGCTAAAATGGTTTCAATTGCTGGTGCAGCCTTTAAGCATATGATGGGGCATCCGATAGTATATCCAGATTCAAAACTGAGTTATTCAGGGAATTTGCTTAATATGCTTTTTTCAACTCCGACTGAAGCATATGAGATCAACCCAATAGCTGAAAAAGCCTTGGATCAACTATTTATACTGCATGCTGATCATGAGCAAAATGCTAGTACTTCTACGGTGAGAATGGCAGGAAGTACCGGTACAAACCCTTTTGCGGCAATTGCTTCTGGGTGTGCTGCTTTGTGGGGGCCAGCTCATGGTGGAGCAAATGAAGCTGTGATCAATATGCTTGATGAGATTGGTTCAGTGGAGAACATTCCAAAGTATGTGGAAAAGGCCAAAGATAAGGACGACCCATTCAGATTGATGGGCTTTGGGCACAGGGTTTATAAAAGCCATGACCCACGAGCAATTATTATTCGTCAAACTTGCCATGAGGTTCTTGAGGCTCTAGGTGTAAATGATCCTAAGCTTGAATTGGCGATGCGTTTGGAAGAGATAGCTCTTGAAGACGATTATTTTATTGAGAGGAATCTTTATCCAAATGTTGATTTCTATTCAGGACTTATATACAAGGCTTTAAATATCCCTTCTAGCTTCTTTACGGTGTTGTTTGCAATTGGTAGGGCTCCGGGCTGGATCGCGCAATGGATGGAGATGATTGCAGATCCTGATCAAAGGATTGCAAGACCAAGACAAACCTATAGAGGGCCAGCAAAAAGAGATTATATTGAAGAGTTTCAGCGCGGAACTAATTGATCTCAAATAACAGAAAAGATGCTTGTTGGTTTATGAATAGATAGCTATCTGTACAAGTGATTTGGCCTAAGCTGTCTAACTTAGGCCAGTTTTTTCTATAAACTGTTTAAGTGAAACTCTTTGCAAAGGGGTTTCACTTTCAGTTTCTATAATATTTTTGTAGGGGCTGTCGTTAAGAAAAATAACTGATTTAATGTTATTTTCCCCTGCAAAAAAAGAGATAATATAAAAAGTATCCCAGCTCCCCTTGGCAACTTTATATTTTCTATCAATTAATTCAAATTGGATCGAGCGGTCTATCAGAAGGCGTTCTACATCTTCAATAGTATCTGCAAATAGGTGTAATTCTATACTGCTATTTTGGTGAAAAATATCAGTTAGAACAGCTCCTGTGGCTTTAGGGCGAAACTTTGAAAACAACTCCAATGCCTTGATGGTGGTTTCATATACGTTTTTTAGGCTGGTTTCGTCTTTAATATTTTTGTAGTTGAATAGCTCAGAGCGCTCAATGAGTAGCGCCTCAATTTCAGCATCTCGAGGAATTTTTTTCTTAGATGTTATGTTCAGCTTTCGGCATGCTTCGAGCTTGGCTGCTTCAAAAGATATTCCTTTGGCAACTATTAAATTTGCTGCTTCAGAGGCAATCATATGTTTTTCTTTTGTATATAGTTTGTTTCTCATATGATCTGCCATTTTATAAAATGGATAAGGCTAGAAAAGGTGTTCACCATCGTCTTTATTAGGTTTTGTGATTGTCTGGCTACTATCATTTGCTGCATCAGGTTCTTCTAAGTCGTTGCTTTGATCCATTTGCGGTACATTTTCGGTGCGGAAAATCTCGAACATTGCATTGGGGTTAGAAGCATTGGTTTGTAGTCCAGTTTTTTTATCAATTCTTACCGTGACAATTCCTGAAGGTTGCTTAAGAGGCGTTTCAGGTTTTCCATTAAGGGCATAACGCATAAAATCGATCCAGATAGGGAGCGCAGCTTTACCGCCAGTTTCTCTATTGCCAAGAGAGCGAATTTTGTCAAAACCAACCCATGCTGTCGCAGCAATATCTTGGTTAAAACCGTTAAACCAAGCGTCGCGTTGATCGTTAGTGGTGCCGGTTTTTCCTGCTAAATCACCCCTTTTAAGCACTAAAGCTTTTCTGGCCGTGCCTCTTTTTACAACATCACGCATCATACTGGTCAATAGATAGATGTTACGCTCATCAACGGCCCGAGGGGCTATGTTTTTAGCAAAAGAGGCGATGCTGTTTTCTAGCTCAGAAATATTATAGTCATCTTGGGCTTTATTCAGATGGCAGTTGCTGCATACCGTAAGAGGGGCAGCGCTGTAAATAGTATTGCCATCACTATCTTCAATTCTATCGATGAAATATGGTTCAACTTGGTAGCCACCATTGGCAATAACTGAGTAGCTAGATACCATCTCAAGTGGGGTTACGCTGGCGCTGCCAAGTGCTAAGGATAGATCTTTGGGAAGTTGTTTTTCTTCAAAACCAAATTGCTTAAGGTGTTTTATGCCGTAATTGGTTCCAATTGAGCGCAGAAGCCTTATGGATACAAGGTTGCGGGAGAATGTAAGGGCGTTTCTAAGTCTGGTTGGGCCATAAAAATGTCCAGAGTAGTTCTCAGGACGCCATGTGTTTTCTAGGGCAGAATCTTCAAATACTACAGGTGCATCGTTGATTAATGATGCAGTTGAGTAACCTTTCTTTAATGCTGCAGAATAGATGAATGGTTTGATGCCAGACCCAGGCTGGCGTTTTGCTTGAGTTACACGGTTAAATTTGCTGGTGTAATAATCAAATCCGCCAACTAAAGCTAGGATGGCGCCATTATTAGGCTTCATTGCTACAAAGGCTCCTGATACCTCAGGCACTTGTGCTAATGCGTAGAAGGGTGTTTGTACCTCATCTATTATTCTAGTGTCTTTGCGTACCCGTATCAGGTCGCCAATAGATAGGATGTCGGAAGGTTTCTTGATTTTTGGGCCTCTGGAATTGTCGGAAAGATATTTTCTAGCCCACTTCAATTCTTCTAACTCTATTCTCGCCTTTGTACCATCAGCTAGGAATGCAGTGGCGGATAAATCATCAATTTCGGTAACAACTGCAGGTAACAGGTTGCCAACAGAACCATAATCAGCAGTAATGGAGCCTAATTCTTCTTCACTTTTGTCATTAATGTGCTCAATTTTAGCTTCAGGGCCTTTGTAGCCATGACGTATGTCATAGTTGGTTAATGCTGTTCTTAGAGCGTTTTGTGCATTAATTTGGAGTTTGGAATCAATGGTTGTATAGATTTTATAACCTTGGGTGTAGGCTGAGTTTCCAAATCTTTTGATTGCCTCGTTGCGTACCATTTCAGCAATATATGGAGATTCAGCTTCGGTTGCCTGTCCGTGTAATTTGGCGGAAACGGGTTGGTTATTTGCGTAAGTAAACTGCTCTTCAGATATATAATCAAGTTTTAGCATGCGTTGCAAAACATAGCTACGTCGTCTTTTTGCGCGAACAGGGTTGGATATAGGGTTGTTTGCTGATGGAGCTTTAGGCAAGCCTGCTATCATAGCTATTTGCTCAATGGATAGATTCTCAACTGATTTACCATAATAAACTTGGGCAGCTGCACCAATTCCATATGCTCGGTTCCCAAGAAAAATTCGATTTAGGTAGAGTTCAATAATTTGTGGTTTTTTAAATTCTTCTTCAATTTTTAAAGATAGGAATATCTCTTTTAATTTGCGAATGTAAGTTTTTTCATTAGATAGGAAGAAGTTTCTAGCAACCTGCATGGTGATCGTGCTTCCCCCTGATCCTTTTTCACCTGTTTTGATAATATGCCATACCGCACGTAGGATGCCTTGGTAATCAACTCCTGGGTGAGTGAAAAAACGCTCATCTTCGGCAGAAAGAAAGGCATTAATTACTTGGGGGGGAATTTCAGAGTACTTAAGTGGGGCGCGTCTTTTTTTGCCAAACTCTCCAATTAGTTTGTTGTCGTAGGTAAAAACTCTCAAGGGAACGGATAGTTTAATGTCTTTTAATTTGTCTACCGCAGGAAGGTCCGGCTCGATATATAGGTAGGCAGCATATAATAATACCCCTCCGATAAGGGAGCAGGTTAAAGATAAAAACATAAAATATTTGAGCAAACGGTAAAAAAACTTCATATTTGGGTTTCTTTTACTAGAATTAACTTTAAGTGTGGATGTTAGAAAATAGCAGAATTTCTAAGTATTTGGTATTTAGTCGTTAAATAAAAAGGCTGTAGACACGTTTTATGCTTAATAGTTTCGAATGAAATATTGTATTTACCTTAAATATTTCGTTTTGTAGCTTGATATCTATTAGAGACTGTTATTTAATGCTATTAATAAGGAAAATTAACAAAATCCTAGTAAGATAAGAAAAAAAAGGAACAAAAGTGCCCCTATTCGCTAAGAAATCTCCTACTCTATTGGGGATTGATATCAGTTCAACGGCTGTGAAATTAATTGAGCTTCGCAAGACGGATAAAAAGTTTTGTGTAGAAAGTTATGCAGTGGAGCCTTTGCCAGCTTCGGCGGTGGTTGAGAAAAATATCTCTGATGTTGAAGCTGTGTCGGAAAGTATTCGTCGAGCAGTAAAAAGATCTGGAACCAAAGCAAAGCATGCTGCAGTTGCAGTTCCGGGATCTGCTTCCATAAATAAAATAATCAGTATGCCGGCAAATACAAATGAATCTGAGATGCAGGCAAATATTGAGCTTCAGGCTGATCAGTATGTTCCTTACCCTCTTGATGAGGTTGCTTTGGACTTTGAGGTTATAGGTCCTTCAGAGGGCAATCCAGATAATGTAGATGTTTTACTGGTTGCTTGCAGGGATGAAAATGTAGACATCAGGCGAGACGCTTTAGAGAGCGCTGGCCTAGCTGCAAAAATTGTAGATGTTGAAAGTTACGCTATGGAGAATGCATTCTCTTTGATTGCTGAACAACTTCCAAAGCAAGGTGCTGAACAAACAGTAGCTGTAATTGATATTGGTGCAACAGTTACCACTCTGAATATTATGCATGATAATAGTATTGTTTATACGCGTGAGCAGGTTTTTGGTGGTAGACAACTTACTGAAGAGATAATGCGCCGTTACGGGTTGTCATATGAAGAAGCTGGGATAGCAAAGCGTCAAGGTGGACTTCCTGATAACTATGAATTTGAAGTGTTAGAACCATTCAAGGAGACGTTGGTACAGCAGGTCGTTAGATCGCTGCAATTTTTCTTTGCAAATAATCAGCATGGAAATGTAGATCATATCGTTCTGGCAGGCGGAAGTGCGTCTATAGCTGGTATCGGTGAACTAATTGAATCAACTCCAAGCATTGCAACAGAAACGTCAATAGCTAATCCTTTCGCTTCTATGTTATTGGCGAAAAAGATAAAACCTCAGGTATTAGCGAATGATGCGCCATCTTTGATGGTTGCATGTGGCTTGGCTTTAAGGAGTTTTGATTAATGACCCAGATAAATTTATTACCGTGGCGTGAAGAGCTGAGGAAAGAGAAACAGACAGAATTTGCTGTGCTTACGGTGGTGGTCTTGGCTATGGCTGTGTTGGTTAGTATTGGTGTCCATATGTTTAATTTAGGGTTGATATCAAACCAAAATGCCCGTAATAAAATGTTGGATAGAGAGATTCAAATTGTTGATAAAAAGATTAAAGAGATCAAAATTCTTGAAGAGCGCCGGGATGAATTAGAAGCAAGAATCGGTGTAATTGAAGGGCTGCAATCTGGTAGACCTGAAGCGGTGCGTTTATTTAATGAGTTTATACGGACCGTACCTAAAGAGGTTTATATAGAGAGTTTTCAGCAAAAAGGCAGGCAGCTAACAATAAAGGGCGTTGCCCTTTCGCAATCTAGGGTTTCAGAGTATATGGAGAATCTAGATAGGTCGCCGGTGTTTGATGTGCCGAAGCTTAAGGTGATTACTGCTAAGAGTACTGGTAAATATAAACAGTTTCTCTTTACCTTGCAGGTGAAGCAGGCGGAAAAGAAAAAAAATGAGGATGAATAGTCGCAGTAGCGATCTAATAATACAATTTGAAGGTACTAGATAGTGGATCTTTCTGAATTAAATAACCTGGAATTAAGTAATATAGGCAACTGGCCCCTTCCAGCTAAGGTGATCATTTGGTTGGTGTTGTTCGGGGCTGCATTAGGGGCTGCATGGCATTTTGACTGGCAAGAGCAGTCGAAAGAGTTGGATAAGGTTGTAGCTCTGGAAGCTGAAAAAATTGCAGAGTTTAAAAAGAAGCAGGTTAAGGCGGCAAACCTTGATGAACTTAAGAAACAGCTGGCTATTATGGAAGAGATGTTTGACGACATGATAAGTCGTTTGCCAACTAAGATTGAAGTTGAGTCATTTGTGCGTGATATTTCGCAGACTGGTGCTGCAAGTGCTCTTGAATTTGATCTGGTTAAGCCAGAAGATGAAAAAACAAAAGAGGAATATGTTGAATTGCCAATTTCATTAAAATTGCATGGCGATTTTCATGAGTTTGGTATGTTTGTTAGTGGTATAGCTGCACTGCCAAGGATTGTTACCTTGCAGGATTTTTCAATCGGAAGCGGAAAAGGTGGCGGTAAGCTTTCTATGAGTGTCAAGGCGAAAACCTATAGATATAGAGATAAGGGGGAGTAGTCGTGATATATCAAGTGGAAAAAATTATCAAGGAAATTACAATCTTATTTTTAATTTGCTCAGTGTTCTTATTAAGCGGATGTTTTGGTGGGGGTGATAATGAAGACTTACGTAAGCAAATTGAAGATATTAAGTCCCGCCCTGGGGGGAAGATCAGCTCACCACCAAAGATAAAACCGATTGAAAAAGTTCTTTATTCAATGGAGGGGATTGCCGATCCTTTTAAAGTTATAAAGATAGGTGGTGGTCCAATAATTGAGAAGATAGACGATCCAAGTATCAATAGTAAGTTTTGTCCTGATCCTGATAGGCCAAGGGAGTTGCTAGAAGGGTATACTCTTGATTCATTAATGATGGTTGGAAGCATGGCTCAGGATGACTCTATGTGGGCTCTAATTCGATCCCCAGAGGGTACAGTGCATAGACTTAAAAATGGTGAGTACTTAGGACAAAATTCTGGGGAAATAACAAATATTGATGGCACAAAGATAGAACTGGTTGAAAGAGTGAGGACAGGGAAGCGTTGCAAACTTCGTGATGCGGTACTTACCTTAAATGATGCAGGCAAATAAGAAAATTCCGGCGAGGATAAAATAATGAAAAGATGGTCAAATATACTAACAAGGCTGAGTCCAGTTAACAGGATGTGTGCTAATAGTTTAGCTTTATTGCTAGGGGTTCTGCTAAGCAGTGCTGCAAATGCAAATGAGTTAAAGGATATCTCGGTATCATCACTATCTGGAGAAAGGGTGCAGGTGGTGTTTGAACTAAGTTCTCCTATAGAGGGTGAGCCGAATAGCTTTACTATAGATAACCCTGCTCGAATATCCGTTGATTTTATTGGTACAGTAAATAAGTTAGGAAAAAAGTCGCTGGATATTGGTGTTGGTGTTGCCCAAAAGGTTACCACTGCTGAGGCAGGTGGGAGAACTAGAGCAGTGGTTTATTTGGCTGAGCAGGCCCCATACTCACTGGTAACTCAAGGAAATAAGGTTATTTTAATACTTGGTAGATCAGATTCAATAAAACCTGCAACTCAAGAGGTGACGGCAAAGTCAGAAACCGAGTCAGTTTCTGCTAAAATTGTAAATAAAGTAGATGGCTCCCATGTAGAATATATTGATTTTAGAAGGGGGGAGTCAGGTGAAGGGCGAGTCATAATATCTCTGTCTGATGTAACTGTGCCAGTTGATGTGCGAAGTGAGGCTGGTCAAGTTGTTGTTGATTTTGCAGAGACACAAGTTCCTGCAGAATTAATTAAAAGATTAGATGTATTAGACTTTGGTACTCCGGTAAAAACTATTGATACTGGTATGAGGGATGGGAATACAAGAATTGTTATAACACCAGCTACTGAATTTTATGAACAGCTTGCGTATCAATCGGATAAATTGTTGACAATAGAGCTCCGCCCGTTGACTAAAGATGAGAAAGAGGATATAGAACGTGAGAATGCAGTATTTACTGGAGATAGATTAACTTTAAACTTCCAAAATATCGAAGTTAGAGCGGTGTTGCAGTTAATAGCTGATTTTACTGGGATGAATGTCGTGGTGAGCGATACAGTTTCAGGAAGTTTAACCCTTAGATTGCAAAATGTACCTTGGGATCAAGCGCTTGATATAATTCTTAAAACAAAAGGGTTGTCAATGCGGCAAAATGGCAACGTGATTTTGATTGCTCCATCAGAAGAATTAGCTTCAAGAGAAAAGTTAGAGCTACAATCACAAAAGCAAATTGAAGAGCTTGCCCCGCTACGTACAGAGTTTATTGAGATTAACTATGCTAAAGCTGGTGATATTGCTTCACTTCTAAGTTCAGCTGGAGAAGGTGGAGGTTCGCTTCTTTCAGTTCGCGGAAGTGCAACTGTAGATGCACGGACCAATGTACTTATGATTAGAGATACTGCGGATGTGTTAGTTGAAGCACGCAAGATGATAACCAAGCTTGATATCCCAGTGCAACAGGTTTTGATTGAGTCGAGAATTGTTATTGCGAATAATGATTTTTCTAGAAATATTGGTGTACAGTTTGGTGTTTCTGGACAAAAGAACTTTGGTGTGCCAGGTGAGAATGGTGTGGCAGCAGGAGGAACGCGCCCAGGGTTTACTAACTGGGGAACAGGTTATCCTTCATTTGTAGGTGATGATGATAACCAGGGATTACTGGTTGATTTGCCTGCATCAGGTGCGGTAGGATCAATGGGGTTGGCTATTGGAAAGATTGGCTCATATCTGTTGCAATTAGAGCTTTCGGCAATGGAGATCGAAGGGAAAGGAGAAATAGTATCAAGTCCTCGAGTTATTACTTCTGATCAGCATACAGCAATAATTAAGCAGGGTACTGAAGTTGCTTATGAGGAAAAAACTTCTAGTGGAGCAACATCAGTTCAGTTTAAAGAGGCTGTAATGAAATTGGAGGTTACACCACAGATTACGCCAAATGATAGGGTTATTATGGATCTAAACGTTTCGAAAGATAGTGTTGGAAAAGTCTATAAAGATGTTCCTAGTATTGATACTAGCGAGGTTAGTACCCAGGTATTGGTTGATAATGGTGAGACAGTCGTTCTTGGTGGTATTTACGAGCAGGAAAGAATTGATACTGATACAAAAGTTCCTTTATTAGGTGATATTCCAGTTGTTGGTAAGTTGTTTAGTTCTACATCTAAGAAAGATGAAAGATCTGAACTGCTTATTTTTATAACCCCAAAGATACTTAAGAGTGATATGAAAGTTTCTCTTTAAGTTTAGTTTGGACTTTAGAAAAAGGCGCTGATGCGCCTTTTTCTGGTTATAGACATATGAACTTAAGGTTGCTGTTCCTTTATGAAATAAATGGCCTAGAGTAGAATATAATAAGTACTGTAGAGAATTGGTTGTAAATAAACGTTATGAAGATTTGTATAGTTGGCCCGATGGGTTCAGGTAAAACTACCATCGGTAGCCGTTTAGCGCATAAGCTAGGAATAAGGTTCGAAGATAGTGATCGGGATATTCAGCGTCGAACAGGTGTTGATATACCGTATATATTTGAAACAGAGGGTGAAGAAGGGTTTAGAAAACGGGAAATAAGTTCTATAAGAGACTTATTAAGTGGAGAAGGTGATATTGTGTTGGCAACAGGAGGTGGCGCAGTTATTAAGCCTGAGAACAGAGAAAATATTGCACAGCACAGCACCACAATTTATTTGAAAACATCTGTCGAGCAGCAAATGTTACGTACCAAAAAAGATAAAAATAGACCGTTGCTGCAGACAGAAGATCCGCGTAAGAGACTGGAAGAGCTGTATGAGGCTAGATCACCACTATATGAAGAGTTAGCTGATATTGTAGTTGTAACAGATGGAAATGGGATTGATGCAGTTTTAGCAGATATTGAAATGAAGCTTAAAAGATATATTTGAGAAGAGTATGAGAACGTTAAAGGTTGATCTTGGAGATAGAAGTTACCCAATATTTATTGGGAAAGATATTTTTATAGCAGAGTATCTGTTGCCATATATCAGTGGCAAGCAGGTGATGATAGTCAGTAATGAAACCGTAGCCCTTCTATATATAGAGAAGCTTAAGAAAGGGTTGAATGGGAGTGATAAGTTAGTATCTGAAACTGTGCTACCAGATGGAGAAAGTTATAAAAATTTAGACACGGTTAATAAAATTTTTGATGAGTTAATGGCTAATAACTATGACCGCAAAACTACGCTAATAGCTTTAGGAGGTGGTGTAGTTGGGGATATGACTGGGTTTGCTGCTGCTTGTTATCGTCGTGGAGTTCAGTTTATTCAAGTGCCAACAACTTTATTGTCTCAAGTTGATTCTTCAGTTGGTGGTAAAACTGGAGTGAATCATCCATTAGGTAAGAATATGATAGGGGCTTTTTATCAGCCACAGGCGGTTATTGCAGATATAGCAACGCTTGATACTTTGGAGGATCGTGAATTAAAAGCAGGAATCGCTGAAGTTATTAAGTATGGCTTTATCTACGATAATGATTTTTACAACTGGCTTGAGAATAATCTTGATAAACTTTTATCGCGAGATTATGAAGCCCTTGAATATGCAGTCCATAAATCATGCCAGATAAAAGCAGAAGTGGTAGAAAAGGATGAGCATGAACATGGAATTCGAGCACTGCTGAACTTTGGTCATACATTCGGCCATGCCATAGAAACTTTTACTGGTTATACAAGTTGGCTTCATGGGGAGGCTATATCTACAGGAATGTGTATGGCTTTGACTATGTCTAGGCTTATGGGCTGGATTGATGAGAAGACTGAAAGAAGAGGGGTTGAACTGTTAAAACGAGCAGGGTTGCCAACTACTGTTCCAGATCAAATGGTGCAAGAAGACTTTGTAAAGTTGATGCAGGCAGATAAGAAGGTGCTTGATGGTGTCGTTCGGTTGGTTTTGATTAAAGGTTTAGGGAAAGGCGTCGTTGTAGATCAATATAGCTCAGATACTTTTCAGCAAACTCTTAAACAGTATTGTGTAAATTAGTATGGGAACTCGAAGGCTTTCTGCTGGAGTGGTTGTGTTGCGCAGAGATAAGGAATCTGCGCAGCTATATCTGCTATTGTTGAGAGCTTATCAGTACTGGGATTTTCCAAAAGGGATGCAAGAGATTGGCGAGACTGAACTTGAAGCGGCTCTGCGCGAGGTTCAAGAGGAAACTACAATCTCAGAGTTAGATTTTGAATGGGGGGAAGTGTTTTTTGAAACTGGTCCATATCGTGGTGGGAAGGTAGCGAGATACTATATTGCTACTACAGAACAAATAGATATTGAATTACCAATTAATCCAGAGTTGGGTTGCCCTGAACATGTTGAATCTGACTGGGTGACATTTGAACAGGCAATTAAAATGTGTTCTCCCAGGGTTATATCAGTGATCAACTGGGCTCAGAAAGTGATCAATGGGAAAGACCTTTGATATATGGAAGAAAAAAGAATACTAAAGGCAAATACAATGTTTTCAAAAGAAAGAAAGAAAGAACTTCTAGATGGTTTGTTAATTTTGGTCGAGCAGGCTGGTAAGGCGGTTATTAATATTTATCAAAATGATATTCAGGTAGAACGGAAAAGTGATAATAGCCCCTTAACTAAAGCAGATAAAAAAGCACATGAGATAATTAGTGCAGGTTTGATGAAACTGCAGCCAGACTTGCCAATGATATCGGAAGAGGGTGCGCATCTACCATATGAAATAAGAAAGAATTGGCGTACATACTGGTTAGTTGACCCATTAGATGGGACTAAAGAGTTTATTAACCGTAATGGGGAATTTACAGTCAATATTGCTTTAATAGAAGATGGCTATCCAATTATAGGAGTGGTTGGACAACCAGTTGAAGAGCGAATTTATTATGCTGCTGCTGAGTTAGGTGCTTTTGAAATAGGCCCTAATCAGCTTGAACCCGTATCAATATCAACAAAAGCCGCTCAAAATAGTATATTAACCTTGGTTAGTAAGTCACATCTGTCAGAAGAATTACGTGAAGAGATAAATCAACAGAAAAATATCGAAATGATTTCTGTTGGCAGTTCACTGAAATTTTGTATGATTGCTAACGGCAAAGCTGACTTTTATCCGAGGATAGGTCCAACATCGGAATGGGATATTGCTGCAGCTCAATGTGTGGTTGAGGTTGCAGGGGGTAAAGTGCTTTCTTTGGATGGAGAGCGGATGAAGTATAATCAAAAAGAGTCATTTACGAATAGTAATTTTGTTGTTGTTGGTGATTCGCAATATGATTGGAGTTGGGTAAGAAGAGCGGCTAAAGTATAAACTGCAGAATTCAGTTTTTTGGCGCCCTTTAGTAATCTTAGATCAGATAAAGGGCGCATAAAATTTAGGAATAAAGTCTAATAATCATCAAGTGACATAACTGTGTCACCATCAGATGCAGCAGGTGTTGAGGCAAATCTATCTCCATCTGAAGACTCAAGTTTAATCATTAAGCGAACTTCATTTGCAGAGTCAGCATATCTGATAGCATCTTCATAGGCTATCTTACCTTCCTTATAAAGCTCAAACAGGTGTTGATCAAAGGTTTGCATCCCCTGCTCTCTAGAGCGTTTCATTATGTCCTTAAGTTCGTTAACCGCGCCTTTTCTAATTAAATCACTCACATGTGGGGTATTGACTAGGATCTCAAGGGCGACAACTCTTCCCTTGCCATCTGGGGTAGGAATTAATTGTTGAGCAATAATGGCTTTTAAATTGAGGGACAGATCCATGAACAGTTGATCGCGTCGGTCTGATGGGAAAAAGTTAACTATTCTATCCATTGCTTGGTTTGCATTGTTAGCATGGAGTGTTGATAAGCATAAGTGGCCCGTTTCAGCAAAAGCGATAGCATGATCCATGGTTTCGCGCTGTCTGATCTCACCAACTAGGATAACATCTGGAGCTTGTCGCAGAGTGTTTCTTAGGGCTACATCGTAAGACTCAGTATCAATTCCAACTTCACGTTGGGTAACAACACACCCTTCATGTGAGTGAATATATTCAATCGGATCCTCGATAGTGATAATGTGGCCGGTACTATTCTTATTTCTGAAGCCAACCATCGAGGCTAGAGACGTGGATTTACCAGTTCCGGTGGCACCAACAAAGATAATTAGGCCACGTTGAGTCATGGCAAAATCTTTTAGAATTGGCGGTAAGCTTAATTCATCAATTGATGGGATCTTAGTAGTTATGCGACGGATAACCATCCCTGCATTATTTCTTTGGTAAAAAGCACTAACACGGAAGCGGCCAATATTTTTTGCGCTGATGGCAAAGTTGCATTCGCGAGTAACTTCAAACTCTTCCTGTTGGTCAGGAGTCATTATGGCCATTATGGTGGTATAGGTTTGTTCTGGCGTTAGCTTACGCTGAGTAACAGGCACAACTCTACCGGCTATTTTTAAGCTAGGTGGCATTCCAGCTGTAATGAACATGTCCGATGCATTCTTTTTTAGCATTAATGCTAGTAGTGAATTAAAGTCCATAATAGATCCTTGCTACTTTTATTGAATTAGTTAAACAGATCTTTGTTTTGCGCTCTTGATTTTGCATCAAGACGACTTACTATACCCTGCCTTACAAGCTCTAGCAGATTTTGATCAAGAGTTTGCATGCCAGCAGATTGACCAGTCTGGATTGCTGAATACATCTGCGCAATCTTATCTTCACGAATAAGGTTTCTAATTGCTGGGGTACCAATCATGATTTCGTGGGCAGCGATTCTACCTCCGCCAACTTTTTTCAATAGTGTTTGTGCTACAACGGCTTTTAATGATTCTGAAAGCATAGATCTAACCATGGATTTCTCAGCAGCTGGGAATACATCAACAATACGGTCAATGGTTTTGGCAGCAGAACTTGTATGTAGGGTAGCAAAAACTAAGTGTCCTGTTTCAGCAGCAGTTAGAGCGAGGCGAATTGTTTCTAAGTCACGCAGCTCACCAACAAGGACGATATCTGGGTCTTCTCTTAATGCTGAACGTAAAGCCTCATTAAAGCCATGGGTATCACGATGTACTTCACGCTGATTTAGTAGACACTTCTTACTTTTATGTACAAATTCGATTGGATCTTCAATGGTAAGAATATGTTCGTATTTGTTGTCATTGATGAAGTCAATCATGGCAGCAAGTGTTGTTGACTTTCCTGAGCCAGTAGGTCCTGTGACCAATACAAGTCCGCGTGCTTGCTGGCACACATCTCTAAATACATCTGGAGCTGCTAGGTCATCAAGGGATAGAACATTCGATGGAATGGTTCTAAATACAGCTGCTGCGCCTCTGTCTTGGTTAAATGCATTAACACGAAAGCGCGCAAGGCCAGGAATTTCGAATGAGAAGTCAGTTTCAAGGAACTCTTCATAATCTTTTCTTTGTTTATCATTCATGATGTCATATATCAGGCCATGGACCTGCTTATGTTCCATCACTGGGACATTGATTCTGCGCACATCGCCGTCAACGCGAATCATTGGCGGTAAGCCAGATGATAGGTGCAAATCAGAAGCACCATTTTTGACACCAAATGCGAGTAAATCAGAAATATCCATCATATTCCCCTATCTATTTTTTGCTGCTTGTAGATAATATAAAATCGTTCTTATATTTATTTTAGAGCAAATTAGGCATTTCGCTTTTAAAATTGCTCGAAAGTAATTATTTTTTTCATAAATGTCATGTTTTTAACAAAATGACCATATTATTTACCTGTAACATAACGCTATGTCGAATATTAATCAACGCCTGGATGCGGTAATTACAAGAATCAGAGCTGCCGAGTCTAAATTTGGACGAGATAAAGATTCTGTGACTTTGCTTGCTGTGAGTAAAACTCATCCCGCAGAATCAATAATTTCTGCCCATTTACATGGTCAAACCAGTTTTGGTGAAAATTATCTGCAACATGCAGTACCAAAAATTGATGAATTAAAAGAATATCCTTTAGAGTGGCATTTTATTGGTCCAGTGCAGTCCAATAAAACCCGGCAGATCGCTGAAAATTTTGATTGGGTACATAGTGTTGATAGAGAGAAAATTGCGCAACGCCTTAGTGATCAGCGACCTGAAGGCAAGATGCCATTAAATGTATGTATTCAGGTTAATGTCAGCAATGAAGAAACTAAGTCAGGTGTTAATTTGGATGATGTTGTTGGCCTAGCAAAATTGCTGCAAAATATGTCGGGTATTAAGTTAAGAGGCTTGATGGCAATCCCTGAGCCTACTTTAGATGTGAATTTACAGAGGCAAAATTTTTCTAAGATACGAACAAAATTTGAAGAGCTTAACCAAGAGGGCTATGGTCTTGACACCCTATCGATGGGGATGTCAGATGATCTTGAGAGTGCTGTTGCTGAAGGATCTACTATGGTTAGGGTTGGAACTGCAATATTTGGAACGCGAAGGACAAAATAGGATGAAAACAATAGGGTTTGTCGGTGGCGGCAATATGGCTGCAAGTATAATCGGAGGCTTGGTATCTAGCGGTTTTTCTCCTGATTCGATTTTTGTTACTGATTTGGATCAGGATAAGTTACAAAAAATGCAGCAAGATTTTGGTATATGTCCAGTTTCAAGTAATGCTGAATTGGTTGAAAAATCATCCTGTGTTGTTTTAGCAGTGAAACCACAGGTATTTCGAACTGTATTGCAAGATATGCTTGAGGCAGTACAGCTTCATAAACCGCTGGTTGTTTCTATCGCAGCTGGAATTCGTGAGAAAGAGATATCTCGCTGGCTTGGTGGTGATTTGGCTATTGTTCGCACCATGCCAAATACTCCAGCTTTGGTACAGGCTGGTGTTACAGGAATGTATGCAAATGATAAGGTTTCAAAGCAGCAACGGGATTTTGCTGATACGGTATTGAGTGCGGTTGGTTCAACTGTTTGGTTGCAGGAAGAGAGGCAACTTGATGCAGTAACAGCAGTATCAGGTAGCGGCCCTGCATACTTCTTTTTGATTATGGAAGCTATGGAAAATGCGGCACAAGAGTTGGGAATGGATGAGCAAACAGCGCGCCAATTGGTGTTACAAACTGCATTTGGAGCAGCAAAAATTGCGGTTCAGAGTGATGATTCGCCAATCACATTAAGGCAAAAGGTTACATCTCCGGGAGGAACTACAGAGCAGGGTGTTTTAGCTTTGGAAAACGGAGGGGTCAGACAAGCTTTTGAATCAGCGCTTAAGGCTGCGGAGAATCGCTCTATTGAGCTTGGAGATATTTTAGGAGAGGATGCTTAATGCTTATTCGTCCATTAATGTTTTTAATTGATACTGCGGTAGAGATATACCTATCTATAATTATCCTAAGGTTTTTGCTGCAGTATTTTCGTGCTGACTTTCATAATCCAATGTCACAGTTTACTGTAAAGGCTACTTCATTATTCTTACGCCCAATGCGTAGAGTTATTCCTGGTTGGCGCGGTATAGATTTTTCCTCTCTACTGCTTGCATTTTTGGTGCAGTTAGGAGGGACCTCATTATTACTGTTTATTGAAGGAAAAGGAGGATATATAACAGCTTTTAACTTGCCTATTTCGGCAATAATATCAATTGTTAATCAACTCCTTTATGTTTTCTTATATGCAATATTTATTCGGGTGATTATAAGTTGGGTGGCGCAAAGTGGTTCTTATTATACCTCTTCACTTACCGTAATCTATGCGATTACCGACCCAATACTTAGGCCTTTTCGTCGCATAGCTATATTTGGGGTGATGGACTTTACTCCATTTATTACCGGCATAGTAATTATTGCTTTGACAATGGTGCTTGAGGGATTGCACCTTAAATTAGTACCATTCAGCCTTTATTAAGTCATGTCAGAGCCATGGTTTAGATGGGATGCTGGTGACTTAGTGCTGAGCATCAAAGCTCAACCTAAAAGTAGTAAAGATCAATTTTGTGATCCTATTGCCGGTCATCTTAAGATAAAAATCACTTCTCCGCCGGTTGATGGTAAGGCAAATGCTCATCTAATAAAATTCATTGCAAAAAGTTTTGGTGTCAGTAAAAGTGCAGTCGAACTTATTAGTGGTGAATGCTCAAAATTAAAGCGGATTAAAGTAAAATCTCCAGCTAAAATCCCACCTCAGCTTGAAATTAAATTATAGAATGGAAAATGTATGGAAGAATATTTAGTTTATTTTGCTCATGGAAAAGAGAGTGGTCCATGGGGAACTAAGATTAAGGCAATGGCTCAGATAGCGAAAAACCTGGGTTTTGCAGTGGAGAGTCCAGACTATACTTTTACTTTTGATCCAGATGAGAGAGTAGAGTTTCTGTTAAATGAAAACCCGCAGGCCATAAAGAAACTGGTATTAGTTGGATCAAGTATGGGTGGGTATGTTTCTGCTCATGCTAGTCAAATTTTAAAACCTGACCTTTTATTCCTACTTGCTCCAGCATTATATCTGCCTGGATATGAAAAGGAGCCGCAATCAATTGCTGAGAAAATTGTTGTAGTGCATGGGAAAAATGACGATATAGTTCCTGTCTCTAGTGCCTATCGTTTTGCACAAGGGTTTGATGCTGAGCTGCATATTCTCAACAGTGGACACACGTTAACAGATCAGATACCTTTTATTGAATATGTTTTTGCTGAAGCTCTAAAGCAAATTAAAACGTAATATTGTCTAGATAATGTAGGGCGTCAAAAGGGATGTGCGCATGCGTACTTTAAAAATATTTAGGATGGATTCATGGGTGTAATAATAACGTCACATAGAAATATTATATTTTGGTTAATATGTGCTGCATTGGTAAGCCTGCTGTTTTTTGTTTGCGGTTATATGCTGGGTAAAAGCAGTGTTGTTGATCCAAATGCCAGAATTGCCATGATTCTTCCTGTGGAAGATATGGAGTTGAATCAAGACTCTGGTGAGCGTGAGACTGATCTAGTGCATAGTTCTGAGGATAACCAGCAAGTTGCTGAATCTAAAAATAAAGTTGAACTAGAGAAAAAAGAGCAAATTCATGATGAAAAGAAGGTCGATATTAAAGAGAAATCTGCGCAGCCAGATGCAAAAAAGAAAGATGAACAAAAACCACAGCCAGAAACGCAACAAAGCAAAAATAAAAACCTAAAAGAGCAGAAAATTACTACAGTAAACGCCTCTAAAAAAGAAACCTTACAAGCTGAGGTTACAGACAAGGTTGTAGCTGATAAAAAACCTGAACCTCAACTAACGCTACAAACTGAAAAGCCAGTTGGAGCAAGATATTCAATTCAGGTAGAAGCCTTCGGGATACAGCGTAATGCTGATAAATTTTTGGTGAAAATTAAGCAGAAATATCCAAGTGCTCATATCTTTAAAAATAAAGCAAAGAAACGCTTACCGCTAGCTGTCCGCATAGGTTACTTTAAAAGTTATCGTAAGGCTCTTGAGGCAGCAAAAGTGTTCGAAGCTAAGGAAAAGCGTTCGGCGATGGTAGTTAAGATAGGAAAGTAAGGCTTCAGTTGTCTAGCTACCGTAATCGCTATGTTGCAGCTTTTAAAACTCCTGCTTGCTATGCAGTTTCATGCGCTTTAAACTTGAAGCTTCAGTGTTTTTATTTCGGAAAGTAGATGCAGAGCGGTGTTCCTCATAATTCGTCATGGGCAGAAGATTCGGTAGGAATTGTTACCCCAATTACACAATCATTTGATCAGCCATTACAGCTTAAAAGCGGTAAGGTTTTATCTTCATATAAGATAGTTTATGAAACTTATGGTGAGTTGAATCGTGAAAAGTCGAATGCGGTATTAATATGCCACGCACTTTCGGGCGACCACCATGTTGCTGGATATCACTCAACGGATGATAAAAAACCTGGCTGGTGGGACTCTTTTATCGGCCCTGGACGTGTTATTGATACCAGTAAATTTTTTGTTATCTGCACTAATAATATTGGTGGTTGTTCTGGTTCAACTGGACCATCATCTATTAACCCATCTACTGGCATGCCTTATGGCCCAGATTTTCCTGTTGTAACTATTGAAGATTGGGTTAAAACTCAAGCTCTTTTGCTAGATGTCATAGGGATAAACTCTTTGGCTGCAGTTATTGGCGGCAGTATGGGTGGCATGCAAGCATTGCAGTGGGCAATAGATTACCCGCATAGAGTAAAAAATTCTGTGGTTATTGCTGCGGCACCAAAATTATCCACACAAAATATTGCATTCAATGATGTAGCGCGTAAGGCAATAATGTCAGACCCAAATTTTGCTGAAGGGCGCTATTATGAAAATGATAAAAAGCCCGATCAGGGTTTGATGTTAGCGCGTATGCTTGGTCATATCACCTATCTATCTGATGAGGCTTTAAAAGATAAATTTGGTCGAGATATACGGGAAGGTGAGCTTAAATTTCACTTTGATACTGAGTTTGAGATTGAAAAATATTTGCGTTATCAGGGAGAGAAGTTTGTTGGTAACTTTGATGCTAACACCTACCTGTTAATGACTAAGGCCTTGGATTACTACGATCCAGCACGTCTGCATGATGATGATTTATGTGCTGCTCTTGCGCATGTTACTTGTGATTTCTTCGTTGCATCATTTACTAGTGATTGGCGTTTCAACCCTTCTCGCTCAATGGAGATTGTAAAAGCTTTGATCGATGATCGTAAAAATGTAAGTTATTTGGAGATAGAAGCTCCACACGGTCATGATGGGTTTTTGATGGATGTGCCTGTCTATATGCAAGGGTTGAGATCCTACTTAGATAGGGTTGCTGCCAAAGTAGGGGGTGAATAAAGATGCGTGCAGATTTAGAAAAAATTAGCCACTGGATTGAGCCTGGTAAGCATGTTCTTGATCTTGGTTGTGGTGACGGTTTATTGCTCAAATATCTGGCTGAAAATAAAGAAGTTACAGGTTATGGTATTGAGATAGATGATGACAATATTGTTAAGTGCATCAATAATGGAATAAATGTAATTCATAGCAATGTTGATGGTGGACTTGATAGCTTTGATGATGACTCATTTGATTATGTGATAATGACGCAGGCGATTCAGGCATTAAAGTATCCGGTAGAAGCATTGCATGAAATGTTGCGTATTGGTAAACAGGCGATTGTTACTTTTCCTAACTTTGGTTATTGGAGTTGTAGGTTTGGACTGATGTTGCAGGGAAGGATGCCAGTTAATAAATCTTTGCCAAATGCATGGCATGACACGCCAAATATCCATCTTTGTACGGTTAAGGATTTTGAAGTTTTATGTGAGCAAGAGGGGTTTAATATTTTGCAGCGTAGCTTGGTGGATAAATCACATAAAGATAAGTTTTATATGAAGGTGTGGCCCAATATGCTGGCTGAGATTGCCCTCTACCGGTTTGAAAAAAAATAGCTTTATTCAGATCTATTTTTCCAAATGCTGCGTTATAGGTCCAGGCTTCCTCAGTCACATACTTTGGTATGCTCCTTCCCAAGACTTTACTATGCCTTGTCTTTGAAAAAATATTCTATGAATAAATAAGCGTATTAGCTTATTACCCTTCTTCTAGCTCTGTAACCTCATAAATATTTCCGTAGTCTCGAGCATTTGGTAACTCTTTTTGCATTACGCTTATAATCTCAGCAGCACTTCTTTTATTCTTGCTACTTTCTACGGAGCCAATGCAAACAGCAGCTGAGATGGGGATGTTGCCGGAAGCAGTCTTAAAGGTTCTTAGGTTTATCGCTTGGAAGATCCTCTTAAAGGATACAGCGTGGCAGTTTGTAGGGTCTGGCTGGTGCATAATAATTGCAAATTCCCCGTCCGCAATGATCCCCATGGTATCAAGTGGGCGGATGTTCTGCTTTAATCTTTTGCTAATTCCAAGGCTTATCTCACTCTGTGCTTCTTCGCCGTATTCTTTAGCGATTCTATCAAATTCAGCAATTTTGATTACAGCACATGATGCACCACCACCACGAGCTATAGTATGTTTGAGGATGTTTTCTAACTGTTTTTCAATGTAACAGCGGTTTCCCATTCCCGTGGTCACATCAAAGGAGTTTGCTTGCTCTAAGTTATGGTTCATTGTGGTTAGGTGGGAGGCAGTTTGTAGCAAAGTGTTTTGTAGGTGAGCAATTCTGCCGGCTGCATAGACTCGAGCTAAGAGCTCTTTGCTATCTGGTGATTTATTGATGAAGTCGTCAACACCGTGATTAAATGCTTCTTCAAGTGATTCTATGTCATCCTTAGCGGTTAAAAGAAGAATGTAGGTGTAATGGTCGCTTTCTTCATCTAATTGCCTTATATGGTCCGTTAACTCTAGGCCGCTAATTTCTGGCATTAGCCAATCTGCTAATAAAACGTCTGCTGGACGATCATGCAACATTTTTAATGCTGCTTCAGCACTATTAGCAATTCTAATATCAGAATAGTTAGAAGATGCTAGCGCTCTTCGTATAACTTCACAGGTAAAGCGAGCGTCATCGACAACTAAAATTGAGACGTTTTGATAGTTCATAGGATCCTTCCACACAACTTCCATACCATATAATCCACGTTTAATAATCCACATTCTATGGAATATTTATGTACAAGAATACTACGTGGTTCACTCTATAAATAAAGAATAGACAATATTAAGAATAATCCCATAAATAGAGTTGATTTTATCTATAGGGTTAAAATAAACGGGTAAATTTGGTTTATACTTCTACAAGTATTAACTTCGAATATTCGGGCAATCAAAAGGAATATATTATGAAAAAGAAGGCATTTCCTTATCCAAAAAAGGATGGTTCCAGTACTAGCGGTATGGATCTACGTGATTATTTTGCCGCTAAGGCTATACAGGGGATATTGGCAAGAGAAGACTGCTCTGATGTTTCTGCATTGGCAGATAAAGGTTATGAAATTGCAGATGTAATGTTAAAAAAACGTCAGCAGAGATCAATGACTGATATTGAGTTATAGGCTAGCTTAAAAGTTGGCTCGGATATTGCTGTTATATTATCAAAAGCACGATCCTAACAATTTTTTGACGCTTAGGATTGGAGAATTTGAAAATGATTTTCGCTGAAGCGTCACTTGTGCGGCCTTAGATTAGCGGATAATGGAGAAAATATATGACAATCAATATGAATATAAACAATCTAGCGCAAAACCTTGTAAAAGATGACCTGATTCAAGCAGGGAAAAAAGGTGAAGTAGAAAAAGAAACCACTAAACAAGCTTCAGCGCCAGCATCCGAGATAAAAGTGGCTGCACCTGGAAATATAAAGACTTCATCTGCAGCAGAATCAGTTCTTGCGCGCTTAAAAGAGCAGGTGAGTGGTGATGGCAATATGGCTATGTTGGCGCAGGCGGGATCTATCTCACGTGAGCTGCCAAGTTTGATTTAACTAATTGAGTTAGAAAGTAAAAAATCAAGGGTGATTTGTGAATCGCCCTTTTTTTGTTGTGCATGGATTTTTGCAGGACAAAAAAAGACCCCGAAAAAATCGAGGTCTTTTGTATTTGCAGAGTGTTCTGCGATGGGAGTTGCGCTATGAAAGCACGGGATGATGAATTACATCATGCCGCCCATTCCGCCCATTCCGCCCATGCCACCCATTCCGCCCATTGCAGCAGCTGCAGCAGCGCCAGCGTCGTCGCCAGCTGGAATATCTGCAACCATGCACTCAGTAGTGATCATAAGGCCAGAAACAGATGCTGCATTTTGTAGTGCAGAACGTGTTACTTTAGCTGGATCTAGGATGCCCATTTCGATCATGCAGCCAAACTCTTCTGTTTGTGCGTTGTAACCGAAAGTACCATCTTCTTGTAGAACTTTATCTAGAACTACAGAACCTTCGCCGCCAGCGTTAGCAACGATTTGACGTATTGGCTCTTCGATAGCGCGACGGATGATTGAAACACCTACGTCTTGATCGCTGTTGTCGCCTTTTACTGCTTCAATAGCAGGAACAGTGCGAAGTAGAGCGATACCACCGCCAGGAACTACGCCTTCTTCAACTGCTGCGCGAGTTGAGTGTAGAGCGTCTTCAACACGAGCTTTCTTCTCTTTCATCTCAACTTCTGTAGCTGCGCCAACTTTGATTACTGCAACACCGCCAGCTAGTTTAGCTACGCGCTCTTGTAGTTTCTCTTTGTCGTAGTCTGATGTTGCATCTTCAATCTGTTTACGAACTTGATCAACACGAGCTTTGATGTCGTTTACAGAGCCAGCGCCATCAACGATAACTGTGATCTCTTTAGTGATGGTGACTTTTTTCGCTGTACCAAGATCTTCCAGAGTGCAGTTTTCTAGAGATAGACCAACTTCTTCAGAGATAACTGTAGCGCCAGTTAGGATAGCGATATCTTCCAACATAGCTTTACGACGATCACCAAAACCAGGAGCTTTAACAGCAGCTACTTTAACAATGCCGCGAATGCTGTTTACAACTAGAGTTGCAAGAGCTTCCCCTTCAACATCTTCTGCGATAATTAGAAGAGGACGGCTTGATTTTGCTACTGCTTCAAGAGTTGGGATAAGGTCTCTGATGTTTGAGATCTTTTTGTCGAATAGTAGGATAAATGGGTTTTCCAGGTCAGCAGTCATGCTGTCTTGGTTATTGATGAAGTATGGCGATAGGTAGCCACGATCAAACTGCATACCTTCAACTACGTCAAGGCTGTCTTCTAGGCCTGAACCTTCTTCAACAGTGATAACACCCTCTTTACCAACTTTTTCCATCGCTTCAGCAATGATGTTGCCGATAGTTTCGTCAGAGTTTGCAGAGATAGTACCTACTTGAGCGATAGCTTTGCTATCTGTACAAGGCTTAGCTGAATCTTGAATGCTAGCAACCGCAGCGTGTACAGCTTTGTCGATGCCGCGCTTAAGATCCATTGGATTCATGCCAGCAGCAACTGCTTTCATACCTTCGCGTAGAACAGCTTGCGCTAGAACTGTAGCTGTTGTGGTGCCATCACCAGCAACGTCAGAAGTTTGTGAAGCAACTTCTTTAACCATCTGTGCGCCCATGTTTTCAAACTTGTCTTCAAGTTCGATCTCTTTAGCAACAGAAACACCATCTTTTGTCACTGTTGGAGCACCAAAACTTTTTTCTAGAACTACGTTGCGACCTTTTGGGCCTAGTGTTGTTTTTACTGCGTTAGCTAGGACGTTTACGCCGTGTACCATACGTGAGCGTGCGTCATCACCAAACATTACTTCTTTAGCAGCCATGATTTATTCCTCTTAAAAATTCATTTAAATCAATAATTAGTTACGATTGCAGTTGTTGGTTATTAACCTTCAAAAACTGCCATGATATCTTCTTCGCGCATTACTAATAGCTCTTCGCCATCAACCTTGATTTCGGTTCCTGAGAATTTGCCAAAGATAACTTTGTCGCCAACTTTAAGGTCTAAAGCGCGAACTTCACCGCTTTCAAGGATTTTGCCGTTACCAGCTGCAACAACTTCGCCTTTGATTGGCTTTTCAGTTGCGCTACCTGGGATTAAGATGCCGCCAGCTGTAGTACGCTCTTCTTCCATGCGCTTAATGATAACACGATCATGTAAAGGACGAATTTTCATAAAGATTCTCCAGTTTTAATTTGAACCAAATAATTTGATGTTTATGTTGGCTGTCTGGCCATTCCACTATGAATATTGACCCGAAGATCTGATTTGAAGTGGATTTAGCAGCAACAGCGCCTGTTGTGAAAAGTAAATGGGGATGGATTTACCCTTTTCAAGGATAAAAAAGAAATTTTTCTTACTTATTTGTAAATTAGTCGATTTTTTTTTGTTCGTTGCTAGTGTTTTCATTGTTTTCACGATGAAATTCACCATCAATTATGTCACCATTGTCTTCACTATGTTGTTGGTGAGTAGAAAAGCCACTAAAGCCCGAACCGCTTGCTATGTGAAGTTTACCTTTTTCAATTATTATCTTTGCAACGCTGCGACGGATATGAGGTACCAGCATTAGAAAACCTATGGTGTCGGTAAAGAATCCAGGGGTAAGTAGTAATGCTCCACAAAGGAGTAGGATAATTCCTTCCACTAGCTCTGTTGCAGGTAGTTTATTTTCATCTAGATTATTTTGTGCGCGCTGCAGGGTTGATAAACCCTGTATTTTGAGCATGGAAACGCCGATGATTGCTGTGAGTACAATCATTCCAAGTGTTGGTGCAATACCGATCAAAGCCCCAATGCGCATGAATAAGAATATTTCGATAATTGGGACTAGGATAAAAAGAGCTAGGATTATACGGAACATTTTTTTGGCCTTTGGAGTCTATAATGAATACGTAGCTAAATAGTTAGTTGATTTTAGCAAATATAAGTTCATATTTTTATACTGAGTAGAATAAGTTAAATGGATATAGGTTAATAGTGATGTTATCGGCTTTTCGCTTTTTAATTTTTGGATGTTTTATTGCGGTTATCGTACAGACTGCTTATGCAGAGCCAAAATCTTTTTTTAATCCAGGCTCATCTTTTGGAAGTGGTTCTAGTCTAGATGATGATTCTGGGTTATATGGAGATTTTTTACCACCAGAGCAGGCTTTTATTTATTCTGTAGAAGCAATTAATCAGCAGCAGGTTGAATTTTTATGGGTAATTGCTGATGGTTATTACCTGTACAAAGATAAATTTATTTTTGGTACTGGTACTGATGCTGATGCTGGTGTTAAGTTTGAGCAAGTAAGCTTTCCAGGTGGGGTTTTCGTTGATGACCCCAAATATGGAAAAGTTGAAGTTTTTAAAGGGGAGGTTGTGATACAGCTGATTTTGGATCAGCCGTTACTTGATCGCGAATTAATGCTGAATTTTTCCTATCAAGGTTGTGCAGAAGGTGGTTTATGTTATCCACTAATGCATGGTGAATACCCTTTGATGTTCAATACTGATTTGAAACCACATGAGTTGGCATCTGTTCAAGCTAATAATGAAAAGCAAAACTATATAACTGGCAAAGCTGATGGGGTTTCTCAAAATAAAATTTCTAAAGTTGAAATAGAGCCAGAACTTTTTAGTCAGGAAGGGATAACTGCTGCATTGGCAGGGAAGGGCTTTGTTTTAAATTTGTTGTTGTTTTTTATAGCGGGGATTATTTCGGCATTTCTGGGGTGCTCATACCCATTGATACCAATAGTTTCTAGCTTGATTGCTGGGCAGGGGAAACTGATAACCCCACTGCGCGGAGCTTCGTTATCTTTTGTGTATGTGGTGGCAATGGCTTTGGCCCTTAGTCTTGTTGGATTGGTGGTAGCAATTGTTGGGGTTAACGTCACGCTGCTTTTGCAGAATCCATATGTTCTTGGCGGTTTTAGCCTTGTCTTTGTGGTTTTGGCTCTGGCTATGTTTGGTAAGCTAAGCGTTGCGGTTCCTGCCACCTTTATTAATTATTTTAATAGCCTAAGTAGCAAGCAAAAGGGCGGGTCATATATTGGTGCTGCGATTATGGGAGCGCTTTCAGCTCTAATTGCTGGACCATGTGCTACCCCGGTCCTTGCTGGAGCCCTTATATATATTGCTCAAAGTAATGATATCTTGCTGGGATGGGCCGCGTTATTTGTTCTGGGACTTGGTACTGGCATGCCTTTGATTGTTGTGGGTGCTGGTATGGGATCTTTTCTTCCTAAGGCTGGAGATTGGATGGATCTAGTTAAAGGTTTTTTTGGGTTTGTTTTGCTAGGGTTGGCTCTTTGGTTTTTAACTCAGGTAGGGGTTCAGGCTAGAGTGGTTAATGCTATTTGGGGCGTTCTATTTATAGGTGCAGGGGTATATTTTATAAGGAAGGCTCAGAAGGCCTTAAAAGGAATAAATGCTATTAATATATTCGCAGCTGCTTTAATAGGGGTGGGAGTTATCTCTATTGCAGGAGCGGTTTATGGTGGAAAAGGCTTGGCCCATCCATTTACTCGCCCAATAGTTTCTGAGTTTACCTATGTTCAATCTATGCCAGAGTTGCAACAGCGAATAGCTGGTGATAAGCCTGTGTTGATCTATTTTTCTGCTGAATGGTGTGTTGTGTGCAGGCATTTAGAGGCTAACGTTTTATCTGAAACTGAGGTGGTTTCTGCTTTGCAGGAGTGGAATCCAGCTAAAGTTGATCTGACGGATATAGGTGATTTTCAACAGCAGTTGATGGATAAATATCAAATTATTGGCCCGCCAACATTTGTTTTTCTTGCTAGAGATGGAAGTGTTGTAAAGCGAATTGTTGGAAACATCAATAAAGATAGGTTGTTGCAATATTTACAGTTGTAGCCGCTGCTAGATATTAAATGAGCAGGAATTTATGGGGTATGTAAGGGATAAATTAAACCGTTCATAAAGCAAAAAATTGAACGGTTTTGTTATTTTATTGGTGGATTAAGCTTTGATTTTTTGCGGTATCTGAACCTTTATATTATATATGTCAGATATTTTAATTGCATAAGTCATTGAGCCAGAATACATTCTGCGTTTTATAAGGATTTCGCTACGGTTTCTCTCGATCAATATTCCGGTTTGTTTCTTACCTGAATTAAGAGTTATGTCGATATTGTGGTTTGAATAGTTATTTATTTTGCTTAAAGGAAGTTTTTTAAAGACATACTTTGAAATAAAATGTTGTTCTTGCTTGGTGTTTTTATTGTCACTAACTAAAGCTACATCAACTGTTTCTTCATCGTGGCCAGTTTTAAAGCCAGAGATTGACTGTTGGGCGCTGACATACATAGATTCTAGATTGGTTGCTGTACCATCCATGCCAAAATTGCGTATTTGGGCAATGGCAGATGGAACACCATTAAAATATATTGCGATAGCAAGAAGAATAGTTCCAAATCCTGTTGTGGCTACACAATAACGTGCTTTTTCCCAGTAAACTGCTGAAAAAACAAATGATACAGGTGGCGCTATAAATACTAGTAAGCCCCAGCCCAATCCTTTTCTATTTGTGACTATATGTGAGAGCCAAAAAAAGCCCAGCAATGCAAGTAGCAGTCCAGCTGCAATCAGAATGTACATGCTCTTTCCTCAAAAGTCCTATTTTTATATTTGTTTATTAGAATTTTATTATTTAATTCTTATGACTTAATTAGAACAGATATTCTTATACATATCAATATTTAGACATAAAAAATAGCAATTTACCTACAAAACTGATGTGAGCTGGTTCACGTTTCAAGAACGTTTTTTAGCTTTTTTACCAAAATATGTATAAAAATAGTGTTTTTATAGTCGGATTTATGGAAAACCTAGCCCATTCTCTATTTGCTGTTCAATAATTGCTAACCTTGCTGGTGTTCCTATATCAATCCAAGTGCCGTTATATGTTTCTCCAGTGCACTGTTGTTGTTTAATTGCATCTTCTATTACAGTGCGCAGTGGAAACTTTTCGATATTGTATTTTTTGAATAGAGATGGGGTGAAAATTCCAGCTCCGCTATACGTTTGCTTTTTCCCGTCATCAGCACCTACTCTGCCATCTGAATTGAGGGTAAAGTCTCCTTGGCTATTATGTACAGGGTTTGTAACCATTAGAAGATGTACTTGGCTATCTTCCGGGATGGTAACTTGGTTAAAGTGGATGTAGCTCCAAATGTCACTGCTTACTACCCAAAATGGATCGTCGCCTAAAAGGTGCAGTGCCTTGGTAATCCCTCCTCCAGTCTCTAAAGCTTCTTTTTCAGCGGAGTATTGGATCGTCGCGCCATATTTACTTCCATCGCCAAGCTTTTCTTCAATCATATTGCCTAGCCAAGCATGGTTAATAACGATTTCTGTGATTCCGCAGTCTACTAGACGTGATATTTGGTATTCTATAAGTGACTTTTCCCCTGCCATTAATAATGGTTTGGGGCAGGTATCAGTTAGGGGGCGCATTCTCTCTCCACGCCCAGCAGCTAATATCATTGCTTTCATGCTGTCTCCCTCAGCTCCTAAATATTTACTTTATCATTTTTGTTAAGTTATTAATTGTATTTATACATATCCCAATAATATTGAGTTTTTATATGAATTTTGGGGCAATACGTTGTTGGAATAGTTCTGAAAACTCTTCGAAATCACGATGGCGCGAAACTACATCAAGGATGTAATTTAATGTTCTGGGGATATCCTTTAGATAACCATCTTTACCATCTCGATAGTTTAGGCGAGCAAAAATGCCGCTGGCTTTAAGGTGGCGTTGAACTCCCATGAGGTCAAACCAGCGCAGAACGGTATTCATATCTGTTCCATTTATTAGTGGTTTAATCTCTGGGCGAGAAAAATACTGAATCACCCAGTGTTTAACCTGTTCATAGGGCCAGGCTATGTAGCAGTCTTTTAGTAATGATACTAAGTCATAGGTTATTGGGCCAATAACCGCATCTTGAAAATCAATGACGCCAGGGTTGTTTGTTTCAGTTACCATTAAATTTCGGGAATGGTAATCCCTGTGAACGAAAACTTGTGGTTGCTCTAACGCACTCTCTGCAAACTTGGTGAAGCTTTGGTCTAAGATCTCATTTTCATGGCTATTAAGTTTTATCCCGTAGTGCTTGGTTAGAAGCCACTCTCTGAAGAGTTCCATCTCTGTTAATAGTAACTCTTTAGAGTATGGAGGGATTATTTCACTAACTCTGGGGGCTTTGGTTTGTATTATAGCCAGCGTATTAAGTGCGTCTCTATAGAGAGGGGTAGCTGATTCAGTATCATCCTCTAATTTTGTAAGGTATTGGGTTGAGCCAAGGTCTTGTAGTAATAGAAAACCCATGTCTAAGTCTAAGTTAGAAATGGTTGGGACGTGAACTCCTATACGATCGAGGATGATATTTATGGCAATAAATGGGCGGCAATCTTCTTTTTCAGGAGGGGCATCCATAATGATATGAGTTTTAGAACCACAGGTAGCACGGAAGTATCTACGAAAGCTGGCATCTTCCGATGCTGGCTCTAGTGATTCTACATGTATGCGTAGATCTTTTTTTAGCCAGTTGTAGATTTTATCCTTGCGGATATCACTCATGCTTTCAGTTCCATTGAAATTTTAATAAATCAGTACCGGAAGTTTACACAATTTTGATCTTATATGGATAAAAAGTTCTAACTTTATCAGTTGAAAATGGTTGTTTGCTTGAACAGATAATAAATATCCCATAACATCAGCCAAGTTTCTTAATAATTACGCGTAAAAATCTTTGATGATAACGGAATTTATTCAATCCATTGAAAGGCATAAATTGCAAAAAGCATTGGTGTTATTGGTGTGTGTGTCGCTGTCTCCTTTTGTATCTGCAGAAGAGCAAATAATAATTGAGGCTAAACAAATTTCATCGGTTGGTGAAAATAAGTATCAACTTGAAGAAAATGCAGTTATTTCGCAAGGTGATAAGCAAATTGCAGCTGAGAAAATCACATACAATCAAAACAATGGCCAAGTGAATGCAAAGGGTGGGGTGGAGTTTAGCGATTCACAAATTAAAGTGGATGGATCTGAAGGTGAGTTTAATATAATAGAAGATACTGGGCGCGTTGATAATGCAAACTATAGTTTGGTGGGTGAGTCTGGTAATGGGAAAGCAAAATCAATCCAAATTAAAAGCAAAGAAGAAGCTTTGCTGCACGATTCTACTTACAGCACATGCCCAGTAGGGGATAATGACTGGCGTATAGTCTCTTCTGATTTAACATTGAACACGGCAGAAGGGAACGGAAAGTCAATTCATACTAGGCTGGAATTTTTTGATTTGCCGGTTTTTTATTTTCCATATTTTAAGTTTCCTTTGGATGATCGGCGTAAAAGTGGATTTTTATTTCCACAAATTGGATATGGATCGGAAAATGGCCTGGATCTGAGAACTCCATATTATTTCAACTTAGCCCCAAATTATGACGCTACTTTAACTCCAAGAATTCTTTCAAAAAGAGGAGTTGGTTTAGAGTCTGAGTTCCGCTATTTGCTCGATAGTCAGGCTGGTGAGATCCACTTTGATTATCTCCCCTATGATGATATATATGATGATCAGCGCTATTTGATCTCATTTAAACAGCAGGGAAGAATTAGTGAAGCTATATCAAATAGTTTTGACTTGGGGTATGTGTCAGATAAGGAGTATTTCTCTGATCTTGGGCGTTTAGGATATGTGGCAAATACAGACCACTTAAATAATGCCATTGATTATAATTATCGCCAGGGCGAATGGCAGGCAGGTTTGTTGGTGCAGGCTCATCAAACGATCGAAGATGATGTTACTAAACCATACCGCCGTTTACCTCGATTTGATCTTGCATATGTTGAGACAGAGGGTGAATGGAGGAATCGATTTGCATATGAATTGACTAACTTTGATCACCCGGATCGTGAAACAAAAGTTACTGGGGTAAGATCCGATGCTTACTATAAGTTGCAGTATCAACACTCTGCACCAGGGTGGTTTATCCATCCAGCGCTATCTGTGCGCCAGAGTGATTATCAATTAGATGACAGTTATAGCGAATCTCGAACCTTATACAGCGTAAGCTTTGATAGTGGTATCTTTCTTGAGCGTGATTTTAACTTATTTGGTAAGGGGATGTTGCAGACTTTGGAACCACGAATTTTTTACCTATATACCCCTTATCGTGATCAGCAAAACTTGCCAGTGTTTGATTCTGGCGCCACAAGTTTAAGTTATGCGCAGTTATTTGCAGAAAATCGTTTTACCGGGCCAGACCGTGTTGGCGATGCAAATCAGATTTCTGTAGCAGTTAGTAGCAGGTTTCTCGACAGTGATAATGGCAGAACTTTATTGTCGATGAATTTCGGTGAGATCTTTTATCTTGATGATCGCAGAGTAACTATCGGTAATGATCAGCTACAGACAGAGGAAAATTCAAATTTCATTGCAAATATTCAGCTTCTTCCATTAGCTGACTTTAGGATTACTGGAGAGGTTGAGTGGAATCATAAAAGAGATTACACAGAATCTGAAAGCCTTATATTAGAGTACCGTCCAGATGCAGAAAATTTATTTGGAATTACTTATCTGGAACAAAAAAATGAAAGTGCAGTGGTGGAAACTGATTCAGCTACTATGCGGTTTGCTTGGGAGTACGACCATAATTGGAAGTTTGTTGGGAAATGGAATTATTCATTATTGCATGATGCAACCCAAGAGTCTTTCTTAGGTATAGAGTATGATAGTGGCTGCTGGGCAGCACGTTTAGTTACTCATAGGTTTATTGAAGAGATGCAAAACCCAGCAGACGCTAAACAGCAAATTTTATTGCAAGTGGAACTTTTGGGTGTTGGTGGTTTCGGACAAGATGTAGATGATTTTATGGAACCATGATAGATCAAAATGTTATTCTACACCCTCATCAAAACGCAGATAGAGATGGAAGTAAGTCTAAAAATGAAAATTAGATCAAAGATATATCAGTTGATTAGTGCAGCATTATTGTTGTTTGTTAGTTTAGCAGCAGCGGCTGAGAAACCTATTGATTCCATTGTAGCAGTGGTAAATGAAGATGTTGTTTTAGCTAGCGAATTACGTATGGAGATGGGAAAAACCATGCAGCAGCTTCGAGCTAGTCGAACCAGGATTCCTCCGAAGAATATTCTGCAGAAGCAGGTGTTAGAGCATCTTATAATGAAAAACCTGCAGCTAGGTATTGCTAAAAGAACCAGAATAAACGTTGATGATGCACAGGTAAATCAAGCCCTACAAACTATTGCAAAAAATAATAGAATTTCTGTGAGCCAGTTAAAGCAGGAGCTTGAGCGGGAAGGGATGGATTATTTGCAGTTTAGAGAGGGTATTCGGGAACAGATTACTCTTGATTATCTTCGGAAAAGATATGTTGATCAGCAGGTACACGTTACAGAAAAAGAGATTAAAAATTATGTGGCTAATCAAAAGAGCGCTGGTGCTAGTGCACAAGAATATAAAACCGCATATATATTGATTGAGATTCCGGAGGCGGCCTCTTCAGAGCAGATAGATAAGTCAAAGCAAAAAGCAGACATGGTGATGCAGAAGCTACGTGATGGTGCTGACTTTTCTGAGATGGCAGTGTCGTACTCTGATGGTGGTAATGCCCTGGAGGGTGGTGTGATTGAAGCGCGCAAATCAAATCAGCTGCCAACAATATTCGCAGAAATCGTTCCAGATATGCAAGTTGGTGACATAAGTGGAATTATCAATAGTCAGGGTGGTTATTACATCGTCAAACTAATTGACATTACTCAAGGCAAAGCTGAGCTAGTAGTGCAAACCAAATTGCGCCATATCTTGGTAAAACCAAGTGAATTCATGACTCCGAATGAAGCGCAGCAAAAACTAGGGCAGATTCGTGAGCGCATTGTTAATGGTGAGGACTTTGCACAACTTGCGCGTTCCAACTCAGATGACAAGGGTACTGCATCTGCAGGTGGGGAGATGGACTACATGAGCCCAGGTGTATTTGTGCCTGAGTTTCAGGAAGAGGTGGATAAACTGAAGGGTGATGAAATATCTCCTGTCTTTAAAACTCGGTTTGGTTTTCATATCGCGCAGATTATCGATCGACGTGAGCATGATGACTCTGAGCAGGTTATGCGCATGAAAGCGATGGAAAACATTCGTAAGAGAAAATCGCAAGAAGCGATGCAGCTTTGGATGCGTAGATTACGCGACGAAGCGTTCGTAAAAATTAAAATTTAGTGATTACAGGCTGGCTATGACAAACCTTCCTCGACTGGTAGTGACATCTGGTGAGCCTGCTGGTATCGGTCCTGACTTGGCATTGATGCTTGCGCAAAAAGATTATCCTGCGCAGATAACGGTTATAGGATCTTTCGACCTACTTAGGCAGCGTGCGCAGCAGTTGCAGCTTGAGGTTGATTTTGAGCTATATGACCCAGAGCAGCTACACTCTGTTAAATCTGGGGTTCTATCTGTTATCTCTCTTGATCTAGAAAAACCGGCAGTCGCTGGTGAATTAAACCCTGTAAATTCAAATTATGTTCTAGCAATGCTGGAACGTGCAGCGCGTGGATGTTTGGATGGCGAGTTTGATGCTGTGGTAACAACTCCGGTGCATAAAGGTGTTATTAATGATGCCGGTATTAATTTCAGTGGTCATACAGAGTTTTTTGCTGAAGTAACTGGCGGGCAATTGCCGGTTATGATGTTGGCAACCCCGGGGTTACGCGTGGCATTAGCCACTACACATCTGCCGCTAAAGGATGTGAGTGCGGCGATAACCAAAGATGGGTTGGAGCAGGTGATCCGCATAATCTATAAAGATTTACGCGAGAAGTTTGGCCTGCAGGCTCCAAAGATATATGTCTGTGGGTTAAATCCTCATGCGGGTGAGGGTGGTTATCTGGGAACCGAAGAGGTTGAAACTATCAATCCGGTATTGGAAAAGCTGAAATCAGATGGGGTAGAAGTGGTCGGCCCCCTTCCTGCGGACACGGTATTTACTCCAAAATATATGGAGCAGGCTGATCTGATTCTCGCAATGTATCATGATCAGGGGCTAGCAGTGCTTAAACATGTTGGTTTTGGAAATGCAGCAAATATAACGTTGGGATTACCCATAATTCGTACCTCAGTTGATCACGGAACCGCGCTTGATTTGGCGGGTAGTGGCAAGGTTGGATTTGGTAGTATGGATTATGCCATTAAAGTAGCGATTGAAGAGTGCGAGGCATACCATGCAGCATAGAGCAAAAAAGAGATTTGGGCAGAACTTCCTCCATGACAAAAGTATAATTGGGCGCATAGTCAGCTCTATTAACCCGCAGCCTGGGGAAAATATAGTTGAGATTGGACCAGGGCTTGGTGCTATGACCATGCCTGTTCTCGAGAGCTGTAAAAAAATGACAGCTATCGAGTTGGATCGCTCCCTGATAGAAAATTTAGAAAACATATCGGCTTCAGTTGGTGAGCTGACCCTGCAACAAGGGGATGCGTTAAAATTTGATTTTTCTCAATTGCCATTCGAGCCCAAGCTAAGGTTGATAGGAAATCTTCCATATAATATTTCTACACCTCTACTGTTTCATTTTATGAAGTGGGTGGATCAGATCCAAGATATGCACTTTATGTTGCAAAAAGAGGTGGTGCAGCGGATGGCAGCGGGGCCGGGCTCTAAAACTTATGGACGCCTATCGGTTATGTTGCAGTATTATTGCCAAGTGGTTCCACTGTTTGAAGTTCATCCGGGGGCATTTAATCCACCACCAAAGGTGGATTCGGCTATCGTTAGATTAATTCCGCACGCGCAACCACCAGTTAAGGTTAGTGATTTTAAGTTTTTTGCTGAATTGGTGACTTCCGCCTTTAATGCGCGGCGCAAAACCATTCGTAATTCAATGAAAAAATACCTTACTGAAGAGCAGATACAAGAGATTGGGATAGATCCACAGACTCGTCCTGAGCAGCTGGGATTGGTTCAGTTTGCAGCTCTTGCTAATGCAGCCTTAGAATTTAAACAGTAATTTCATTTAATAATCTATTCAAAAGCTTACCATAGAATTTTTTATCGGCTTCTGTATAATGTCGCGCTCGAAATTCACTAATTCCCATCATCGGAGACAAAAATGTCAAAAATTCGCGAACTTCATAATGCAGGCCAAAGTGCATGGTTGGACTTTATTCACAGAGGAATGTTGGATTCAGGAGAACTAACAGGGATCATTACTGAAGATGGATTAATGGGAATCACTTCAAATCCAAGTATTTTTGAAAAATCTATAACCAGTAGCAACGACTACGATGCATCGATTGCAAGTTTGATTAAAGAAACTCCTGATATGCCTATGTATGAGCTTTTTAATAACCTAGCAATCAACGATATTCGTGATGCTGCTGATGAGTTCAAAAAGGTATATGAAGAAACTGATAAGGTTGATGGCTACGTAAGTATTGAGGTATCGCCAGAGCTTGCTCACGACGCAGAAGGTACTATTAAAGAGGCGCTTGAGCTTTATAGTAGAATTGGTCGTCCAAATATCATGATCAAGGTTCCAGGAACACCTGCAGGCCTGGTTGCGATTGAAAAGCTGATAGCAGAAGGTATCAGTGTAAATGTAACTCTCCTATTCTCAGTACAAAGATACAAAGAGGTAGTTGAAGCACACATCAAAGGGTTGAAGGCAAGAATGGCAGCTGGCAAGCCAGTTGACGGCATCGGTTCAGTAGCAAGCTTCTTCATCAGTCGTGTAGATGCTGCAATCGATCCTGAATTAGAAAAGGCAGGCAATACCGAGCTACAAGGTAAGATCGCTATTGCCAATGCACAGATCTCATACCAGCACTTTGATGATGTATACAATGGAGTTGAATTTGCAGGGCTTAAAGCAGAAGGAGCACAAGTTCAGCGTCTTCTTTGGGCTAGTACCTCAACTAAAAATCCAGAGTACAGTGATGTGCTATATGTGGATGACTTGATTGCTCCAGATACAGTTAACACTATTCCTCCAGCAACTTATGATGCATTTAAGGATCACGGCACAATCGCTCAAACCCTAAAAGTTGGAATCGAAGATGCTGCAGGTAAAGTTGCAACAGCAAAAGGTTTGGGTATCGATATCGATGCAATTACCGATAAGCTTGAAGCTGATGGGATTGTTGCTTTCCAAGAATCATTCCGTAATTTGCTGGATTCACTAAAACAAAAAGTTGAATCATTGTAAGAACTGCTACTCTATATATATATGGAAAATAAAACAGCGGATAAGATAACTATCCGCGTTGAACCAAAATATATCGAGGAACAGTCCGACCCAGAGAAAAATAAGTATGTGTTCTCCTATGATGTAACCATACTTAATAATGCTCAGGTCGGAGTGCAGTTGATGTCGCGTCATTGGCATATAACCGATGCCAATGAACGCACCAAAGAGATCTTAGGGGAAGGAGTTGTCGGTAAACAACCCCACCTGGATCCAGATGCCGAGTTCACCTATACCAGTTGGACCATACTGGAAACCCCAACTGGTTTTATGCATGGAAGTTATCAACTTGTGGATGAGGATGGTCGTGAGTTTGAGATGGATATTCCAGCATTTACCCTTACCACCCCTGCCACCCTTCACTAATCTGAATCTATTTGCTCGAATGCTGTGTTACAGCTGCTGATTTGCTCAGTCATTGGCTAAAGCCAACTCCTTCTCAAACTCATTGCTGCGCCTTGCCTTCAAACAAATATTTTTCAGATTAATAATTAGAGTCTATTTTTTCTATATCTTTTTTGCAAACCGCGCCTGGGTCTTGAAAAAACAATCTACAAGTTTGCAGAACAAATTATTATGTTTTTTAAGTGCTATATTCAGATGCATAGTGGGCAATAATTATTGCCATCAATAGAATTACTTTTTAGATAGGGATCTATTAATGAAGAGAATCTTTTTACTAGCAACAATACTGTTGTTATCCGTGAATGTTGGTGCTAAGTCGGCTGCTAAAAATTCTAAAGCTAAAATTGAGGTTGCTCAATTAGTAAAAACCACCAAAAGCTGGAATGGGGCAGGCTTGCCTAATTACCCTCAAGGTCAGCCAGAAATCACAATATTAAGAATCAAAATTCCAGTTGGAGCAAAACTTCCTATGCATGAGCATCCGGTGATAAATGCTGGGGTTTTGCTTAGTGGTGAGCTAACCGTGAAAACGGTGAATGGTAAGATTCTTTATTTAAAGGCAGGAGATCCAATAGTTGAGGTGGTGGATACCTGGCACTATGGAATAAACGAAGGTAAACAACCTGCTGAGATAATAGTTTTTTATGCCGGAACTATTGGCGAGAAGATAACCATAAAAAAATAACCCTGATATCGATAATAAGTATAATGCTCGTTTACCAAAGGGTTTTTCGATAAATGAACAGTGAAGTAGATGTAATAATAATTGGCGCAGGGGCTTCAGGGCTAATGTGTGCCCTTGAGGCTGGCAAGCGCGGGCGCAAGGTTTTGGTGTTAGATCACGCTAAAAAACCAGGAAATAAGATTCTAATCTCTGGTGGTGGCAGCTGTAACTTCACTAACTACTATGTTGAATCGGAAAACTTTTTTTCGCAAAACCCCCATTTTTGTAAGTCAGCATTGAGTCGTTATACCCAGTGGGATTTTCTGGAGTTTATCCATAAACACGATATTGCTTTTCACGAACGTGAGCATGGGCAGCTATTTTGTGATGGCAAGGCTTTTCAGATTGTTGATGGCTTTATGCAGGAATGTAAAGATACGGGGGTTGGCTTTAGATTTGGCTGTGAAGTTGAAGGTATCCAACAGAATGATCTAGGCTTTCAGGTTAATACCAGTGATGGGCAATATAGTTGTGAGTCGCTTGTTATCGCTACTGGCGGGTTGTCGATTCCGACTATAGGAGCTAGCTCGTTTGGTTACAAGGTGGCAGAGCAGTTCGATATTCCAATGATTTCTCCTAAAGCGGGTTTGGTTCCGTTTACATTGCAGCCAGAGGATAAGGAGCGTTTTGCTGAGCTATCTGGCATTGCGGTTGAAGCGGTTGTTAGCAATAAGCAGCAAAGCTTTCGTGAGAATATTCTTTTTACCCATAGAGGGTTGAGTGGTCCTGCGATTTTACAGATTTCATCTTATTGGAATTCAGGTGAATCGGTTGAGATAAACCTGCTGCCAGACCTGGACTTAGAAGAGATGCTACAAGCTGCTAAGCAGCAAAATAATAAGAAAATTGTACGCAATCTGCTTGCCGATCTGCTCCCTAAAAGAGTGATTGAGCAGCTACTGGACAATGGCTTAGCAGAATCTAAATTACAAGACCTGTCGAGTGAGCTGATTAAGCATGTAGCCAGTCAATTTAACCATTGGCGGATTAAGCCTAATGGTACTGAGGGTTATCGTACCGCTGAGGTTACCGTTGGTGGCGTTGATTGTGACTATATCTCCTCAAAAACGATGGAGTCCAAGCAGGTAAAAGGGTTGTATTTTACCGGTGAGGTGCTGGACATCACTGGATGGCTGGGCGGCTATAACCTGCAATGGGCGTGGTCATCAGGTTGGTGTGCTGGGCAGTTTGTTTAATTTGTTTTTTTAAGAACTTTGGTTAGTCATCTGCACCACTTCATCTGCATTTAATTTTCTCCCTTAAAAGAGCTTTCCTGCTATCTGATTTATAAAGGATATCTACCATAATTTAGTGCAAGAGATGCAAAATTGCACCACTATATCTTGTGTTTGCTGAGTTATTTTCTAAGCTGTTGAATTAAGGGGAGAAATTGATCGTATTCAAAGTTTGGTATGAGGAAAATTTTAAATAAAAACAATGTGTTAATTTGGTTGTTTAAAATTTATCCAGTTTGACATATCTAGGTTTTTTACCATAATTACATCATGTCAAAACACTATATGTTGTGTTTTAAGCTTTTATTAACTGGTTGCAGGCTTTGGATAGATTGTGGGTGTTTTTCCATTGTTTTTTGCAAGCTGGTAAGTAGTAAAAATTTCAAAAAGGAGTGTGGTTATGCATAAGGAAGCTATTGCCATTTTGCCGCAATTTGTTGTTAACAGAGCTGGCGAGAAAACCCCGTTTAAGCGAGATAAGATTCAGAGCGCGATTAAAAAGGCTGGGGATGAGACAGGTGAGTTTGGGCTTGAGACAGCAAGGAAGTTAACTGCTAGTGTTTTAAAAGTTTTGATGTATCGCCATCACGACGATTTTCCCGCGATTGAAGAGATTCAGGATGTTGTAGAGCAGGTTTTGATTGAGGAGGATTTCTTCATGACTGCTCGTGCCTACATCGTTTATCGTGACCAGCATAAGAGGCTGCGTGCTGATAAGACTGTAGTTGATGTTGAGGCGTCGGTTAATGAGTATCTGAAAAAGACTGACTGGCGTGTTAATGCCAATGCAAATCAAGGGTACTCTCTTGGTGGTTTAATTCTGAATATGTCTGGCAAGATCACCGCAAATTATTGGCTAAGTCATGTATATGCTCCGGATATTGGTGAGGCGCATAGAAATGGTGATTTCCATATTCATGATTTGGATATGTTGTCTGGCTATTGTGCTGGTTGGTCACTGCGTACTTTGTTGCATGAGGGGTTTAATGGTGTTCCAGGGCGCGTAGCTTCTAATCCACCAAAGCATCTTTCCAGTGCTATTGGGCAGATGGTTAATTTTCTTGGTACCTTGCAAAATGAGTGGGCTGGGGCGCAGGCGTTTAGTTCTTTTGATACTTATTTAGCACCATTTATACGTATTGATAATCTTTCTTATGAGCGCGTTAAACAGTCTATTCAGGAGTTTGTTTATAACTTAAATGTCCCTTCCCGTTGGGGAAGTCAAACTCCATTTACCAATATTACCCTTGATTGGGTGTGCCCGGATGACCTTAAAGAGCAGGTTCCGGTGATTGGTGGTGAAGAGCAGGATTTCTTTTATGGTGATCTGCAAAAAGAGATGGAGATGATTAACCGCGCCTATATTGAGGTGATGCAAGAGGGTGACGCATCTGGTCGTGTGTTTACCTTTCCAATTCCAACTTACAACATAACTGATGATTTTGACTGGGAGTCGGAAAATAGTGACAGGTTGTTTGAGATGACAGCTAAATACGGTCTTCCTTACTTCCAGAATTTTGTAAACTCTGAGCTTAACCCAAGCATGGTGCGCTCGATGTGTTGTCGTTTACAGCTGGATCTGCGCGAGCTGTTAAAGCGTGGCAATGGGTTGTTCGGTTCTGCTGAGCAAACAGGTTCTATAGGTGTCGTTACGGTCAACTGTGCGCGCCTTGGCTATGAGTATCGAGCTAATGAGAAAGGATTATTTGAGCGTTTAGATCAGTTGCTTGATATGGCGCGCCGCAGCTTAGATGTTAAGCGTAAGATGATTCAAGGATTTATGGATCAGGGTTTATTTCCATATACAAAACGTTATCTTGGGACTCTACGTAACCATTTTTCTACAATCGGTGTAAATGGAATTAACGAAATGGTGCGTAATTTTACTGGTGATCGAGATGATATAACTAGTGAGTTTGGGCATCGTTTTGCGGCAAGGTTGTTGGATCATATCCGTAGCAAGATGCAGGAGTATCAAGAGGAGTCTGGTAATCTTTATAATCTTGAGGCAACTCCAGCTGAAGGTACAACTTATCGATTTGCGCGTGAAGATCAGAGTCGTTATAAGGATATTATTCAGTCAGGTACTTTCGAGCATCCGTATTATACAAATTCATCCCAACTACCTGCTGGTTACACTGATGACCCGTTTGAAGCGCTTGAAATGCAAGAGGAATTGCAGCGAAAATATACTGGTGGGACAGTTCTTCATCTGTATATGTCAGAGCGAATTACCGATTCAGAGGTGTGTAAGAAATTGGTAAAAAGATCTATGGAGAATTTTGCTCTTCCGTATATTACCATCTCCCCAACATTCTCTATTTGCCCATCCCATGGATACATTAATGGAGAGCAGAGCGAGTGTCCAAATTGTGGTGAAAAAACTGAAGTTTGGACCAGAGTTATGGGTTATCACCGCCCAGTATCAGAGTTTAATGATGGGAAGAAATCAGAATATGCAGATAGAACTCCTTTTGAAGAGGAGCGAGTGGTGGTTGCTCAGGATATGGAAGAGATGGGGGTTACGTTGGATGACATTATGTCTGCAGAGAGGGCGATAGCAGTTTAGTATTTTTTACTTGAGTTAAATATGGGGTTCTTGCTAGGCTGGAGCCCCATTTTTGTATTGGTATTTTCTAGGAGATAATTTTGAATATCGGCGGCTTTATCCCAACATCAACTATAGATTTTCCCGGTAGGTTAGCTGCAGTGATCTTTACGCAAGGGTGCCCATGGCGCTGCCATTATTGCCACAATCCTGATTTGGCATTAGGGCAGGCAGAATCTCCGCATGACTGGGATGGTATAAAGAAGATGCTGGAGCAGCGTAAGTCGCTTCTTGATGGAGTTGTGATTAGTGGTGGTGAGCCGTTAATTCAAAAAGGGTTGGTTGATGTATTACAAGAGATAAAAGAGATGGGGTTTGAGTCTGCTCTGCATACTGGTGGAGCTATGGTGCATCGCTTTTCTGAGGCGTTACCCCATCTTGATTGGGTTGGTTATGATATTAAGGCTGAACAGTTAGCTTATGCATCTATAACTCAGGTGGAAGGGTCTGGTGAATCGGCCTTTGCAGGTTTAGAAAAGCTGCTCGCTTCCGGTGTTGAGTATGAGGTTAGGACCACAGTGCACTGGAGCTTGATGTCTAGAGAGGATCTTATGTCGCTTTCTGAGACGCTGGCAGATCTTGGGGTGAAGAATTATGTGGTACAAATCGCTCGTGATGGTGGAAATTTATCAAAAGAGCTATTAGCGCATAATGGTTCGATATCAGATTTTGATTCTGGGCCGCTGAGGAAAATAAGCTCAATGTTTGAGCAGTTTTCAGTAAGACAGGCTGCTTGATACAGCAAAGCTTGATTTAGGAAAACTTTAACCAGGAAAAGATTGGGGTATAAAAAAGGCAGCTTGAAAGCTGCCTTAGTTTTAACAGTTAAGTGTTTTTCTACTCATCTACCTTTGCCGTTGCAGGTATTTGCGCAGCTGATACGCTATCTACCATTTCAGCTAAAGTAGGTAGTTGAGGCTGTTCAACATGGGCAGCCTCCCTAAATGAACGGAAACGCTCGCTCATTCTCTCGATACCCTCAAATAGTTGTTTCACAGTTGCATTTGGTTCTGGGAACATTAATGATGTGGCAGAGATTGCATTATTCATTTTCTCATTAAAGTCACCTAGTGTAGATGCGTCACGCTGGGATAGAGCAGGTGTTGCTTCTGTCTGCTCAACAAATGAATCAACTTTTTGGTAGGTACTTACTGCAGATGAGTATTTCATGTTAGCGGCAAAGCCAGCTATCTCGCCAGTATCATAACCAATTTCAACAGCATGCTGCAGTGCTTGCTGCATATTACCGCTATAGAAATCTTCAGCTACATCACCGATTTGACCAACTAGATCGTTAATGGCTGCAAGTTCATCTTCATCCAGGTCTCCCTGTACAGAGAACGTAAGGTCAGAGCTGGAATATTTTTCCGTATTGATAGTTAATGTTTGTTGGTCGTCGGATGTGCTTAGTTGTTGTGATGTACTGATGCTATTGCTGTTATTTATCATCAGTTTTACAATGTCGCCATCGTTGGTTTTTATCTCAAGCTCAAAACTCTCTTCTCGAGCTGCTGATGCGCCACGTTCAACTTGAGTTACTTTTTCGACATTGCCAAACTCTCTTTCTGCAAAACCATCTTGAATGAGGTTATAGGTGGTATCAATATCTTCGGCAATTTTGCCCTCTAATACACCAAAACCGTCGAGAATATCTTTGGCTTGATCGAATCCCATGTCTACACCGCGCTTCGCTTCGCTAAGCATCTTGTCTAGCTCTTTATCGCTTGCGCCATTAAGCTTTGCTAGGCTCATTGCTGAATCTACAAAGTCGAGAATGCGGTTAGCAACTTTGTCCGGAGTGAAATCGTCAGCTCTTGATGAATCAAGTGGTTGAATACCTTCAGTTTCGAGAACTGAGTTGAGACTGGCAATTATCTGATCGTTTAGGAGCTTGCGCGCTCGCGCTGGATGAAAATGGCTCAACTTGACGTCATCTTGCTCTGCATGCTTAACCTGCTCATGACCGATATCGGAAGTGATCTTGGGGTCATTGCTGACGCGGGACTTTTGGTCACCACCCGCTGTCGAAACTGGATTGTCGAAATTAATTGTGGGTAACATGATGTATCTCCTCTAACCTTTAGCGCAAACCTTTTACCCCGTGTCAGTAAAGTTATCGGCAGGTTTAGTATAAACTTTAGGGAAAAGATAAAAAAAATCCACCAGCTAATAAAAGACTGGTGGATTTGTGATTAAGTCGTTAAAAGCTGAAGATTATCTGCTAGCTAATAACTTGTCTTCTAAGTCAATTCTTATTGAGATTGCTTCGCCGATGATAGAAAAGTCAGTAGTGAATTTTTCCAGGTTAGGTTTGCTGGTGATGTTTTCGTAATTATCATTAAATGCCAGAGCAATCTCAGTAGTTTGATAAATTTGAGCAAAAATATGTGCCTGTTGCTCTGGTGAAAGAGATAGATTTGGAATCATCTGCTCGTAGACGCCAAAATGGCCAGTCGATACGTAGTCAATGAGAACTGTGCTGAAGTTATTGATTAAAGATATCTCTTCATCTTCAGGGGTGTTGTCATCAACAGCTACAAGTTGAGAGTAAATAACAAGTAGTTCTTTTCTCTCTTTTAACCAGTTAGCAATTATTTTATTGTCGCTTATAAGAAAGTCCTTTTTCCTATTTATCATGATTCCGTCCTTTTATTGTTTTGTGTTGTCTAGTTCACATTTATGGCTAAGAAAAAATCTAGCTTTTATAGATAATTACATACTTTTCCTAGAATCTGAAATAGATGGTGTGTGTTTTTGTGACCAGCTCGACAAAAATAGTACAGTTGCATTTAGGTTTTAGCGAAGTTTTTCTTGCGGTAAGTGTGTGTGGTTCAAGGGTTTAACCTTGAATTCTATCCCTTAATCACTGCTGCACACTGAAATTAACAAAATAGGCAAAATAAGACTATTAGAATAAATAGAAATAAATTGGGGTATAGATAAATGCAGGGGTTTCATATCTGTTCAATTATTGGTATAACTGGCATTGCTTTAGACCACTTAATGGTCTTATGGAAATTATTAAAATCCTGGAAATCGGGAAAATACTTAACTCACTATTATAATGGAGAAATACATCATGAAATGGTTGTCAATCTTTCTAGTACCTTTATTCCTAATCGGTTGCGGCGGAAGCACAGCTACTAAAACAGAAACAATGGCTGAAAAGAAACCTGCAGCTGCCGAAGCAAAAATGGAAAAGAAAGAGATGGCTGCAAAGCCAGCTGCTTCAGCTAAGTTAGAAGGCGGTCCTTTCCCTGCTACTGTAGAAACTACATACAAAACTATCCCATCAGTTGGCGAAGGTGTATTTAACGGTATTGGTTGGGACGAAGGTTCATCAAAAGGTTCTGCACTACTATTCAAAGGTAGTGACATGGCTATCGAATCTCCAAATAGCTTTGGTGACTCTCTAAGAACTTTAACTTTCAAAGTTGTTGGTTACACAGCTACTGGTCCTGATACAGGCATAATTGATACTAAAGTTGATTCTACAGACAGTTTTGGTGAAGGTGTATTAAACAGCTTCTGGTCTGCAGTTCCTTTCGCTAAAGTAGCTGTTAAGATGTCAAGAAAAGGTAAAGTTATGCAGTTCAGATTCGGTGAGCCAGGCGAGTCTGTAGAAGCTTGTGTTGCTCCTGAACTTCCAGAAAGTAACGCAAAATTCAAGAAGCGTAAGTAATTAGCTTTTAGGATTTAGAATAAGAAAGGGCCGCAAGGCCCTTTTTTGTTGGGTTGAATAACTGTTGATAAGGGTAAATATTCCCATTCCCCTCCTTGAATAGGTAAAAGAAAATTTGATGACTTTTGCTGGGAATAAATTATTAACTTGCTAAAGTTTAATTGCTTAATAATAATGGTAAAAAGTTGTTGGCTTGTTTGGTTATTAAATATCATTAAGCCATCATTGAACTGAAGTAACTAAGTCTTACTTAAACTGGTTGGATAATTTTAACATGGAACAAGTATCAATATTCTCAATAAAAAAAAGTAGAGAGAATAAGTCAAAATTAATTTTGAATGGCCGTGAATTAGCTGCTATCGACGGTGTAGTTTTAGAAACTCAATTTAGCCTGGATAGTGGCCAATACCTTATTTTAACAACTGATGGATGTCCCTTTGAAGAGGGGTTACATCTGATTTTATTAGATCAGACATATAGAATCCTCGATCAGGTAAACCTTTCGCAAGATTATACTTCAGGGCAGCTAGATGATGTTCAAATAGTGTCAAATAGTGTTTTGGAGTTTTCATTCCAGGGCCAAGCTAAAACAAAGGTAGTTATTCTATCTGAAGGTAAAAGGGTATTTTTTCCATCTTTGAAGGGCAATGCCCAAAGAGATTTTAACCCTTTTAAAAAGCAATATATGGAAGTTATATAAATAATAATGGGAGAGCGTAGTGAGTAATGAAATTTTATCACCATCGGCAGAAAAAGCTGTGCAGCAAATGGAAATTCAGGCGATCAACTTTGCATATCGATTTGTAAATGACTCCAGGGTAAGAATGAAGTATATGGAGCAGACAAAAGCTATGTCAAAAGAGATTAGGCTTGCGTATAAAGCTGGTAAGGTTAATGCTAGTCAAGCTGCTGAGATGGCTAACAAGATGCGCAATGAGATAATGGAGTTTGCTCGCTCAAGGACAAGTGATCTTGGCAGGGCAAAAGCTAAAGTGTTAAAAGCCAAAGGTTTAAATATTGCGAAGTTAACGGATAAATATGCCAATAGATTCTATAAAAAGCCATTTTCAAAGTTGACTAAAACACAGCAGAGTAAGATTTATCTTGAGATTGTTGATAGTGCAGGAAGAGCGAACCCAAAAGTAAATTTAAAAGCCAGAAGGCTTGGTGCTGTTGGTCGAGCTTTATGGGTTATTACGGCTTGTATTGCGCTTTATAATATATCAACGGCTGAGAATAAGCTTGATGCAGCAGGTAGAGAAACCGCTGGAGTTGGTGGTGGAGTTGGTGGTGGCGCAGCTGGTGGTGCTATTGCCGGTATATGGTTTGGCCCAGTGGGCATTATTATTGGCACTATAATTGGTGGTGTTCTCGGGTCTATTGCTGCTGACCAAGTATATGTTGAAGTTTCTGGGCCAGATCATCAATTTGCAAAAAAGTTTCTTCCACGCTTCACAACAGTAGTTTCCGTTGATGAAGAGGGGATAGCTAATGCCCTTATAAAAGAGTGCTCTATAAATATGGATAGGGTTTTTATAATAATGAAAGAGCTGGTTACCAAATATTCAACTGATGCTGATGACGTGGCTTATCTGTATGTGAAAAAGGTAAAGCAAAAAGGTGGAGCTATTAAAGAAGCTCTTAAGATGCATATAGGATTGAGAAATATTTTAATAAGCTCTCTGGATGATGGGTGGACTACAAGTTCTGAGAAGGAATGTATGACCTACTTAAAATCTATGTGATTTATATCGATTTTCAAGTTCCCATTTTGCTTGGGAACTTGGAAAGACTTAGGTTTATAATTTAGCCCTGCTATAAACTACATAATCGTAGCTCCAACCCATATTGTTTTCACCTGCTTCACGAGAGACCTCTTTCCACTGTGATTTATCATATTCAGGAAAGAACACATCACCATCAACTTCAGAATCAATCTCGGTTAGATAAAGCATGTCGGCATCATCCATAAACATCTCATAGATAGCGCCACCACCGATTATCATAATCTCTGCAGCACCATCAGTAGCAGCTACAGCTTCCTCTTTGCTGTGGACGATGGTACACCCTTCGGCACTGAAGTTTTTATCGCGAGTTAGGATAATGTTTTTACGCCCCGGGAGTGGTCGGCCGATAGATTCGTAGTTTTTCCGCCCCATTATCATCGGTTTTCCCAAGGTGATCTTTTTGAAATATTGTAGATCTGCTGGGATGTGCCATGGAATCTGGTTATCTTTGCCAATAACGTGATTTTTTGCCAAGGCTACTATGATAGATACTTTTTGTGTCATTTTGCTGTTCTCTGTGTTTTTCCCGCGAGTTTATATCGCTACTGGCGCCTTAATGTGGGGGTGGCACTCATAATCGCTTAATTCAAAATCTTCGAACTTAAAGTCAAAAACAGATTTTACATCTGGATTAAGTTTCATAGTAGGCAGTGGAAATGGTTCACGCGTTAATTGTAGGTCTGTCTGTTCCAAGTGATTAGAGTAGAGGTGTGCATCACCTAAAGTGTGAACAAAATCGCCAACCTCAAGCCCAGTTACTTGAGCAATCATCATTACTAATAGCGCATAAGATGCAATATTAAATGGCACTCCTAGGAAGATATCGGCACTACGCTGATATAACTGACAGGATAATTTGCCATCAGCAACATAAAATTGGAAGAACGCATGGCAAGGTGCAAGGGCCATTTGATCTAGTTCACCTACATTCCAGGCGCTGACTATGATACGACGTGAGTCAGGGTCATTTTTAATCTGTTCGATGGCATTGGTTATTTGGTCGATATGGCCACCGTCAGTACTTGGCCAACAGCGCCATTGAGAACCGTAAACAGGTCCAAGATCGCCGTTCTCATCAGCCCATTCATCCCAGATGCTAACTCCGTTCTCTTTCAGGTAGCTGATGTTGGTTTCACCTTTTAGAAACCAAAGCAGTTCATGGATGATGGAGCGCAGATGTAATTTTTTGGTGGTTACTAGGGGAAACCCTTTTGCTAGGTCAAAACGCATTTGGTAGCCGAAAACAGAGATGGTTCCAGTTCCAGTTCTGTCCTGTTTTATAGTTCCATTCTCACGAACGTGGCGTAATAGGTCTAGGTACTGCTGCATTAATCTTTCCTTTTACTAATGTTTCTACTTTTCTTGTATTTGGCTGTTTTTTGCCAGGTACTTTTGGTAAGTAATAATGATTATGGTCAGGCCTGCTAGAATCATGATGGAACTAAGCATTTGGCCGCGAGTAAGCCAGCCTGCATCAAAGCCGATGTGTGCATCTGGTTCACGGAAGAATTCAACAAAGAATCTGAATGCGCCATATAACATGGTGAATAATCCAGCTACAGCTAGTTTTGGGCGTGGTTTGGATGAGAACCACCAGATTATTATAAATAATAAAACCCCCTCTAGGGCAAACTCATAAAGTTGTGAAGGGTGACGATAGATATTGGCTTGCTCAAAGCTCATTGCCCAAGGGACGTCGGAGACTCGCCCCCATAGTTCACCATTGATAAAGTTTCCCATGCGTCCTGCAGCAAGCCCAGTTGGCGCTAGCGGGACCATAAAATCAACAACTTCTGCAAAGGTCTTATTGTATTTGCGGGCAAAAAATATCATTGCTACCATCACGCCAATAAATCCGCCATGGAATGACATCCCGCCTTCCCAAACATTAATTATTGAACCAGGGTTGCTCAGAAACTGATCCATGCCATAGAAAAAAGTATATCCAAGGCGTCCACCGATGATAATTCCCATTGCGCCATAGAAAATAATGTCGCCAACTTGTTCTTTGCTCCAGCCAGAGTTTGGCTTGCTTGCACGATATCTTCCCAGAAGCCATGCGCTGGCAAAGCCAACAAGATACATTAGTCCATACCAACGAATATCAAGGGAGATATCGCCAAGAATTGGCAGGTCATATTGGCCAAGAGAGAAAGCAACAGGATCAAATTTGGGGTGTTGTAGCATCGTAATAGTTCAGTTCCATGATTGAAGAGAGACTTTATCATAAAGAGAAGCAAAAGTGATGAGTAAACAATAACGGAATTTGGAATAAAAAATTTCTTTTTAAAGAGAGGTTCTTATACAATTACTTCCCAATAGTAAATTTAGCTAAGGATAGGTGCTCCAGTGAGAAAATTGGTATTCATCTTAACAGTTGTTTTTTCCACTCTGTTTATTTCAAACGCGGTTATTGCGGAAACTAAATATGTGAGTGATCAGCTCAGAGTTAATCTGCGCTCTGGTAAATCTAATACCCATCGAATTATCTCATCGCCACGTAGTGGAACAGAATTAAAGGTGTTGGAGAATGATAGAGCATCCGGGTATTCCAAGGTTCAACTTCCGTCTGGAACAGTTGGCTGGGCATTGACCAGACAGTTAATGGGGCAACCGAGTGCGCGCACTCAGCTTGCAGGTCTGACTAAAAAGAATCTTGATCTAGTGGATCGTACAAATAAGTTACGTGAAACAAATAAAGAACTATCAAGTGAGATAAAAGAGCTATCTAGTGAAAAGAAGAAGCTTACCCGTAGTAATAAGCTTCTATCTGCGGAATTAAAAGAGTTAAAACGTGAGTTTGGTAGTGAAATATCTTTTCAAGATAAATATATTGGATTGCAAAAAGAGTTAGCAGATTACAATCGTCAAATTGAAGCTCTTGAACAAGCTAATTCAGATTTAGAAGCTAAAGATGACCAGCTTTGGGTGATGATTGGAGGCGGTATTTTGCTTTTGGGGTTGATCTTAGGGTTGATTATTCCAAAGGTTAAATGGCAAAAAAAATCTAGCTGGAGTTCGCTCTAAGTTTGAATAAAAGTATTGGTATACAAAGCAGGCAGGGCAATAGTCCTGCCTGCTTTGTATTCAGAAACTAGTAAATTAATCTACAATATGATTATGAATACAAATAATACGCATCAATTTGTAAAGTGGTTTAGAGATTCATCTCCATATATCAATGCTCACAGAGGAAAGACCTTTGTTATGGGCGTTGCTGGTAGTGCAATTGGATCTAAGGAGTTTACCAGTTTTGTCCATGATATTGCTCTTCTGACCAGTATTGGGATCAGGATAGTTTTAGTTTATGGAATAAGGCAGCAGATCGACCAGCGTTTGCATAAATTTGAAATTAAGCCACGCTATAAAGATGGTTTACGTATAACCGATGAACAGGCACTGCAGCATGTAAAAGATGTGGCGAGTTATGCAAGGGTTGAGATTGAGGCGCTACTGTCTATGGGGGTGTCTAACTCCCCAATGGAAGGTCTACGCATTAGAGTAGTTGGTGGTAATTTTATCACTGCGCGCCCATATGGAATTCATGACGGGATAGATTTTCTCAATACTGGGGTTGTGCGTCGGGTTGATTCTGAGGCTATAGAGTCGCATCTGCAGAACAATGATGTAGTTTTGCTTTCGCCGCTTGGGTATTCACCCACGGGTGAGATATTTAATATGTCATACAGTGAGATAGCAGCTCGGGTGGCAGTAGATATTGGTGCTGATAAACTTCTTTTCTTGCATGATGATTTGCAGCTTTATGGCGATGGAGCAGAAAAAATTCGTGAGCTGACAGCAACAGAAGCAGAAAACTATTGTGAAAAGATGACATCGCTACCTGCGGAGATCAAAGAGTGTCTACAAAAGGCTACTTCCGCGTGCAAGCAGGGGGTAAAACGTTCCCACCTTCTTGATTTGCGTATTGATGGAGCATTGCTACAAGAGCTATTTAGTATTGACGGAGTTGGAACGTTAATAACCGAAGAGGGGTATGAAAATATCCGCCAGGCCAAGATTGATGATATTCCAGGGATGTTAGAGTTGATTCAACCTCTGGAAGAGCAAGATGTTTTGGTGAAACGTTCACGCGAACATCTGGAACTGGAGATAGAGCACTTCTTTTTAATTGAGAGAGATGGTGTAACCATTGGTTGCGGAGGATTGTATCCATATGCCGACTATGCTGAAGTTGCATGTCTGGCAATAGCGAATGACTATAGTGACCAAGGTAAAGCATCAAAGCTATTGGCGTGGATAGAAAAGTTCGCGCAGCAAAAAAATATTAAGAAACTGTTTGTATTGACCACCCATACTGCCCATTGGTTTCAAGAGCGTGGCTTTGAGACCATTGATATTGAAGAGTTGCCGTTGGAAAAGCAAAAGCTGTATAACTTTAAACGCAACTCCAAGGCATTTTTAAAAGAGATTTAAGGTTAAAATGTGGATTGGTGCTTAGCTTGCGAAGCCCAATAAAGCAAAAGATGCCGTCATTTTCGCGGATGCGAAAACCTAGACAGCTTTATCCCTGTATGTATATATCGGGAATGACAAAACTATTATGTTTGGCTCCTCTGCTGTAGACGGTTTTCAAAATATCTAAGCAAATTGCTAAGAGAAAATTTGGAATCACCATGGAAGAATTAGTAAAAAAACTCCCAGAACTACTTCAATCAGAAGCGGCTTTTACTTTAAATAGTATGCAAGAAGCACTTGATGGTATTGAACTAAATCAAGAACTGCTTGAATCCGCAGCTAAAGTATTTGCTTGTAGTGAATACGTTAGTCGTTATGCGCAACAGCGCCCTCAGTTATTTCAAGAATTGCTATTAAGTGGTGATTTGCAGAGAGAGTACCTGCAGGGTGATTATCAGCAACAACTTTCTGAACAAGTAGAAGCGGTTGCGGATGAGATTCAGCTTAAAGCAGTTTTACGTCGTTTCCGTAATCGGCAGATCTGTCGTATAGCATGGCGCGAAATCACCTCATTAGCTACGCTGAATGAAACATTATTGGCATTGTCAGAGTTGGCAGATGCCTGTGTCGATACAGCCCTTAGTAAACTATATCAGTGGTTATGTGAAAAGCTAGGTGTTCCGCGCGATGCCGATGGTAACCAGCAGCATATGATAGTGCTTGGGATGGGAAAACTTGGCGCTTATGAGCTGAACTTCTCTTCTGATATCGATCTTATCTTTTGCTATCCACAGCGTGGTCAAACCGATGGGGTTAGGCCAAAAGAGAATGAGGAGTTTTTTACTCGGTTAGGTAGGCAGTTAATAAGCGCAATTGATGAAAAGACTGCTGATGGCTTTGTATTTCGAGTAGATATGCGTTTGCGCCCATTTGGCAAGAGTGGTCCATTGGCAATGAATTTTAACTCCTTTGAGAACTATTATCAGGTGCAGGGGCGCTCTTGGGAACGCTATGCAATGATTAAGGCGCGGGTGATAGCCGGTGATAAGGGCGCTGGAGAAGAGATGCTAGAGATCCTGCGCCCATTTGTTTATCGCCGTTATATAGATTTTGGTGCAATTGAATCTCTGCGAGAGATGAAAGGGATGGTTGATGCCGAAGTTAAGCGTAAGGGGATAGAGAACAATATTAAACTTGCCTGGGGTGGTATTCGCGAGATTGAATTTATTGGGCAGATGTTTCAGTTAATTCGTGGGGGTAAGGATAAGTCCTTACAGGTGCGGCCGATTCAAGAGGTATTAAAAAATCTACAGCAGTTGGGTGTTGTTGAGGAGCAAGTTGCAAATGAATTAACCTCTTCATACCGATATTTGCGCCGTGTAGAAAATCTGATCCAAGCGATACGCGATGAACAAACGCATAATTTGCCTGATAATGACATTGATCGCCAGCGTATAGTTTTTGGTATGGGTTATGAAAGCTGGGAGAGTTTTACTGCTGAGTTGACTCAAGTAAGGGATACGGTGCAAACATATTTTGATTCGCTTATATCTGGTCCTGAAGAGAAGGAAGAGAATGATATCGACCAGGTGTGGCGCTTGGGTGAGGATTGTGCAAATTGCACTGAAATTTTAAAAGTAGCTGGATTTAGCGATATTAGTGAAACACTAAAACAGTTAGAAATATTACGTGAAAGCTCTGCTTGCCGAATTCTTTCAGAGGATGGTCGTTCCCGTCTTGATCGCTTAGTTCCTAGGTTAATTGAAGAGATAGGTGTTGAGGAAGACCCAGAGCTTGCGCTAAAACGGATTGTTAATCTGTTATTAAAAATAATTAATCGCTCGTGTTACGTGTCTCTTTTGCTTGAGAGTGAGCAGGCACAAAAACAGCTGGTAAAACTATGTGCATCAAGCTCCTGGATAGCAGAGTATTTAGCGCAGTTCCCGGTGCTATTTGATGACTTGCTGCATCCAGAAACTCTATACAGTCCATTACAAAAAGAAGCGCTAAAGCAAGATTTGCAAAGTCGACTTGCGCAAGTAGATATGGACGACCTGGAGCAGGTCATGGAACACCTGCGCCATTTTAAACATACTCATGTGTTAAGAGTAGCTGCAGCTGATGTAAATAATGCAATTGATATTATGCATGTTAGTGATCGCCTGACCGAAATTGCCGAAGTGGTATTGGAAGAGGTGTTGCAAATAGCTTGGCAGCAGGTTACTGAAAAGCATGGAGAGCCTACAGCGGTTTTAGATGGTGGGGATCAATATAAACCAGGTTTTATAATAGTAGCGTATGGCAAACTTGGCGGGATAGAACTGGGTTATAGCAGCGATCTGGATATGGTGTTTTTGCACGATAGTCATGGTAAAAAGCAGACCACAGATGGAAAACGTCCCGTCGATAACACAGTGTTTTTTGCCCGTTTAGGGCAAAAGATTATCCATTTGCTGACAACTAGAATGCCAGCAGGTGTTCTTTATGAAGCTGATATGCGTTTGCGACCAAATGGTAATTCAGGCTTGTTGGTTACAAGTATTGATGCCTTTGAAAAATACCAGAAAGAGAGTGCTTGGACATGGGAACACCAAGCTTTGGCACGTGCGCGCTACGTTGCTGGTAGTGCGGCTATTAAGAGTGAATTTGAACGTGTGCGCAAAGATGTTCTTACGCGTGATCGTGGGCAGGAGTTTTTGCAAAAAGAGATTGGCGAAATGCGTCAGCGTATGCGTGCAGAGCTCGAGAATAAAGATGCGGAAATCTTTGATTTAAAGCAGGGAAAGGGAGGAATCGCTGACATTGAATTCTTGGTGCAGTATAATGTTCTGCTCTTTGCCGCAAAAAATGAAGGGCTGATTGAATTTTCTGATAATATTCGCATGTTGGAGCAACTTTCCAACTCCGGTTTTATCGCTCAAGGTGATGCTGAAATTCTGACCGAAGCATATAGATGCTACAGAGCAGCAGGGCATAAGTTGGCGATCAAGCAGAAAAAAGCAATGGTAAAGGGAACAGAGTTTACACAACTTCGTGCTGCAGTTTCAGAGATCTGGGACCGAACAATAGGCATTTGAGGTTAGCGGTAAAAAAGGCAATGGTGGCATAAGCCACAAAGAAAAGAACAGAAAGGGTAAGAAAAAATGTCAATGTCTGATCGTGATGGAGTAATTTGGTTTGATGGTGAGCTAGTACCTTGGCGTGAAGCAAATATTCACGTTTTAACTCATAGTTTGCACTATGGAGTTGGTGTGTTTGAGGGTATTCGTGCTTATGAAACCGATAAAGGTGCAGCGATCTTTCGTCTTGAAGAGCACACCGAGAGGTTATTCGCATCAGCTAAGATTCTTGGAATGAAGATCGAGACAACTGAAGATGTGATTAATCAGGCTATCATCGATACAGTTAAACAGAATAATCTAAAAAGCGCATATATTAGACCGCTTTGTTTTTACGGAAGTGAAGGTATGGGTCTTAGAGCTGATGGTCTAAAGGTCCATACAGCAGTTGCAGCGTGGGAATGGGGTGCATACCTTGGCGCTGAGAATCTTGAACGCGGTATTCGTATCAAGACATCTTCATTCACTCGTCACCATGTAAATGTAACCATGTGTAAAGCCAAGGCGACTGGAAACTACATCAATTCAGTATTGGCGCTGCGTGAAGCGTTAGAAGATGGTTATGATGAAGCATTACTGCTTGATACTGAAGGCTATGTTGCTGAAGGTAGTGGTGAGAACTTCTTTATGATTAAGAAAGGAGTTATCTACACCCCTGAGCTAACATCAGCACTTGATGGAATCACTCGTGCAACTGTAATGCAGATGGCACGTGATCTTGGGCTTGAGATTGTGCAAAAGCGCATAACTCGTGATGAGGTTTATGTTGCAGATGAAGCGTTCTTCACCGGAAGTGCTGCTGAAGTAACTCCAATCAGGGAGTTGGATAATCGTGAGATCGGTAATGGGTCAAGAGGACCGATAACTGAAAAGCTACAAACTATGTACTTCGACCAGGTTCATGGCAGAAGGGAAGAATATCCAGAGTGGCTTACTTACGTTGAGTAAGAACTAGCTTTTATGGGAAAAGATATAAAATCAATATTGGTCGTCGGCCCATCCTGGGTTGGCGACATGATCATGGCGCAAAGCCTGTTCAAAGCACTTAAATCTGAATATCCACATGCAGAGATCGATGTTTTGGCCCCAGGATGGACTAGTCCTTTGTTGGAGAGAATGTCGCAGGTGCGTGAGGCGATTCATATGCCTGTTGGCCATGGTCAGGTACAGCTGAAAGCTAGGTATCGTATCGGTTATTCGATGCGAGAAAAAAGATATGATTGGTCAATAGTCCTCCCTAATTCATATAAATCAGCGCTTATCCCCTTTTGGGCAAAGATACCCAAAAGAACGGGTTATGTTGGTGAGCTGCGTTATGGCGTCCTTAATGATGCGCGTAAATTAGATAAAAATTTACTAACCATGACGGTGCAGCGTTTTGTGGCACTATCTAGTCAGGAAGCTACTAAAGAGATTCCTGATGTTATGGCTCCATCAATTGATGTAGAGCGTGATGATGGGATCAATGCTTTATCAATGCTAGGAATATTAGCGCCGAAAAAACCTGTAATAGTAATGTGTCCAGGTGCAGAGTATGGCAATGCCAAACGCTGGCCAGTTGAGCATTTTGGAGCTTTAGCAAAGCAAAAGATAAAAGATGGTTGTGATGTGTGGATCATGGGTTCGCATAAAGAGAGTATGCTTGCTCAAGGCATAAATGAAATCTGCGACGGTAAGGCGCAAGATATGACCGGCAAGACCGAATTAGGTCAGGCGATAGATATAATGTCGCTAGCTGATTTAGTTATAACTAATGACTCTGGGTTAATGCATGTGGCAGCAGCGCTTGGATGCAAACTGATAGCTATCTATGGGTCATCTAATCCATCGTTTACCCCACCACTGACCAAAAAAGCCAAAATTATGGAGCTGGATATGGTCTGTCGCCCATGTATGCAGCGAGAGTGCCCGGAGGGACATCTTAAATGTTTAACAGATATTACTCCGGAGATGGTGCTGAAACAGATCGCTATTTAAGCTACTGCACGTGCTCCTTGAAAAATCTGCGTTCATGGCGCTTAGGTAAGCAAGTCTGCTGAGCCTTTCGAGTATGCTCAAGGAAGCTATCTTGTTTGAATATGATCCAAATTGAATTGGAAATTAAATGGAAGAACAAACCAAAATCTCTGCAACCATCATCACTCTCAATGAAGAGGGGTGTATTCGTGAATGTATTGAAAGCCTAAAGTTTGCAGATGAGATCATAGTTGTTGATTCCGGAAGTAAAGATAAAACTATTCAGATCTGTTTAGATCTTGGTGCCAAGGTAATTCAGCAGGAGTGGCTTGGATTTGGGGCGCAAAAGCAATTAGCAGTTGAGCAAGCAGAAAATAACTGGGTGTTTTGTATTGATGCTGATGAGAGAGTTTCTTCTGAACTAAATATAGAGATTGAATCACTTAAACAGCAGCAACAGATAAACCTAAAAGCATTTAATATGCCGCGCTGTAATAGATTTCTTGGTAGATGGTTAAAACATGGGGAAGGCTACCCTGATCACAATTTACGATTATTCCATAAAAAGCATGCCCGTTGGAGCGATCACAGTGTGCATGAACATGTAGTTACTGATGAAAAGGTAGGGCTACTAAAAGGCGATATTTTGCATGAGTCAGAGGATGGAATATCTGACTACCTGCAGAAACAAAATCGGTATACTTCGCTCCAGGCAGAAGCGATGTTTGCAAAAGGGAAACGCGCAAGTGTTTCAAGAATGCTAGTGAGCCCAATTACTCGATTCGTAAAATTCTATTTTATCCGTCGTGGCTTTCAGGATGGGGTGCCGGGACTTATCCATATTCTAATTGGTTGTATAAATAGCATGGTAAAGTACGCCAAACTGATAGAGCAGCAATCTAAGAATAAATAGAACTTTGGGGGCATTTGCTATAAGTGTTACATGCTTTGGTACGGCAAAAAAATTGCCATAAAAAAAATTATGTCCGCAACAACCTTGTTTTTGAACTAAACTTTTAAGTGGTACTCTTGTTTTCAGGAGTGGGCTGCTATGAGAGCAGTTAAGTAATACATGGATGAAAAATAGGATTTATGGGAGATAAACAATGAATAAGTTAATAATAACCTTTTTCGTGATTTTTTCAGTATTAATCACAGGTTGCGCGCAAAGCACATCTGGTAGAAGTTATTCCGATAGTCAATCGCGTCGTAGCTATGAAGTTCTAATGGGAACTTTAGTTGATGTAAGAGATGTAACTATCGAAAGAGATGAGCGCGGAGTTGGTACTATTAGTGGCGCAGCAATTGGTGGAATAGCTGGAAATTCAGCTGGCGGTGGTCGTGGAAAGGCAATTACTACTATTATCGGAGCTTTAGCTGGTGGAATCATCGGTAATAAAGTTGAGGGAGAAGTGATGAAAGAGCAGGGGGTAGAGCTAGTAATCGAACTTGATAATGGTAAAACTATCGCTGTCGTTCAGGGTAAAGATGAGAGGGATGACTTTAGACGCGGAGATCGGGTGAGGGTTCTTTCACGTGGCGGTGAAACAAGGGTTACTCGGTAATTAACATTGGGCTGCACCTTTTTAGATGTAGCCCAGATATTAACGCTTACTCTTCCCAAAAAATTTGATCCAGCTTCTGCTTTATGCTGATAGGTGCAAAAGGTTTGACGATGTAATCATTGTCCTTGGATTTTGCGGTAATGTTATCCATATAAAAATCATTGCATATAACAAATTGAATGGTGGGTATTGATACCATGCATAGTTATAAGCTTCCCATATTTTTTTATACATAACTTTATTATGGCAAGTAATAATTATTGCTTGACCGTGAAAAAAAGTGTGATAGAGTTCACAGTTATGGGGTCGCTATCATTTTAGCAAAAATTACATGAGCTAAATGATTTTGACTGTTAAATATGGGATTTAATAAGTTTTAAATCAAATTGCATAAAGAGATATACGCTTTTAAAGGCGTAGGTATCTTTCTATGGATTATATGGGAGTAATTCATGAAAAAACAATTATTAACCATTGGTGCATTGGGCGTAGCAGCTCTTGTTAGTGCCAATGCTGCGGCTGCAAATTATGCATGGCCAAGTGATGATCTTATCGGAAAACGCTTAGTTTTTGGTAAGATTAGAGACCATTTTGAAAGGGGTGGATTTTCTTCATCTAATGCTAGTTATCGCTACTATAAAGAGATAGGTGATAATAGCTACACCAATTATGAATATGGTACAAATACAGAATCAGTTTCTAACTATGAAATTACCGATGCGGGTGATTTGTTGTATTTGAGTAACGAAAGATATCAAAATAGAGATAGAGATTACACTGGTGGTTCTAGCTATAGCCCAGCAATAAAATACTTCAATAGTAGTAAAACAGAGGTTGGAGATGAGTGGGTATCAGAATCACAATATACCACCTATGATAGCGATAGCAATCCAACTATTAAGGGTGTGATATATTTATATTTTACAGTGGTTGATAAGGGCAGTATTTCGACTCCGGCTGCTACCTATAATGATTGTATCACTATTAGTAATGAAAAATATTTTAGCTGGGATAATGACTATAAAGGGAACTATATCCGCACCTATTGTGATGGTGTAGGGCTGATAAAGTGGGAAAATCAAGCTAGTTATCCAGTTGGCTATCTTAATGGCTGGCGTCATTTGGAAGGGGAGTTTATAAACCCGAATGAATTTGGTGATGGTGATGGCTCAGATGAGTATAGTTACAGTGATGATTTACTGTTAGCTATTGAAGAAGCAAATGAGTATCAGGATAAGGCGATTGGTGGTTTTGACCGGGTTGAACTGTTTAATCCAAAGCAGGTTTCGCCGTTTAATGAAAAGCGTAGCCTGATGGTATTATTGCCAGGCAATAGCACAAGAAAAAACTATTCAAGTTATCTTCATAGAGCAACTGTATTAGGGATAAACGGCTTGCCCCAGCTTGCACGAGAAAATGGGATGGTTATAGCTGTACCTGAACCAAATCAAGGGGATACAGTTAATGATTGTCACGGAACTAGTTTGGATGTTTGTTGGGATAATGATCCTAATGAAGACGAGGTTCTTGGTCGTGAGTTTAAAAGTTACGCCCATATGTTTTCAATGATTGAAGAATTGCTTGCTGATGAAGATATGAATATCGATGCGGATCAGGTATATGTTGCTGGGCATTTAAGTGGTGCAATCATGGCTTATAATCTTGGTTGTATGGCACCAGAGGTGTTTGCTGGTGTCGGTATGCAATATATCCGTCAGGATGCTGGTGATCTTGAAGGGGGGGTGGCTGAAGAGGCTCTAGCTTGTCAGGAAATGGCTGGCGAGAATGCTGAAAATTTTGCCAACCAGGTTGCTGTAGTTGCATATGGGTCAAAAAACTCTCGTATTGAGCTAGGGTATGCAAAAGATATGGCTCAGGTATATGCAACCCTTGTTGGCGATACAGTTGATACAGAGTCTGAGTGGGTAGAGGGATTATCACGTGACTTATGTTATGGAACTGGGTTCTCTTGTACCAAAGGCTTAGTTATTAATGGTAGCTCAGTACAAAACGAGAGCTATGTGGCAGTTGAGACCCTTTCTACGGCTGGTAAGATCTCTTTTGTGAATCTTGTTGGTGTTAGTACTCAATGGTCAAGAGGTGCTAGTAACCTTTATTCAAGTTACTCAGGTCTTGGTTGGTCTGGCAGTATCAATATGGCTCGCTATTATGCTGAATTTTTTAGCAAAAATAATGCCCGTGCGGTGCGCACCTCAAAGTTAGCCCTATCTGGTGTATCTGATGCTCAGATTGATGAGGGTGAGGAGTATAAGTTTGTTCCTACAATATCGAACCCAAATGATGAAGAGTTGACTTTTAAAACGATAAATCTTCCGGTTTGGGCTAATCTTGATTCATCTACAGGTGCTATTTCAGGCACCCCTGCATTTACTGATGCACGAAAATATCAAAATATTCATATCATCGCTGAAGGCTCAAAGGGTGGGAGAGCAACTTTGCCGCTATTTGATATTGAGGTGGTGGATGTTAATCAACTACCTGAGTTTACATCTTTGCCACCAGCAGAGGTAAAAGAAGGGCAGAATTATTATTGGCAAATTGAATATAGCGATGTTGATAGAGATGCAGTAATTGTTACTGTTGAAATTCCAGATGATGTATCCTGGTTAAGGCACGATTATAATGCTTATTGGGGAAGGCATTCGCTTCAGGGGACTCCAGAGGTTGGTCAAACTGGTATTTATGAAGTAACTGTAAAACTAACTGATAATAAGCACGAAGGTGAATACACTGAACTTACGTTTACAATTACTGTAACCGAGCCAAATAAAGCGCCGGTATTTACTGATGTTCCAGAGCAGCATGAAGTTGCAGAGAATAGCGAGTTTACTCTTGATCTTAGCGAATATGCATCTGATGCAAATGCTATCGATCAGGATAAGTTGACCTATGCTGCAAATGAGGCTTTACCTGTATGGGCAACACTTGATGTAGCTACCGGTGTAATTAGTGGTACTCCTGCATCATCTGATATTGGCACTTCGGAAGAGATCACTGTAACCGTATCAGATCCTGAAGGTGAATCAGCTATCGCAACATTTACCATTACGGTGCTTGAAGTGAATGAACCCCCTGTTATCTCTGGCGAACCTGCAACTGCAGTGACTGAAGGTGCGCAATATTCATTTGCTCCGGCTGCAATCGATCCAGAAGGTGATGCGCTAGTATATAGTATTAGTGGCAATCCAGAGTGGTTAACTATTGACACAGTTACGGGCGTGGTTTCTGGAACTCCAGTATTTACCGGTACAGAGCTTAAAGCAGAATATGTGTTTGCTGATATTGTGGTAACTGTTACCGAAACAGGAACAGAAGAGTTATTTTCAGCAAGTTTGCCAGCTTTTGCTATTACTGTAACCGTAAATAATCGCGCTCCTGTGATTGCTAATGAGCCAGTTAAACAGATTCAGGAAAATCAGTTATACAGCTATAGCCTAGGTGCTACCGATGCAAACAATGGTGATGTACTGAGTTATACCATTACCAATACTCCTATTTGGGCAACATTTGATGCACAATATGGAGTGCTATCTGGCACTCCTGCATCTGCAGATATCGGTGAAACCGATATGATCACTATTGTAGTTTCTGATAGTGCTGGTTTGACAGCAGAAACACAGTTCACTATTAAGGTTGTAGATGTAAACGATCCACCTGTTATCTCTGCAGCAGCTGTTGCAACAGCTACAGAGGGTGAACTTTATAGCTTTAATGTAGAAGCAAATGACCCAGAAAAAAATGCCCTAGTATATAGCATTGCTGGAAACCCTAGTTGGTTAACTATTGATGCAAACACCGGTGTTGTTACTGGTACACCTGCATATGATGCAGAGACCTATCCTGTTACTTATGTTTATGAAAATATCGTGGTAAAAGTGACAGAAAAGGATACGGCAGAAAAACTATCTGCATCACTTGCACCATTTACTATAACTGTAACGGTTAAAAATCGTGCGCCAAAGATAACCAATGCGCCAAAACCTAATGGTGCTGGTACTTTAGCGGAAGAGAATAAACCATATAACTATACTGTAAATGCTGTTGACTCAAATCAGGGGGATACCATTGGTTATTCAATTGCTGGTGCGCCTTCGTGGGTAACATTTGATGCAGAAAAAGCAACTCTTTCAGGCACGCCTGCAACTGCAGATATTGGTGTTACAGAAGGAATAACTATAACTGCGACAGATAGCAAAGGACTTTCATCAACGGCTACATTTAGTATTACAGTAACTGATGTTAACGATGTGCCGGTAATTGTTACATTGCCTGAAGTTGGAGCTGCAGAGGGTGAGTTTTATAAAGCCGCTGTTGTTGCGACTGATCCTGAAGGGTTGGCATTGACATATGCACTTAGTGGCAATCCAGAGTGGATGGCTATTGATGCTACAACTGGTGTTATCACCGGCACCCCAGGTTTTGATGCTGCAGGTTCTTTAGCAGTAACTGTAACTGCTACAGACCCTCTTGGTTTGTTTGCTATAGGTCAATTTAATATCGTAGTTACAAACACAAATAGAGGACCTGTATTTGCAGATGTTGTTACAGTAACCATGGTTGATGAAGGTGCTATATATGCATTTTCTGCAGCAGCAACCGATGCAGATGGCGATACACTTGCATATAGTTTGGTAAATAATCCAGACTGGATGACAATTGATTCTAGCACTGGTGCAGTTAGTGGTGCTCCAGAAGCTGAAGATATTGGAGTTACTGAAGGTGTGGTTATTGAGGTAACTGATGGTACAGGTATAGACTCAATTGAGTTTGATGTTGAGGTTGCTGATGTCAACAGAGAGCCTGTATTTCAAAACCAACCAGATACAAAAATAATTTATGGTGAAGATTTCATCTTTACCCCTAGTGCAATAGATATCGATAGTGAAACACTTGTCTTTTCGGTTGAAAATCAACCGGAGTGGGCAGAGTTTGATGCTGAGTTAGGGACTCTATCAGGTACACCAGATATTGGTGTATATGAAGGTATAGTGATCTCTGTATCAGATGGTGAAAACCTTGTTTCTCTCCCATCTTTCGATATTGTTGTTGTTGAGGAGCAAGGGGAAGATGATGATAACGGCACTGGTGGTGGCGGTAGCATGGGGTTCTTAATTCTTGCTATTGGTATGCTTGCTGTTATGAGAAGAAGGTTTAGAGGGTAGTTTTACTTTTAAATCTTTATTAAAAGAAAAGGGTCGCAGTAGTTGCGACCCTTTTTTTGTGGCGGATAATTATTTTAAGAAAGTTGAATTTAAGAGTTTAGGAATAAAGATTGGAGGTTTAAATTAATGGTGACAGCATAAATTACTCTTCCCCAAAAATTTGATCTAGTTTTTGCTTTATACTTATAGGTGCAAAAGGTTTGACGATGTAGCCATTGACTCCAGCTTTCATGGCAGAAACAATGCTCTCTTTTTCAGATTCTCCGGTGATCATAACGAAGGGTATCTCTTTTGTTTTACCTTCTTTTTTGATCTTTTTAAGTAATTGAAGTCCGGTCATGGTGGGGATCTGCCAATCACATAATATTAGGTCATATTCGTTTTCTTGAATCTTTTTTAACGCTTCACTTCCATCGGAGCACTCTTCTACTTGTAAATAACCATATTTACGTAACGTCCCTTTTAGGATCATCTTTGTGGATGAATCATCTTCAATAACCAGAAGTTTTTTATCTTTTGCTACCATTACATTCCTTTGCTTCAATGAATCAGATTATTGGTAAGAGTCGCTGATCTCCTTCATGGTGGATTCAATCCACTCTTGAGTTTGCTTTTTTGTCTCTTCAGCTGAGTGTGACTCTGTATCAATAGGTTTGCCAATCCTCATAATTATAGTACCTGGTTTTTTTAAAAAAGAGGATTTGCCCCAATAATCTCCTGCATTATGTGCGATAGGTAACACTTCTACTTTATTTTTTTTTGCAAGAAATGCTCCGCCCACATTATAGTCTGGCTGCTCACCTGGTTTGGTTCTGGTCCCTTCCGGGAATATGATGATGCTCAGTCCCTCTTTAAGTCTCTCTTCACCTTGTTTGGCAATCATTTTTAATGATTTGATTCCGGCAGCTCTATCGATGGCGATAGATCTGAGAGCGGTGAGGCCCCAGCCAAAAAATGGAATTTTAATCAGCTCTTTTTTTACTACCCATGCGTGTTTGGGGAAAAAACTTGGTAGTGCCATGGTCTCCCAAGTTGATTGGTGTTTTGGCATTATCACTACCGGTTCATCGGGAATGTTTTCAAGGCCTTCAATTTTGAATTTAAGGCCGCAAATCAGACTTAGGCTCCAAAGGTTAAAGTTGGACCATTTAATAAAGAACCAACGGCTTAGCCGAGCATTAAAAAAAGCAGCTGAGCAGATAAATATTCCAAATAATACAACGGTAAATGAGTAGCTGAAATTATAGATTAGGGATCTTATCATCTGGATGATTAAAGCTGGTTTGGAGAGTTGTTTCGTCATAGGTTCCTCGATTCTTTGGGGATAGAGGTGTTCTATCGGTGTTAGTCCATTAATCTGTATTTAATATTGATTGGGCAAAATTTTCAAGGTTGGAGAATACAGTTAAATTCTCTATACCCCAATTTGGTGCGTTAATGGTTTTGCCGCTTAGAACTAGTACAGGTTTGGCATTAATTTTTATTGCAGCTTCGATATCTTTTTTTGAATCGCCAACTACATAGGCGGAGTTTATCGGAGCGCCTACATGTTTTTCTATCTGTTTTAGCATCCCTGTGCGCGGTTTGCGGCAATCGCAGTCATCGTTTGGACCGTGAGGGCAGTAAAAAATTCCTTCAATTTTGCCACCAAGCTCTGCCAGCATCGATTCCATTTTTTGATGCATTTGAGCAAGAGTGTCTTCATCAAAATACCCACGCGCAATACCTGATTGGTTGGTAAAGATGAATATGCGGTATCCAGCGCGGCTTAGCTGAGCAATTGCTTCTAAGCTGCCATTGATAGGAATCCATTCCTCAGGGGATTTAATATAGGCATCAGAATCCTGGTTAATTACACCGTCGCGATCCAGAATTATTATTTTCTTGTTGTTCAAATCCATCTGTTTTATTGGTTGTCCTACTATGTTTTTACAAATTTGTTTTATTGCAGGGTGGGGTTGCCCACCCTGCATCTAAAACTAAAGTTTGGATATATCCGCTGCCTGCATAAACATGTTTGCTAGTTTGTTAAGCATAGCTATTCGATTGCTTTTTATTGCAGCATCGTCAGCCATAACCATTACATTATCGAAAAATGCATCAATTGTAGTTCGTAGTGTTGCTAACTCAGTAAGTGCTTGAGTGTATTCGCGTTTGGCAAACAGCGGAGCGACTTTCTGTTCTGCAGTGGCTACTGCTTCTGCTAGTTGTTTTTCAGCGTCTTCTTGTAAAAGAGCATTATCAACAGTGTCAGAAACATCACCCTCAACTTTTTTGAGGATGTTTTTGATACGCTTGTTTGCTGCGGCCAGACTTTCTGATTCACTTAGCTTGCTAAACTCAACGCAGGCATTAATCCGTTTTTCGAAGTCAGTTAGCTCAGCAGGGTATGTGCTTTGCACTGCGTCGAATACATTGGCGCTTACACCTTTGTCGGCGTAGTAGCCTTTTAGTCTATCGATAATAAAGCCATAGACCTCTGAAACCGTTTTTTCTTGGTCAATTTCGCCAGGAAGTTGTTCTGTTGCAGTGGTAAGTAGTTGCTTCAGATCGATGTCGTAGCCGTTCTCTGTGAGGATGCGGATAATGCCAAGTGCAGCGCGACGTAGAGCAAACGGATCTTTATCACCGGTTGGTAGTTGTCCAATGCTAAAGATGCCGCAGATGGTATCGATTCTATCGGCTAAAGCAAGTGCGCTTGCAGTCTTACAGGTAGGCAGTGAGTCACCAGCAAACTTTGGTAAATAATGTTGCTCAATAGCGTTTGCTACTTCGGTTTCTTCGCCATCAAGAGTTGCATAGTAGCGTCCCATGATCCCTTGTAGGTCAGGGAATTCACCAACCATATCTGACATCAGATCACACTTGGCTAATACAGCTGCACGAGCTGCATTTTCAGGGTTAGAGCCAATGTTTTCTGCTATCACCTTTGCAAGCTCAGAAACACGACATGATTTCTCAAATACGGTTCCTAGCTTGTTTTGGAATACTACAGTTTTTAGCTTTTCAATATGGCTATCTAACTTATGCTTGCGATCTTGTGACCAGAAGAAAGCTGCATCAGCTAGGCGTGGGCGGATAACTTTTTCATTACCAGACTTTACGGCTTCTGGGTTGTTGCTATCGATGTTGGATACAGTGATGAAGTGCGGTAGCAGCTTTCCATCTTTATCAACAACCGGGAAGTATTTTTGGTGATCTTGCATACTAGAGATCAATGCTTCCTGCGGAACTTCTAGGAATGATTCCTCAAAACCACCAGCAACTGGAACTGGCCATTCAACCAGTGCTGTTACTTCATCGAGCAGATTCTCATCGATTATAGCTACACCGCCAAGTGAATCGGCAACAGCAACAACTTTTTCTTTGATGATATCGCGGCGCTGATTAAAATCGGGGATAACTTTGCCCTGCTCAACAAGAGTAGTTGCATACTCTTTTGGACATTTGATCAACATATCTTGGTTGGCGTAGAAGCGGTGTCCACGAGTTGAATTGGATGATTTGATATCAAGAATGGTAGTGTCGATAATCTCTTCACCCATCATCATTAATATCCAGTGAACTGGGCGAACAAATTCCACTTTGCTGGAGCCCCAGCGCATACGCTTTGGAATTGGGAGTGCATCAAGTGACTGCTGTACAAAATCAGGCAGAAGTTCTGCAGCATTTTTACCCTTTTGGGTAACTTGATAGAATAGCCAGCTACCTTTGTCGGTTTCAAGCTTCTCTACTTGATCAACAGTTATGCCGCAAGAGCGGGCAAAACCTTCGGCTGCTTTGGTTGGGTTTCCATCTGCATCGTAGGCTGCTTTAAGAGCAGGGCCTTTACGGTCAATGATTTGATCTTCTTGGTTACACTCAAGGTTGTCGATAAAAAGAGCTAGTCGACGTGGTGTTGCGTAGCTCTTGTAGCCGTTAAAACTTAACCCTGCTTGTTTTATGCGGTCAATTATCCCATTGCTAAAAGCATTAGAAAGTTTCTGTAGTGCCTTTGGTGGCAGCTCTTCAGTACCGATCTCAATAATTACATTTTTACTGTTTGTGTTGGTGGCGCTCATTATTTTGCCTCCCCTTCATTCTTGTCAGAAGAACCAAGCATTGGGAAGCCAAGTGCTTCACGGCTATCGTAGTATGCTTGTGCAACTGCGCGAGCCAGGGTTCGAACCCGTAAAATAAATCTTTGCCTTTCAGTTACGGAGATTGCTTTACGCGCATCAAGTAAGTTGAAGGTATGAGATGCTTTTAGAACCATCTCATAAGCTGGTAGTGCTAGCCCGGCCTCAATCAAGCGTTTGCTCTCAGATTCGCAGGTATCAAACCAGCTAAACAATGAATCTATATCAGCGTGTTCGAAGTTGTAAGTAGACATCTCTACCTCATTTTGGTGGAACACATCGCCATAGGTTACAGTGCCGTTTGGAGTTTTCGCCCAAACTAGGTCAAATACACTGTCGACACCTTGGATATACATCGCTAGACGTTCAAGGCCATATGTGATCTCTCCAGTAATTGGGCTGCAGTTGATGCCGCCAACTTGCTGGAAATAGGTAAACTGAGTTACCTCCATGCCGTTAAGCCATACTTCCCAACCAAGTCCCCAAGCACCAAGTGTTGGTGATTCCCAGTTGTCTTCTACAAAACGGATGTCGTGGGTAAGAGGGTCAAAGCCAAGCATTTTTAGCGAGCCAAGATATAACTCTTGGATCTCAAGCGGAGAGGGCTTAAGGACAACCTGAAATTGATAATAATGCTGAAGTCGATTTGGGTTTTCACCATAGCGGCCATCAGTTGGGCGGCGCGATGGTTGAACATATGCTGAACTCCATGGCTCAGGCCCAATAGATCTTAAGAAAGTTGCTGGATGGAATGTTCCTGCTCCAACTTCCATATCCAATGGCTGCACAATAACGCAACCCTGTTCTGCCCAGTACTCTTGGAGTGCTAGGATAAGCCCTTGAAATGTACTTAGATCGTACGACATCTGCAATGATCCCTACTTTTATATTCTTTGGATGGGGTTTGTATATGTATAAAAAACCCGCGAAAAACTAAATCGCGTATTTTACGGGAGTTTTTGCTGTTGCGGAACCGTATCGAGTGAATTATTGATGAAAATATTTGAAACTTTGGAGTTGATTGTGGGCGTATTACGTTAAGTGGAAAATTTTGTGGCTAAACTTTATAAATAATCGGCCGCTAATATATCTAAGACCATAATAATAAGAACGTAGGTGAGCGTCATGAATCAGTTAGTAGTAGAACCCAGCGAAACTTCACAATGGTACAGATTGGTGTTGGATGCAGAAGAGCTTACTCAGCAACAATTAAGTGAAGATTTGGAAAACTATCTGGTTTTGACTTTGTCTCGCTTTTCTCAAAGACCAGAGATGGTTAATACAATATTTGCGTTGTCATATCTTAATGGTGTAGGAGCTTCAGGTAAGGAAAGGTATATCCGCCTGCGAGATATTGGTGACCAGTGTCTGCTTTTTGCTGGCTTTTTCCCCGAGCAAGCTGAAAAGCGCCTCGTTAGCTTTGGATATTTTGTTGAGTTGGGCCGTGCAGCATATTACGAAATCGCAAATGCCCAGAGAGAAGAGTCTGCAGAACTGTTTGGTCAGTTAGTGTTAAATTATGTAGATGTTCTGCGGGTGCTGCATGCAATACGAGGTATGGATGCTGAAAAAGAGATGTCTCCGCTGTTGGCGATGGAGATATGGCAACGCACTAAGAATCAAGATATGTTGAGCATAGTTAATAAGACCACTGGTGCGACGCCGTGGGCAAGTGAGAGTTATCTTCAGGTAAAACATTGATTTGTGTTTATTTGCCCAAATACTGTGTTGCAGCTCCAGGCTTATTTAGTCATTTGCCGGAAGCAAACTCCTTCAAAAGGCTTCGCTGCGCCTTCTCTTTTGATAAATAGTCTTAGACTTAGGATTTTGCGTTAAAAATAATTTATATATTTGGTCATTCCCGCGAAAGCGAGAATCTCTTTGTTGTTTTAGGTCTTGTAAACACTAGATTCCTGCTCATTTCGGGAATGATAGCCTAATGGCGAAAACCATCTTTAACTATGCTAATCTCCCTGTTATTGAAAAATTCGGATATAAAAATGGAAAGAAAGATAAGAGCTTTGGTTTTGGTTTCTGGTGGCTTGGATTCTCTTTTGGCGGCCAAGGTGATGGAGAAACAAGGGGTGGAGGTTGAAGGTATAACTTTTCAGATCGGCTTTACCAAAGAGGAGTTCGGTATTCCGCAAAGGGATAAGGGTAAAAAAGAGAAGTTTGATGAGCCGCGCAACCCTGAATATTATGCAGAAAAAGCTGGTATTAAGCTCAATGTGGTAAATATATTTGAAGAGTTTAAGAAAGTTCTGTTTCATCCAAAACATGGTTATGGCTCTAGTATGAACCCATGTATTGATTGCAAAGCATTTATGTTGCATAAGGCTAAAGATTATATGCAGGAGCATGGCTTTGACTTTTTGGTTACGGGTGAAGTTATTGGGCAGCGCCCTATGTCGCAGCGTAAACAAGCTTTGCCAATCGTTGCAAAAGAGGGTGGTGTTGAAGATCTTTTGTTGCGTCCGCTATGTGCCAAGATTTTGCCGGAAACTCTGCCAGAGCGGGAGGGGTGGGTGAATCGTGAGGAGCTTTATGGTTTTAATGGCCGAGGAAGAAAGGCTCAGGTTGAGTTGGCAAAGGATCTGGGTATTACTGAATATCCGCAGCCAGCTGGCGGTTGTTTGCTTACCGATACCGCTTTTTCTAAACGCTTGGAAAATCTTTGTGAATCAAAGTGTGAAAAAGAGTATACAGTTGATGAAGTTAAATTGCTCAGTATTGGTAGGCACTTGCGTTTTCAAGATGGGTTTAAGTTAATCATTGCGCGTGAACAATCTGAAACAGAGTTTATGCAGCAGTTTTACGGTCAATTTACCATGCTGAAGGTGCTAGGTTTTGGTGGGCCTTTGGGGTTGATTGATGGTGATGCTGATAAAGTTGGTGTTGAAATTTCTGCGGCTATATTGGCGCGCTATGGAAGTGGGAGAGATGCTCCAGAGGTTGAGGTTGAAGTATTTGAGGCTGGCGGTGAAAAAATGGTCTATACTGTGGTACCTTATTCTCCTGAGCAGGTAGAGCCTTCGTGGCATATCTAGGGTGTGCGCTAAAATGGTGCGCAAGTGGCAGAAGAGACCTTTAATGGTGCGATATTTGCTGTTCTAGCGACAGCATGATTCTCTAAGTGGTTTTTTTTGCAGTCTATTTTGTTTTTGGCATAATAGCTGCTTTAGATGAACCCAAAGATTTGGTGCCGGTTTTTGTGAGCGATATTTTCGTATATCAACGCTATCGTTAACCGATAATACAAGTACAACTTAACTAAAGGATATTTAAATGTCTGTTGAACAAGTTTTTAAATTAATCCAGGACAATGATGTTAAATTCGTTGACCTACGTTTCACTGATACACGCGGAAAAGAGCAGCACGTAACAATTCCTGTAAGCGAATGTGACGAAGATATGTTCGAAGCTGGTAAAATGTTCGATGGTTCTTCAATCAACGGTTGGAAAGGAATTAATGAGTCAGATATGATTTTAATGCCTGACCCATCAACTGTTTTCCTTGACCCATTCTTTGACGATGCAACAATCATTATTACATGTGATATCGTTGAGCCTGCAACAGGACAAGGTTACGAGCGTGACCCACGTTCTATCGCTAAAAGAGCTGAAACATATCTTGCTTCTACAGGCATCGCTGATACAGCTTATATGGGCCCAGAAAACGAATTCTTCTTACTAGATGACGTTCGTTGGGGCGCTGACATGAGCGGCGTTTTCTACAAAATCGATTCTCGCGAAGCTGAGTGGAACTCTGAAAGAACATATGAAGATGGTAACTTCGGTCACCGTCCAGGCGTTAAAGGTGGATACTTCCCAGTTCCTCCAGTCGATTCTCTACACGACATTCGTGCAGCAATGTGTCTTGCTCTAGAAGAGATTGGCCAAACTGTAGAAGTACATCACCATGAGGTTGCTACAGCTGGTCAGTGTGAGATTGGTGTTGGTTTCAACACTATGGTTAAGAAAGCTGATGAAGTTCAGTCTCTAAAATACGTTATTCATAACGTTGCTCACATCTATGGCAAATCAGCTACATTTATGCCTAAGCCATTAGTGGGTGATAACGGTAGCGGTATGCACGTTCACATGTCTCTATTTAAGGATGGCGAGAACACTTTCTGTGGTGACGAAGCTGGTGGTCTTTCTGAGACAGCTCTATACTACATCGGTGGTATCATTAAGCACGCTAAATCACTATGTGCATTCACAAACGCTTCTACAAACAGTTATAAGCGTCTTGTTCCTGGTTTCGAAGCTCCTGTTATGCTTGCTTACTCAGCACGTAACCGTTCTGCTTCTATCCGTATTCCATACGTAAGCAACCCTAAAGGTCGCCGTATCGAAGTACGTTTCCCAGATTCAACTGCTAACCCATACCTTGCTTTCGCAGCAATGATGATGGCTGGTCTTGATGGAATTCAAAACAAGATTCATCCAGGTGGCCCAATGGATAAAGATCTATATGACCTTTCTCCAGAAGAAGAAAAAGAGATTCCACAAGTTTGCTACTCTTTCGACGAAGCTCTTAAGAGCCTAGATGAAGATAGAGAGTATCTAAAAGCTGGTGGAGTTTTCACTGATGACGTTATCGATGCATACATAGAGCTTAAATCAGAAGAGGTTACACGCCTACGCATGACAACTCACCCTGTTGAGTTTGACATGTACTACAGCGTTTAATCGCTACTGAATAGTTATTCAGTTGGAAAGGCGTCCTTCGGGGCGCCTTTTTTTTATTCGTGCTTATATACACAAATACATCGTTACAGCTCTAGGTTTTTTCAATCACATATTAAAATATGCTCTCTCATAAGGCTTTGCTGCGCCTTGTCTTTATGCATATGTTCTAAGAATATAGTGTAGGTCACGTTAGGTTAAAACTCTTTAAATATTAAGGTGAAAACGTAGGAAAGAATAATTAAAAATACACATAATTTTTTATTCGCGAGCCTCTTCATTGATTTTGTTCTATGCTTATGGAATATTCAAATAAGGAAAACTCAACACAGGGGCAGCATGATGAAAAATAGAGGAAATTTTGTAAGTAGATTATTGTGTTTAGTTTTGCTGCTAATACCGTTTGCTGCAGGGGCAGAGGTGTATAAATGGACGGATAAGTTCGGCAAGGTGCACTACTCTGATAAACCACACAAAACCACAGATAAGCCAATTGATCTGCCTGAAAGTATGATCTATAAGGCTCCAGCAAAGCCAAAGTTCAAACTTGATAAACCTCAAGTTAAAAAACCATATAAGTTTTATGAAAGCTTTAAAATTGTCTCTCCGCAAAATGATGGAACGGTTAGAAGTGCTCCAGGCAATCTTTCTGTTTTTATGCAGATATCCCCTGCATTAAGAGCAAATCATTTTGTTGTGGTAATGGTTGATGGTAGAGAGATTGCAAAAGGAAAGTCAACCAGTGTTAGTGCATCAAATATTGATCGTGGCACACATAGTTTAAGTGCAAAAGTTGTCGATAAAAGCGGTAAAACCATAATGTCTGCTTCTGCAGTTACATTTCATATGAAGCGCTGATTCGAGCTTATTTCCATATATTTATGTTACATCTGCTGATTTTTTCAGTTACATATCACTTTGTATGCAGCCTCAAAAAATCAGCAGCCGCGTTTTGATCTTGGAAAAATATTTCACTAATTAAAAGTGGCTGCGTAATTTGATTAAGTGGGAAAGCGCATACTGGTTTTTTTTATTACCCCTATCATCTAAACTACGCATATCAATATTCCCGAAAGGAAAACCATGTCTACAAGAACTGAAAGCGATCTTTTAGGTGAACGTGAGCTTGATTCACAGGTGCGCTACGGTATTCATACCTTGCGAGCATTGGATAACTTTGGCTTTTCGCGTCAAACTCTGCACCCAGAATTAATTCATGCATATGGCACAGTTAAACTAGCTTGTATGCGCGCTATTAGCGCACTTGGAAAATGGGAGTGCTCTGCTGAGAATATTCAAGCGATGGAGAGGGCAGCGTTTGAATTATCTCAAGGTATTCTTGATGATGATATTGTGGTCGATCCTCTGCAAGGGGGAGCAGGAACCAGCACCAATATGAATGTGAATGAGGTGATTGCTAATCGCGCTTTACAAATTTTGGGGCAGGAGGTTGGTGATTATGCATCAATTAATCCAAATGATGATGTTAATCGCTTTCAGTCCACTAATGATACTTACCCAACAGCTTTAAAGCTTGCTGCAATCAATGGACTTAAGAAACTGGAGCAAAGCGTTGTTTCACTACAAGAGTGTTTTCAAGGTGCGGAAAAAAAGTTTGCCGATGTGGTCAAAGTTGGACGTACTCAGTATCAGGACTCGGTATTAACAACTTTAGGGCGTGAGATGGCAGCTTATGCTGAAGCGTGTTCACGTGACCGTTGGCGCATCTATAAGTGTGAAGAGCGTCTGCGTGTGGTTAATCTGGGTGGGACCGCTATTGGAACTGGGTTTACTGCGCCGCGCAAGTATATTTTTCAGGTAGTTGAGATCTTGCGTGAACTGACCGGAATAGGTTTTGCTCGTGCCGAGGATATGGTGGAGAATACCCAGAATTGTGATGTGTTTGTAGAGGTTTCTGGAATTATCAAGGCGTGTGCCTCAACTCTTATTAAGATTAGTAATGATTTGCGCTTGCTCTCATCTGGTCCTGAAGCAGGACTTGGGGAGATCACTTTACCTGCAGTACAAGCAGGGTCATCAGTGATGCCAGGTAAGGTGAATCCAGTTATACCTGAGGCAGTGATACAGTCGTGTATGTTGGTAATCGGTTATGATGCTGCGCTTACCAATGCATGCAGTATGGGTGTATTGGAGCTTAATTCGTTTATGCCGCTTATCGCTCACTGCTTGCTTGAAAGTATCGATTTGTTGCAACGCTCGTGTGAAATTTTAGCAACCAAGTGTGTTTCGGGAATTGATGCAAATACTGAAAGGTGTCGTGCAAATATTGAGAGCTCAACCGTGCTCGCAACTGCGTTAATACCAGTAGTTGGTTATGAGAAAGCTACTGAGGTGAGCAGGCAAAAACAGGAAAGCGGTAAGTCGATTCGTGAAGTGGTAAAACAGATGGGGATCATGACTGACGAGCAGATTGATGATTTGATTTCACCAGAAGCTGTTTGCAGATTGGGGTCATCATAATATTTTGTATTAATTGATTTCAGTTAAGGTTTTGCTAAATCATGTCGTCATAATGCAATCTATGCTAAATTTCGTCTGATTCAACACCACATATTAGTAGGTAAAATTACGTGCAAACTACACCCAAAGGTCTACGCCTCCATATCGGTATATTCGGTAGAAGAAATGCCGGCAAATCCAGCCTTTTAAATGCAATTACGCGCCAGCAGGTAGCGATTGTCTCCGATATTGCAGGTACCACGACAGATCCAGTAGAAAAGCCAATGGAGATGTTGCCATTGGGGCCGGTACAGTTTATCGATACTGCAGGAGTTGATGATGTTGGTGAGTTGGGTGAGCTGCGTATAAAGAAAACTGAGAAGGTGTTTGATCGTACAGACCTTGGTGTAATCGTCACTGCTGCTGGTTGGAGTGATTATGAACAAGGTATTTTAGAGCAGCTGCAGCGTCGTGATGTTCCTGTTATTGTCGTCTTTAATAAAAGCGATTTGGGTGAGCCAGATGCGCAGATAGTTGCTCAATTGCAGGAGAAAAAGGTAAGTGTAGTTAAGGCATCAGCTATCAATGGCATTGGGGTGCTGGAGTTACGTAAGGCGCTTTTAGATAACGCCCCAGCTGATTACATAAATAACCCAGCTATTGTTGGAGACCTGGTGCCGCCAGGATCTTTAGTTATGTTGGTGGTGCCAATTGATAAGGAGGCTCCAAAAGGGAGGTTAATTTTGCCGCAAGTGCAATCGATTCGTGATCTTCTTGATAGTGATTCTTTTTGTATGGTGGTGAAAGAGCGAGAATTAAAGGCAGCACTGGAAAAGCTTAAAGAGCCACCAAGTCTTGTAGTTACCGATTCACAAGCTTTTCTTAAGGTTGTTGCCGATACGCCGCGAGATGTTCCGGTAACCAGCTTCTCAGTATTATTTTCCCGTTTTAAGGGGGATATTGCGACTCAAGCTGTTGGAGCTCAAGCTATTGAGACCCTGAAGGCGAATGATAAGGTTTTGATCGCTGAAGCATGCTCTCATCACCCAATTGGTGAAGATATTGGCCGGGTAAAGATTCCGCGTTGGCTTACGCAATATGTGGGTAGTAAGCTAGATTTTACCTTTTATCAGGGGCATGATTTTCCTGAAAATCTAACCGATTATAAGCTAGTGATTAATTGCGGAGGCTGTACCTTTAATCGCAAGATAATGCTGAATCGGATTATGCAGTGTCGCGAGGCAGGGGTGCCAATAACTAATTATGGGCTTACAATTGCTTATAGTTTGGGGATTATTGAGCGCGCATTGGAGCCATTTCCTTTGGCCCTGGAAGCCTTTCGTCAGGCAGAAAAAACCGCTTAGATATAAACTGTAATCTCATTCACAGCAAAGATCTTTATTCGAGAGTATAATCACTTAATAATATACGGAATGGAGAGTTCTCATGGTCAGCAGCATTTATTCCGATTTAACCTCACTCATGGCACAACGTAGTCTAAATAAGGTTAATCGCTCAATTCATACAGCCTCTGAACGTATCTCATCAGGAAAAAGAATTAATAGTGCCAAGGATGATGCTTCAGGACTGGCTATCGCGCAACGATTGACTTCGATGGGTGAGGGGCTGCTGGCCGCTACTAGAAATGCTAATGATGCAATATCAATGGTGCAAACTGCTGAAAGTGGAATGAGTGGTGTAACTGAAAATCTACAAAGGATTCGTGAGCTATCAATTCAAGCGGCAAATGGCACCTTGAATGACTCAGATAGAAAATATATCCAAAGTGAAGTAAATGCGCTTAAGGAAGAGATATCCCGAGTGACCGATACCACAAGCTTTGGTGGTAAAAATCTACTTAATAATGATGAAGAGATGAGCTTTCAGGTGGGGGCAGAAGCAGGGGAAAGCGTGTCAGTAAGGATAGGAAATTTAGATGAACAGTTACAGGCGCAAGGGGTTGGAGCAATAGATCTAACAACTGTAGATGGAGCAAATGCTGCAATTGGCGTAATAGATGAAGCTTTGGAAGGAATAGCAACAACCCAAGCTGAACTCGGTGCAGTACAAAACAGGTTTGAGTCTACTATTAACAACCTAAGTAGTTCATTTATTAGTGCAGAATCAGCTAGAAGTAGAATAGAAGATGCCGATTTAGCAAAAGAGATAGCCAACATGTCCCGAAACCGTATTCAAGAGCAGGCTTCAATCGCAATGCTTGGACATGCAAATCAAGATCGAGGCATAGTGATGAAGCTATTGAATCTTTGATTAATAGTTAAACTGTATGATTTTATTTGGCTAAAAAAACAATACTCTAATCACATGCTAGGCTATTTAATGTGTTAAATAGCCTTTAACCCAATGAATTATTGAAAAAATAAAGTTAATCTTGCTCTTTGGTATATAATTGAGAAAAATTCTGAATTTATTTGATAATGTTCAGTCAATATTCATATTGGACATGTAATAATCAATGACATATAAAAACATAAATAAGATAGGTAAAAAATGATGCAAAAGTTATTTAAGATATTCGCAATAGTTATGGTTGTCTTCGGATTTGCGGTAAATGCTCACGCAGGCAGCAACCATGGTAAAAATAAGAAATTTGAACTTATTGAGACTCCACAGCCAGTTAATGATCCTGCTAAGGTTGAGGTATTGAGTATTTTTGCCTATTCATGTGGCCATTGTTATACATTTCATAGTCAGCACTTAGATCATTGGGAAAAGCCAAACGGTACCGATTATATTGGTGTTCCTGCTGTATTTAATCCTGCAAATGACCATCTTGCTCGTGGTTACCATGCTGCGGTGATTTTAGATATTGTTGATGAGTTCCACCCTGCGGTTTTTACAACTTCAAGAAATAACAAGGCAGCTGTAAAAGATAAAAACGCACTAGCTAAGTTTGCGACTGCATATGGTGTTACTGAGCAGCAGTTCTTAGATGCATATGATTCATTTGCTGTAGAGGTGAAGATGAGTCAAGCAAAGCAGACACTGAAGAACTATCGAATTCACTCAGTTCCAACTGTTATTGTTAATGGTAAATATAAAGTAAGTGCTTCAATTACTGGAAGCCATAAAAATGTGATTGCTTCAATGGATGAACTGATTGCGAAAGAGAAGTCTATTCTTGGTATAGCGGATGAAAGCAAAGAGCTAAAACAAGTTGCTAAGGTACAAAAGATTGATGTTAAAGCTGAGACTAAAGTACAAGCTGAAAAAAAATAGAGCTAGTTAATATAGCTAATGCTCCCGTTCCCTTATAGGGCGGGAGTATTTTTTTGTCATTAAGAAACGGATATAAATTAAATTATTTTAATAAGGGACGTTGTATGAAAAAGTACGTTAAAGGCAGTAGTTTAGCCGCATTTTTGGTTTTGTTAACTGTTATGTCATCTGCATGGGCAGCTGATGAAACTGAGAAGAAGAAATTATTTCAACAATATATGGTGGAGACTGGTGGAGTAGCCGAATATGAAAAGATATTGAATATTATTCGGCGGCAGACAGCTCAAGTTTTTAACCATATTCTAAGTGAAAGCAATAAGTCTGGAAAAACAGTTAGTGAAGAAGAGAGCTCATTAGCTATTGCACGAGCTCAAGTAAGCTTAAACCAATGGATAGGGAAAGAGATGGGCTTTGATAATATTGCGGAAAATGTGTTTTATCCAGCTCATGCAAACTTATACAGCGCTCAAGATTTAAAAGAGATTATTGCCTTTTTTAAATCTGCTGCAGGGGTCAAATATAAGCAGCAGAAAAATCAATTGATGCAACAGTCATTTCAAATTTTATCTGAGCTGTATCTTCCTCGCCTGCAGGAGGAGATGGTTAGCTCAGTCCAAACTGAGGTCGACAACCTTTTAAAATAGTAGTTGTAAAATTTACATGCCCAATAAAACGCTTATTGCATGATAAAAAATGCAATAAGCGTTTTGTATTTTTAAGTCACAGTAAAGAAAGCCCTTGACCGTGATAAGTATGAAATCACAGGTAAAATCTGTGAATATATGCTTCCCCTCCTATATCTGCGCGTGACCAGGTTCGCAAAGCCTTCGGTGTTATGTATCACTCGTCACAGAGTCAAGTACGACCAATTCACATATTGCTATATTCTGATAAATAGAGCACAAAAATCACATTAGAAAACCCTAATTTATTGTAGTGTGACCATCTCTAAGAAGTGGGTGTGACGATGTATCTAAAGCTGTAGTGAAGGGAGTCTTGAAACAATGAATAAACAATAAAATCCATATAAACTGAGACTTAAGTCATAAATGTCCTATGAAAAACTTCATAACCTATGAAGCAAGTAAGGTGTTTTTTCAAGGGATGTTTACAATGTTTAATAAATGGATTGCAATAACTTTATGGGCTACAGGGGTTATTTTTTCAATAACTTCGTTTGCTGCACAAAGCAGTAAATCACCTTATGAAAATGCTCTTGTTCAAGAAAGAGTCTCTCTGGTTGATAGCGTCTCAATAACAGCTCCTAGCTCAAAAGATTTTGTAGCAGCGCAAAGGTCAGCATCTGGGGCTTTGGTTGAAGAGATCGTTGTGCATGCAATGGGAAGGGAGTTTCAGCTTCAGCTAGAAGAGAATGAATTGTTCAATCATCAGTTAAATGTTGAGTGGAAAGGCGGCGTAGTTACACCTAACTCAGATTATAAATATTATAAAGGTGTGGTTAAAGGTGTGGCTGGCTCATGGGTAAGACTTAGCATAAATGATGGGGAGATCACTGGTACCATACGCACACCAGAAGAGGTTTACACCATTGAGCCAAAACGTAACTTGGTAAAAACAGTGAGCCAATCATCTAAGAAAGAGATGGTAATGTACCGCATGTCTGAAGTTGGTACTGGGCTTCCTCCTGAGTTTTGTGGCATGGAGCATGACCATGAGGAAGATTTGATAGCGCATGCCCATGAGGGGGGAACAGAAGAGTTCGACGAGATGGTAAGTGAAATGCGCGCAATGTCAGCAGATCTTACCATTATGGAAAGTAATGGCATTAAAGAGCTTAGAGTTGGTGTCATCGCTGATTACGAATACTTTGCTATTCATGGAGCAGATTCATCCTCAAAAATTCAGTCTCTGTATAATCAAATTGATGGTATCTATAGAGAAGAGTTGGGGATTGCTCTAAATTTGACCAAAATTACTGTATTTAATGATATTGCAGACCCATATACAGATACAACAGACTCATATGCCCTTTTGGTAGAAGCTGGTAACTATTTTTCAGATTCAGCAGATTTTAATAATAACGGGCTGAATCAAATGATTAGTGGTAAGAATTTTGATGGGAGTACTGTGGGTTTGGCTTATGTTGGGACCGTATGTTATAGCTCTAAAAGATACCGTGTATCACTGGTGCAGAATTATGAATCATTTGCATCTGCACAGTTGATAGTTTCTGCACATGAGATGGGGCATAACCTAGGTGCCACCCATGATAGTGCATCTGATGGAACTCGAATAATGTGGCCAACGGCTACATCAAGTATTGAATTAAATTTCAGTGAGCGCTCAAAAGGACAGATAACCCCTAATCTGTCTAAAAGCTGCTTTGTGGCAACTTCTGATATAAAGGTAGATATAGTAGCTGATGATGTAGAGGGTGATGTTGAATTAACTGCAACAGTAACTAATAAAACAGCAGTTGACGTTACTGGAGTTGTGCTAACAGTGGATATGCCAAGCGACCTTACTTATGTGGCTGATAGCGCAGTAGGCGCAACTTGTACTGAAACTTTAGGACAATTAAGTTGTAGTCTTGGCGATATGCTTGGCAGTGCCATCGAGGTTATTACATTTAGTACAACTTATACTACAGTAGATGAGATTAGAGTTGATGTAACGGTAGCGTCTGATATGGCAGATTACTATGATGCTGATAATGCTGATTACGTATTGATTAATGAGTCGGTTGCCGCTCCTGCAGCGCCAGCACCGACAGATGAAGTGAGCGGGGGATCAGGTGATGGTGGTGGGTCTGGCGGTGGCGGCGGATCTACAGGACTACTATTGCTTGCGTTGATGAGTATCTATATTGGCTATAGATATTTAATTCAACTAAATGGGCAGAAGGTAAGAGTGGACTCGAAAGAGAAATGGAAGCATAAAAAATAAAATAGATAGAAAAAATGGATAAAGCAGCTCGTTAATCATGAGCTGCTTTTTTTATGGATGCTTAATCCATATGTTATTAGTGTAGAGATCACGTAATGATAAAAATCTACAATATCGTAGTTTTGATAAACTATACTTTATATGGTTGGGCACATACATAGGTATTAATGGACCGCTTACAACTTTTTAATTAGCAATGGATTCATGATTATGGCTGAAAGAAAAACGTTTGTTGAAATTCTACAGGATGAAGAGCTCTTTTTGAGTGATGATTTAGATAGTTATGTAGAAGAGTGTAATGAAAAGGATGTTTCTCTATCCCACTTGCTGGTAGAGAAAAAGCTTGTTGAAAGGTCAACGATACAAAGCCTGCTGCAAAGGAAAAAATTCGATATCCTAATTGGAGATCTTTTGATTGAGACGGGGGTTATTGATAAGCCAACAGTGGTCCGTGCAGCATTAAGAGCGCAACAAAAAGGGTCAAAGAAAAGCCTAGGTAAGATTCTAGAAGATGTTGAGGTCATCAGCCATGATGAACTTATGGAGGCCCTGTGTTACCAGCTAGATATTATTAAGATTATTCCAGAGATTGAATTAGCGCATAAAATTGAGCCACTACCAGCAAAGAAATTCATGCTGAAAAACTTGGTTTTTCCATATTTTCTCACCGATGGCATGGTCACTATCATCATGTCAGACCCGTTTAATCATGATCTTATAGAGCAGATGCAGAACTTTTATAAGAGCTATTCTGTAAGGGTTGCTTATACACCACAGCCAGATATGGTTGTGTTTTTAGAATTTTTTGAGGCAGATGGTAGGCTTGAAGGTAGTCATTATGAGGCGAATAAGGCCAATGATATTGATATCATTGGGCATAGTTCATTGGAAGACAAGCGTAGTGCCGCTTTTGATAACGCAGATAGTATTCAGATTTTACGCCTTTATATTAAAAAAGCTATAGAGATGAAGGCTTCGGATATCCATTTTGAACCATTGGAATATTCATTGAGAATTCGTTTTGCAATCGATGGAATATTGCATGTTATTACCCATTTTCCTAAGAGTATAGCTAACAAGGTTATAAGCGCGGTAAAGGCTGCGGCAGGAATGGATATAGCTTCACATCGGGTACCTCAGGATGGTGGGTTTGCAGTTAAATATAAAGGGAAAGAGTTTGGGTTAAGGGTTTCCACTTACCCATGTATTTATGGTGAAAACTGCGTAATGCGTTTGCTTACTCATGACTCATCATTAGATTCATTGGACTATCTGTGTATGTCACCACTTAATCTGCATAAATTTAAAAAGGCCCTGCAGACACCGTCAGGAATTATATTGGCTTGTGGGCCAACAGGCTCAGGAAAATCAACTTGTTTATATACTGCGCTAGTACAACTTATCCAAGCTGAAGAAAAACATATCATAACTATTGAGGATCCTATTGAATATACCCTAAAAGGAGCTACGCAGGGGGCAGTAAATGAGAAATCAGGATTCCAATATGATACAGCGATGGTATCTATTATGCGGCAGAATCCAGATGTGATTATGGTTGGAGAGGTGCGTGATAAGAATACTGCTGACGCAATTATGAAAGCGGCCCTAACTGGTCATAAGGTGTTTTCTACTATCCATACCGAAACCTCTACCGGAACAATAGATAGATTGCTGGAGATGGGGATAGATAATTACTTAATGTGTGGCACACTTGAATTAATTGTTTCGCAGCGATTGGTGCGCCGCATCTGCCCAACATGTATAGAAGAGCATAAACCAAGTGAGACTCAGCTGATGGCAGTGGGTATGACCCCTTCAGAGGCGCAGAACTATAAATTTATGCATGGTACCGGAATGCTTGGTGCCGCACGTTGTGATAGGTGTAGTGGAACCGGATACTTTGGCCGGGTTGCTATCCATGAAGTATTGTCAGTTACTACAGATGTTTCAAGAGGAATTAGTGACACAGTCAATTTAAAGAATTTGCGTGATATTGCTAAGCAGAGAGCAAATTTGGTTACTCTAAAAGAGGACTGTATGTACAAAATTCTTCGCGGAATAACCACTATTGAAGAGTGTATTAGGGTGATTCCTGGTGTTTCGGAACCTGTGCGCCCTGCAGCAAGAGTGCTGGAACTTTGCGAGAGTGTATTTGAGCCAACGCCATGTCAATTTAGTATTAATTCTTGGGGTAAAGATGAGTTGCTTGAATCAATTAATTTAAGCCGTAGTGATAGCAGGCCAGAAGAGGAGGAGCTGCTGGCGGAGCTACAACAGATGGGGATAGAAGCAAAAGATCTATCGTTATTTAATTTCCGAGATGTAAGCTCTGTAGCGCTGCGACGTAAAGATAAGTGCTTGTTGCGGGCCTATTTAGATACGGCTTTGCATTGTACCGGTAAAGCTAAGGGGAACCCTCGTTGTGAGCGTTGCAAGGATAAAGAGGGTAAGATCCGCCCATTTGTCGATCGTTTTAGCAATGAAGTTGCTGATGTTTTGATAGTAAATGATGGTGAAACATCATATTTTATGGTGCGCAAAATGATGGATGAAACACTGGTCTGGAGTACTATTGCAGCTCTACAGAACAAAGATTCAGATAACATCGCAAAACTTAATTGATATGTGCATAGTGGTTTCAAGTAGAAAAGAGTAATTTGAATTGCAGGTAAAAAAAACGGCCAGAGTAATTTATATACTCTGGCCGTTTTTTTAAGTATTAAAGCTTAAAGCTGCGTTATTGAAAATCACTAGGTTCAATTGTTAATTGATATAAACCACCGGTACCGATAGCATCGGTTACAATAAGCGAGTAAGGTTCAAAAAGAGGCCACTTGCCGAACTTAACACTACTTGGTAATGCGTTACCGGCAAAAGACTGCTCGCCTAATTCTGTACCATTCACTGTGTTAATTAGAACAACCTTGCTGATTGGCTCTTCCGGAATAACAGCATCTGGATAAAGCATTAAAACAATATCAGGGATTATGGTTTTAATTTGAGATGCAGCAATAATATTGTTCTTGATATCAAAATCATCGATTAAAATAGCTGGGTCTGCCATATAAACAGGGGTGATCTCTCCGGCACTTCCATCCTCTTGAATCTGAATTTTATTTAGAGAGTTCCCAGAAGCAAGATATAGACTTCCATTTTGATGTTGCAGACCATTAGGAGACATTCCACCTTGGTCAGCTGCTAGCCAAGGTGATTCGATCATAGTATCCCCCATGCTAACTTTTACAATTGCAGGAACACCTTGGATTCCAGAAAGACTAGCCATAAATGCCATGGAGTTGGATATGTATAGATCTCCATTATTATCAACAGCCATACCATTGGAAGAAAGCAGTGGGGTTTGTAAAAGGGTAGTGGTGATGTAGTTTTCAGAATCAGTTGGTTGGTCTAAGTCAACAATATAAAGCTTGTTGGCAACAGGTAGAAATAGCGGTTGAGGAAAACCTGGTAGCTCAATAAAATCCATTTGCACGCATGATGAATACAGTTTGTTTCCTTTAGATGTAAGACCTCCAAAGTAACAGAGGTTCCCATTTATCTCGCCATCAACGATAGATACATTTTCATATCCACCATCATCATTTTTTACAACTTCAAATATAGAAGATTGGCTAAAATAAAGCGGAACCTGTCCACCAACGATGAAGAACCTGCCTTGCTTGGTATAAGCTCCATTTTCTGACCAACCTAATGTTGTTTCATAGTTTGGTTCGCCATTGACTACAGTTCCATCAATGATTTGGTCAACTACGCACCCTTGTAATAGTGAGCATGCCAATAGGGCTGCAATGGTGTGTTTTAATTTCATGAGTATTTCCTCCAAAGGTATCAATAGAGCAGTTACACCCTATTAAATCCATGTTGTTATGGTTAATGACCCTGGTTAATAGTTATGCTTTAGGGGCACCTAGCTTAAGATTATCCCTTTGTTATTAATAAAATTCCTTGGATAATCGATCTTGATGATAGCAACTAGAGCAAATAGGTTGCAATTAGACTTTAGTATAAGAAAATGTCTTTTAAATCAAGGGTGAAGCGTGACTGCTCACGCTGGTTGCGTGGTTGTTGTAAAGGAGCTTACGATGATTGTATGGCGCAAAGGGTTTATGAAATTACTGGTTCAGCTGAAAAAGTACTCACAATATGCTGGAGTAAAGCCTTAGCGCTTTACTAGTTAGCCTGAAAGATTGAGGCACTACCTATGCCCATGGAATATTATTTCCAAACTATGCAATTTTATATGCGGTACCATTGAATGAAGCAATTAGCTTCTCGCCATCCTTAACTTCGATGGTGAAGTAGGAAAATTTTCTCGATTCATTGGTTAGTTTTGCTTCTGCAACTATACGGTTGCCAACCTTAGAAGTGCCGCTGAAATTACCGTTAATATTCAGAGCAGTTGAGGCTTGATGTAGGCTGCAGGCAGCACCAGAAAAAGCAACGTCGGCAAGGGAAAATATCATCCCTCCATGCGGAAAACCACCGAAGTTAAGCATAGACTCTTTTATTATTAAAGAGCATTTGGCGTATCCGCATGTAATCTCATCTATCTCAACACCAAGTAAGTTTGCAAATGGGTCGCTTTGTAGTTTGGTAAGGATGTTTGTCATACTATGGAAGCCCCAGGTGATTAAAGAGATTTCATAATAGGTTTTTAACAGGTGGAGTGCAATTTACTTGGTATTTATTTACTATTGTTCAGTTATATAAAATCTAAGCTGTACTGTATAAATAAATAGAAAACATGATTGTTTATGTTTGTTATATGACAAGTTAAAGCCTATTTGCCATGGTCTTAGCCATGTTTTCCAGAAAATTGTGACATTTAGGTTTTTTTTACTATAGAAAAACCTCTACAATAGTTATATGCGCCTAGTTATAGGTGTGTTTTATTATGTAGGAAATGTGATGGTTCTAGCTGAGAAGGATTTTGCTCCCGATATACAAAGCGGTTATCGCTTTGTGAAGATGCTATTGCTCTCTTTTCTTGTTCTATTGCTTGTTTTTGGCGCGGAAACTGCTTTTGCTGTTGATTGGACCCCATGTGAAGGCCCGTGCTCTGATCCCTACACACAAGTATATGCAACTTCCCCAGCCAGTGGTAGTAGCCATCCACCTGGAACTACAGTTAGATTCACCACAAATGTTGAAAGAATCTATAATGCAACATATCAGCTTTTAGGGCACTATATACCCTTTACTACTCAGGTCTCAACAAGCGGCGGCAGCGGCTGGTCCACTACCATCATCTCACCTGCTTCCTACTGCATCTATTACCCACCTTCTACGTCATGTACTTCATACCCTCCTTATGCCGAAAATGTTGATATTGTCATTGATGTGACTATCGGTACCGGTACTACTAGGGTGACAGTAAAATTGAATAACACCATAGGTTCTGGCTACATTAGCCCAGTATTCTATTTTGATGTCACCGGTGGTGGTGTTCGGGTTACTGGATTGACTGATATGTCCGGTACCTGGAGTGGTTCTGGTGATGCAGCAAATAATGATGATGTGTGCATATACAGCCCGGATGGCAGCTATGATCTTTTAGCGGAAGGACCTACCTATTCTGGCGATTATGTATTGGAGAATGGTGCTGACAAGATACCAGTTACCGTTTATTGGAATAATACAACTGGAACTTCAGGTCGTTCTACTCTAGATTCTGCTAATAACCCATCACTATCAGGTGTCACTGGCGGTCATACCAGTAATGAAACATGTAGTGGCGGTAGTACAGCTAATATTTCCTGGAAGGCATTAGAGTCCGATCTGTTGGGAGTTCCGCCGGGGGAATATACTGCAACCATCTCTACAACCGTTTCTACACCATAGAATATTTATATCAAGAGAAGAACAATATAATGCAATCAATGATACAAATAAATACGCAAATATCCCTTCGGTGGGTAGGTGTAGCGTTTTTATGTTGTTGTATGTTTAATGCCGGAGTAATGGCGGCAGAAGACGGGTTTTTAGAGTATAAATCAACCGGAGAAGCTGATGTAACGCTGACTATCCCCGATGTTATGCGCTTTTCTATCGAGGTTGATTTCGATAAAGAATTCACATCTGTAGATGGAGATATCATTAAGGAAACGGATGCGTGCATCTATTTTACTGGAGGCAGTAGCTATAGCATTATTGCAACAACGGATAATGATGGATTTAAATTGAATCGTGCTAATGATGGTGATGATATTGGGTTTAATGCCTACTGGAGTACTTCATCGGGCAGGGAAAATGGAGTGCCATTGCACTATGGTAAGTCGCTAAACGGCTTGGCGTTAGATGCCGAACATACTAGTGATTGCGTAAATGGTAAAGGAAAAGGGAATAGTAACTTTTCCATAGTGATTCCTAAAGACAGCGCTCAAAAAGTTAGAACTGGTAGTTACAGTACTACAATCTCTGTTGTGATATCTCCAGAGTAATTTTCTAATAAATTCTGGTCTCTTCGTGAATTAAACGAACCAGTTTGATCTCCTGTTCGGTGGCAAGTTTACACTTAAGGGTACCAATATCGACTAGTGTATCTTTGGGCACCTCTGCTATTTCAAATGAGCATATATGGTTATTTGCTATAAACTCAATATGTTTTTCTTTACTGCGTATAGGCATTTCGATGATAAAGCCACCTTCGCTATCAGTATAAGATGGTTCATATCCAGTCTCAAAAAACTTGCTGTCGACGGGTGTGCCATCATGCTGTAAAAGTGTGCCAGATATAATTGCAATATTTGCGATCTCAAAACTGCGGTTGAGGATATTACCTGGATACGGCGTTACAGTAGTTATCGGATCAATTATTTTAATGAACCTACCAGTTTTGGGGTCTGCATCGCGCAACTCGAGTTTTGACTCCTTATAAACAGGAACCTCAATAAAAGCTGTCTCACCGATATTCATATATGCTTTATGACCACCATTAATCAGGACGCTAATCAACTTCTCTTTATCGGCAACCCCGGTAAGTGTTATAGCAATTATTGAGCTTCCCATTGGTACCGATCCAGTCCATAGCGACTCAGTACTTGAGCCTGCAACAAATGTAGTGATAGCCTCCCCACCAAAATTATTATGCCCATCGGCAGATGAGTGGTTGGCATAGGCGCTGATATCCAGGGTTGTTCCTTTGTAATTCGCATCGATACTACTCATCTCATTGGTATGAATGCCCATATCCTGATGATCAGTTTTGTATATGCTATAAATTCCTTTGGCTTGAAAGTTTTTTAGCATTCCAGGGCTATTTTGGTTGCCGTTATACTGAATGGAATTTTGAAAATTAGTGCCGACCTCCCCCTCTCGTTGAGTTCTGTTGTATAAGCTGGATGCAATGATTGAATCAAAACGGTAGGTAAGGTTTACCTGCATCATGGTTTCAGTATCGGTACTGGTCCAGTTATGTTGGGCAGAAAATGATATGGATGTATTTTTATCACTATATGGGATGTATCTGACAGACGGGCCATATCGATAGTAGGATTCTCCTCTGCCACTTTTTCGATAACTCCCTTTGAAATTTAGACTTAGAGATCGATTCCAAAGCACGAAACTGCGCGACATAGCGAGGTTAAAGGTCTTTCTTTCATAAAAGTTCAGAATATTGATCTCTTCATGAATAATTGGTGGGGCTTCAAATGCCTTGATAAATGAGAAGTACCCTGAAGTTTTTCCTAGACTCCAGCTCACACTGCTGGAGTAACCAAGAATGTTTTTTCGGTTACTTCCTGATAAGTTAAAATCCAGAATGAACTCTCCATATGATTCAGTTGGGACAACAGTCTTTAACCCTTGGCTAAGTATTAATCTGCTATCAATTGAATAGAAAGAAAAGTTTCCTTCAAGAGAATCAGTGATCCTGGTTCGAATCGATCCATAGCCTACTGGTACATTGTATTGTTCTAGGTCGTCGCAAAATTTCCCATGCATAAGGCTTAGCTCGACTCTTTCGCGCGGCATGATCTGCTCATGCTTATAAAATTGTTCTACATAGCGGGCTTGCTCTACGCCATCTACAGAGATGATTATCTCTACTGGATATGAACCACGGGGGAATTTACGTGTATCTATCTGCGTATGTCCAAACTCAAGCATGCGGGAAAACAGCACCTGGCCGGTGTTAGCATTATTTTTAAAAACTTCAACTAAAGCCCTGGTAGGAACGAAAACCTCAAGTAGGTTTGATTTAAGCAAGGGGTCGTCAGAATATAGTTTACGGTTACTGAATATTGATGCTCCAATAATGCTGATACTTGAAGCAAACATCTGCCCAGGCACATCCAGTAGTCCCCCGGCTAGAGTTAATGGGGTCTCCAAAACCTCAAAGTCAGTTTCGCCTTGAAGGGTATATGTATCGTATTCAGAGTTCACGCTGTTAAAACTGCCAGAGGTTGATAAGCGGTGTTGATTGTAGGCAAACCTAGTATTGTTAGAGATGGAGTATCTATCGCTGGTTTCTTCTGGGGTTTGGTTAATGCTGCCGTTGGCTGCGAACCGGGCAAGTAAGGTTGGCGAACCTTCAAAATCAGCAATTTTATCCATATCTATCTTGGTTTTAACCGCCTGCTCTGGAGCAATGGTGATATCCAGGGCAAAATTGTTGTAATTGACGGTGATAGACCCAAGTTTAGCAATATCTTTTTTATCGAAGATGCGCCCGGTAAACAGCGGTAGCATCTCCTGGCGTTTGCGAATTGCCGGTAATAGGGATATAGCCTCCTGTGGATTTAAAAGTTCAATCCAGTTGTCGCTGTATTTGAGCATCACAAAGCCGAAATAGTTGCCACCTACAAACATATCGAATGCCGTTTCAATGTATTCATCGCTTACAGGCTCATCTTGTTTTGCAGACTCTGGTTTTTCAGGTGTGATTGAAGGTTGGGAAGATGAATTTTCTATGTCCTTTGTTTCAGTACTGCTAAGAGATGTAACACGTACTTTGCTGGTAATTACCGGTAAATCAGATTTAGCTGTGGGTTGAACTTGTTTATTTGATGTGGCTGACTTTGAGGTCGTAGGCGGTTTCTTTCTTGAATCTTTGTCTGCCACTAAGTCATTGCTTTTTTTTCTTGTCTTTTTTGTAGAGGGTGTGGTGTCTTTTTTAACTGTAGAAATAGTTCTGCTAGAGCTTTTTGCAGGTGTTGGTCGCGGCTTTTTATGAGAGCTTATGTTTTTAGAATGGCTGGGTTTTTTAGAGTAGCTAGTATTTGTAGAGCTAACAGTCTTTTGAGAAGATCCGGCCTTTTCAGGAATTGTCGTTGGAAGATAAGTTTTTTTCTGGGGAATGGAGCTAGTGGCTTCTTTGGTATGCTGGTTTGCTTTTGGGAGCTGACTTTTTTTTGCGAGCAGTCTTAGTTCTTTTGGGTGTTTTGTTTTGGCAGAGGAGGCTGATACATCAAGGTTGATGGTTTTTTCTTGGGAAATTGTGCTCGGGGATTCTTTTTTATGCGAGGTTGCTTTGTCTGATTGAGGTGGTGGAGATTTAACGGGCAATTGTCTTTGTGGAGATTTTAAAACGATAGCAGCTCCATTGAAAATGCAAAAAGCGAGTAATATGGCCCCAACAAGATATCTTTTATTGGTTAAAAACCGATTTGGTTTTCTCATCAATCGATAGGGGCGAATTCAACAGCAGAGTATTTTCCGGCAGCGCGTACCGAAAGTGTAAGCCCGATTTTCTCGTACCCCTGTGGTAGTTCGTATTCCCAATCAGTGCCTGGGTAGAGACGCTTGCCATTGAAGCGAAAACAATCATTTTCGGTTTTGCATATAGTTCTGGGCTGGAGTTCGGTTGAAACATTACTGTTATTAGTAAACTGAAGTTTTTTACCAGCTCGTGAAGCTTCAAGTTTATATTTTATCTCTCTAGGGGGGACCAAAATCAGGGCTCCCATCCCTACAATAATATCAATCTTGGCAGATACCTTCTCTTCGGTTTTCTGGATAACAGTTCGAGTTGGTGTTTCAGGAGTAAATGTAACGCGATACACCTTTTCTATATCGCTGTTATTACGTTCGCGCAGCAGCAGGCGCACATTTCTTTTGTTTTGTGCAGCTACTTCAAAAGCATTGGGTGCTACAACCAAAGCCCTGGATTTAATATTGCTGCGCTCTTTAGTTCCTGAGTTTAAGACTTCAATTACATTGGTCTTAACTGCAAATGTGCGTTCATCGTCAATATTAATCACTTCAATGGTTTGAATTGGGCGTTCGTCGGGAGTAAAAATTATTATCGCCTGGCTCAAAGTTATATTTGCGCTGGATATTAGTGGATTTAGCAGCCCAAACATTACTAAAGCTATTAATAGCGAGATCTTACGCATCAAATGCATCCTTGTTATTGCAGATCAATTTATATAGATATCCTAAGCATAGCTAATCTGTTGCTGAGAATCCATTAACAAATAAAGCTGAATGTAAAAAAGCCCCTTGAGCGGGACTTTTTAAAAACATACGTTTATTCAGGCTCAACTAGAATAGTTAATGTTGCGGTGTATACATTAGGGACTACTAAGAGCATGTTGGCAGCTGTTACAGCAATTTTTATTGTTGCATTTGTGCCACCACCGCAGTCTGAAGTTGTAGTACTTGCGTTATTTTGAGCCGTAGCGAATTGGGTGCCGTCAACCAGTGCAGTGGTGTCAGCATCTTGGTCATTCCATTTAACTTCATAGACAATGGAGGCGCCACCGTTTACAAGTTTAAATCCATCAGCGTCGCCATCTGAAGCAGTTATCATGTAATTACCGCTAGTGTTACTATAAACACATACATCGTCGGTCCCACTTATATCATCTGTGCCATTAAAGGTTCCCAAGCCAATATCGCTCATACCGGTAATTCGTACCAGTGGATCTATTGTCAACGAGATATCTGTTGTGCCAGTGGAAGTAGAGCCAATACTGCCCTGACTCGCCGCAAAAGCTCCTGTGCAGGTAAAAGTGCCTAGTATTGTAACTAATGCTATTATTATTTTTTGTTTCATCTGTCCGTCCTCAATTTTATATATCCCTAGATAGGCCGACTCTGATTACAAAATTTGTTTTTTACTGAGCGTATGTGCGATAAAAAACAGTAAATAACAATTCTAAATTTCAGGTACCACACCTTCTTTCATGCCTAACTATCAGGGTAGTTCTTAGCGCTATTTATCTCCTTGTTCTTAATCATGTATTAAAATTGAAAAATAAGTTAACGCTTATAATAACTTATATCGCATAGTTCATATGTTTTCAATGAAACTAGTGCAACCCAGTCCACAAAAAACATAATTAAATCCATTATTTGTGAGATTTGTCGCTGAAAACGTTATTTATGCTAACAAATAGATGGTGCAGATGTGCGGAATAGTCACTTTTGTTGAATTTATGCTTTCAGTTGATTGTTATATGATTTTGGGTGGTTTATGCGCGTAAATATAACTGGTGTCATATCTAAGAAAGTTGACGGTACTTATGTTGGCTTTGCAGTTAAGAGTTAGAGGGGTGGAATCAGATATGCTTTGTAATGGCGTTTGTGTAAAAATGCGTTAAAAACCACTCTTTTTAGAGGTAATTGTATATTAATCCAGGGGATAGAAACATTGTCCCTTCGAAGGGACAATGTTATGAAGATGGTACCTTAACACCTAGGATTATTACATGGTGTTTAGGAAATAAATATTATAACTAATTACAGCTGCCAACCCTCTCCCAGTAACCTGTTGAGGTTTCTCTCAACGATGTAGTTGTGCTGTAATAATTACTTCCCAATAGCCCAAGCTCATTACTAGAACCTTGTGCAAAAGCATATAGGTTAAGCGTACCGCCAGCATAAGCACGCCCATCATTGGTATGTTGGTAGTTAGTTGCAGTTATGCAGTTATCTATGGCTCCAACCGTAACGGTTATTGAGTCACTTGGAGAGCTGTTATTTCCAAGAGCATCATAAGCGGTCACATAAAATGCGTAGTCACCATCAATAAGCCCATTAACTGTGCAGTTAAATGTTGAACCTTTTAATTCGCAGTTTTCGTTGATACCTGCACCGTGCAGAGTAACACCTTGTAAGTCACCGTTTGGATCAGTTGCTGTACCAGTTATTATTAAATTGCCCTCTTCAGAGCTCCAGTCATTGATAGTTGCAACTGGGGCATATGAGTTTGCAGGGCAAGAGCCAACAGAAAAATGTCCAGCTTGCTTTTCACTAATGGTTGTTTCACTATCACCAGTTATTCCCATGTTGTTATCAGAACCTACGGCAAACCATGTTGTGGTTTCTTTTTGCCCCCAGCAGAAATTACCCCAGCACATACCACCAGTCATTTCGGTTTTAGTATATGCTCTGCCAGCTGATTCATGTTCAATATTTGTTGCTGTATATTGGGTGCATGCAGTAGCGATTACGGTAAAGTTTTCGTGCTTAGTCCAAAGGTAGCCTTGCTTATCAATCGCTTTCACGGTTACTCTATGGTTTCCTGGGCGCAGGTATGCGTGGTAAGAGTAGTTTTCAAGACCTTCAGCAGTCACCCATTGATTACTGCTTCCAAATTGCATAATTATCTTATCAAGATCCCCGTCTCTATCGAATGCTGTGCCAGATATTACTGCAAGTTCAGGTGTGCTGGTATCTACCTCAATAGTAAATTCAGGAAGGTGATAGAATCTGAATGTGTGTGGGCCAGATATGTCACTTAATAGCCCTGCTTCATCTTTGGCCTGAATTGTTACCTGGTGCTCTCTGTCAAGAAGTAGGTCAGGTACTGGGCATTCCCAGAGTGTTGGGTCGTCGTTATAAGGGGGTAAAAAAGCGTTTGTAGTGTACTCACCATCAAAGATGCAGGTGACTTGATCTACGTCATTATCCTTATCTACTATCTTGGCGATAATTTCGCGTATATCAGGGTGCATATTAATTTCTACATCAGTGATTTCAGGTTCGCTTTTATCTTCTATAGTAAAGCAAACTTTTTTGGACATAGGGCTAAAGTTTCCATGTACATCATCGGCTCTGGCAGATATGCAATGTTCTCCTGAAGCTAGTTCAGCAAATTGCAGATAGAAGTATTCTGAGTCAGATCCCCTGCGATCTATGCTTTTAGTCAGCAGGGTTTTTTGATTAAGAAAGATGGTAATGGTATGAAGGTCATAGTCTTCATCTGTTGCCTCAGCTCTAATATTGATGCCTTTGGCTACACCATCTTCATACTTTATAGTGCCATTAAATGATTTTATTATTGGTGCATTAATTATTTCAGGTTTGTAGATTTGGGTGGCAGGATCACCAATTAAAACAGAGGATAAGGCAGCCCATCGATCCGAGGAGCTATATCCTCCGTATCTAGTCTCTAAATCAGCAATTAGTAGGTTTACTCCAATTGGATATTTGTAATTATATTGAAATTCTTGGAAAGAATAATGCACTCTAATTGATCCTTCATTATATTCTTCAAACCAAGATTGTCTTGAGCTGCCAATGATTGCGGCTGCCCCACCAGTAGGTTTGCTATTTGTTATGACTTCAGCAAATGAGTTTTCTTTATCAATGGCTGCAGCGTAGCCACCTTGTGTATAAATAAAGATTGGTTTTTGGTTTTTTAGTAAATGAATATCATATATATGTATTTTAAGCGCTGAGTTATAGTCACCATAATTGCTGTGACCACTGTGGTGTAGCATCGAATATTGGTTGGTATTTATTAATTCAATCAGGTCGAAAGATGTCCAGGGTGAATCAAGGTCTCTCTCATAAAGCTTTGTACTGTCATTACAAATATGAAGATTATCAAGATTGTCACCTCCCCATGCTGGTTCATGATAAGCAAGTTGTTCACCTACAAGTAAAGATGTGCCAGGTAGGTTTTGTGCCTCAAAAGAGATGATTTTATTGATATGGTTAAATGCTTCTACTGAATTATCTGCAGCAATTCTACCAACAGCAACTTCATAGCCCCAGTCTAAATTTTTATTTTCTGGAAATAAATCAGCTCCATCATCAATTTCACCCCAGTTTTGATCTCCATCGCTATTAAAACTTCCATCAAGGTAGGCGTAATATTTATCTGAAGGCACAGATAAATCTTCTGCCATAACCACTCCGTTATCTTCATGTTTTTGATAAAGGCCACGCATTGGGACTTTGTGGTTTTCCATATCACCATCGGCATCACCACCCAGTACTACAAATCTGGTGCCGTGATTTTTGTATGAATACTTAATGTAGTTACGTACCTTTTCTGCTCTATCTACCCCTTCGTAGTTAGCTTCAATAAATTCCATTGTCTCGATATGAGTTGTATAGCTACCACCTTTTTCGGTTTCACGGTAATTGGTTAAAGTAATAAATGCATCAGCCATGTCAGAAGTGGTGATAACCAGGTATACCCTGTCCATTCCGGTTAAATCTTCTTCGGCATGAGCGCTGCTAATCGAAATTAGAGCAAGAAATGTATATAGAAAAAATAGCTGTAAATGTTTCACAGAGATCCCCTTGTAAATTGTTTTGTAAAAGCTTATTGGTTCTTGGATATAGGCGCTGGAGAGTTTTATATGTGAGATAAGGTCATGCATTAATTTACACGCCCCTATATTTAGCTACCCCATAGCTTTTAAAAAGAAGTATAAGCTTATTATGTGTCCTGATACTTCTGGTTTTTTACAATAAAATTTAAAACAATGTCATTGCGGCGGCAATATTAACACTAGGCAGTTAATATTTGAAGAAAAAGTATGCCATTAAATACGATAGAGATTCATTGGGGGACTGCTCAGTGAAATGGGGGACAAACAATGAGTGAGTATGGGTAGTTTTTTAAAATAGATAAACATTGTCCCTGCGCAGGGACAATGTTTGCTAATAGGCTATTCCTTTGGGGAAAAGAAAATAATAGCTAATCCAGCACCACCAAGTATCCAGCTTATGACTGGTATGTCATTTGCAATGGAGGAGGTGAACATGCTGGCGTTGGCAACTATGGCGGCAGTTATTATGAAGGTGGCGCCATAGAGCATGGATGAGGTGCGGCTGCGGGTCTTTTTAATCTCCTGTTGGAGTTTTTGCAGCTCTTGGTTTTGCTGTTGGATGAGTTGGTTTTGCTCTCTGCTATGGCGGATGTGGTCGATTATCATCTGTGGTACTTCAGGAATTATTTCCAACATTTGCGGCAGGTTGCTCTTCATCGATTCACTGAAGTTTTCCATGCTGTATTGTTGTGCTATCCAACCCTCCATAAACGGTTTTGCAGTTTGCCATAGATCGAGATCTGGATAGAGGCTGCGACCAAGTCCTTCTATATTCAATAGGGTTTTTTGTAACAGAATCAGTTGTGGCTGTACCTCCATGTTGAAACGTTGGGCGGCATGAAATAGGTTGAGAAGTAGGGCGCCGAAGGAGATATCTTTTAGCGGCTTTTCGAAGATAGGCTCACAGGTTGACCTGATTGCTGCTTCAAACTCATCGACTCTGGTATCGGCTGGAACCCATCCGCAGCGGATATGCAGCTCGGCTACTTTTTGATAATCGCGATTAAAAAAAGCGTGGAAATTTTCCGCTAGATATTTTTTGTCGTCTGGGGAGAGACTGCCGGTTATCCCCATGTCGATGCCGATATATTTTGGGTCTTCTGGGGCGCTAATATCGATAAAAATGTTGCCGGGGTGCATATCGGCATGGAAGAAGTTGTCGCGGAATACTTGAGTGAAGAAGATCTCCACCCCTTTTTCTGCCAAACGCTTCATATTGACGTTATTGGCTTTTAGGGTGGCGATATCTTTGATTGGAACGCCGTGAATGCGCTCCATGGTCATGATGCTACGACGGGTATGCTCCCAATCAACTTCAGGTATATATAGGTCTTCTGAATCAGCAAAATTGCGGCGTAGGTGGGAGGTGTTTGCCGCCTCTTTTAATAGGTCTAACTCATCGAATATATATTTTTCAAATTCAGCGACTATTTCGGTTGGGCGCAGTCTTTTGCCATGACGCCAACGGTTGGTTGCGATTTTAGCAATGGAGTAGAGGATGCTGATATCTTTGCGAATAGTTTTTTCGATAGCGGGGCGGATAATTTTGACGATAACCTGAGAACCGTCAAACTTAGTTGCTGCGTGAACCTGAGCGACAGATGCAGATGCCATGGGATTTTTATCGAACTCTTTGTAAATATCTTCGATATTTTTGCCGAGCGATTGTTCAATAATGCTGGCGGCTTCACTACCGGGGAATGGCGGCACTTGGTCCTGCAGTTTGCTTAGTTCTTGCGCGATTTCCACCGGGATGATGTCGGGGCGGGTGGAGAGTGACTGACCAAATTTCACGAAGATTGGTCCAAGCTCTTCAAGGGCTAAACGGATTCTCTCCCCCTTAGTTAGATGTTTGTGTTTTTTTGACCAGTACCATGGGGAGAGATAGATGCAGAATCTAACTGGTTTGAAAACGTGGGTTTCGAGAATTATTTCATCCAGTCCATAGCGCAAGGCTATGATGGTAATCTGGGCAAAGCGGCAAATCCGTTGCAATCTTGAGGTGAGTTTCAAAATTTATATCCTTTGTGTACGGCAACGATACCGGAGTTGAGGTTGTGGTAGTCGCAGCGTTCAAATCCTGCATCTTGCATCATCTGTTTTAGCTCCTCCTGAGCGGGGTGCATCCGAATTGATTCCGCTAGATATTGATAGCTATCTTCATCACCAGCTACAACCTTGCCCAGTTTAGGGAGAATGTGGAATGAGTAACTATCGTACAATGTTTGCAGTACTTCGCTGGTGAGGTTGGAGAACTCGAGGATGATTGCACGTCCACCTGGTTTAAGGCAGCGGTAGAAAGAGCGTAGGGCTGCATCTTTGTTGGTGACGTTGCGCAAACCAAAACCTATGGTTATGCAGTCAAAATAGTTGTCAGGAAATGGGAGGTTTTCGGCATCGAGTTGGCAGAGTTGAATATTTTTAAAATAGCCGCTATCTATTACTTTGTCTCTTCCCTCAAGTAGCATGGAGGAGTTGATGTCAGAGAGAACCACCTGGCCTGATTCGCCAACCTTTTCGGCAAATTTTATTGCTAAGTCGCCAGTGCCACCGGCTACATCTAAGACTTTATTTCCGGGGTGTAGCTGGCATAAATCTACGGTAAATACTTTCCAGAGCCGGTGTAGCCCGAGTGACATCAAGTCATTCATGATGTCATATTTGTTGGCGACAGAGTGGAATACCTCACCAACACGCTCGGCTTTCTTCTCTATATCAACCTGCTCGAAACCAAAATGGGTTTTTGTCATGTTAAACCGTTGCTAATTTTTTCAAGATATTTGTAGTGTATTCGTTTGTTCTAAGCTTGTCGAAGGGGTAGATGAATCTAATAAAGTTAAAAAAACCGTTCACACTCTGGCATGAACGGTTTTTTATCTGCTGAGAGCTATTTTCTCTTCAGTTAATTAAAGAATATAGCGGCTCAAATCTTCATCTTGCGATAGTTTGGCAAGGTGCTTCTCAACATATTCTGCATCGATTGTTACCTCACCTGTTTGCTCGCTGCCAGCGTCGAAAGATATCTCTTCGAGCAGTTTTTCCATCACAGTGTGTAGTCTTCGCGCACCGATATTTTCGGTTTTTTCATTAACTTCCCAGGCAAATTGAGCGATCTTGGCAACACCACATTCGCTGAAATTAATGTCGCAATCTTCTGTGCCAATCAAAGCAACGTACTGCTCGGTTAGAGATGCATTTGGTTCGGTTAAGATTTTGACAAAATCACCAACTGAAAGAGCATCTAGTTCCACTCTAATTGGTAAACGGCCTTGAAGCTCAGGAATTAGATCTGAAGGTTTTGCCAGATGGAATGCGCCTGAGGCGATAAATAGGATGTGGTCAGTTTTTACCATGCCATACTTGGTTGAGATGGTGGAACCCTCAACTAGTGGAAGTAGGTCGCGTTGCACTCCTTCGCGCGATACATCGGGGCCACTGTCTGAGCGCTTGGCTACCTTGTCGATCTCATCTAAGAAGACGATACCGTTTTGTTCCAGATTATGAATAGCCCTTATTTTGATATCTTCATCATTGATAAGTTTGGCTGCTTCCTCTTCCTGCAATACTTTCAGCGCATCTTTAATCTTCAGTTTGCGTGATTTTTTGCGGTTGCCAGATACGCTTTGGAACATGCTCTGTAGTTGGTTGGTCATGTCTTCCATGCCTGGAGGAGCCATGATCTCTACCCCAATTGGAGCAGCATTTACTTCAATTTCGACCTCTTTATCATCTAGATCCCCTTCACGTATTTTTTTACGAAATTTTTGTCTGGTCTCTGATTCTTTTTCGGTCTCATCCCACTCTGTTGTGGTAGCTTTAGGGAGGAGGATATCAAGAATGCGATCTTCAGCTTGGTCTTCAGCAAGGTTGGCAACTTTTGCCATCTCTTGCTCACGCATCATCTTAACGGCGATATCGGCAAGATCGCGGATGATGGATTCAACATCGCGACCAACATAGCCAACTTCGGTAAATTTTGTTGCTTCAATCTTGATAAATGGTGCATTGGCAAGTTTTGCCAAGCGGCGGGCAATCTCAGTTTTACCAACCCCTGTTGGACCTATTAGCAGGATGTTTTTCGGGGTGATCTCATTACGTAGCCCCTCTTCCAGTTGCATCCTTCTCCAGCGGTTACGTAGAGCTATCGCCACTGATTTTTTAGCTGAGTCTTGTCCAATGATATGCTTATCTAGTTCTTGAACTATCTCTTTCGGAGTCATTTCAGACATGATTATTCTCTTCTTTTGTTCTGTTAGTTAGTGCTATCAAGCTCTTCGATAGTGAGGTTTTGGTTGGTATAGATACAAATATCGGCTGCTATATGCAGGCTTTTTTCGACTATATCACGCGCTTCAAGTTCACTATTTTCTAGCAGAGCTATAGCTGCTGATTGGGCGAAAGACCCACCTGAGCCAATGGCCATGATATTTTTTTCTGGCTCGATAACATCACCATTACCAGTGATGATTAAAGATGTCTCTTTATCTGCGACACAAAGCAGAGCTTCAAGTTTGCGCAGAGCGCGATCGGTACGCCAGTCTTTGGCCATCTCAACTGCTGAGCGGGTTAGGTTGCCACTGTATTTTTCCAGCTTAGATTCAAAGCGCTCAAATAGGGTAAATGCATCAGCGGTACCACCAGCAAATCCTGCGATAACTTTGTTATCATGAAGTCTTCTAACTTTGCGGGCATTGCCCTTCATTACGGTGTTTCCCAGTGATACCTGGCCGTCACCGCCAATAACTACTTTGCCGTTTCTACGAACTGACAGGATGGTTGTTCCGCGGAACTGTTCCACAATATTCTCCAATAATTCTTTTATTAAGGCTACGCTGTGATATTTAGATTAGCCGTCATCTTTTTAAAAACAACATGTTCTTTATTTATTAAGGTAATAATTGCTACCAGTATGAATATTCATGGTTTTTCCTGGGCAGCAAACCTGTATAACAAAGATGGTGACTTAAACGTTATTTTTCAAGGGTATTAAGATTTTTTTTTGTGGGCTCGCGGATGTGCCTTTTCATATACGGAGGCAAGGTGTTGAAAATCTAAATGGGTATAGATTTGAGTGGTGCTAATATTTTTGTGCCCTAAAAGTTCTTGCACTGCCCGTAGGTCTTGGCTTGACTCGAGGATGTGACTAGCGAATGAGTGGCGTAGCATGTGGGGGTGAACATGGGTGGAAACCCCTTGGGTTGTAGCCCAATATTTTACCCGCTCCTGAATGCTGCGTACATGTAGTCTAGTGCCGCGCTTGGAGACAAATAGGGCGGTTTCATCAATTTTAGCCAGATTCTCTCTGCAATCTAACCACTCCTTTAGCGCATTAACAGCATGCGACCCAACAGGAACAATTCTAGTTTTATTACCTTTACCGGTAACTCGCGCACTGCCATCGTGTAGATCGATACTCATTAAATTTAGTGTAGCTAGTTCACTGATACGCATTCCAGAGGAGTAGAACAGCTCCAGAATCGCTTTGTCGCGTATCTCAATTGGAGTTACGGCATCAATACTAACCAGTCTTTGTGTCTGCTCAATATCCAGTGCATTTGGTAGGCGTGACGGCATTTTGGGAGCTGGGCTTCCCTGGGCAGGATTGTCATCGATCTCTCTAAGAGTTAGTAGATAATTGAGGAATGAACGGGTGGATGAGAGTTTGCGGCGAATAGTACGAGCCGAATTGCCATCTGTGTGAAACTTGACGGTAAGATCGCGAATGTGAAAGGTTTTTAAATCGCGCCAGCTATCTATATTTTGTTCTTCGCTAAACTCCAGCAGGGTGCTGAGGTCTTTGCCATAACTGTTGATTGTATTGGGAGAGTAGTTTTTTATCACCCGGAGGTGGGCGAGGAATTGGTCGATGAGATCTGCTTTTTTCATACGACCATTCCTTAATTTGCTTTTAACCCATAAACGGTTTTAATGCCTGGCTTACGGTGCTGCTCATGTGGCGTAGGAATATAGTTCCCATGTTAGGCATATACTTTGTCGCGCTGAAGCTACCGATGGATATCAACCCATAACGTCTATCATTCTCCAGTGGAATTAATGCTGCAGAGGCGATGCGTGCTGCGTTATCACGGAAGAGATAGGTTAGCTGCTCTTTTTTAAGGCGGCCACAGATAGGGCGGCGGCTGGTAAACAGGCTGTCGAATGCTTTCAGCCCAGGGTCGCTGCTTGGAACTAGCTCAGGATGTAATTCGCTATCTTCTTCTGCCCCGTCTTTAGCAAATAGGCGGATTGAAACTAGATCGGCTCCAAACTCGTTGCGCAGCACATCTTGGATAGCTAACAATACATCATCTAGGTCATTGGCAGATATAAGCTCAAGGGTAAGGCGGTGTAGTTTGTCATTAAGATTGTCGTTTTCACGAGCAATATCAACAATCTCTTTTAGCTTTTGTCTGTAGGAGCGATTTTTATCTTTGAGAACTTCAATTTGACGCTCAATTAATGAGATTGCACCACCACAGCTATGCGGTATTTGCAGCTCTTCAATTAAGGTCTCATTCTTAGCAAAGAAATCGGGGTTTTTCTGAAGATAATCTACAACATCCTGTTCTTTGAGCGGCTTGCTCTTAACTTCCTTTTTTTGACTCATATCTCCATCTCTCCTTCGAATACAACGGTGGCAGGTCCTGTCATCATAACAGGGGAGTTTCCACCTTCCCAATTTATTACTAAGCTTCCACCAGGTAGAGTTACTTTTACTGTACTATCTAACAGCCCTTGGATAATTCCTGCAACAACTGCTGCACAGGCTCCTGTGCCGCACGCAAGTGTCTCTCCACAACCACGCTCAAATACACGTAAGTTAATATTTCCTCTATCAACTACCTGCATAAATCCAGCGTTGACGCGATTGGGAAACACCTCGTGCTTTTCAATCTGAGGACCAAGCCATAGAACTGGAGCAGAGCTAGTGTCGTTTACAAGTGTAACTGCATGAGGGTTGCCCATAGACACTGCTGCTATCTCTAAAGTCTCACCTTCAACTTCGATCTCATAGGTGGTTTGCTGTTTTTCTGCGGTAAAAGGGAGTGACTCTGGGGCAAAATTTGGTGCGCCCATATTGACGGTCACCTCACCATCATTCTGTAAGCGCAGGATGATATTACCGTTTTTGGTTTCAACCGGAATCTCATGCTTTTCGGTCAGCCCTTTCTCTTCGACAAAGCGGGCGAAGCAACGCGCGCCATTACCACACTGTTCAACTTCACTGCCATCGGCATTGAATATGCGATAGCGAAAATCTACACCAGGTGATCGAGGCTTTTCTACTAGTAAAAGTTGGTCGCAGCCAACTCCAAATTTACGGTCTGCTATCTCGCGAATCTGGTTGGTTGTAAGCGATAGTTCTTGGTTTATGGCATCTATGACGACAAAGTCATTTCCAAGGCCGTGCATTTTGGTGAATTTTAGTAGCATTTGTTATTTTGTCTCAGTTTTCTTATGGCTGACAGGTCTTAGACCTATGGCCTCCAGGTGAATGTGAAGTAATAAATTGCTGTAATAAATAATATCAGTACTACCAGCCAGAGTATATTCCACTTTCTCATCCCCGAACCACGGCTAGTGAATTTTACAAATTTACCACGTATTACCACGGTCATTATTACCGCCGGGATTAACAATAGTAAAAGATATTTCATAGGCCTTTTCTCAATTTTATCTTTTGCAGTTCATATTGGGATGGCTAGGTTCTATGGTAGCAGCGTCTCTGCCGCAAATAGCTCCTCAATGGTTTCCCGTTTGCGAATAATATGTGTAGTTCCATCATCAATCATCACTTCTGCAACTCTAGGTCTGGAGTTGTAGTTTGAACTCATGGAAAAACCATAGGCGCCAGCTGAACAAACTGCAAGGGTATCTCCAGGCTCAATAGCTAGATCGCGCTCTTTACCAAGAAAGTCTCCAGTCTCGCATACTGGTCCAACTACATCATAGCTGCGTGTTTCAGCAGCACTGCTCTCTTTAACTGGGATGATTCTTTGCCAAGCACTGTAAAGTGACGGGCGTAGCAGGTCGTTCATCGCACCATCAACAATAGCAAAATTTTTGTGGTCATTTAATTTGAGGAACTCGACAGTAGTAAGGAAATATCCGGCATTACCCACGATCGATCTTCCTGGCTCTACTATGATTTCGAGGTTTTGCTCAGCAAGTGCTGCAACCAATCTTTTTACATAAGCACTTTTTGCAGGGGGAACTTCATCGTCGTAACAAATACCGATACCGCCGCCGATATCAATATGGTGGATATCAATGCTGTTCTCTTTCAGTTTATCCATTAGCAGGATAAGTTTATCGATAGCATCAAAATACGGAGAATCATCGGTGAGCTGTGAACCAATGTGGCAATCAACTCCGGTTATCTCAATGTTGTCCATTTTGCTGGCAGCGATATAGATATTCAATGCCTCATCAATATCGACGCCGAATTTATTCTCTTTTAATCCTGTAGATATATATGGATGAGTTTTGGCATCAACATTTGGGTTAACCCTTAATGAGATTGGAGCTTTTAGCTTTAATTGAGCAGCAACTTCATTTACACGGTAGAGCTCCTGCTCAGATTCGATGTTGATACATTTGATTCCAACTTCGAGGGCGCGTTTGATCTCATTCTCTTTTTTGCCAACACCGGAGAAAATAACTTTTTTCGGATCACCGTTGGCAGCAAGAACACGCTCTAATTCACCTAGTGAAACGATATCAAAACCTGAGCCAAGTTTAGCCATAAGATTAAGGATGGCGATATTCGAGTTGGCTTTTACTGCATAACATACAAGGTGTGGAGCTGTGCCAAATGCATGGTCGTATTCGGTCCACGCTTCTTCGATAGCATTTTTAGAATAAACATAGCATGGAGTGCCAATATCTTGTGCTACTTGGTTTAGGTCAACACCTTCAAGGTGTAGAGAGTCATTTTGATAATAGTGTTTGGTTTCGCTCATCTTTTATATACCGTTTCTATTTATTACTTTCGTTATGGACTGTGACGTTCTTGCTGTTGCTCTCCTTATAGAGAGCTCCTTTTTGACCGCAGCTTATGCAGCTGCAGCATATAAGCAGGAGTAGGAAAATTCTTTTCTTCATAGGATTCTTAACCTGTGTGATTTACTAGATTCTACCTTAAATGTACGGGATACAAAACCATGTGGGAAGTTCAAACGCTATCTTATTGTTTTAACCGTTTTTTTATGAATTTTTCTGATAATGCCCTATGCTTAAATAATATAGGTTAAAAAAAAGAGAATTTTTGTGGCAACAGAAATATATAGCCGAATATGCGTGGCTGAAAATCACTATGACTCAGCGCTTAGTCAATGGGAAGTGATGGTTATTGATGAAAACTGGAAGCAGCGAAAGAAACTTTCTGATTTATTATCTCCTTACTTTAAAGAGGTTGAACTCATCTTTGATGTAAAAGATGGTTTGAAGCGGCTTGGTGATGATAGTAAGAGTAAAGTTGATTTGGTTGTTTTTGGAATTATTCCAACTGAAACAGAACTTAGTTGTTGGAATGACCAGTTAAGGCATTTTTCACAGCAGCCGAAAGTATTATATTGTAGCGATGATATGGATCCATCTTCTATGAAACTAGCTACAGCCTTGGAGGCTCATGGTTGTTTAGTTCTCAGCCAAACAGATGAACAGATAATGTCTGAACTTGCAGCTGCAGTTGGAGAGAAGTTTGAAATGCCGGAACCTGCTGTCTCCGCAGCGCAATCTACAGCGGCTGAAGAGGTTGAATCAACAAAATTTGAGAGTGTTATTAGCGTAATACCAATGCCAGAACCAACAGATGTTGTAGTTGATTTGAAAGAGCTATTTTCTAGAGATAAACGCACAAAACCTGATGAAGTTGCCGAAATTATTGAGAGAGATTATAAGTTAAAAAATAGAGTTTTAAAGTTGGTTCAGGCCTCATTTTTTGGCGTTAAGGTTAAGACTAAAATCACATCAATATCGCATGCAATAAATATGATTGGAATGAAGCCTGTGGTTAATTTTGCCAATCTAATTTCATTGAATACAGTGATATCAGCGCGAACTGGCAAGATAACGGATTTCGCCTATAAATATTGGAAATATTCCTTAGCCAATGCAATATCCTGCGTTAATCTAAATCCCCATGTCGAATCTTTTTGGATGGAGTTTGATACGAGTGAGGCATTCATGCTGGGGGCTGTCCACAATAGTGGAATACTACTTATGGCCAAGGAGTTTCCGGAAGAGTATCCGCATATGCTTTCAGAGGGGTGGAGGCAAGATCACTCAGGTTGTAGCCAGTGTGAACAGGAGAATACGGAATACGGATTTGACCATACCCACGTGAGCTTAGCTGTAGCTAAGTCATGGAATATGCCAGAAGAGTTTTATAAAGCAATTCAATTTCATCACGATTGTGATTTTAAAGTTGAAGATAAGAAAACCAAAGCAATACACGACATGCTAATTTTATCGAACTATATGACTAATCATTACATGTTTAATAATTACGATTATTCATTGATGACTAAGAAAGTTGAACCAATAGCAAGTGGCTTTGGTGAGAGTTTAGAGTCGATGAAGAAGATGAAAGAGCTGGTGCGCTCACAATTGATGGCAAATATTAATTTGATTGGGTAATGCCCGATTTTAGCCGGATAGCTCGTTCTGACTGTGGAAGTTTTGCTATTTTCTCAGCCGCAGAAAAAAACTCGTTAAAATTATAGTTATGCTGCTGCAGAAGCTGAGTAAGAGCTGGAACGTATTGTGAATAAGTTGCCAGCAGTGCCAGCTTTGCATTATTTAGATCGTGGTTAAGCCAGCGGTCGTACCCACTGTAACCATTCCAGCTTTGTTTTAGTTTTTGATAATTTTTTAGCAATCCCGCAAAAATCAACTGTTTTTGTATAGCTTTATCTTTATCGCTTAACGGGGTTTGATAGAGAAAAATTAGCTTGTTTCTAGCCTGAAAAACTATATCTAAGAATTGCTGCTGTCGTTGCTGCTGTTTAAGAAACCTTTGCAGATCTTCGGTTTTATTCTGTTGTTTTAACCAAAGTTTTATCCCTTCGATCTCAACTGTAACCGCAAGTGATTCATTGAAGCTAGTGTCATTATCGATGTAGAGTTTTTGGTGGGTTAGTTCATGAAAAATTAATCCAGCTAATCGAGAGTCTGGCCAATGAATCATGGTGTTTAAAACTGGGTCATTAAACCAGCCAAGGGAGGAGAAAGCAGCAACCCCAGCAACGTAAACATCGTAACCTTCAGTTTTAAGCTCTTGGGCAAATTCATCGGCACTTTCCTTAGAGAAAAAACCGCGATAGTTCATGCAGCCAACTATAGGAAAACAGGATTTGTAAGGGGTAAGAGATAATTGTGGTGCTGCGGTAACATTCCATAGCACATACTGTCTTCCAAGGTCGGCGTATTCCGAGTAACTCTCGTTTTGTGGAAGATTTAATCTAGTGTTGGCAAATTGTTTTGCAGACTGGATGAGCTGCAGCTTTGCGCGTAGCTTTTCATCCTTATCAAGGTTGTCTATGATTTCAGGAATTGGTTTAGCGCTGCTGCTTATTTCCAGTTGCCCGCCAAGCATATGGGCATAATATTTGATAGATGAGCAACCGCTGCTCAAAGCAGTTATAATCAGAATGGTGATATTTAAGGCGGTTATTTTTAATAGTTGCTGCATCGGTAGCATTTTAATCATCTAAAAATTATTTGTAGCAGAAATAATAGCACATGGCTATTTAGATAAGCAGTTGGAGAGTATGGAGATATATCTAGTTGGTGGGGCAGTGCGAGAAAAACTGCTTGATTTACCAGTAAAAGATCGTGATTGGGTTGTTGTAGGTGCTACACCTGACGAATTGTTGCAGCAAGGTTATATTCCTGTAGGTAAAGATTTCCCCGTATTTTTACATCCAGAAACCAAAGAGGAGTATGCGCTAGCTCGAACCGAAAGAAAAACAGCTCCCGGATATAAAGGCTTTGTTATTCATGCAGATGTATCTGTAACCCTGGAGCAGGATCTGGTGCGCAGAGACCTAACCATTAATGCGATGGCAATTGATGGCGAAGGCAATATCATCGACCCTTTTAATGGTCAGCAGGATTTGCAGGATAGAATTTTACGCCACGTGTCTCCCGCTTTTGCAGAGGATCCAGTGCGAATCCTGCGCATTGCTCGCTTTGCTGCACGCTACAGCCATCTAGGTTTTAAAGTAGCGGATGAGACGATAGAGTTGATAAAAAACATGGTAGAGGCAGGGGAGGTTGATGCCTTGGTACCAGAAAGGGTTTGGACCGAGACAGAAAAAGCCTTAAGTGAAAAAACTCCTTCGGTATTTTTTGAAACGCTGCGCATCGGCTCCGCTTTGCAAAGAATTTTCCCAGAAGTGGATGCTCTGTTTGGTGTGCCGCAGCCAGAGGAATATCATCCAGAAGTGGATACAGGTTTGCATGCGATGTTGGTATTACAGCGGGCTGCAGAACTAACCGAAGACAAGGAGGTGCGCTTTGCATCTCTACTGCACGATCTTGGTAAAGCTACAACGCCGCGGGATGAGCTGCCACATCATATTGGTCACGAAGAGAGGGGGGTAGACTTAGTTAAACAGCTTTGTGAAAGAGTTCGTTGCCCAAATTCCTATCGAGATTTAGCGATTTTTGCTGCAAGATATCATTCAAATATTCATCAAAGTGAAGAGCTGCAACCAAAAACTTTATTGAAGATGTTTAATTCAATCGATGCTATTCGCAGGCCAGAGCGAGTGGAAAAACTGCTGAATATCTGTATTGCAGATGCAAGAGGTCGATACGGATTTGAAGAGATAGAATATAAAGGTAAAAAGTATATTCTGGATGCACACAAAGCAGTTTTAGATGTTGATATAAAGGCAGTTTCAAGCTCTGGACTACAGGGGAGGGCAATCGCTGATGAGATTCACCGGCAGAGAATTGCTGCAATAACAGCGTGTAAAGACCTGCTATAAGCGATAAAGCCCTCTATGCAAAGAGGGCTTGCTTGAGATAGTTTGCTAGTTTTTAACCAGTATTGTTATCGATCTTTTGTGTGTTTTTATGCAAATAGATAGATTAGATAGATCCCCATTGCGATGCGATAAAGCACAAATGGAACCATGTTGATTTTTTGAATTAATTTCAAAAAGAAGTGGATGCATAAGAATGCAGTCACTGCTGCAACTCCAGCTCCAATAAGCATATCCAGCCAATTAATGGCAGCGGTAGATGAGAGCATTTTTATTACGTGTAAACCGCTGGCCATAAGAATTGCAGGGATTGAAAGCAAGAAAGAGAATCTAGCTGCTGCAACAGGTGTAAGCCCCATTGCAAGTGCTGCAGTAATCGTTACCCCAGAGCGCGATGTTCCAGGGATTAATGCAAATGCCTGAGCTATTCCTATTAACAACATATCTTTGATTGAAAGAGTGGTTATGTCGCGTGCCCCTTTGCACTTAACTGAAGCCCACCCAAGTAACAGGCCAAAGATGATTAAAGTGGAAGCAACAATAAGGGGACTGCGAAAGGCGTCATCTAAAAACACTTTAATAAATAATCCAGCTATGCAGGCGGGAATGGTGCCAACAATTATTCCCCACCCAATTCTACTGTCACTGGTTTGCTCTTTAGTTTGAATAGATTTAAACCAGCCGGATATGATGCCACCAAGGTCTTTGCGAAAGTAGCCAATAACTGCGATTGCAGAACCAAAGTGCAGAGCTACATCGAATGCCTGCCCTTGGTCAGGCCAGCCCAGCACTTGATGAGCCAAGATAAGATGTCCTGAACTGGAAACAGGTAGAAACTCAGTAAGCCCCTGAATTATGGCTAGGGTAATTATTTGTATGATTTCCATTTTATATAACGTCCTGAACGAATGTTAGCCCCATTAATTTCTATAGAAATAGAAAATTGTATGGGGACGTATTCTACTGCAGAGAAGTTGGCGGGGCTAGTATGAATTTAGTTTGGAAAATAATAATTAGTCTAGTACGAGGGGTGTTTAACCAGGTTGTAAAGAGTTATTAGCTCACTAAGACCACGGATTTCAGCCTCTTGGCCGTTGGAGAACTTTAAGTGAGGAGTTGCCGAAGCCGCTGCTTTTACCGCTTCAGAAACAATAATATCCATAGGACCTGCATAACCGCAAAGTCGTGCAGCTAGGTTAACGGTGTTACCGATAACTGAGTAATCAAGATGCTCACCACCACCAATGTTGCCAACCATTGCCGCGCCTTTATGGATGCCGATTCCAACAGGCATTACCGGTTTTTCATTCACAGGGGGGGAGATTTTAGCAATCTCCATGATTTCTAACGCACAGTTGCAGGCGTTAATTGGGCCGTCTTCACCTTCAAAAACAGCCATAATTCCATCACCACCAAATTTATCCACATATCCGCCATATTGGTAGACCACATCAACTTGGGTTCCCAAGTGGTGGCTTACATTAGCAAATAGAACATCTGGTTCAATTTTCTGTGAAAGCGCAGTAAATCCACGAATATCAGAGAACATTACACAGAGGTTTTGCTCTTCAGGTGGAGGTAGAGTTTCGCTATCAAAATACTTTTCCACCATCAATTGTGTGCGTGGTGAAACATAGCGAACTAAGCTGCGACGCAGTTTTTCCAGCTGGTTGTAATAATCAACCCTTTGTAAAAGCCCAGAAAGGCGGGCGTGAACAATAACTGGATCTAAAGGTTTATTTACAAAATCATCAGCACCAACAGAGAAACATTCACGTAACTCTTTACCCTCATCCAGAGCTGTAACCATTAATATTGGTGTCAATCTATGCTCAGGAAATCTACGGATCTTACGGGAAAGCTCCATTCCGTCCATTCCTGGCATCTCAATATCAATAAGAAAAGCATCAAACTTACCTGGCTGCTTACTGATAATCTCCAGGGCCTCTTCACCACTAGCTGCTTGGTTAACATCATAAGAGTTGGCTGCAGTTAAAATGCGGTTCAATACCGTTCTTGCGAAGCGGTTATCATCAACGATAAGTAGCTGCCTGTTGTTAGTGGCTTTTGACATAGTATGTTTTATTGCTCTGTAAGGATGTTATGAATATATATGAATAGGACCTAAATAGGCAACCTTTGTTTATCTTTGAATATTAAGTTTAGCTTATATTGTTGTGCTTGCGGGCGAAAACAAGGCTAAATATCAACTTTTTCCATCTTATGGGCATCGACAGTATTACCTATCTTAGTCCATATCTCGCTGTATGGAATGCCACTTAAAGGATCAATTAAATCTGGAGTTACATCAAGCAATGGTTTGAGTATAAAAGGGTATTGAGTAATTCCTGGCCTTGGAATATTTAGAGTGTCACTGTTGAAAATCACTTCACCAGCTAAGAGAAGGTCGATGTCGATTATTCTGGAGGTGAATTTCTGCTTATTATCCGGATCTATGCCGATTGCTGTTTCGATCTGTTGTAATATTTTTTGTATCTCAAAAATAGATAGCTCAGACTCAAAGGCAATAACCATATTTAAGAAACTGGGGCCACTAAAACCAATAGCAGGGTTTTTATAGATAGGAGATTCTTGTAATGGACCAAACTCTATCTCGAGCAGATCTAAAGCCTGTTTGATATTTGCTTGCGGAGCTATATTGCTACCAATTCCGAGATAAATATTTCTAATATGCGAGTTCATATTCAGGTATTAAGTTGGCCATGGTTGCAAGTGGCAGCGGTTGAAACCGCTGTGCGAAAAATGGATATTCCAACTCCAGCAGCATTTTTAATCGCGCCAGGCTTATTGATCTTGAGCTTAACCCATTCGCAACCATTTTGAGAAAGGACAATTTGTGCGATAGCTTCAGCAAAGGTTTCGATTAACTGAAATTTTGCTGTAGAAGCAAAAGAGCCGATCTCTTTGCTTAACAAGTCATAGTCAATGGTATCAGCAATATCGTCAGAGCGTGATGATGAGCTGATATCACAACCAATTTCAAGATCGATAAACAGCGGCCGTGGTTTTTCCCGTTCCCAGTCATAGACGCCAATTATAGTCTCTATCTCTAAACCTGAAATGAAGATGGTATCTGCTGTGTATGTTTCTTCCATTACTCTCACTAATGTTAAGTTTAGACACAGCTAAACTGTGTTATTGCAGGGGGTATTGTGGCAAATTGCGCAACCAAAAGACTACTTGTTTTATATAAAAAAAGCGAGGCTTTGCTTGCCCAGATTATTAATAATAATTCAGGCAAAACCATAAGCGGATGATATCAATTTTTAACTCTGTGGCTAAATCAGGTAGAATCAACTCTCTTTTAATACAGGATCTGCGGAGCAAAATAATGGAAATCGTTATAGCTGCACTAGTAATTGCATCATATCTTTTTGGTTCGGTCTCAACAGCAATTATCACATGTAAATTAATGGGGTTGCCAGACCCTCGTACTAGCGGATCAAATAACCCTGGAACTACTAATGTATTGCGTATCGGTGGGAAGAAAGCTGCTTTTATAACTCTGCTGGGTGATATGTTTAAAGGGACAATACCGGTCCTAATAGCTCAGTTTGTTATCTTCTTTGAAGTGGTTAACTTCGAACAACCATTTTTAGTGCTGGCTTTAGTTGGTATTGCAGCATTTTTAGGGCACCTATACCCTATATTCTTTAAATTTAAAGGTGGAAAAGGGGTGGCTACGGCTTTAGGGGTTCTGCTTGGTTGGAGTTGGATCTTATTCGTAGCTACCGGTGCAACTTGGTTAATTACATCATTTGTAACCAGATATTCATCGCTTTCAGCTTTGGTCTCTTTTTTGGTGGCACCACTATATGTCTATCTTGTAACCCAGGATACAGCTATCACTGTAGTTTGCGTCGTTATGACAGCGATGCTTTACTGGAGACACAGCTCCAATATCAAGAAACTAATAGCTGGCGAAGAGAAAAAAATCGGCGAGAAAAAATAAGCAGGCAGTTTGCTTTGAATATTAAACTTATTAGATATTAGGATTTTTACGAGGTTTGTCTCATACCTAAAGTATTCACCTTGATTAATGGCACTTTCAGTGCCATTTTTAATATTGAGACCATTAAAATGAATTAATTGATGAGTGAAGCTGATAAGTTTGAAATAGATGAAGAACATGAAGTTCTCGAAGATTTTCATGAAGAGTTTAGCAATAGACATGAAAGTATAGAGGCTGTACTGGCACATTTGGATAATGCGTCATATGACCCCGAGTTGCTAAAGAAATTTTATCTGGAGATTAGTAGCTTAAAATCAAACGCAGGGATTTGTAATCTTGCGCCGATTGTAGAGCCACTGCACTCGCTAGAAAGTTTTGTTGAACGAATTATTACAAGAAAGATAAAAGTCACCTCTGGGTTTGTGGAGGCGATGCTGATTTTTATGGATAAGATCCTCGCTTTAAGTAAAGAAGCTGCTCAAACCAAAAAAATCACTTTTTCAGCATTCAACCAGGTTCAATCCGCATTACACCCAATATCTATTTGCGCCGATGACGAGGTAGATTTAGCTATCCAGAAGAGTATGCAAGCTCTGCTTGGTGACTTTATGTTAGAAGGGGCCTCTGAAGGGGTGGAACTGTTTGAAGAGGATGAAGCAGGGGACATAAGTGACGGTATTGATCTGTTTGGCGATGATGAGTCTGGCGAAGAAGCAATAGCTTTTCCTGAGAATAATGTTATTGAGCCAGTGGCTGAAGAGGGAAGTGATTTTTTCATGGAAGATCGTGATATGGCGATCTTTCGTATCATTGCGGATACCATCGATTTTAGACACCCAGTATGGCGCGAGCGAGATAACTGTGTAATGTCTATAGCGCTCGGTATGAATGGAATTGCCAGAAATCCCGTGCCATTTGAGCAGCTTGAAGCGGCAGTTTATATGCGTGATTTTGGTATGTTGCGCTTGCCAGATGAATTGTTTTTTAAAACTGAGAATTTATCTGAGCAAGAGGAAAAATTACTCCAGAGTCACCCAGTGATTGGCTATGAAGTTTTATCCAGAATGGGTGGGTGGGACCAAGCAGCAGAGATTGTGTTTCAGCATTTAGAGCGGGAAGATGGAAGTGGTTATCCAGAAGGCGCTACTGGAGATAAGATTTGTGATGGCGCAAAAATATTAGCAGTCTGCGATACATTTTATCTACTAATAAATAACTATGCCGATCAAGAGTCTAAGCGAGCAGCTATCCGTGCAGTTGCAGAGATTAACTCTCTCAAGGGGACTAAACTTGATGCCAAGTGGGTAGATATATTCAATAAAGTTATAAGAATTCAAAATCGAGTCAAAGCCATTTAAGGCATTGATGTAAAAACATCTATGATAAAAAGAGAATTAAATGAGTAGTCAAGGTAAGCAAAATCTGAGTATTGGAGTGTTCTATGATGGGAATTTTTTCTTTCATGTGAGCAATTATTATTTCCGTTCCCACTCTAGAGGTCAACGTCTGAGTATTCGCGGGTTGCATAATTTTATCTGTGCAAAAGTTGCTGAGAATGAAGAGATAGATCAACGTTATTGTAATATTGTCGATGCTCACTATTTTCGTGGAAGATTGTCGGCAACAGAAGCAAAAGAGCGTGACTCACTGTATACAGAGCGTTCCTTTGACCAAGTCTTGATTAGAGAGCGTGTAACTCCTCACTATTTGCCACTGGCTGCATCAGGTGAAAAAGGGATAGATGTGTGGTTGGCACTTGAAGCATATGAGCTAGCGATAATTAAGAAGCTTGATGTTGTCGTATTGATTGCAGGTGATGGAGATTTCATCCCGTTAGCCAAAAAAATCAACTCACTTGGAACCAGAGTCATGGTTCTTGGTTGGGATTTTAAACACGAAGATCAACACCATGTAATGCGCGAGACAGTTACCTCCTCCAGCTTGCTTGATGAAGTTGCTTATCCTATCCGTATGGATCAATTGACCGAAAATCCACAAGGTACAGATATAGATCTAATTGAGGGAATATTTGTAGAAAAAAGTGTTGATGCAGATTCGATGAATTTAAGCATGGAAAACTTTAGCGATGGAACCGGAGTGATTAAATACGTCAATAAATCACTTAAAGATAAGTGCGGGTATGGCTTTATTGCGCGACCAAACTGTCAGGATGACCTCTATTTTTATTGTTCAGATGTGATGGATGTTGGGTTTGATAATATAAAAATTGGCGATGTTGTAGAGTTTGAGCTTGGTGAGAACGATAGAGGAATTTGTGCGCGTAAGGTCAAGCTTATTGATTGAAGCAAATATGGTCGACATAAATATATGGGCAAAATTGAAGTATTAAAAGGGGATATTACCCAGCTGCAGGTTGATGCAATTGTAAATGCAGCAAATGAATCCCTCCTTGGCGGTGGTGGTGTAGATGGAGCTATCCATCGCGCAGCAGGAACAGATCTGCTAGATACTTGCCGTGGTTTAGGAGGTTGCCCAACCGGAGCAGCAAAAATCACCAAAGGGTATAAATTATCGGCAAAATATATTATTCATACTGTTGGTCCGATCTGGAGTGGTGGTGATAATGCAGAAGCAGATTTGCTCGGTTCCTGTTATCGCAACAGTTTAAATTTAGCTGTTAATCATCAAGTTGAAACTATCGCGTTTCCTGCAATAAGTTGTGGGGTATATGGTTACCCTCATGAAGAAGCGTGTGCAATTGCACTTTGCGAGATAAGAAACTTCCTTGCATCAAGGCATGGAAATCAGATAAAAAAGATTATCCTGGTCTGCTTCGATGCGGTAATCTATGAAACATACAAACAGATGATCCCGCAATAGGTAGGGCTCTCCCGATAGAATTTTTAGAGAATTAAAATGAAAGTATTAGCAATAAACGGCAGTCCGCGTAAAGGCGGCAATACATCGCAATTGATAGATGAACTGTTTAAAGTTCTGCAGTCAGAAGGGATAGAGACGGAAGAGGTTCAGGTTGGTGGTGAGCTTATTCGCGGGTGTAATGCTTGCTATGTATGTAAAAATAAACAAGATAAACGCTGCCATAATGGTGATGACATCATAAACCCATTAATTGAAAAGATGATGGATGCTGATGGAATTATTCTGGCTTCGCCAACATATTTTGCCAATATATCGACTGAACTCAAAGCTGTTATTGATAGAACTGGTGTAGTAAATCGCGCCAATGATTTTATGTTTCAGCGTAAAGTTGGTGCTGCGATCGTTACTGCTAGAAGAGCAGGGCAGGTTGCTGCATTCGATGCAATAAATCACTATTTTTTAGCCTGTGAAATGATAGTCCCCGGTGCAAACTACTGGAATATGGGATTAGGTAAAGGCAAGGGTGATGTACAGGAAGACTCTGAAGGATTAGAGAATATTCAAAAACTGGGAGAAAACATGGCATGGTTATTAAAAAGGCTAGGAGATGTTCAGTAGTTTTTAAACTGCTATCAGTATCTTTTCTTGCATTAATGTTATCAGGTTTTTTATCTGGCTGTTCAGATAATGAGATAACCCCAGAAGCAAAAATTAAAGCAGTTGTTGAAGAGGCAGTAAAAGCGGTTGAGCAAAAACAGCTTGGTCGTCTTGCTGACTTAATAGCAGAGTCATATTCTGACCAATATGGGAATGATCGTAAGAATGCGCTAAAGCTATTGCGTCTATATTTTTTGCGCAATCGCTCAATCTACCTGTTTACTCAAATAAAATCGATCGAGCTATTAGACGGAGAGCAGCAACAAGAGCTTGAGCAAAACAAAGCTGAATTAAAGGTGTATGTGGGGATGGCGGGAACCCCAATATCCAACGGAATTCCTGCAGGAATGCGTGCAAATATTTTTCTCTTTGATTTGAAGATGGTTGAGGAAGACTCAGAGTGGTTGGTGCAGCAAGCTGCGTGGAAGCGGGTTTCGCATGAGGATATTATCGGAGAAAACTAGTTTTTTCTTTGCGCTCAAATAGAACCAAATAAATAACTTTACCTGTATTGCTGGGCCGTGTTTTTTGCCCAGCTATAAAGCAAGTCACTCCTCGTGTCGTATAAACTATTATTAATCTTTACCCTATTCATATTAATAATATGGCTGTAATGCTCATTATTAAGTACAATACCCGTCCGGAATTATCTCTAAAATGATCAATTTAATACTAGCCGAGGTTTGGTAGTGACTGAAAAAGACATGAAATCCCCAGAAACGAATCCTAATGAAGCCAACCTGCAGAAGCAGATTTGTGAAGATGTCACAAAGCCATTTCCAAATTCAACCAAGGTCTATGTTAAAGGCAGTAGGGATGATATCGCTGTGGCAATGCGCGAAATCGCCCTTACTGATACAAAGATCGGCGATACGGCTGAGAAGAATCCTCCGCTATATGTATATGACACATCTGGACCATTTACCGATCCAAGTGCGCAGATAGACCTAAATAAAGGTTTGGCAGATATTCGTAGCGGCTGGATAAAAGAGCGTGGTGATACCGAAGAATTAGATGGCCCAACCTCAGAGTATGGGCAAAAACGTGAGGAGGATCCTGCGCTGGATTCTATCCGTTTCCAAAACATCAGAAAACCACGTCGTGCCAAACCAGGTGCTAACGTATCGCAGATGTACTATGCGAAAAAAGGGATAGTTACACCAGAGATGGAGTATATCGCTATCCGTGAAAATACCCGTCTTGATCTTGCGCGGGAAAATGGTTTATTAAATCAGCACCCTGGGCAAAGCTTTGGAGCAGGTATTCCTGCTGAGATCACGCCAGAATTTGTACGTGATGAAGTGGCAGCTGGTAGAGCAATCATCCCAGGAAATATCAATCACCCAGAAGTTGAGCCGATGATAATTGGGCGTAACTTCTTAGTGAAGATCAACGCTAATATTGGTAACTCAGCTATCACCTCATCTATTGCTGAAGAAGTAGAAAAGATGGCGTGGGCGATCCGCTGGGGTGGTGACACCGTAATGGACCTATCCACTGGTGAGAATATCCATGAAACGCGTGAGTGGATAATTCGTAACTCACCAGTTCCAATTGGCACCGTGCCGATGTATCAGGCATTGGAAAAAGTTGATGGTATTGCTGAAGATCTAACTTGGGAAATTTTTAAAGATACCCTCATCGAACAAGCAGAGCAGGGGGTAGATTACTTTACCATCCATGCTGGTCTGCGTTTACATCATGTTCCAATGACAGCAAATAGAATGACTGGAATTGTATCGCGTGGCGGTTCAATTATGGCTAAGTGGTGTCTGGCGCACCACAAAGAGAATTTCCTCTACACCAATTTTGAAGAGATCTGCGAGATCATGAAGGCCTACGACGTAGCCTTCTCTCTAGGTGATGGTTTACGCCCAGGCTCATTGGCTGATGCTAATGACGAAGCGCAATTGGGTGAATTAGAGACTCTTGGTGAGTTAACCAAGATTGCATGGAAACATGATTGCCAAACCATTATTGAAGGCCCAGGGCATGTGCCAATGCAGCTTATCAAAGAGAATATGGATAAGCAGCTTGAGTATTGTTACGGCGCACCTTTCTATACATTAGGGCCTCTGGTGACAGATATCGCTCCTGGTTATGATCACTTTACCTCGGGTATTGGTGCGGCAATGATTGGTTGGTACGGCACAGCGATGCTTTGCTACGTAACACCAAAAGAGCATCTTGGTCTGCCAAATAAACATGACGTGAAAGAGGGGATCATAACCTATAAGATCTCTGCCCATGCAGCTGATCTGGCTAAAGGGCATCCTGGTGCGCAGATTCGTGATAACGCTATGTCAAAGGCAAGGTTTGAGTTCCGCTGGGAAGATCAGTTTAATATTGGCTTAGACCCGGATCGAGCGCGTGAATTTAGAGATAAGACCCTTCCAGATCCAGAAGAGAAACTGTCGCATTATTGCTCCATGTGTGGTCCAAAATTCTGCTCGATGAAAATCTCGCATGATGTGCGTGCCGAGGCAAAACGTCAGCAAGAAGAGGGGCTTAAGCAGCGCGCAGAAGAGTTTCGAGAGCAAGGTGGAGAGATCTACCAAAGCGCTAAGAAGTAGGATTGGAATTTAGGCAGTAATAGTAACAGGGTCAATGGTGGCAGAGTCTTTGGTTTTTTGTATAGGCTCACGAGTATTGTCGGATAATTGATCCTAATAAAAAGGAAAGAGCAAATGGCGACTGAAGATAAAACGACAGAAGAAGTTGTTTCAGCACCAAACTTCGTACGCAACATCGTTGCCGAAGATGTAAAGAATAATAAAAATGATGGCAAGGTGGTAACCAGATTCCCACCAGAGCCGAATGGCTACCTTCATATTGGTCATGCAAAATCGATCTGCCTAAATTTTGGTCTTCCAGCAGAAAGTCCAGTTGGAAAATGCCACCTGCGCTTTGATGATACTAATCCTGAGAAAGAGGATATTGAGTACGCCAAGGCAATTGAAGAGGATGTAAAGTGGCTTGGATTTGATTGGCAGGAAAATCTATATCATGCCTCTGATTATTTTGAACAGCTGTATCAATATGCAGTAGCTTTAATTGAGAAAGGTAAAGCGTATGTTTGCCACCTGTCTCCAGAGCAGATGCGTGAATATCGCGGCACTTTAAAGGAGCCAGGTAAGAACAGTCCCTATCGTGAGAGAACAATTGCAGAGAATCTTACTCTATTTGAATCGATGAAAAATGGAGAGCTCGCCGAAGGTGAATGTGTGCTGCGCGCCAAGATCGACATGATGTCTCCAAATATCAATATGCGCGATCCAATCATCTACCGTATTCGTAAGGTTGAGCATCAAAGAACAGGTGATGATTGGTGTATCTATCCAATGTATGATTTCACCCATTGTCTGTCTGATGCAATTGAAGGAATTACTCACTCCGTTTGTACTTTAGAATTTCAAGATCACCGCCCACTATATGATTGGGTGTTGAATGAATTAGAAACCCCGTGTCATCCGCAGCAGATAGAGTTTGCACGCCTTAATCTCGATTACACTATTATGAGTAAGCGTAAGCTGCTTGAGTTGGTGGAAAAAGAGTATGTTCATGGTTGGGATGATCCGCGTATGCCTACTATTAGTGGGATGCGTCGCCGTGGTTTTACTGCAGACTCAATTCGCACCTTCTGTGAGCGCATTGGTGTAACCAAAAAAGATAGTATTATCGAAACTGGGGTGTTGGAAAACTGTATCCGTGAAGAGCTCGATAAAAACGCACCGCGGGTAATGGCAGTTCTTGATCCCATTAAAGTAGTTATAGAGAACTACCCAGATGGGCAAGAGGAGATGATGGCTGCTAAAAATCATCCAAACGATGAAACAATGGGAGCGCGCGAAATACCATTTTGCAAAGAGATCTATATAGAAAGAGATGACTTCGCAGAGGTGCCACCGAAAAAGTTCTTCCGTATGAAGCCTGGCGGTGAGGTTCGTTTGCGTTACGCCTACATCGTGAAGTGTGAAAGTGTAATTCACGATGCAGATGGTAATGTAACTGAGATTCGTTGTAGTTATGATCCAGAAACGCGTGGCGGCAAAACTCAGGATGGCCGTAAGATCAAAGGAACTATCCACTGGGTGAGTGCAAAACATGCTGTAGATGCCGAGATAAGGCTGTATGATCGCCTGTTTAATGTACCAAGCCCAGATGCAGGTGAAGGTGATTATAAGGATAATCTAAACCCAGATTCGCTTCAGGTGCGAGAAAATGGCAAGGTGGAGCCGCTATTGGCTAATATCGATCCTGAGCAGCGCTATCAGTTTGAAAGAATGGGTTACTTTAGCCATGACGCAAAAGATTCAAGTGCAGCAGGAATTGTCTTTAATAGGATCGCTACCCTTAGAGACTCTTGGGCAAAACTGAATAGAAGATAATAGATACAAAAACGCCCCGTCAGCGTTAAACTGACGGGAATTTAATGAAATTTCAAGGTGCAAAAGATCAATAAAATCATGTGTAATGATAAGTTAATAAAATAACCTGAGAAAATATCTCAAAAAACGTTATTTAAACTTGTATCACGCAAATGATTCTAGTATTATCTCCGCCCTCGAAGTAAAGATACCTTTGGAGTATATATATGAGAACCTTTAGCGCAAAGCCCGCTGAAGTCAAAAGAGACTGGTATGTGGTTGATGCAGATGGTAAGACGCTAGGAAGACTAGCTACTGAAATAGCTCTTCGTTTGCGCGGAAAGCATAAGCCTGAGTATACCCCTCATGTAGATACGGGCGATTATATAGTTGTAGTTAACGCCGAAAAAGTTAAGGTAACTGGTAACAAAGAAACTGATAAGATGTATTACCATCACACTGGTTACATCGGCAGCCTTAAGTCAATCAGCCTGGATAAGCTTCGTATAAAAGCTCCAGAGCAGATTATCGAAAAGGCAGTAAAAGGCATGTTACCAAGAAACCCACTTGGTCGCGCGATGTTTAAAAAGTTGAAGGTTTACGCTGGTGCAGAGCATGGTCATGCTGGACAGCAACCTCAACCTTTAGAAATCTAACAGAAAGCGGAATAGCTCAATGGCAGAACAATATTACGGTACAGGACGCAGAAAAACTTCTACAGCAAGAGTTTTTGCGCGCCCAGGAAACGGAAACATAGTAATCAATGGTCGTACTCTAGATGAGTACTTCGGACGCGAAACAGCTCGTATGGTTGTGCGTCAGCCACTTGAAAATGCAGAGTTAACTGAAAAGTTCGACCTGCACATCACAGTAAAAGGTGGTGGTACAACTGGTCAAGCTGGTGCTATCCGTCATGGTATCACTAGAGCTCTTATGGAGTATGATGAAACTCTGCGTAAGCAATTGCGTAAAGCTGGTTTCGTTACTCGTGATGCTCGTAAAGTTGAACGTAAAAAGGTTGGTCTACGCAAAGCGAGAAGAGCTACACAATTCTCTAAGCGTTAATCAAGCTTACCTCTTTATTCAAGAGTTGCTTTCCAAACACGGGAATACCGCAAGGTATTTCCGTGTTTCTGTTTGTGATCCATGGTGTGGTAGTGTTTTTCGTGGCAATAGATTTGCTGCTGGCTCGTAAAAGGCGATACCGCCCCAGAAAGTGTGTCCCCAAATGTAAAAAGGTTACCTCAGATGTATCATTGCTGTAGCTATACGTTGCAGAAATACAAAAGGGTAACCAACATGAATTTGAGCACAAAACAGGTACAAGAACTACTAGATAACTTTTCAAAAAAACCAGAAGGCAACAAAATGCTACTGGAATTTAGCTTAAATGCTCTTATGAGAGCCGAAAGAGAAATGTTTCTTGAGAAATCGCAAGGGAATAAAGGTAATGGATTTAGATCAGTTAAAGGCTTCGGTATAGGAACACAAATTGATTTACATATTCCTAGAGACAGGATGGGGCTATTTAAGCCAGTAGTACAAATGCTATGGCAGAATCAGCAATCACATCTTGATGACCTTATCTTTGAGTTATATGGAGCAGGTCTTACCACAAGAGATTTAGAGCGTATTGTTCATCAAGTTTATGGTAATAATTTATCTAGAACATCTATTTCTAGAATAACTAATGAATTTTCTCAGGAGATGAAGGACTTTAGAGAAAGGGAGCTAGATGAATATTATCCAATTATTTATGCAGATGCTCTTTTTCTAAAGGTAAAGCGAGATACCGTAGCTACTGAAGCTTTTTATATTGTATTAGGTGTGAAGCCTGATACAAGCAGAGAGGTACTTGGAATCTATAACTGTCCTACAGAATCAGCTGGTAACTGGGAAGATATTATTTTAGATCTAAGAAAGCGAAAGGTATCAAGGGTAAGCTTATTCGTAATAGGCGGGCTTATTGGTTTCGATAAAGCTATTGAAAAGAGCTTCCCTAACGCGACCATACAAAAATGTGTAGTACATCTAAAAAGAAATATTCTTAATAAAGTAAGGACTAAAGACAAAGAAGCTGTGGCAAGTGACCTTAAGGCTGTATTTAATATGAGCAAGAAAAATGATAATTTAGATAGCTGTCTTAATCGTTTAAGCATCTTTGCTTCAAAGTGGAGCAAAGTATACGCGCATATAAAAAAGCTTCCTGAAAAAGAAGATATAAGTTACTACTTTAGTTACATAAAATTTGAGCCAGAAATATGGAGGATGATATATACGACTAATTGGATAGAGCGATTAAACAAGGATTTTAAGCGCACAACAAGGATGAGAAATTCAATGCCTTCTGTTGAATCTGCTCTTACTCTATTAAGTAAAGTGGCTGTAAATGCAAATATGACAAAATATAGATATCAAGTTACTTCTCTTAAAGCAGATCCTATGTTCCAATAAAAGAAAACATTAAAGGGCTGAGGTAGCCAGACACACTTTCTGGGACGGTATCAACATAGTCTATAAATAACGGGTGGTATCGGTGTGTATATAGTCTGGTTATATAAATCTAATTAGTGGTGATGGTTTTTTAGAGGGTGGGGGCTTTTAGGGGGTGGCATTGTTTGGATAGTAATTCAGGCGCGCTTATTGAGGTAAAGGTTTATTTAAAGCTTTCTTGTTCTGTTATTACGGATTTCCATCTTTATTTTTTCTAGCAGAAATATTGTTGATTAAGCATGATAAGAAGTATTGCTCGGTTTTATTGGGTTGGAGTGCGCTTGAGATAAGTCAATATTTAGGGGGGTAGAATAGATTGATAAATATTACGCACAAAAAAAGAGGAGCAAAGCTCCTCTTTTTTAACATCTAACTAATTATAAAAATTAGATTAGAATGTTGTTGTGATACCAACAGTAGCAGCTTGGTAATCTTCATCGCTATCACCTGAATCATCTAGATCGTCAGATTTTTTACCGATAGCTGCGTTTAGGTATAGCTCAGTTGTTTTAGCAACCTTGTAAGTTACTCCGCCTTCAATAGTTGTGATGCTATAGTCTTTCTCAGTTAGATCAACTGCTCCACCTAGCCATGTAGCAGTTTCTTCTTTGTTATTTTTAGAAGCAAAGTAAACTGCAGATGCTTTCCAGCCAAATTTATTAACAGATCCACTTGCTCGTACAGCAATTAGAAGCTCGTCATCTGCAAATGCATTTTCGCCAAATTTGGTAGCGGTTTCAGAATCACTAGCTACTTTGCCTAGTCCACCAAGGTTGTCAACATTGGTGCTTGACTGGTTGTTTTCAGGGTTGTTGTTGATTAGCATAGAGAATGTGTCAAAACCACCTGCAACAAGGCCGCCGTCTTGTACTACAGCAATTTGGCCTTCAAGTTTGATTCCGTTAAGATCCATACCAGCTTTGATGTATGCAGATGTTGCAACGTCAGTAAATAGCGCTGCGCCATCTTCGTTGCCGCCGCCAAGAACGTTGATAGCAGCTTCAATTTTAACTGGGCCAGCCTTGCCTTTTACGAATGGGCTGATTGCATATACTTCATCAAGAACATAGCTCTCTTCGCCGATCCATTTGCCTACTAGTAAGCCCCATTGCCAGCCTTTTACAACGCCAACTGCTGCTGCTGCGTAAAGGTCGCCTTCGCCTGAATCAGCTGTTTCGTCACCAATTACTGTTGCATCAGCAACGATGTCGACAGTTTCGGCTACTGGTACGTATGATATTTCGCCAGCATCAACTGTGCTGTTAGAATTTGCATCGGTCCAAACGGTGTTTACAGCACCTGTTAGAGCTCCTGTTGGAACGCCAGTTATTCCTGCAATTACTGATGAGCCGCCTGCGCGCTTGTCATTTAGTAGGATAACGGTAGTACCGCCAAATCTTTTCATGGCAAGGATACGGTCACGACGGTCATCGCATGTTAGGAAGCAGTTTGCCCAGTTAGCAACTTGGCGGCCAAAGCGGAATGTCCAACCAGCGATAGGAGCTTGGATGTAACCATAATCAAGGCCAACTGCGTCGCCGCCAGAGTTTCTAGATGGTCCAGTGTTGCCAGTGTGAGTATCACCAGCCCACTCGCTATCTTGCAGGATTAGACGGGTGTTTACAGAAACATTGCCGTCAGTTTTGAATGTGCCTTTTAGGCGGATGCGATTTGTGTAACCACGAAGATCTTGATCTTGAACGTCAGTGCCTTTTTCGTCTGCACGATTCAAGTAACCTTCAACGTTAGCGTCGCCGCCCCAAGATACGTCACCAGCAAATGCTGCTGGAGAGATTGCTGCAGCTGCAGCTAAAGCAATAAGTGCTTTTTTCATTGTTAAAACTCCCTGAGTTAAAAAATTTGTATTTACAGTATGTTTTATAATACAGCTGGATGGGTAATGCAAATTTATTGAGTAAGAAATGCAACAAGTGGTGTTTTTGTGGTTTTTTTACAACAAACTTTGATTGGGTGTTTGAAATGGTGTTATCTTGAGTTGGATTTTTTCACTAGTGTCGCATGATTATTATGTAATAAATTCCATATACAAAGAATAAATTTGATCTGATTTGTACTGTAGTTGCAATTCAATATGCGCTTTCTATTTTAGAGTGCAGTATTACTGAATAAAGGCAGGTGTATGGGCGCACCTAACTATTGAAAGTATTAACTATGTTTTGGTTGTATTAAGCTTGCTTTTTAATTGATGATTTTTTAAGCGAGCTCTTTTGGGGTTGAGTAAGCATTGCATGGGATGGTATAAATTGGCTTTGTAGGGTGGTCTACGCGAATTGCTGTTAAACCCCCACCCCATAGGCAACCAGTATCTAGGCCAATTATATTGGTATGATCCTGAAAACCGAGCGCGGACCAGTGTCCAAATATTATCTGTGTATCGTTCGAAATGTTTTGGGGTAATTCAAACCAAGGTATTTGCCCGTCAGGCATGTCATTTGGATGTCCCTTATAGTCAAAGAGTAGATGTGCTTCCTGGTCGCAATAGCGCATTCGAGTGAATGCGTTGATTATGAAACGATAGCGATCATTTCCTTTCAGCGAGTCGCTCCAAATACTAGGTTGGTTGCCATACATGTCGAGCAAAAACTCGTGACAGTCATCAGCTTGGAGTATTGTTTCCACCTCTTTTGCTAGAGCTATTGCCTTCTCTAAATTCCACAGAGGGTAGACCCCAGCATGGGTGAGTACGAATTTGTTTTCTGGGTCGTGATGTAGTAGTGGGCGGGTGCGGAGCCAGTGCAGTAGTTCATCACAGTCGGGAGCATCGAATAATCGTTGGATATCATCTTTTAAAGATTTATCTTTTTTAGGAGATAATGCTGATGCTATTACATGTAGGTCATGATTCCCTAACACTGAGTTTGCGCTTTCCCCAAGCTCCTTGATTAGACGGAGTGATTCAAGGGATTTTGGGCCGCGATTGATTATATCGCCGGCAATCCAGATCATATCTTGAGCTGGATCAAAATTGATTCGTTCGAGAAGTCTTTGCAGCTCGTCATAGCAGCCTTGAATGTCACCGATTATATATTTAGCCATCGAAGCAAAACTCGCCCAGTTATTTTAAGTACATCTGTTCTATCATAGTCGAATTATGTATCTAAATCAGCCAATATCCGCATTTACGGTTCTATCGCTGGCCCATTGGCGTAGGATGGTCATTTTCTCTGCCATTACTACAGAAAGAGGTCGAGTTTGTTTGATCTCTTCCTGAAGGTGATTGTCGTCAAGCGGTTCCTGTCGCTCTTTGGCAAGATAAAGCCCAGAAACAATTGCTTGTTCAATCTCTGCTCCAGTAAACCCTTCGCAAGATGCTGCAAGTTTTTCTATATCGAAATCTTTTAGGTTGAGTTCGCGTTTTTTGAGATGAATTTTAAAGATATCAGCACGCACTTCTGCAACCGGAAGGTCGACAAAAAAGATCTCATCCATGCGTCCTTTGCGAATTAGTTCTGGAGGTAGACGATCGATCTCATTGGCGGTGGCAACTATAAATATTGATTTTTCTTTTTCCGACATCCAGGTGAGGATAGTTCCGAGCATTCTTCTGGATGTACCGTTATCACTATCTCCGCTACCACCTGAAATAGCTTTTTCTATCTCATCAATCCATAATACGCACGGTGACATCACTTCTGCAGTTTTAATGGCATCACGTAGATTTTTTTCGGTTTCACCAATGTATTTGTTGTATAGCCCTCCCATATCTAATCTAAGTAGTGGAAGTCCCCACATGCCGGCGATCGCTTTTGCCGCTAAACTTTTACCGCCACCTTGAACTCCTACAAGAAGAACCCCTTTCGGTGGCTCAAGTGTTTTATCATCACCAAGAAAAACATCTTTGCGTAGTTTTAGCCAGCGCTTAAGGTTACGTAATCCACCAACCTCGGTGAATTTTGCGGTATCGTGCTCAAAGGTAAGTGCTCCATCTCGATCTAGGAGTTTATACTTGGCTTCCATAACCTCTGGCATATCATCTTGATTGATTGCGCCATCGTTTTCGATAGCACGGCGAATTAGGCGCCTTGCATCCATTGCGGTTAGTCCGCTTAAATTTCTTATCATTTGATCGAGAGATTTTTGATCCGTTTTTACTTTTTGGAATTTGTTTTTCTCACTCCATTTCATCGCTTCTTCACGAATTATTTCTTCTAGTGTGGAGGTGCTTGGAAGTGCAAGCTCAAAGTGAGCCGTGTACATCTTGATCTCTGGAGGAACATCAAAATCATGACTTACGAAAATAATGGTTGAAGGGGTTTTCTCATAGTTGAGAGCAATCTCTTTAAGGAGGCGAACTGTGATAGGATCATCTAGAAAAGGGTGAAAATCAGGTAGAACATAGATGCTAGCAACAGGGTTTGATTTGATGTGTTTTAATAGTTCACCAGGTTCTTGAAGGTTTCCCACTGGTGGCGCATCAAACTCTAAGCGAGATAACCCCTCTGTTACGCTCCATTTATATAAAGGAAGACCAAGGCGGAAACCTAAGTCTGTGAGCATATTGATAACTCGTCGCTCCTCTTTGGTTTCGGCTATCACCAAAGGTATATGAGATTTAATTACTAGCTCGAGATCTCTGTGGTCACTTTGAATCATTTGCAGTCCCTTATATATTTGCTTATTCCGTTTTGAGAAGGCTTTTTGTTTGTGTGAATTATTTTATACAAAAGCGGCTAAAATCTCATCCAAAAGCATTTTGCCTCTTGATGTTGGTTGGATTTGGTTACCATTAAATGATATTAGACCAGAATTTGAAAGAGCATTTAACTTTGGTTCTATGATGGAAAAATCCACTCCTGTTCTATCAATAAATAATTGCTTATTCCAGCCACTATTTAGGCGCATCGCATTTATCATGAAATCTAGAACAGTATCATGTTGCGAAAGACACTCTTTACTAAGAAGGGATTTCTGGTTTTCTACTTGCTCTATATAGCTCTGAATTTCATTTGGCTTGCTGTATCTGATTATTTGCTTGCCGTTTGTTAGTTTGCCATGCGCTCCAGCTCCTATGCCGATAAAATCCCCAAATTGCCAGTAGTTTAGATTGTGTTTGCATTCATATCCTGGTTTGGCAAAGGCTGAGGTCTCATAATTTACGAAGCCATATTTAGCTAAATGGATGCGGCTTTCAGCATACATAGAAGCCAGTTGGTCTTCGTTAGGCATAGTTGGTTTTTGTGCTGCTAGCGGAGTGCCTGATTCAAGTGTTAGCTGATAATGGGATATGTGCTTGGGGTTGAGCTCAACAGCTTTTTCGATATCACTTAACATTTGTATGCTTGATTGTTTGGGAAGGCCAAACATCAGGTCGATATTGATGTTCTCTAGGCCAATATCTTGTGCGGTTTGAATTATAGATATCACCTTGCTGCTGGTGTGGGCACGATTAAGATTGTGGAGCTGTTGGTCATCAAAGGTTTGAACTCCAAAAGAGATCCGATTTATTCCGCTTTTATATAGTTCTGTTAGCTTGGTTTTATCTAAAGTTTCAGGATTAGCTTCGATGGTAATCTCAGCTGCGTTTTCTATAGGCGCAGCATTTAATACTTCATTAAGTAGTTTATTGATATTTTCTGCTGATAGTATTGTTGGAGTTCCTCCGCCAATAAAAACAGAGCTTATGCTTTTGCGTTGAAGAAGTTTTACTTCCTGCTTTAAGTCTTGTATCAGGGCTTTTATGTATTTGTTTTGATCGGCCGTTTGGGTAATTGCGGTAGAGTTAAAATCACAATAAACACACTTTTGCAGACACCAGGGGATGTGGATATAAAGTGAGCAAGGAGGAGTCTGCATCTGTAGCTAGATTTTTTAGTAGAGGTTTTGCATAACTTCATCGCCATCTTGAATGCGACCTTGATCTAATATCTCAATCAGTTTGCGGCATGCTTGGGCGCGATGGCTAATTAGGTTTTTTAGTTCAGGAGATAGCTGAGCGGATGATAGCTGACGGCTTGGAACAAGGAATAATGGATCATAGCCAAATCCATTTTCGCCATGTTCTTCAAACAGGATCTGCCCTTCCCAGGTTCCTTGGCAGATAATTGGAGTTGGATCTTCATGGTGGCGCATTAGAACCATGACGCATTGAAAGCGAGCGGTTCTATCTTCTGCAGGTACATCTTTTAGATCATTTAGGAGTCTTAGATTATTTGCCGCGTCAGTTGCACCTTCTCCTGCAAAGCGGGCCGAGTAAATTCCCGGCGCGCCTTTTAGTGCGTCTACTTCAATTCCTGAATCATCAGCTATTGCCGGTTTCCCTGTGTGGTAAGAAGCATTGCGAGCTTTTTTAATGGCATTTTCTACAAAGGTTAATCCATCTTCAATAACATCCGGTACATCAAATTGAGATTGTGATATCACGTCAATATTTAGAGGTTCTAGCAGGCGAAATAGCTCTTTCGCCTTACCTTTGTTGTTGCTTGCTAATACCAATTCGGGAAACATGTTTTTTCCTTCTTTCTATTTCTTAATATGTTCCAGTTATGCCTTTAGCGCTTGCTGCTGCATCTCTACTAGCTCAGATATCCCTTTTTGCGCCAAAGCAATCATGGAATTCATCTCGTCAGCTCTAAAAGCATGACCTTCTGCAGTGCCTTGAACTTCAATGAATCCACCAGCTTCATTCATTACCACATTCATATCTGTCTCTGCATTCGAGTCTTCGGCATAATCAAGGTCAAGTACTGGCTCACCTTGGTAGATTCCAACTGATATTGCTGCAACTTGACCAAACATAGGGCTCTTTTTAAGCTTCCCTTTTTTGATAAGTGATTCGATTGCATCGCAAAGTGCAACGTATGCTCCAGTTATCGAAGCAGTTCTGGTGCCACCATCTGCTTGAAGAACATCGCAATCAAGGGTGATAGTGAATTCGCCAAGCTTCTCCAGATCAATTGCTGCTCTAAGGGAACGGCCAATCAGGCGCTGAATCTCTTGAGTTCTACCTGACTGTTTGCCTTGCGATGCTTCGCGGCGATTTCTGGTGTTGGTTGAGCGTGGTAACATTCCGTATTCTGCAGTTACCCACCCTTGACCTGATCCACGAAGAAACCCAGGAACTCTTTCTTCAACTGAAGCTGTGCATAAAACTTTTGTATCACCAAAGGTAATCAATACAGAACCCTCTGCATGCTTGGTAAAGTTTTTGGTAATTGTTACTTCACGAAGTTGGTCGTTGTTTCTGCCGCTTGGTCTCACCGTAGATCTCCTTAGATAATAATTGATCGAAGAATACCATATTCTATATATAAAGTTTGAATTTTAATAAGTGTATGGCGATATTCGTTGTTGCAGTAACTATGCATTCTTGCAACAATTGCACTCATTTCTTGAATAGTTTTTATGGAGTGATTATGACGCGTAGTATGACCGCCTTTGATAGGTCTGAGTTGCAGGATGAAAATGGACGTTTTGTTTTGGAATTAAGGTCAGTAAATCATCGTTATTTGGATGTGAATCTGCGTCTTCCTGAAGACCTGCGTAGCGCTGAAACTAAGATCAGAGAGGTTATAGCAAAGTATTTAAGTCGCGGGAAAGTAGACTGTTCGGTAAAATTTGATCCAGCCGTTTCTGCTGCATCTGTAAGTATTGATGAGGATTTGGCGGCAGCAGTTATTGAAGGGTGCCGTAAGATTAATTCAATTTCAGGTGCTAAGCGTGATGTTGACCCGTTACAAATTTTAAAATGGCCAGGAGTGATTTGCGCTCAAGAGAAAGATATTGAGCAGCTTAATGCAGCGGTGGTTTCATTATTGGAAAAAAGCTTAGGAAATATGATTGAAGCGCGAGAGCGTGAAGGTGCTAGCCTTGATGTGATTATTCGTTCTAGAATGGAAGGGATTGCCGAAATCATTGCTGATGTAAAGGTGCGTGTCCCTGAGGTTATTAAGGCAGTGCGTGAAAAAGTTATGACACGCCTCAATGATCTGAAGATAGATTTAGAAGAGAATAATCCTCGTTTAGAGCAAGAGTTGGTTTTGCAAGCGCAAAAACTTGATGTCGATGAAGAGTTGGATCGCTTGGAGACACACCTGAAAGAGATTGACTTAGTGTTGAAAAAGTCAGGACCTGTTGGCAGAAAGTTAGATTTTTTGATGCAGGAGCTTAATCGTGAGGCCAATACCCTTGGATCTAAGTCTGCAGATGCGGAAACTACAAAAGCATCAGTTGATATGAAGGTTCTAATTGAGCAAATGCGCGAACAGATTCAAAATATTGAGTGATATTTAAAACTAAAAACATGATGACAGAGAATAATATGAGTGAGAGTGGCGAAGGGGTTCTTTATATAGTATCTGCTCCATCCGGAGCTGGTAAAACCAGCTTGCTAAAAGAGCTATTGCAAGGTGATCTTGAAGTTGAGCTGTCAGTTTCTCATACAACAAGAAAACGGCGTGATGGTGAAACTCACGGGCAAGAATATTTCTTTGTTACCGTTAAAGAGTTTCAAGAGAAGGTGCAGCAAGGTGATTTTCTTGAATCTGCCCAGGTTTTTGATAATTTTTATGGCACCTCGAAATCAGGAATTATCCATAAACTTGCGGAAGGGATGGATGTTATCCTTGAGATTGATTGGCAAGGTGCGCGTCAGGTACGGGAAGAGATCAAAGAGGCCGTTTCAATTTTTATTTTACCTCCATCGGTTGGTGAATTAGAGCAGCGGCTGAAGAATCGTGGGCAGGATAGTGAAGAGACGATTCAGCGCCGTATGAGTGATGCACTGGACGAAATATCACACTATAACGAATATGATTATGTGATTATCAATGACGACTTTCAGGTTGCTCTTGGTGAATTAAGATCAATACTAACCTCGCAACGATTACGTCTTGCACGTCAGGATAAAAAGGTTAAATCACTGGTATTGCCGCAAAAGTAATAAGTTAATGCCTCTATTTATAATAAAAGGTGCATGAATAAATTGAAGTTTGGCAAAGATCGAGTAAAATCTGATCTTTATGCAATTTGATTTTGGAATTTTGGAGAAGATATGGCTCGTGTAACCGTAGAAGACTGTCTTAATAATGTTGAAAATCGTTTTCAGCTAGTATTAGTAGCAAGTAAAAGAGCTCGTCAGATTGCAATGGGTGCAGATCCAATGGTTGAATGGGATCGTGATAAGCCAACAGTTGTTGCTTTACGTGAGATTGCTGAAGATTTTGTTGGCCCAAGCATCCTTGATGAGCCAGAGCAAGCGCCAGCTTTATAAAAATAGTTTGAATTATTAGTTAAGGGTGAAATTGTATCTTTGATGCACTATCCTTTGATATATAGAATAAAACGCCAGTGCTGGTGTAATCAGCACTGGCGTTTGTTGTTTTGCGATTATTTAAAACAAGGATTTGGCATATAAGCCCATGGGTAAATTTAACGAAGGAAAGCCTCAAATTATTGATGAACTGGAGAATACCCCAGAGTCCTTGTTTGAAAAATTAATAAGTATAATTACTGAATATCTTCCCGCTGAAACAGAAGACCTAATTGCGGAATCCTTTCAATTTGCGCGTGAGAATCATTTTGGGCAGTATCGCAAATCTGGTGAAGAATATATAACCCACCCTCTAGCAGTTGCAATAATTCTGGCCGAAATGCACATGGATCCAGAGAGTATTGCCGCCTCAATTTTGCATGATGTAATTGAAGACACTGAAATTTCTAAGCAGCAGATTGAGCAGCGCTTTGGTGCAAGCATTGCAGAGCTAGTTGATGGTGTAACTAAACTTACGCAGATCCATTTTGAAGATAAGGCGATTGCCCAGGCGGAAAATTTTCGTAAGATGGTTTTGGCGATGGCTGATGATATTCGAGTAATTCAGATAAAATTGGCTGATCGCCTGCATAATATGCGCACTCTAGGGGCAATGCCGCGCGATAAGAAAATTCGTATATCCAAAGAAACTCTAGATATTTATGCTCCTGTAGCTAGCAGGCTAGGTATGAATACCATCAAGATTGAGCTTGAAGACCTTTGTTTTGAGACGATTTACCCTATGCGAGCTCGTGTATTACGTGATCGCGTCAGAAAAGTTAGAGGGAATCGGAAAGAGATAATATCTAAGATCCAAGAGTCGATTGAGGGTAGATTAGAGCAAGAAGGGATTATCGGTAAAGTTTTCGGCCGTGAGAAGCATCTATATAGCCTGTATAAAAAGATGTCGGGGAAGGCGCTATCATTTGCTGACGTACTTGATGTATTTGCATTTAGAGTTGTAGTGGATAGCGTTGATACTTGTTACCGGACGCTTGGTTCGGTACATAATCTTTATAAACCAGTACCGGGTAAATTTAAAGATTATATAGCCATCCCTAAAGCCAATGGGTATCAATCATTGCATACGGTTCTATTTGGTCCTCGTGGTGTTCCCTTAGAGATTCAGATCCGTTCGGATGATATGCAAAAAGTTGCAGATTCAGGTATTGCGGCTCACTGGCTTTATAAATCTAAAGGTGGAAGGTACTCAGGAAGTCATGCTCATGATAGAGCGCGGGAATGGGTGCGCGGGCTGTTGGAGATGCAGCAAAGCTCTGGAAATTCATTAGAGTTTATTGAAAGCGTTAAAGTAGATCTATTCCCAGATGAGGTTTATGTATTTACTCCGCAAGGGGATATCATTGAGTTGCCGCGTGGGGCAACCCCTGTTGATTTTGCTTATGCAGTTCACTCCGATATTGGAGATACCTGTCTAGCAGCTAAGGTGGATAAACGTTTAGTTCCGTTAAGAACAACTCTGCAAACAGGTCAGACAGTTGAGATAATCTCGGCTCCAGGGACAAAGCCTAATGCGATATGGCTAGATTTTGTTATAACCGCTAAAGCTAGGTCTGCTATCCGCCATTATCTGAAAAAGCTAAAGCAAGAGGATGCAGTTACTTTGGGTAAACGCTTGATCGATAAGGCTCTTGCAGCATATGAAACCTCTTTAGATGAGATGTCAGAAGAGCAAATAGTTGAATACCTAGATTCAGCAGAGATCAGTGATTTGGATGAACTATTTGAAAGTGTAGGCCTTGGAAAGAGCATTCCAATGTTGGTTGCCAAAAGGTTAATCAATCCAGGTGACCAAATAGATACTGATTTCAAAGATGAGGATCGCCGTGCCCATAGTCGCGGTCGCCCATTGTTGATTAAAGGTACCGAGGGGATGGTTGTAACATTTGGACGCTGCTGCTATCCAATCCCTGGCGACCATATTGTTGGCTATGCAAGCAGTGGTCGAGGAGTTGTTGTACATAGGCGCAGCTGTAATAACCTCAAAGAGATAAATAAAAAGCCGCAAAACTGGGTTGATGTACAGTGGGCTGATGAGATTGGTAAAGAGTTTCCAGTAAATGTGCGGCTTGATGTGACAAATCAACGTGGAGTTTTGGGTAGTCTAGCTGTTAATATCTCTGATACTGGAGCTAATATTGAAAATGTTACCGTAGAGGAAAAGGAGCGTGATGGCATGATAGCAACCCTTCATTTCACTATTGCGGTTAAAAATCGTGTTCATTTAGCTAGAGTTATGCGCAGGCTACATTCGGTGCCAACTGTGTTGCGAATCCATCGCTCCGGGGCTTAAAATAATTTGATTCTTTAGTCTTAATTGCGTTTAAAAATTGAGGGAAATTCATGAAAATTTTGGTAACTGGCGGTGCGGGTTATATTGGTAGCCATACAGTTGTTGAATTACTGCAAAATGGATATGAGGTTGTTGTTGTCGATAACCTTTCCAATAGCTCAGAAGTTTCTCTGCAAAGAGTAAAACAAATTACCGGAAAAGCCCCCCTGTTTGTGAAGGGGGATATCCTTGATGCAGCTCTCCTTGATCAGATATTTACTCAGCATTCGATAGATGCCGTGATCCATTTTGCCGGGCTTAAGGCGGTAGGGGAGTCGGTGCAGGTTCCGCTACGCTATTATGAAAATAATATCTCAGGCACTGTGGTTCTTTGTGCAGCAATGGCGCGTAACGGAGTTAAGAATATGGTATTCAGCTCATCAGCTACCGTTTATGGCGATCCACATACAGTGCCAATAACTGAAGATTTTCCGACTGGTGCAACTAACCCATACGGAAGATCAAAACTGTTTATTGAAGAGATCTTAAGAGATTTATATCTGTCAGATAACGAGTGGAATATAGCTTTGTTACGTTATTTTAATCCAGTTGGAGCGCATAAATCTGGTTTGATTGGAGAGGATCCAAATGGGATACCAAATAACCTGATGCCATTTATCTCTCAGGTCGCAGTGGGAAAACTATCAAAGCTAAATGTCTTTGGTGGAGATTATGATACCCCTGATGGCACTGGGGTCAGGGATTATATCCATGTAGTTGATCTATCTAAAGGGCATTTAAAAGCTGTTGAAAGATTAATGGCTAACCCAGGGGTTATAACTTGTAATCTTGGTACCGGTAATGGTTATAGCGTTTTGCAAATGGTTGATGCATTTAAGCGTAAGTGTAATGCAGAGATACCATATGAGATAACTGATCGCCGCCCAGGTGATATTGCCGAGTGCTTTGCTGATCCAGCCTATGCAGAAAAAGAGATCGGTTGGAAAGCACAAAAAGGTATTGATGAGATGGTGGAGGATGCTTGGCGTTGGCAGTCAAATAATCCTAACGGCTATTAATTTACGTCCATTTTTCTAATATCTTTGTTGCGATTTGCTAAAAAAATGAGTCGCTTACAAAAGCGTAAGCTCAACATCTTTTTAACAAGTCGCGCCTTGATCTTGAAAAAAAAACTCAGCAAATTATCTTTTATTAGCTGTAGGTTTGTGCAAGCGTAGTGAAGCCCAACCATAAGGGTTTTTAGAACAAAAAAACCAACTCCATTGCCCCCTACTACCTCAAATTATATAATCGTTGGCAAAATAATCGGTTAACGATGCGGAGTCAGCATGTCGCAAACATCTATCATTAATAAAAGTAGCATCACCAACGTCGTGGCGGTATTGATTCTAGCTGCTTCATATTATTGCCCATATTACCCAGAACAGCTATTTTCGATAGGTTTATTTGCACTGGCTGGCGCAGTAACCAATTGGCTTGCGGTTTATATGCTATTTGAGAAAGTACCTCTGTTATATGGTTCGGGTGTTATTCCAAGCCGATTTGAAGAGTTTAAAGCAGCAATTAAAAACCTGGTTATGGAGCAGTTTTTTAGTAAAGAAAATGTTGAGCAGTTTTTTAATGCGGAAAAAAGTGGCGAGATAAATTTTGACTCGGTAATTGAGGCAATAGATTTTCACCAGCTATTTAATAAAATGGTGGACGCTATTATGGAGTCTTCATTTGGGAATATGTTGGGGGTGTTTGGTGGAAGAGATGCCCTTGATCCTCTTAAAGAACCAGTAACAGAAAAGCTAAAGTCTGCATTTCATGATATATCAAAGAGTGAGGCTGTTGTTGCAGCGCTAAAGAAGAAATTTTCACAAGGAATAGCATCTGGTGATGTTGTTGAGCAGATTGAAAATATTGTAGATAAGCGCTTGAATGAATTAACTCCGCAGCATGTAAAAGATATAGTGCAGAAAATGATTAGAGAGCATCTCGGGTGGCTTGTTGTGTGGGGTGGAGTTTTTGGTGGTTTGATTGGGTTAGCGGTAAATATCATAGAGATATATATTTAACATTTGTTCTTTTAATTAGTTCATTCCCGCTGATTGGGTTCTAGGATTAAGCTTGTAAATCAGCAATCGAACCTAGCGGGAAAGGGTTTATTCATTAATTATTTAAGTAACCACTCTCTTACCTCTTGTATGTGCTCTTTGCACATGAGCGGGGGAGCATGTCCTGCATCATGAATAGATAAAATGTCGGCTTGAGGTCCAGTTTCATGCATCCTTTGTGCATCTTCTTTGGATAGAACTACTGAGTTAACTCCATGTATAACTAATGATGGCGAATTTATCTTTTCCCAGTACTCCCAAATATCTAGCCCATCGTTTCCAAGTTCATCTAATACAGAATATGAAATTGCAGGGTCAAACGCTAAGCGGTATTTGCCGTTAATTTGCCTTCCTATAGTATATTTGGCGATATGGTCCCAGTTCTCTTCGGATAAATTTCCAAAAGCTTTGTATATTGTTTTTAGGTAATCTTTGATCTCTTCTTTGCTATTGAATAAGGGGGTAGATCCGGAGTATTGGGTGATCGCATCAAGTAATTTGGGGTCAAGATAAGGTGATATGTCATTAAAGATGATCTTGCGAAAAGGGTGGTTCTCTTTTCCTGCCATCATGATGGCAATGGTTCCACCAAGAGATGTGCCAAGATAATCAATTTTCTCAACACCTGAATGAGTAATTAGATTATGAATGTCTGATTGATATTGGTAGTAACGGTAGAGCGACTTGTTGGTAAACCAATCGCTTTCACCTCTGCCAGGTAAGTCAGGTATGACAACACGGTAAATGTCAGAAAGTGATTCTGCAATTGTATCAAAGTCATGCCCATTTCTGGTTAGGCCGTGAACGCAAATTAGGATGTTATTATTGTTTTTGTCTCCGTACTGACGACAGTTAATATTGTGATATCCGTCAGGATTTATACACCTTAGAGTAAATTGTTGCTCCATTAAATCTGCCCTCTTAAAACTTACCCTTTAATTATAGTATATGAACTTAAAATTTCTTTTTGAGTCGCTAAAAGTCAAGTTGGCTGCTGGTGTAATAGATAATTCTAATGTTTTCATTGTGTTGTAGTGATGTGTTATTTGGTTTGGTGTATAAATAAAAACAGTCAACCGAGTCTCAAAATAAAAATCAAATATATCCTGTTTTTTTGGTTCGTGACGGTGTTCTCAAAACAGCTGAAAAACTGCGTGTTGAGCTAAAGAAATTGTTTTTATTTTTCAAATTTAAGTGATTTCACAGCAATGTTTCCCAACCTTATGATTTAGTTAAAAAACACGCTAATAATAAAAAGCTAATATGATTTTTTAAAAGAGAAAAAACACGTAAGTTACTGTATGAAAAAGAAGATTTGCCTTGAATCTCCTTGACATATAAGCGTTCTCAAACCTATAGTGTTACAAAGTGGGATAGAGTGGTGCAAAATGGTTCTATCTGGGATAAATTGGAAAAACAGGGTGCAAAGTGTTTTTTAGAGGATCTACAAATTTAAGTCTTGATGCCAAAGGCAGGTTGAGTTTTCCAGCCCGCTATCGTGAGCGTCTGGCTGAAATTTGTGAAGGCCACCTTGTAATTACAGTTGATATCAATAGAGACCCATGCTTGCGTATCTACCCTCTGCCAGATTGGCAAGAGATAGAGAAAAAGTTGATGTCTGTCTCAAGTGCAAATAAGTCAGTACGTAATGTGCAAAGGTTTTTCGTTGGGCAAGCTACTGAGTGTGAGATTGATGGTAATGGTCGTATTTTGGTTCCACCTTCATTAAGAGATTATGCAAAGCTAGAGAAAAAGATGATTCTTGTCGGTCAAGGAAATCGATTTGAGCTTTGGAATGAAGATGCATGGATGGAGCAACAGAAAGAGTTTATGTTGGAGGATGAAGATGACGACTTTGAAATGCCTGCGGAGCTTGAATCGCTGCCGTTTTTGTAACAGTGACAAGAATTAATCTATAGCATGAGCAATAATTTTTTGCACGAAACAGTGCTGCTGAAAGAGGCGGTAGAATCCCTGAATATCAATGAATCAGGGGTGTATATTGATGGAACATTTGGCAGGGGTGGTCATAGTCAAAAGATCATCGAAGAGTTAGGTCCAAATGGTAAGTTAATAGTGGTTGATAAAGACCCTCAGGCGATAGAGCGTGCTGAGGAGATGTTTGCTACTGATGATCGTTGTTTAATATTTCATGGTTCATTTGCTGAAGTCGATCAGTATATTGAATCGATTGGTTTAGCTGGGAAAATTGATGGGGTTTTATTGGATCTTGGGGTTTCCTCTCCGCAGCTAGACGACGCAGAACGAGGCTTTAGTTTTTCAAATGATGGTCCGCTTGATATGCGGATGGACTCATCAAAAGGGGAAACTGCTGCAGAATGGATTGCAACAGCAGATGAAAGAGATATTGCAATAGTTTTGAAAGAGTATGGTGAAGAGCGCTTCGCTAAGAGAGTTGCAAAGTTTATTGTTGAGAGAAGAGAAGAAGAACCTATAACGACAACTGGACAGCTGGTATCAATAATCTCAGATGCAGTTCCTAAAAAGGAAAAGCATAAACATCCAGCTACAAGATCGTTTCAGGCTATTCGAATTTTCATAAACCGTGAACTTGATGACTTGGAAGAGTGTTTAGGAAAGACATTTGATATTTTGGATATTGAAGGGAGGTTGGTGATAATCAGCTTTCATTCGCTTGAAGATAGAATGGTAAAGCGCTTTATGCGCAAAAACTCAACGGTAATGAAGCTTCCTCCAGAAATACCTATCGTACCTGAAGAGTTAAAACCAAGAATGAGGTTGATTGGTAAAGCGAACAAAGCAAGCGAAGTTGAAATTAAACAAAACCCCAGAGCAAGGAGTGCGGTTATGCGGGTTGCGGAGAGAATAAAGTGAAAAGAGAACTGGTGTTAGCAGTTCTCTTTTTATGCGTTTTAGCCTCCTCCATTGGGGTTGTTTATGTTAAGCATCAAAGCAGAGCGCTTTTTTATAAACAGCAGGCCTTAATTAGTGAGAAAGAGAAGCTGGATTTTGATTGGGGAAGGCTGCAGTTAGAGCAAAGTACATGGGCGATGCATGGTCGTATTGATAGCATTGCCAGGGACAGATTAAGCATGTCATTGCCAGAGATTGAGCAGGTAGAGATGCTTAATTAAAGATAGGAAGTAAGAGATGCCATAGATTATATGGTAAGTGGGAATGTGAAAAAGTGAATAAAAGAACCGATACAGAGGTAAAAGTAACCAGCTTTGCTTGGCGCAGAAGGCTGGTGCTTCTCGTTATGTTATCGGTAATTATTGGCCTCACAGTTAGAGCAGCAGATCTTCAAATACGCAATAAAGATTTTCTACAGAACCAAGGTGATGTGCGCCATATGCGCACTGTTGAAGTTCCAGCTTATAGAGGGGCAATTATAGATAAATCTGGTGAGCCATTGGCCATCAGTACTCCAGTTGATTCAATTTGGTTAAATCCAAAAGAGCTGTTAGCACAGCCAGAATTTATTCCAGCGCTAGCTAAAGCTGTCGATATAAATGTTAAAGATTTGAAAATCAAGTTAGAGCAAAAAAAGCAGAAGGAGTTTATCTATCTGCGCAGAAGGGTTGATCCACAGATTGCAGAGAGAGTTAAAAAAATAGATGCTCCTGGCGTAGGGCTGCAACGAGAGTATAGAAGATACTATCCATCAGGAGAAATTGCAGGGCATGTTACTGGGTTTACAGATATTGATGATAATGGGCAAGAGGGTTTAGAGCTTGCTTATGATAACTGGCTGCAAGGAAGTGCTGGTGCGAAAAAGGTTATTAAAGACCGTTACGGTAGAAGCGTAGAGAATGTTGAAAATATTAAAAGTCCAAGTGAAGGGCGTGAGTTAAAACTTAGTTTAGATAAAAGGGTGCAGTTTATTGCTTATCGTGAATTGAAAAAAGCAGTAACCAAACACAAAGCACGTTCAGGTTCGGCGGTTGTTATTGATGCTCAGAGTGGAGATATCTTGGCGATGGTTAATCAACCATCTTATAACCCAAATAATCGCAGTGAGTTTAAAGGGAACAAGTATAGAAACCGTGCCGTAACCGATCAATTTGAACCAGGATCAACTATAAAGCCACTTGCAATTGCAACGGCATTAGACCTAGGAATTATAAATCCAAATACAAAATTTCATACCGCTCCAGGTACGATGCGAATTGGTAAAAACACCATAAAGGATACGCGTAATTATGGTGAAATAAATGTCAAAACCATATTAGCTAAATCCAGCAATGTTGGTGTTTCAAAGATTGCTTTGAGCATGTCACCAGATAAATTGGTAAACACTTTATATAGTGTTGGTTTTGGAGTTGATACCGGCAGTGGATTTCCGGGTGAAGCATCCGGGCAACTTGTTGCAAAAGAGCGTTGGCATGATATTGAGAGGGCTACCCTCTCATATGGTTATGGGGTTTCTACTACGGCATTGCAATTGGCTCAGGCTTATACTGTATTTGCTAATCAGGGAAAGCTAAAACGCGTAAGAATAGTAGATGATGAACAGCAGCGCATTCAAGATGAACAGGTTTTTAGTCAAAAAACAGCGGGTCAAGTTTTAAAAATGATGGAGATGGCCGCAGGTGATGAAGGTACAGCTCCATTAGCTCAAGTAGCAAATTATCGAGTTGCTGGAAAGACAGGAACAGTTAAAAAGAGTATTGCTGGTGGGTACTCAGATGACAAATATATAGCGGTATTTGCCGGAGTGGTTCCAGTATCAAATCCAAGGTTTGTGATGGTGGTGATGATTGATGAACCTAGTAATGGTGACTACTACAGTGGCAAGGTTGCTGCTCCAGTTTTTTCAGAAGTTATGGCAGATGTGTTGAGACTAATGAATGTTGCGCCGGATAAGTTGGCGAAAAGAAAGGACGGGACAATGGTCAAAGGAGCTGCGGCATGACAGCTATCTTAGCATCCCGGGCAGGGTCAAAGTATATGCCTTATTTATCAGAATTGATTGAAGACTTGGGAACAGTTTCTCAAGATGCGGATATGTTTATATCTGGCGTAAGTGTTGATAGCAGAATGGCTTCTAAAGGGGATCTATTCTTAGCTAGCGCCGGGATAAATAACCATGGTTTAGATTTTATTGAGAAAGTGATTGCCAAAGGCGTTGCTGCAATAGCTTGGGAACCATGCGATAAATATAGGCGTATTGATCGGATTAAGTGCCCAGCAAATATTCCTATGATAGCGATTCCAAATTTAACTGCGCATCAAGGCTTAATTGCCGATAGATTTTATCAACACCCATCAAAAGACTTAGCTGTAGTTGGGATTACCGGCACTGATGGAAAAACATCATGCTCACAATTTATTGCACAGGTATTGAGTGAAATTAATGAGATCCCTTGCGGTGTCATTGGCACCATTGGCTATGGGATGTATGGAGCCCTGGTTCCAGGGGTGCATACAACTCCTGGCCCACTAGATGTACAAAAAGTACTTGCCGATGTTAAAGAGATTGGTGGCAAACATGCAGTTATGGAGGTCTCTTCACACGCCTTGGCTCAAGGCAGAGTTAATGAGGTTGATTTTGATATAGCAGTATTGACCAATCTAACTCAAGACCACCTTGATTATCATGGCACCAAAGAGGCCTATGCTGACGCAAAAAGAAAACTATTTGAAAAAGATTCTTTAAGCCATGTGATTATCAATGCAGATGACCATTTTGGGTTAAATCTGAAAGATAGTTGCCAAACAAGAGTGCCTTGCCTTTCTTACGGATTTCATAAAGATGCTGACGTGCGTGGCTACGGACTAATGATCTCAGCGGAAGGGTTACGTATGCGAGTTAGTACCCCAGCAGGAAAAGGTGTTTTATCCTCCTGTCTGGTTGGTGATTTCAACGCCATGAACTTACTTACGGTTCTTTCTGTATTGCTCTCCTTGGAAGTTTCTTTAGAACAGTCGCTTGAGTTAATAAAAGAGATTAAACCGGTTGCAGGAAGAATGGAGCGCTTTGGTGGTGGTAATAAACCGCTGATAATTGTTGATTATGCGCATACAGCAAATGCTCTGGAACAAGTGCTTAAAGCGTTGCGGCCAATTACTGAGCGTGAATTAACCTGCGTATTTGGATGTGGTGGCGATCGCGATAAGAGCAAACGTCCAGAGATGGGTAAGGTTGCTTATGAATTGGCAGATAAAGTTGTGATTACTGATGATAACCCTCGTACAGAAGATGCAATGCAGATTATCAGCGATATCATGGCGGGTTGTGAAACAACCAATAATGTAGAGGTGGAACAAAATAGAGCTTCTGCAATTGAGTGGGCAATAAATAATGCAAGAAAAGGTGATGTCGTATTAATTGCAGGTAAAGGGCATGAAGCGTATCAGTTTATTGGCTCTAGACAGGTTCCATTTGATGATCGAGCAGAAGTTAGAAGAGTGCTCAAGGCTAACAGTTAACCGTTAATACCAGTTAAAAAAGGATAAAACAGTTGTTTGATTTTGACCTAATACAGATAGCAGAAAAGACGGGCGGAAGACTCATTGGTGAGAATCTTTCTGTATCCGCTGTTGCTATCGATAGCAGAAAGCTGAGTAACGGAAGCTTGTTTGTTGCTATAAAAGGTGAAAATCATAATGGTGCAGAATTTGTAGGTGCAGCAGCAGACAAAGGTGCTGTCGCTGCATTAGTTGAAAAACAACTAGATATAAACCTACCACAAATTATTGTTGCAGATACAAAGTTAGCATTAGCTGCTCTAGCAAATATGGTTCGGTCGGCAAGTGATGCTAGCTTTATTGCAGTAACCGGAAGTAATGGGAAAACCACGGTCAAAGAGATGATTCGTGCAATATTGGCAGAGGTTGCCCCGGTACATGCAACGGAAGGGAATCTGAATAATGAGATTGGTGTTCCCCTTACCATGTTCGCATTACAGGATGAACATAAATATGCAGTGATAGAGATGGGGGCAAGTAAGCAGGGTGATATAAGTTATCTGACCAAAATTGCAAATCCACATATATCTGTTGTAACCAACGCCTCAGCCGCACACTTGCAAGGGTTTGGCGATATTGATGGCGTAGCCAAAACTAAAGGCGAGATTTTTGCGTCGCTGCAAGAGAATGGTTTAGCAGTAATTAATGCTGATGATAAATATGCAGGTTACTGGAAGGATATTGCTGGGACGGAAAATATTATCACTTTTGGTGAGTGTGCCACGGCAGATATCAGGCTCGGTGAACAAACTGAATCTGGGGTTGAGATAGAAACCCCTAACGGCGAGTTAGTTCTGAAATTAAAACTACCAGGATTACATAATATTAAAAATGCACTTGCTGCCACTGGAGTTGCAGTTGCCCTTAATATCCCATTAACGACTATTAAAATAGCACTAGAAAAAATGGGAGCAGTTAAGGGGCGCCTTTGTTTTGAATCAGCAAAAGCAGGCGGAGTGGTGATAGATGATAGTTATAATGCAAACCCAGCTTCGTTAAAGGCAGGGCTTCAAGTTCTTGCTGAGCAGAGTGGTGAAAAATGGTTGTTGTTAGGGGATATGGCAGAACTAGGTGATGGTGCACAAAAGCTTCATGCCGAGGCTGCTGAATATGCTCGAAACCTTGGAGTATCGAAATTATTTGCCTGCGGCAATAACAGTGAGATCGTGGTGAAGAATTTTGGCGCTGGTGCGCAGGTTATTAGTGACACAAAAATTTTGATTGAAGAATTAAATAAGAATTTGGTTAAAGGAGTTACCTTGCTAGTTAAAGGTTCGAGGATGATGCAGCTCGATAAAGTGGTGCAGGCCGTAAAAGCTGGAGGGCAACACTAGTGTTACTTTATCTGGCGGATTATTTGAGTGAATATTGGAGTGCGTTTAGTGTATTTCAATACTTAACAATGCGAGCAATTTTAGGCGTACTAACTTCTCTATCTATAGCCTTAATTATCGGTCCTAAATCGATAAGAAAATTGGTTGAATATCAAATAGGACAAAATATTCGTGATGATGGCCCAGAAAGCCATCTGTCTAAAGCAGGAACGCCAACCATGGGTGGGGTTTTAATCTTAATCGCGGTATTAGTTTCAACTCTGCTTTGGGCAGACCTATCATCAAAATATATCTGGATTGTACTGTTTGTAACCACAGCATTTGGCGTAATTGGTTTTGTTGATGATTACATCATGCTGATTTTAAAACGCTCTAAGGGGTTGTCCGGTAAGGCTAAGTATTCATTGCAGAGCATTATAGGTTTGGCGACAGCGGTTTTTTTATTTTTAACAGCGCAAACTCCGGCAGAAACTCAACTGATTATTCCAATATTTAAGAGCGTGGTAATAGATCTTGAATGGTGGATGTTTATTCCACTGGTATATTTTGTGATTGTTGGGACAAGTAATGCGGTTAATTTAACTGATGGGCTAGATGGTCTAGCGATTATGCCAACAGTTATGGTAGCAGCTGCTCTAGCAGTTTTTGCCTATTTCACAGGCAATGCCGTGTTTGCTGAATATCTATCAATTCCATATATATCAGGCACTGGGGAACTAATCGTTTTTGCGACATCATTGGTTGGAGCTGGTCTGGGGTTTCTTTGGTTTAATACCTATCCTGCCCAAGTTTTTATGGGGGATGTTGGTTCACTTGCACTTGGTGCAGCATTAGGAATTGTTGCAGTTTTGGTAAGGCAGGAATTAGTTTTATTTATCATGGGCGGAGTGTTTGTACTGGAAACAGTATCAGTGATTATGCAAGTGGCTTCATTTAAGTTAACCGGAAAAAGAATATTTAAGATGGCTCCAATTCATCATCACTTTGAATTGAAGGGGTGGCCAGAGCCAAAGGTGATTGTAAGATTTTGGATTGTAACAGTGATTTTAGTATTGATTGGGTTAGCAACCCTTAAGGTTAGATAACTCGATAGATTTTTGAATCAGGAAGTGAAAAGTGCATAAAGATCTACAAATAATAGATGGAAGAGTAGTAATAGTCGGTTTGGGAAAAACCGGAATTGCTTGTGCACGTTTCTTTAAAGGGATGGGGATCGATGTCTCAATTACAGATAGTAGAAGCAACCCTCCGGAGCTAGAACAGTTTCAAGCAGAATTCCCTGAAAGTGACATTGCTCTTGGAGCATTCGATACTGAGATGTTGTTGGAAGCAAATGTAATTGTGGTAAGCCCAGGTGTATCGCTTCGCGAACCAGGTTTGATGAAAGCTGCAATGTCAGGGATTAGAATCTGGGGTGAGATTGAAGTATTTGCCAGATTTGCTAATGCAAAAGTGATAGCGATAACTGGCTCAAATGGCAAAAGTACTGTTACAACACTCGTCGCTAAAATATTAGAAAAAGCAGGGAAAAAAGTTGCAGTTGGTGGGAATCTTGGAACACCAGCAGTATCACTGATTACAAAAGAAGCACCAAATTTTTATGTGGTAGAAGTATCGAGCTTTCAACTTGAATCAACATTCTCACTTTGTCCAGCATCGGCAGTGATATTAAATGTAAGCGAAGACCATATGGATCGTTACAGTTCCATTGAAGAATATGCGGCAACTAAGCAAAGGGTACTACGGGGTTATGGCGATGTTGTTATTAACCTCGATGATATAACAACAAAAGATCTTATAGGTAGCATAGAGCCAACTCGTAAAACATACACCTATACATTAAACCAATCACAGAAGAATGGTTTTGGCATTGATAAAAATAATGGTGTGGACTGGATATTCTTTGAAGAAAATCCAGTAATGCCAGTTAATGAGATAAAAATTCCAGGATCACACAACCAATCAAACGCGATGGCTGCAATGGCGCTTACTCATGCTGTTGATATTGGTTTTGATCCAATGATTGCTGCACTAAAAGAGTTTGATGGATTAGAGCACCGAACTCAATGGGTGGCTGAGTCAAATGGGGTTGAGTGGTATAACGATTCTAAGGCTACAAACGTCGGAGCTACTTTAGCTGCAGTTAATGGTATGGGGGAAAACCTCATACTGATACTTGGTGGAGATGGAAAAGGTTCAGATTTTTCACCTCTGGGCAAAGGGCTAGTGGGAAAAGTTAAGCTTGTAATTTTGATTGGGCGTGATGCTGAGTTGATTGCAAGTGCAGTTGCTGAGTTCACCTCGATTAAACATGCTGGAAGCATGAAAGAAGCAACGCAGATTGCGTATCAAGAAGCAGTTACCGGCGACAAAGTGTTATTGTCACCAGCATGTGCCAGCTGGGATATGTTTAATGGTTACGCTGAACGTGGTGAAGAGTTTATTAAGCAGGTTAAAAACGTGATTGAAGAAGAGGGGGCAAATAAGTGATAGCTGCCTATTTGCCATATACCAAAGAAGAGGGTGCGAGTAAATTGCGCTCTCCTTCTATTTTGGCAAATATTGATATGACCCTTTTAACAGTCATAGCTATATTGCTTGGCATAGGCTTGGTCATGGTTGCTTCATCATCAGTTTCGATTGCTGAAAAACAGATGGGAAACCCATTTTATTACTTACAACGTCAAATTATATTTGTGGTTATCGGTTGCTTAGCTGCAGCTATAACAGTAAATATTCCAATTAAAGTTTGGGAGAAAATGGGGGTGGCACTAGTGGTTGCCTCATATGCGCTATTGGTATTGGTGCTTATCCCTGGAATTGGTAAAACAGTTAATGGCAGTACACGCTGGATACCAATGGGATTAATCAACCTGCAAGCCTCCGAAGCAGTAAAATTACTAATGATAATCTACATGGGTGGATATCTTGTGCGCAGAGGTGAGAACGTACGTGAATCATTTCGTGGTTTCTGTGTACCAATGGGGTTGCTAGCGATTGCCGGAATACTGCTGCTGTTAGAACCAGATTTTGGAGCGACAGTAGTTATAGCTACTACATGCATGGGAATGCTATTTCTGGCTGGTGCAAGATTATGGCAGTTTGCAATGCTTTCAGGGTTAGCGCTGACAGCGATGTCAATTCTGGCTATAACCTCACCTTATCGTATGGCTCGTTTAACTGCTTTCTTAAATCCATGGGCAGACCCATTTAACAGTGGTTTTCAGCTTACGCAATCCCTTATAGCAATAGGCAGTGGTGATTGGTTTGGAGCAGGATTAGGCAATAGCGTACAAAAATTATTTTATCTGCCGGAGGCGCATACCGATTTTCTTTTTGCTGTATACGCAGAAGAGATGGGGTTAGTAGGCGTAGCTCTATTGATAATGCTTTATGCATTTGCGGTGCTTAGGTCAATGCGTATCGGTGCAATATCTGAAGCAGCTGGGCGTACAGCCGGCGGATATTTAGCCTATGGAATTGGTATATGGTTTGGGATGCAAGCCTTTGTCAATATGGGGGTAAACATGGGTATGTTGCCAACTAAAGGGTTAACTTTACCGCTGATGAGTTATGGTGGCAGTAGTTTGATAATAATGTGTGCAGCTTTAGGAATATTATTACGCATTGATTATGAAAATAGATCAGCAAATGTTTCAGCCAGCAAAATTAAAGTAGCTAGCTCAAAACAGAAAAGGTCAAAAGGAAAAGTGGAATAGTATGGCGCAAGATATAAAAAAGCATGCGCCAGTTTTGATAATGGCAGGAGGGACAGGAGGTCATATCTTCCCTGCGCTAGCTGTTGCCAATACGATTCAAAAAGATGGTGTTCCAATAGTTTGGCTAGGCACCGAAAAGGGATTAGAGAGTAAGATAATTCCTCAGCAAGGGATAGATATTGAATATATTAAGATTGGTGGTTTGCGTGGCAAAGGTGCGTTAAGTCTTTTGCTGGCACCATTCAAAATAATCTATGCATTACTTCAGGCGGTAATAGTTATTCGCAGAGTTAAACCTAGATCTGTATTGGGGATGGGTGGTTATGTTACTGGGCCTGGTGGAGTCGCAGCGTGGCTATTAGGAATACCGCTTTATATTCATGAACAAAATGCAGTTGCAGGGCTGACTAATAAAATCTTGGCGCGTATTGCAAAAAAAGTATTTGAAGCCTTCCCTGGTAGTTTCTACCAGCAGCAAAAAATAACCTGTACAGGTAACCCAGTAAGAAAGGAGTTTTTTGCGGTAAAACAGGTTGAAGATAGGTTGGCAGGTAGAGAGGGGCAACCGAATATTTTAATACTTGGTGGCAGTTTAGGCGCCAAGGTTTTAAATGAAGTTGTACCAGAATCTATTGCAAAAATGGCAGAAGAAACAAGGCCAAATATTCGTCACCAAGCAGGTGAGAAAACCATTAGTTTAGCTCAGCAACAATACGAAGCTGTTGGGGTTAAGGCAGATGTGGTTACGTTTATAGATGATATGGCTCAGGCATTTGAATGGGCGGATATGATTATTTGCAGAGCGGGAGCATTAACCATCTCTGAGATTGCGGTTGTTGGTGTACCAGCAATTTTGGTTCCATTTCCACATGCTGTAGATGATCATCAAACGCAGAATGCGCGCTATTTATCAGCTGCTGGAGCAGCAGTTTTAATACCGCAGGATAGGTTAAATGCTGACAGCCTTTATAAAGAGCTGGTAAAGCTGATGCAGGATAAAAAATTAAGAATAAAAATGGCCAAGAAAGCAAAAGAGTTGGCTAGAGAAAGCGCTGCAGAGATAGTTGCAGAGCAATGTTTGGAGATAGTGTAAGTGGTATTTGAAAAAGATAGATTAATAGGGCGAAGATCAACTGATGCAATGGGCAGGGTAAGAAATATCCATCTAATAGGTATTGGTGGCTCAGGTATGGGCGGTATTGCTGAGGTTCTATTAAATCTAGGGTATGAAGTTTCTGGATCAGATATCAAAGAAAATTCAGTAACGAAAAGGCTACGTAATAATGGCGCAAAAATTTCTATAGGCCATGCGGCTATAAATGCAGCTGATGCTGATGCAGTAGTGGTTTCATCCGCTGTAAATGAAGAGAATCCTGAAGTGATTCAGGCAAGAGAAAATAGAATACCTGTAGTACCAAGAGCAGAGATGCTTTCGGAATTAATGCGCTTTCGAATAGGAATTGCTATTGCAGGTACTCATGGCAAAACCACTACAACCAGTCTGGTTGCAAGTGTGCTGGCCGAAGCAAAACTTGACCCAACCTATGTTATTGGAGGCAGACTAAATAGCTCAGCAAGCCATGCAAAACTGGGGATGGGACAATATCTAGTAGCAGAAGCAGATGAGAGCGATGCTTCATTTTTATATCTACAGCCAACAATGGCAGTTGTAACAAATATTGATGCTGACCACTTATCAACTTATGGCGGTGATTTTGAAAAGCTAAAAGATACGTTTGCAGAGTTTTTACACCACCTTCCGTTTTATGGTTTGGCTGTTATGTGTACTGATAATCAAACTATCAGAGATATGTTGCCACAAGTAACTCGTCCAGTGATTACATATGGTATTGATCATGAAGCTGATTTCATGGCATATGATATTGAACAGACTGGAACCAAAGTTAGCTTCAAAGTTAAGCGCAAAGATAAGAGTAACGATTTACAAGTAACTCTTAATCTGCCAGGTAATCACAATGTATTAAATGCTCTGGCAGCAATTGCAATTGCTGATGAGATGGATATTGAAGATAAATATATCCAAGCAGCTCTGGAAGGGTTTCAGGGGATTGGCAGACGTTTTCAAATGAACGGAAGTTTGGAAAAGCCAGAAGGTGAAGTGCTATTTGTTGATGACTACGGGCACCACCCAATTGAAGTTGAAGCAACACTGCAAGCAGCAAGAGCAAGCTGGCCTGATAAAAGATTGGTACTAGCATTTCAACCGCATAGATTTTCACGTACCCGTGATCTATTCGATGATTTTGCACATGTTTTAAGCTCGGTTGATTCATTACTGTTAACAGAAGTTTATGCAGCAGGTGAAGATAAGATACCTGGAGCAGATGGAAGAAGTTTAGCTCGGGCAGTAAGGCAAAGAGGAAAAGTAGATCCAGTTTTTGTAGAAGATATTGAAGAGCTGCCAGAGGTATTATCAGGAATGCTAAATGGCGGTGATATTGTCTTGACCATGGGTGCTGGAAGTATTGGTTCTGTAGCAAAAGATTTGGTAGAGCAAATAAAAGCACAAACCAGTGGAGAGATAAAATAGATGATGGCAGCATCTGCAAATCTACACCGCCCAGAGGCTAAGCAAACCCATCGTGGTGAGCTGTTAATGGAAGCTAATTTAGCTCCATATACCTCGTGGCGCGTGGGTGGGAATGCAGAAATTCTATATCGCCCAGAAGATATAGGTGATATGGCCGAATTTATAGCCGATAACCAGGATAAAGATATTACAGTTCTAGGTGCAGGAAGTAATGTCTTAATTCGTGACGGCGGTATTAAAGGTGTTGTGATTATTACTGCTGGCAGATTGAATAATGTAACTCAAAGCGGTGAGCTGTTAAGAGTTGAAGCAGGGGTTAGTTGTCCAGGGTTTGCGAATATATGTCGTAAAAACCAGATGATTGGAGCTGAATTCCTTGCTGGAATTCCTGGCACAATTGGCGGTGCGGTAACCATGAATGCTGGAGCCTATGGTGCTGAAACTTGGGGTCTAATTGAAAAGATAGAGGTTGTAGATCGCCATGGAGAGATTTTAACAATAGGTAAAAGCGATATTGGTTACGGATATCGTTATTGTGATCTTCCTCAAGATTGTTACGTGGTTGCAGCCTATATGCATACAAATAGTGCAGATATTGCTCAGGTTGAGAAGTCTCAGCAGAGGATAAAAACTTTACAGAAACAGCGTAGCGATACTCAGCCACTTGATGAGCACAACTGTGGGTCGGTTTTTAAAAATCCAGAAGGTAGGCATGCCGCAAAGCTGATTGAAGAGGCAGGGTTAAAAGGTGAGAAAGTTGGTGGAGCTCAAGTTTCACTTAAGCATGCCAACTTCATCATAAATAAGGGCGATGCCACAGCTGCAGATATTGAAAAATTAATTGAGCTGGTAAGAGATAAGGTAAGAGTATTTCATGGAGTTGATCTGCAGAGTGAGATCAAAATATTAGGTGAAAAATTAGAATCAAATACTGCAGAGCAAAAGACTGCAAATAAAGGTGGATGTGAATAATGAGTTTTGAAGCAAGGGATCCAAAGGGTTACGGCAAGGTTGCTGTATTGATGGGCGGATGGGCTGCAGAGAGAGAAGTGTCCTTAAATAGTGGTGAAGCCGTTCTTAAAGCCCTGCTTGCTGGTGGAGTAGATGCTCACGCAGTCGATGTTGATAAAGAGAATGTGGTAGAAAAAATTGAGGGTGGGAATTTTGATCGTGCCTTTAATATATTGCATGGTCGTGGCGGAGAGGATGGAGTTATTCAGGGGTTTCTTGAGACTCTTGGCATACCTTATACCGGTAGTGGCATTATGGCATCTAGTGTTGCCATGGATAAGTTGCGCACAAAGCAGATGTGGATGGGAGCTGGTCTAAGGTCTCCTGCAATTTATGTAACTACGAATAACGAGATTGATTACGCTGCTGTGGATAACCTTGGATATCCAGTGATGATTAAGCCAATTCATGAAGGTTCAAGTATTGGCATGAGCAAGGTTGATGATATAGCTGATCTAGATGACGCTTGGGAGTTGGCTCGTAAATATGATGATGTAGTTATAGCAGAGAAATGGATAAAAGGAGCTGAATACACAGCGGCGGTACTTAATGGAGAATCATTGCCATTAGTTCGCTTAGAAACCCCAGAAAATTTCTATGATTATGATGCCAAATATAAGCTAGATACTACCAGGTATATCAGTCCATCAGGTCTGCCAATTGAGAGAGAGCAGGAGCTAAAAGCTTTAACTAGAATAGCTTTTGGAGCAGTTGGTGGAAAAGGTTGGGGGAGAGTAGATTTTATTTTAGATGAAAATGATGTCCCTTGGTTGATAGAAGTAAACACTGTGCCAGGAATGACAGACCATTCATTAGTACCAATGGCTGCGAAAGCAGCAGGAATATCATTTGAAGAGTTAGTTTTAAGGATACTTGATACTAGCATGGAAGAGGTTAAGTAAATTGGTAACAGCTACCGCAGCTAAATTAGCAAGAACTGAGCATGACAAAGATTGCTTCTCTATCGGTGATGAAATCACTGAAGGTAGCTTTGAGTCGTGTGACTTTCCTGTTGTAAATGATGTTGTAGTGGCAGGTGATGCAAAAAAACTAAAAGTGGTAAAAAAGGCAAAAAAGAGAAAGGTAGCAGTAACGGAAGAGAAACCTGCAACAAAGAATATATATCTTTTACCGATATTTGCTTTGCTTGGAGTTGTTGGCTTATTCGTTGCTGCAGGATACTGGGTTGTAGAGCAACAAAATTTGCTACCAGTGAAAAGGATACAGGTAGAGAGTAAGTTGCAACAGCTGAGCCAGCAGCAGCTGCAAAATGTTATTTCGCCATTAGTTGATAGTGGTTTGCTCGGAATAAATGTTGCTGACATTAAGCAACAGTTAGAGACAATCGCCTGGGTAGATAAGGCTGATGTTCGCATCATATGGCCAGATGCATTACGCATAAATGTGAAAGAACAAATTCCAACTGCAAGATGGGGTGATGGAAAGCTGTTAAATACCCGAGGTGAGATATTTGCTCCACAAATTATGTCGGAACAGTTTAATAACCTTCCATACCTCAACGGGCCACAAGGGCAGGAGAGAAAAGTTGCACAAATGTATTTGCTTGTGAGAGAAGTGCTAGAAAGTAGAGGGATAGATATAGCAAGTATACAGCTTGATGAAAGAAGGGCGTGGAGTATTACAACAGCCGATGATGTTGCAATAAAGCTGGGCAAAAGTGATGTTGACTCTAAAATCACAAGGTTTTTGAAAGGATATGACAAAAAGCTGTCTGAACATTTCGCGCAGATAGCATATGTGGATCTACGATATACGAATGGTTTCGCTGTGAAAATGAAGGATCAAGCGCAGCCAGGGAAAGAAAATATAAAGAGGACTCATTCAAATGGTTAAAAAGGCCGAGAGCAACATAATCGTTGGTCTGGATATTGGAACCTCAAAAGTGGTTGCCATAGTTGGAGAAGTGAACCACGACGGGGTGCTAGAGATAATTGGCATAGGATCACATCCATCAAAAGGGTTGAAAAAAGGTGTGGTTGTCAATATCGAATCGACAGTGCAATCAATTCAGCGTGCTGTTGAAGAAGCTGAACTGATGGCAGGTTGCCAAATTCATGCGGTTTATGCAGGTATTGCAGGGAGTCATATTCGCAGCCTTAATTCTCATGGAATAGTAGCTATTAGAGACAAAGAGGTCGAGTCAACCGATGTGGATCGAGTGATAGATGCAGCGCGTGCAGTAGCGATACCAGCTGATCAAAAGATCATCCATATTTTACCGCAAGAATTTATTATTGATGATCAGGATGGGGTAAAAGAGCCGGTTGGAATGTCAGGTGTTAGATTAGAGGCAAAGGTGCATATGGTCACCGGAGCTGAAAGCGCTGCACAAAATATTGTTAAGTGTGTTCGCAGATGTGGTTTAGAGGCAGAAGATGTAATTCTAGAGCAGTTAGCGTCAAGTTATTCAGTGCTTACAGAAGATGAAAAAGAGCTGGGTGTTTGTCTGGTTGATATAGGTGGTGGCACAACAGATATTGCAGTGTTTACTGAAGGTGCAATCAGGCATACAGCAGTGATTCCAATAGCTGGAGATCAGGTAACAAATGATATCGCTGTTGCATTACGCACACCGACACAACATGCCGAAGATATAAAAATCAAATATGCCTGTGCGTTAGCGCAATTGGCAGGTGTTGATGACACCATAGAGGTATCAAGCGTAGGTGATAGGCCTGCTCGACGCCTTTCCAGGCAAACTTTGGCAGAAGTGGTTGAGCCAAGGTATGAAGAGTTATTAAACCTGATCCAGGCAGAGTTGCGTAGAAGTGGTTTTGAAGATGTTATTGCTGCTGGGATTGTGTTGACTGGTGGCAGTTCTAAGATGGAAGGTGTGGTCGATCTTGCTGAAGAGATCTTCCACATGCCAGTGAGATTGGGTGTTCCAACAGGTGTTTCAGGATTATTAGATATTGTCAGGAATCCAATGCATGCCACTGGTGTTGGCTTGTTAAAGTTTGCCATGATGAATCGAAATGGCCGCCCTAATGTGCAAAAACAGGAGCAAGAAGGGTTTGGGTCAATGCTTGAGCGAATGAAAAGTTGGTTTCAAGGACATTTTTAACTTGAAAGAGTTAAATCGTACAGAATTTTTATTAATAGATTTTAAATATTTAGTTGTTGCAAAAAGGAGAAAGTAAAATGTTTGAACTAATGGATTCATTTAGTCAAAACGCAGTAATCAAAGTTATTGGTGTTGGTGGCTGTGGTGGCAATGCTGTTCAAAATATGGTCACAGAAGGGATCGAAGGAGTTGATTTCATCGCGGCTAATACCGATGCACAAGTGCTGAAAAAATCAGAAGCTAAAACTGTATTACAGATTGGTGGAGATATAACTAAAGGTCTTGGAGCAGGCGCAAACCCAGAAGTTGGTAAGCAAGCAGCTTTGGAAGATAGAGATAGAATCCAAGAGATCTTGTCTGGTGCAGATATGGTGTTTATCACTGCAGGTATGGGTGGGGGAACAGGTACTGGTGCCGCTCCAGTTGTTGCAGAGATTGCTAGAGAGATGAAAATCTTAACAGTTGGTGTTGTTACAAAGCCATTTGGATTTGAAGGTAAAAGAATGGCGATTGCTCAGCAAGGGATTGATGAACTTGCGCAGCATGTTGATTCATTAATTACTATTCCTAATCAAAAGCTGTTAACAGTATTAGGTAAGCAAGCAACACTAAAAGATGCATTTAAAGCAGCTGATAATGTTCTTCTTGGAGCTGTTCAAGGTATAGCGGAGTTGATTACTCGTGAAGGTATGATCAATGTCGATTTCGCCGATGTAAGAACTGTGATGTCAGAGCAAGGTATGGCGATGATGGGTACCGGCGTAGCAACAGGTGAAAATAGAGCGATTGAAGCTGCAAATGAAGCAGTATCTAGTCCTCTGCTTGAAGATATCAATTTGCAGGGTGCAAGCGGTGTGCTAGTTAATGTTACTGCTGGCTTCGACTTAACTATTGGTGAGTTCGAAGAGGTTGGTGATGTTGTAAGAGATTTCGCTTCTGAAGATGCAACCATCGTTATTGGTACAGTAATTGACCCTGAACTTAGTGAAGAATTGCGTGTCACAGTAGTAGCAACAGGATTGGGTAATACCCTTAAGCAAACTATGTCAAAGCCAAAATTGGTGCCAAAACCATCGGCAACTACTGGCAAAATTGACTATAGCGAAATGGATACCCCAACTGTTATTCGTCAAGAGCAGCGTAAAAAAGTGGCAAACGGAGGTTTTGCGACCTCAGGTCCAGGTGATTCAGACATGGAATACCTAGATATCCCTGCTTTTTTACGACGTCAGGCAGATTAGTTAGCGCATTAAGTTAAAAAGATAGGCTAACTGCATTGATAATGCTGCACTTTGTGACTATATTTTATAATAGATGCAGTGCAGCATAAGGTGCTGGAAAATTTGCATATCACTGCATAAGGTATTAAACTGGCGCGCTTTATTGTCTTTATGTAGACATAGATGCTGACCCCGAACGCTAGGAATAGAGCCAAATGATTTGTCAAAGAACATTGAAGAATGTAATAAGAGCCACAGGTGTTGGGCTTCACTCAGGTGAAAAGGTGTATTTAACCTTAAGGCCAGCAGCTCCAAATACAGGGATAGTATTTAGAAGAACTGACCTTGAAGAGCCTGTAGAGATTCGAGCTCGCATGGACAATGTTAGTGACACAAATCTATCTACCACTTTGGAAGAGAATGGCGCTAGTGTCTCCACTGTAGAACATCTCCTTTCTGCAATGGCAGGTCTTGGAATCGATAATGCTTACATTGATATAAGTGCACCAGAAGTTCCAATTATGGATGGTAGTGCTAGCCCATTTGTATTTCTAATACAGTCTGCAGGCGTGCAAGAGCAAAATGTACTTAAGCGATTCTTCCGTATTAAAAAAGAGGTTATGGTTAAAGATGGTGACAAATGGGCTAAATTTGAACCATTTGATGGGTTTAAAGTTGGCTTCAATATAGAGTTTGATCACCCAGTGTTTCACGATCGCCCTGCAACAGCGGTTGTGGACTTTTCTACCACCTCGTTTGTAAAAGAAGTGAGTCGTGCACGTACGTTTGGCTTTATGCGTGATTTTGAATATCTGCGTGAAAGAAACCTAGCTTTAGGTGCTAGTCTTGATAATGCTGTAGGTGTTGGTGATTATCGGGTGCTTAATGAAGATGGGCTTAGATATGATGACGAGTTCGTAAAGCATAAAATTCTTGATGCAATTGGCGACCTTTACCTTCTAGGCTGCAGTTTGATTGGATCATTTACTGGGCATAAGTCTGGTCATGAACTCAATAACAGATTGTTGCGTGAAATGGTTAAAGACAAAGAAGCGTGGGAAGAGGTGACTTTTTCAAATGCTGATGGTGCGCCTATTTTGTATTCAAAGGGGATACCAGCAGTATCAGTCGCCGCCTAAATTCTGGTCTATTTTCCCGAATACAGCGTTGTAAATGTTAATTTATTTAGTCATGTGCAAAAGCGCACACTCTTTCATAAATTAACATTTACGCCTTGTCTTCGAAAAAATATCCTGCGAATTGTGTAGCTATTTGTCGCAATATCTTTGTTGCGGCTCATTAAAAAATGAGTCGCTTACAAATTGTAAGTTCAACATCTTTTTAACTATTCGCGCCTTGATAAAACTTCGCTCGCGACGCTTATTAATTTTATTTATATTCTGCAAGCTGTGTGTCTAGTTTCTCAAGTGGCTAGCGCATCTTCGCCTCCCGATACCTTGCTGTGAATCGTATCCGAAAAAACTGTGGATGCCTGTTCTTAGTTATTTTTACCTGCAAGCAAATTACCCATACAGAATGTTTCTGTAGTATTAAAACTATGCTGAAAATTATTAAATAATTCAGCTGTGCCCATTTGTTATTTCTTTGATTTTTTCTCTGTAATGGCTGCCAGCCTTACCAGGGCATCACTTAGTCCTTGATGCTTAACAGTAGATGCTAATTGTCTAATTGAGTCGATATTTGACCTATCTATATGAAAAGGTTTGGGTTTGGTTTTTTTACGCTTGCCTCTGAGTGGCATAACCTTAAATTTAATTGAGCTGAGACTGTATTTATATTCGTTGTTGATATATCTTAGCAGGTCGCTGGAGTGGAATCGCAGTCTAGTTGCCCAAGCCGCAGAATCAGCAAACAGGATCATAGAGCTGCCACGAATTGACCCGAATTCGCAGTGCTCAGCGAAGTCAGTAGGAAGGTAAGATTGAATTTTTTTAGTTATGTCCCCATGCCTTTCAGCTGCTCTTATCAACTTTTTAGTTGAAGAGATTCTATCCTGTAAAAGTGAAAGAGGACTGCTAAAATTGTGTTTATGCATAAATGGCCATTTTTCCAGATAAAAGGTCGTGTTCTGTGACCTAATTGTGATTTTGACTAAAGATATAACAAAAAAACTATACTACTATCAAGATATGGAAATTATACTACTAACAGGGCGAGCAGGTAAGTTTCGCAAACTACAATTTGGACTTGGTATTCAGCTAGGTGTACTTTTTTTATTTATAATGACTCTATCTGGAGCTGGATATCTTCTTGGTGCAAATAGTTCTGGGGTTGGTATAGCTTCGGATAGTAAAACTGTTGCTCAGACACAAAAAGAGATTGATGAATTAAAACTGGTTTTGGCTGATCTACAACAACAGCGAGATCAACTGTCGATGGCGAACATCGGTGCGCAGGCAGATGCAGAGCTTCTAACCAAAAGAGTTGGTGAGATGAATGCACAGATTATTAGGTTGAATGCTTTTGGTGAGCGCCTCGCTGGTTTGGCTAAAATTGATAAAGAAGAATTCGCATTTAACGCTGACCCTGCACAGGGCGGTATATTCCAAGAGTTAAAATTACCGCAGGTAAATACCCAGCAGACGCAGGATTTTTCTGCTTCAATTGATGCTCTGCAGTTAAAGTTAAATGGTAAGCAAGAGCAACTAGGTTATTTAGAAAGATTCTTTTTACGTGAAAAAGTAGATAAGAAAACTGCTCTTTCTGGGCGTCCGATTAAAAAAGGGTGGATATCATCATTTTTTGGTAAACGAAAAGATCCATTTACTGGAAAGCAGGCATTTCATAGTGGTATCGATATGGCTGGAAAGCGTGGTTCGCCTATCATAGCAGCAGCAGATGGAATCGTTACCTGGTCAGGTAAGCGCTGGGCTTATGGTCAAATGGTAGAGATTGACCATGGAAAAGGGATTACAACGAGATATGGTCACAATGACGCATTGACTGTTAAGGTTGGTGAGCACGTCAAAAGAGGTGAGCTGATCGCTAAGATGGGAAGCTCTGGTCGTTCAACAGGACCACACCTTCACTTTGAAGTCAGAAAGAACGGTAAAGCTGTAAATCCTTTAAAATATATTCGTTAATACTTCTAATTTTTAATTCAAAACCTTGAATTGTAATGGTTATGACCCCATGGATAGTTTAGTACGCATTGCGTATGGTATTTGGGTGTCCAATCGTTATCCAATGATGTATATTGTTACCTAAAAATAAATCATGGAAACCGGAATAGGCGGTATTAACTCCACAGATGTTTATGAAAAAAGGATTGAATAGACATATTGTAAGATTCTTTAGCTGATATTCATCGTAAAACGTATATGTAGATGCTTTCTTGTGAAAAAAGTTGCGCATAAAAAGAATTAACAAAAACAACAGGTTATCAAGTCAATGTTTAAGAATGTATTGAGCAAGGTTTTTGGCAGTAGAAATGACAGGGTTATAAAAAAATTAAGAAAGGTAATCCAAGAGTCTAACGCCTTAGAACAAGAGATAGAGCGTTTAACTGATGAAGAGCTAAAAGCGAAAACCACAGAATTCAAAGAAAGGCTTGAGAAGGGCGCCACTCTTGAAAGTTTAATCCCAGAAGTTTTTGCTGTTGTGAGAGAAGCTGGAAAGCGTGCTATGGAGATGCGCCACTTCGATGTGCAGCTAATTGGTGGCATGGTGCTAAATAGCGGCAAGATTGCTGAGATGAGAACAGGTGAGGGTAAAACCTTAGTAGCTACCTTAGCAGCCTATCTAAATGCATTAACTGGTAAAGGGGTTCACGTAGTAACGGTAAATGATTACCTAGCTAAACGTGATGCTGCCTGGATGGGTAAACTTTATGGCTTTTTAGGTATGACCACAGGTGTGGTTGTGGCTGAAATGAGTCATGAGGATAAAAAAGCAGCTTACGCAGCCGACATCACTTACGGAACTAATAATGAATTTGGTTTTGATTATCTGCGCGATAATATGGCCTTTAGTGCTGAGGATCGAGTGCAGCGCGAGCTTAATTTTGCGATTGTGGATGAGGTTGACTCCATCCTTATTGATGAGGCGCGTACCCCGCTAATTATATCTGGGCCTGCAGATGATAGTAGCGAAGTATACCGTAAGATTAACAAAGTCATTCCCAAGTTGGTTAGACAGCCTGATGAAGAGGGTGATGGTGACTTCTGGATTGATGAGAAACAGAAACAAGTTTATTTAAGTGAAATTGGCCACGAGCATGTTGAAGAATTATTGACTGGAGCTGGCCTATTAGAAGATGGTGACAGTCTCTATAGTTCTAGCAATATAATGTTGATGCATCATATCAATGCTGCTTTGAGAGCCCATGCATTATTTCAGAAAGAGGTTGATTATCTAGTTGTTGATGGTGAAGTTGTCATAGTTGATGAGTTTACCGGAAGAACTATGCCTGGTAGACGTTGGTCTGATGGTTTACATCAAGCGGTAGAGGCAAAAGAGGGCGTGACAATTCAGAATGAATCACAAACTTATGCATCGATCACCTTCCAGAACTATTTCCGCCTGTATGAAAAATTATCTGGAATGACAGGTACTGCAGATACTGAAGCATTTGAATTTCAACAGATCTATGGGCTTGAGGTATTAGTGATACCAACTCATAAGCCAATGGTAAGGGATGATCGTACTGATTTAGTTTACCTGACAGCGGAAGAGAAGTATGAAGCTGTGATTGAAGATATTCGTGAGAATCAGAAGCTTGAGCGTCCAATTCTGGTGGGTACTACTTCGGTAGACGCATCCGAAATGCTTTCTGCAGTATTGACTAAAAATAATGTCGAACATGAAGTTCTTAATGCAAAACAACATGAGCGCGAGGCAACTATTGTTGCAATGGCTGGTAAGCCAGGTGCAGTAACAATTGCTACCAACATGGCTGGTCGTGGTACTGATATCGTACTTGGTGGAAACTTAGAAGTGGCAATTGCTAATTTAGGTGAAGAAGCCAGTGAAGATGAGATTGAGAAGGTTAAGACTGATTGGAAAGTTACTCATGATAAAGTTTTAGCTGCAGGTGGCTTACACATTATAGGTACTGAAAGGCACGAGTCTCGTCGTATTGATAATCAGTTGCGTGGTCGTGCTGGACGTCAGGGCGATGCAGGTTCTTCACGCTTCTACCTATCTATGGAAGATTCGTTACTGCGCATTTTTGCTTCCGATAAAGTTTCTGGGATGATGAAAAGGCTTGGGATGGAGCGTGGTGAGGCTATTGAGCACCCATGGGTCAATAAAGCTATTGAGAATGCACAGCGTAAGGTTGAAGGGCATAACTTTGATATAAGAAAGCATCTGCTTGAATTTGATAATGTAGCAAACGACCAGCGTCGCGTGGTCTATGAGCAGCGCAATGACCTTATGGATTTAGATGATGTGTCTGATTCAGTTGTGTCAATTCGTGAAGACGTAGTCGCTAAAATATTCTCTGAATATGTTCCTCCTGGAAGTATTGATGAACAGTGGGATATCGCCGGACTTGAAAAAGCTATTGAAGATGGTTTCGGTATTAAACTGCTGATTCAGCAGTGGTTAGATGAAGATAAGAGTTTGCATGCAGAGACATTAGAGAAAAAAATTATCGATGCAATTCTTGATGCTTATGCAGCAAAAGAGAAACATGTCGGTGCAGAGATTATGCGTCTGGCAGAGAAGCAGATAATGCTTTCGGAATTAGATCGTTTGTGGAAAGAACATTTAGCGGCAATGGACCACCTGCGTCAAGGGATTCATCTGCGTGGTTATGCGCAAAAAGATCCGAAGCAGGAGTATAAAAAAGAAGCGTTCAATATGTTCCTTGAGCTGCTGGAAAGATATAAGCAGAGTGTAACGCAGATACTTAGTCGCGTGCATATCCAGACCCAGGAAGAGGTTGAGGAGATGGAAAGGCAGAAGCGTGAAGAAGCAATGCAGCAGCAGATGGAATTTAAGCACGCTCAAACTCAACAAGAGGAAGCGGCAGAAGCTAAGAATAAAAAGCCAGTTAAGCAGCCATTTGTAAGAGCACAGCAAAAGGTTGGTAGAAACGACCCATGCCCATGTGGTTCTGGGAAAAAATTTAAACAGTGTCATGGAAAGATAGCTTCCTAGCCCTGTACTTGATACTAGAAAACAAATAACCGTTCGTGCTGAGTTTGTCGAAGTGCGAGCGGTTTTTCTACAACTAGAAGGCTTGTTTCGGTGATTTGCCAGAACATCAGCCTTAATGTAAGTTCTGAGAATGAGATCAGAAGTGAGTAAGGTAGATTCAAATGGCAGTAAATATTAGTAAGTTACCAAAAATGCATCCAGTAAAAGGTTTTAAGCTTGGAACAACGAAGGCTGGAATACGCTACGAAGATCGTAAAGATTTAGTGTTAATGGAAATTGCCTCAGGTTCTGCTGTTGCAGCAACATTTACCAAAAATGCATTCTGTGCAGCGCCGGTTACTGTGGCGAAAAAACACTTGGCAGATGTTGAGCCTAGATATCTTTTAGTGAATACCGGAAGTGCAAATGCAGGAACTGGAGAGCAAGGGCTAAAAGATGCGAAAAGCTGCTGTGAGCTAGTTGCTGAAATTACAGGGGTAAATCGTAAACAGATACTGCCGTTTTCAACTGGTGTTATCGGAGAGCTACTCCCTATAGATAAGTTTAAACATGGCCTTCCTGGTGCAATTTCTGCACTGTCAGAATCTGGCTGGGATGAAGCTGCATTTGGAATAATGACTACAGATACTGTGCCTAAAGGTGCTTCAGAAATTATAAGTATTGGTGGTCAAGATGTGGTTATAACCGGCATATCTAAAGGTTCAGGTATGATTAGGCCAAATATGGCAACTATGCTTGGATATATTGCTACTGATGCCAATATTGAATCGCCACTACTACAGCAAGTTCTCTCAGCTGCTGTAAAAAAGACATTTAATCGCGTTACTGTTGATGGTGATACATCAACCAATGATGCTGTAGTTCTTGTAGCTACTGGAAAGAGCGGTGCAGCTCAGATTACCGAAGATAGCGAAGATATTGATATCTTTGTCCAGGCTATCGAGAGAGTGTGTAAAATTCTGGCGCAAGCTATTGTGCGTGATGGTGAAGGAGCGACAAAGTTTATCAGTATTGAGATACAAAACTGTATTTCGGAAGAAGAAGCGGAACAGGTAGCATTTACCATTGCTCACTCGCCACTAGTAAAAACAGCTCTTTTTGCTAGTGATCCAAATTGGGGAAGAATTTTAGCAGCAGTTGGAAGGTCCGGCGTAGAAAACCTCGATATTGATAAAGTGTCCTTGTTTATTGGTGAAACCTGTTTGATAAAAAATGGAAATCCAGATCCAGCTTATACAGAAGCAGATGGCCAGAAAGAGATGGATAAGGATGAGATCACTATTAAGGTTGATCTGCAGCGTGGCGCCGAGTCTTGTACGGTTTGGACGTGTGATTTTTCGTATGACTATGTGAAGATAAACGCCGAGTACCGCTCTTAAAACTATTGCGCTTGCTTATGCAGCGTTGAAAGCCTGTGAAAAAATACTCATTTACTAAAGTAAACTCCGTTTTTTTAACAGGCTTTCGCCTTGCCTAAGCTGCGCTCATGACGTTTTAAAATTTGCCGTGTTTTTTTAGAACTAGTCTCCATGTCTTCGAGCGTTCTTTAAGGGGATGAGCAAAAGAAGAGCTAAGAGTAAGGAGTAATATTTGGGTAATATCCACAAAATTAATGTGTTAATTGCTTTGGTTGGAGTTTTTATTCTTTCTAGCGCCTTCTCTTTGTTAGGCTTAGTTTTAATTTTTATGTCGTACGGTATAAAAGATACATTTGCAGGTATTGGTGTTTTATTACTTTCAATATCAGCAGGCGCTATTTTTGTATTAATAATTAAAAACTTTGTTAAATCAAGGGTCAATAGCGTGAATTTAGATGAAGCTCCTTTGCTTACAGCTATTATGTTAATACTTTTTCTAATGTCTTTTTACGGGTTGTTTTCTTTCAAATTTGGTTCATAAGTTTTGATAGTATGATAAATAACAAACCTAAAATTCATGTGGTTGCAGCGGTAATCAGAAATGGTTTCGGCAAGATTCTGTTGGCGCAGCGTCCAATGAATAGCTCGCACCTGCCAGGTTATTGGGAGTTTCCAGGTGGCAAGATTGAAAATGGTGAGTCTGCTCAGCAGGCATTGGTGCGTGAGTTGAAGGAAGAGATCTCCATAACTGCCACAAAGTTAACTCCATTAATTCAGGTGCCGTACTCATACAGTGAAAAAGATGTATTTCTTGATGTGTGGGAGGTGGACCAGTATATGGGCGAGTTAATTCCTTTAGAGGGGCAAGAGATAGAGTGGGTTGCGCTAGATGAACTGCTGCAATATCAGTTGCCTCCAGCAGACTTGCCAGTGGTTACGTCACTGCAGCTTCCAGATAAATACCTAATAACTCCTGAGCCAGCTGATTATAGTGAACAGCAGTTTATACAGCAGCTTGAATTGTCATTGCAAAAAAGGGTTAAGTTGGTGCAGTTACGCTCAAAAAAGCTTGCTGCTGATGCCTTGTGTGCGTATGCAGATAAATCGAAATTAGTATGCCACCAATATGGAGCCAAAATTTTAGTTAATAGTGATGTTGAGGTTTATAAAAGGTGTGGCTTAGATGGTGTGCACCTGAATAGTGGGCAACTTGATCTTGCAGTCCTAAGAGAAAATGCCACTGATTTAATTGCAGCATCCTGTCACTCTTTAGGTGAATTGAAAAAAGCTGAGGATGCTGGGGTTGACTTTGCTATGTTGAGCCCGGTGAAGCAGACTGCAACTCACCCTGATGCAGAGCCTATTGGCTGGGAAGCTTTTTCTCAAACTGTCATGCAGTGCGCACTTCCAGTATTTGCCCTTGGTGGGTTAGAAAGCAAAGATATTTCCGAGTCTAGAAGGAATGGTGCGCAAGGTGTAGCTGCCATCCGGGGGCTGTGGAGTTTGATCGAGTAACGCATATAAATTAAATAGAAGTAAATTTGACACAATAGTTGTGCTCTCATAGTATGCTCCCATCTTTGTTATAAGTAGAAAGCTAATAGACGGATAATCAGTTGGATATAGATCAAATACAGCAAGTAGTTGAGCAAGAGATGCAGGCAGTAGATTCGGCTATTGAGACCAATCTACAATCTGATATTGAGCTGATTAACGAGATTGGCGCTTATATTATTGAAGGTGGCGGAAAACGTTTGCGACCGATGCTGCTTATTCTAGCGGCCAAGAGCTGTGGTGATATCAATGATAACCACATAAATGCAGCTGCAATCATCGAGTTTATTCACACTGCGACCCTGTTGCATGATGATGTAATTGATATGTCAGCTATGCGTCGTGGACGTGATACTGCAAATACCCTTTGGGGAGATCAGGCTGCGGTATTGGTTGGTGATTTTCTCTATTCACGAGCATTCCAGATGATGGTGAAAATTGGGGATATGCGAGTGATGCAGATTTTAGCTGATGCTACAAACACTATTGCTGAAGGCGAAGTGTTGCAGCTAATGAATTGTAAGAACATAGATGTCAGTATTGATAGCTGCTTTGAGGTTATTAAAAGGAAAACTGCAAAACTATTCCAAGCTGCTGGTGAGCTTGGTGCTCTGCTTGGTAATACTACTAAGGAAAAGCAGCAGGCTATGGCTGATTATGGGATGCATTTAGGTATAGCTTTTCAGCTTATAGATGATGTTCTCGATTATTCCGCAAGTGAAGATGACCTAGGAAAAAGAATTGGAGATGACATTGCTGAAGGCAAGGTGACATTGCCACTGGTATACGCACTAGAAGAGTGTACCCCTGAGAATCGACTGGTTATCACACAGGCAATTGAAGGTGAGCCTAATGAGGCTGATATAGCTACTGTGGCTAAGATAGTTAAAGGGTCTAATGCTATATTAACAACAAAAGCAATGGCTCAAGAGCAGATTCAGTTAGCAAAAAAAGCCTTAGAGATAATTGAAGATAGCGAGGCCAAAAAGGTTCTTGATTTGGTCGCTGATTTTGCCTTAGTAAGAAGTAAATAGCAGTCAATATACTCGTATTCCCCCAATAAAAACCACTTTCGCATTTAAAATACGCAACCAGTTCAAACTTTGCTGCAATAGTGAGGAAAACTGCTGGAAATATATGGTTCAATGACCTTTAATTAAATAGAGTCACTATCCCTTTAGTGTGGGAGTGGCTAATTGGTATTGGGCATGAATTTATAGATGGAAATATTTTAAAAGTGACAGTTAATCAACTTATATTGGCTATGTTAGGTGAAGCAGTATTCTTGCTACTGTTATGGTTAATATATTCTGTAATTCGCATTAGAAAACTTAAAAAAAGCAAAGGTAGTAAGGTAGTAGTAAAGGAAGTCCCTCAGGAGCCTAAAGAAGAGGTTGAGATTCCAACTTACTTAACCTTTCTTAGCCAGGCTATGCTCGCTACAGAGCTTAGAATGGAGGAAAGTAATGGGGATAATGATTCCACAGATGATAGTTTTAATTTAGGCGGTGATTATAGTGATCCGTTAGAATTGCGTATGGCGTTTATTCGTTCAGAGATAAGTGCGATTGAAGCATCAGGCGAAGATGGGAGCGCATATTGGAAAAGTCAGGAACAAAGTCTTAAAGAGATACTTGAAAGCATCCCTTCAATTGCTAAAGAACCTGAGGCTGCTGAAGAAAAACCTGAAACCCCAACAGCAGATGATACCGCAGATGTTGCTGATAGTGCAGAAGTTGAGGCTGTTAGAACTGAGCTAAACGTATTAAAACAACAGGCTCAAAGTCTTGAGCAGTATAAAACTTTATTTTATGGATTAGCCGGCAAGCTGAAGGATGCAACAGAAGCTGCAAGGCCGATAACAGAACAATTAGAATCAGTTAAGGAACAATTGGAGGATAATTCTGTTATTGATGTTTTATCATCCAGTTATGAGAATGAATTTAGTTTACTCCAAAATTTATTAGACAATATTGGTGATGGAGAGCTAGATGAGATTACGCTTGAAAAGCTGAATAAAATGCTGGAGATGCGTACTAAAAGGCCGAAAGAGAAGGTTGTTTATGTTGATAAAGCAGAGCACAAGGTAAGAAAAGAGGTTGATAAGCTTAAGAGCGTATCTGACCAGCAGAAGAGTATTATATCTGAGCTGCAGGGTATGCTAGAGATGAGCGAAGATGAGGGGATGAAAGGGGAGTTCCTCACACGGATAAACGCATTGGAGTCAGCTCTATCAGAATCTAAGATGTGTATAGATGTTCTGGAAAATGAGAATCAAAGTAGGCAAGAGCAGTTAGAAGACCTGTTGATAACTCTAGATGATTTAACTGCAAGAGCTGAAGGGGCAGAAGAAGTTGCTGAGGCTGATGTAGACGATGTAGATATTGACCCAGACGATCTTCTGGCTGAGGTGCAGCAACAAACACAAACAGCTGCCGCAACTGATAATGATATGGTTGAGCTTGAGCGCGAAAAGTTAGATCTAAAGAGAAAGCTTGCTGCAATAGAAGAGGAGCAGCAGGAGCTAACCAAGGAGCTTGAGGAAAAGAAAAATAAAGTAGATGAGTTAGAGAGTGTGATATCACGTTTCTCCCGTGAATCAGGAGATGTGATGAATGCGGTGGTTACTCTAGAAGATGAAAACAACCGTTTAATTGATGAAGTGGATAAGATCAAACATGAGAAAGAGGAACTTGAAGGTCGGTTAAATGAAGAACAGCCGGAAGATGAAGCTGTTGAAGAAAATGTCAGCGATGATGATATTGAAGCCTTATTGGCTAGTGCAAGTGATATTTTAGATGGGGCTGATGATTCAGCTGCAGAAGATGGTTCCAGCGAAGAAAATGCAGGGATGGGTGAGCAAGAGTTTGAGCAAGTTTCACAGCAAATTGATAATGATATAAATATTGAACTTGCGGAGCTAGAAGAGCAGAATCAAGGGTTGAATGAAGAGTTGCTTAAATCCAAAGGTGAATTAGATGCCAAGCAAGAAGAGCTGGAAAAGGCATTAGAAGAGTTTTCCCAAAAAGAACAGGAACAATCAAGCTTAAGCAAATTATTGGATGAAAAGGATGAGTCTCTGAAGCAAAAGCAACAAGAGTTAGATCTTGCCCAAAAAGAGTTACAGCAGCTTAAAGAGGAAGTTCAGGATAAAGATGTGCAATATGAAAGGCTTAAGAAAGAGTTCTCTGAGATGGAGCAAAGTCTTGCGGGGCTGGTGTAGGATATATCCTACACTAACTGTATCTAAAGGCTTATTGCTGGATCTTATTCATATGTAATAATGCACACATGATTTGCACAGGAGTGCTTTCATAAGGAATAAGCCCTTAAGGATGAGGGAAACAGGCCAGGAGGCCGGGTCAGGAAGGCCATGAAAAGGAAGTCAAACATAAAACCTCAGTTTATCTGGGGTTTTTGTTTTTCTGCAGTATGTTAATTTTTTAAATTATAATTTATGTAAATTATTCGTATCGACGTCACATTTTTGATAACTCCCCTTGCTAAGTTTGTATAACAGACCTATATCTTTGATATAAGGTTTTTAAATAGTTTTTGTATAAAAAGGTAAAAGGAGATTTCAATGGCAAAGGTAGTTAATCCAGAAGTGGGGAACTGGTATCGGGATGAGACAGATCAAACCTTTGAGGTTGTAGCCTTTGACTCAGAAGAAGATTGTATTGAGATTCAGTATTATGACGGTGCTGTTGAAGAGATTGATCGTGATACTTGGTTAGAGATGGGAGTCAAGGCAGCGCAGCCCCCTGAGGACTGGAATGGTAGTTATGATTTGCAAAAAGAAGATTATGGAGTTGATCTAGAACGCAGCTCTGGAGAAGATAATTGGCAAAATAGTATAGATAATATGGAATGAGGAAATAGGCTATATTGTTTCAGGTTTTGGAGGACGGTTTAGAAGATCATTAACCGCCTCTTTAGCTGGTTTTCCATCATAAATAACTTTATATACTTGATCGCAAATAGGTAGTTCAATTTTATGCTTTTTGCTTAATGAGTAAACCTCTTGTGCAGTACGCAACCCTTCGATTGCCTGCCCGATCTCTGATTTAATCTCATCGATTGATTTCCCTTTACCTAGCCCAATGCCAAAACGCCTGTTGCGCGATTGGTTGTCGGTGCAGGTTAAAACTAGATCTCCAACACCAGATAACCCCATGAATGTTTCAGGTTTGCCTCCGAGAGCAAGGCCGAGTTTAGTCATTTCATGTAGTCCGCGAGTTATTAGCCCCGCTCTGGCATTTGCTCCGTAGCCTAAGCCGTCGGATATGCCCGCTGCTACAGCAAGAACATTTTTTATCGAACCACCAATTTCAACCCCTATTATGTCATCGCTGGTATATGGGCGAAAAACATTAGAGTGTAAAGATGATGCTATGGTTTTGGCAAAATTTATATCAGTTGAAGCTACTGTTACAGCTGTTGGAAGCCCTGCAGCTACTTCTTTGGCAAAGTTTGGGCCTGAAATGATAGCAGGGGTAATGTCTTTACCAAGAACATCTGCAACTGTTTGGTGTAAAAGTCCGCCAGAAGCAGAGTCAAGCCCCTTAGTTGCCCAGCATATGGTCTTCTTAGTGCGGAAAGCATCTTTATAGTTTTCTAAGGTTGATTGAAAGGCACTACTTGGGATAACTAACAGAATTTGGTCGCAATTACATATAACTTGTTCAGCGGAGTTGTTTGTTATTAAGTTATCTGGAAACTTAATTCCTGGGAGGTATTTGCGATTTTCTCGCATAGCTTCAATATCTGTTAATAAAGAGGTATCAATATCCCAGATAGAAACATTGTGCTGATTTCTAGCAAGAAGAAGCCCTAGGGCGCTGCCCCAGGATCCTGCTCCTAAAATACCAAAAGATGGTTTAGACATAATGTTGTGCTAGTGCTTAGTTTTACCCTGCTCATTCTTTTCAGTTTGTTGTTGAATGTGCTGGGCATATAGGGCGTTGAAGTCAACAGGTTGCAAATAAAATGGAGGAAAGCCCCCTTTTTGGATTAAATCTGCGATGGCCTCTCTAGCAAACGGGAAGATAACGCTTGGGCAGTAGCTACCAAGAACGCCATCTATGGCTTCTTCTGCAAAACCATCGAGGGTAAATATGCCGGCTTGTTTCACTTCGGCAAGATATGCTGTTTTTTCACCAAGCTTAACGGTCACAGTAACGGTTAATTCAACTTCAAAATTTTTATCATCAAGTTTGTTGGCATTATTTGAAAGCTCAACGTTTACATCAGGCTTCCATTCATCACGAAAAATTGCAGGTGTATTGGGACTTTCAAAAGATGTGTCTTTTGTATAAACACGTTGCAGTCCAAGTTGAGGGCCCTTTGGTTGTTGTTCTTTTTCTGTCATTTGAGAAACCTTTATCAGATTGAAATATTATGTTTATTATTTTTCTAGAGGGTAGCTTTCATCAATCCAGGCACTTAAGCCTCCTTTGAGAGAAAGCACACTGTTAAAACCATTTTTAGATAATAAGTTACATGGTTTTTTAGTTTGAACCCCTGTCTGGCAGTACACGATTAACTGCTTGTCTTTATATTTATCGAGGTCGCCGATCCGTTTTTCAAGGTCTTGGGCAGGAATATTTATTGCCCCAGTGATATGGCCATTGGCAAAGTCATTATTTGAGCGGGTATCGATAAAAATGGCGGCATCTTTATTATAGCTGTGAATGGCTGCAGAGATGCTAATGCTTTTTGTGCCACTGATAGATCTAGTGATCTCAGATGTTATCAATAGGACCACAACCACCGCTAATGCTGCAAAATGCAGAGGATGGTTTGAAACAAATTCAATGTACTGTTGCATGTTAACTCTCTATTCCGTTAAATAAAAATATTTGAGGCTGGGAATAATAATATATCCCAGCAACAAGATAAACTTTTAACGCTCAGAGAAGTACAGTTTTTTTATTATAAGTACTATTTATGCTTTATTCGCCGACAAACACGTTCTTAGCCATATTTATAAGGCTAACAGTACGAGTGTCTCCAAGGCGATAATAAACTTTGTTGGCGTCTTTGCGTGATGTGATGATGTCTTTGTCGCGCAATATAGCTAAATGCTGTGAAATATTGCTTTGAGAAGTACCAACATGATCAACAATGTCTTGTACGCTTTTTTCAGTCTCACTAAGGGTGCATAAGATTTTAAGACGAAGAGGATGAGACATCGCTCTTAGTGATCTAGATGCCTTTTCTATTTCTTCTTCCCCAGATAGTTGTAGCTCATCAAAAATTTTCATTTTTTTTGGTTCCTTTTGGATATTAGGCCCAAGTTTGTCCCGTTTTGGTTTTTTGAACTAGTCTCAATATACGTTTTTATATATAAGTTTTATATGACAAGATTATTAAATGCTAATCTTGCGGATATTAGCGAGCATTATGAATGGAAAAAGAATGTTTGTCTATTTAAAAAATAAAAAAGGTGCTGCAAGTTATAGATTTGCCATGAGTTTATTGTCGGCTTATGTGTTATGTCAGGTGGTATAGCCGAGGTGTGATCGTTATTTGCACACATTTAATTAAATGCTCAGGTATAATAATTTTATGTTTTTGGCACAAAATGGTAGTCGGAGAATTTCGGTTGAGTTTTACAGGAGTTATTGCAAAGTTTGTATGTGTATTGGCTATATTATTTAGCTGCACACCATTTTCGTTAGCGCTGGCGGATAGCGATGCTAACGATCGGGTTGAGCAGTTGCAAAAACTGCGCGGTAATATCAAACAGCTGCAAAAGACACTGCTACAGGATAAAGGGGAAAAAAATGAGCTGGTTCAGCAGTTACGTAAAATTGAAGTGCAAGTTGGTGGGGTTAGTAACAGAATAAGAAAGCTGAATAAAAAAAATAAGCTGATGGAGAAAAAGTTGTCTCAGCTGCAAGCCGACTATAAGAAGCAAGCAGAAAACCTTAGTGGGCAAAAAGATATTCTTTCTAAGCAGGTGGTTGCAGCCTATGCGATGGGAAGGCAAGAGTATCTTAAGCTGTTATTAAATCAGCATGACCCAGCTATGGTGGCAAGAACCTTCGTTTATTATGATTATTTAAACGAGGCGCGCACAGAAAAAATCGACCAAGTAACGTTACGCCTGCAGAATTTAGTGAACCTTAAACGTGAAATTAACTCCCAGTTAGAGCTGATTTCAAAAAATAAAAAGTCACTAATGGCAGAAAAGCAGTCTTTGAATAAAACGCGAAGGGTTAGGGAAAAGCTTCTTACTGAAATTCAAAAGAGAATAAAAAACCAGGGAAGTAAGCTTAAGGGGATGCAGTTAGATGAGAAGCAACTGTTAACTTTAGTGCAGGAGCTGCAAAATGCATTATCAGATATTCCTGCTCAGTTATCCAGTGATATAAGAAAACAGAAAGGAAAGATGAAACTGCCGGTTAAGGGGTATGTGGCAAAACGCTTTGGATCATCAAAAGGAAGTGGTCAATCAAGGTGGAAAGGGGTTTTTATAAAAGCCAAAGAGGGGAATAACGTTAGGTCTTTTTCTCATGGTAGAGTGGTTTTTTCTGATTGGTTTAAGGGATTGGGTTTGCTGATGATCGTTGATCATGGTGACGGATATATGAGCCTCTATGGGCACAATCAGAGTCTGTTTAAAGATGCAGGTGATTGGGTAGATGCTGGAGATATAATAGCTGCAGTTGGAAATACGGGTGGAAATAGAGATAGTGGTTTATACTTTGAAATACGTGTAAATGGGAAACCGCAGGACCCAATTGCTTGGTGTAGGCGTTAACTATGCACGAGTTACAACAAGAATTTTACTTCGGAGTTTATGGATGAGATTTATAGATATAAAAAATACAGCAATGTTTCTCATATTATTTGTCGGTTTTGCTAGTGGGGTGTTTGCCGAAACTGTTTCTGCAGAAGGTGGTTCCTCAGCGAGTGTGCGCCCTATTGATCAGGGGCTGCCTTTGGATGAATTGTTAGCTCTGTCTCAGTCATTTGCCCAAATTAAGAGTGTGTATGTTGAAGATGTTGATGATAAAACATTACTCCAGGGGGCTATTCGTGGGATGTTGCAATCACTTGACCCCCACTCATCTTTTTTAGGTGAAGAGGAGCTAAAAGAGCTTAGAGAGGGGACTAGTGGAGAGTTTGGAGGTTTAGGCATTGAGGTGGGGATGGAAAATGGCTTTGTAAAAGTTATTGCGCCTATCGATGATACTCCAGCTCAAAGAGCTGGTGTTTTAGCTGGGGATTTAATAATTCGCTTAGATGAAAGACCGGTAAAAGGGCTTTCTTTGCATGAAGCGGTGCAGATTATGCGCGGAAAGGTTGGTGAGTCGATTGACTTAACCATAATGCGAGAAGGAAATGGGAAACCATTTAAGCTTACGATCGTGCGTGATGTGATTAAGGTTAAGAGTGTTAAAAGTAAATTAATTGAAGATAAGTTCGGGTATTTGCGTATAACTCAGTTTCAAGCTAGAACTGGCGATTATTTGCGCAGTGCAGTTGAGAAAATTAGTAAAGAATCTGAGCAAGGATTAAAAGGGATTGTAATTGATCTGCGCAATAATCCTGGCGGTGTTTTGCAAGCAGCTGTTGATGTTTCAAATGCCTTTATTGAAGATGGATTAATCGTCTATACCCAGGGAAGAGAAGAAAAACCTATTATGAGCTTTTCTGCAGATCCGGGTGATGTAATAACTGGAGCTCCTATTGTAGTGCTTATTAATGGCGGATCAGCTTCAGCGTCAGAGATTGTGGCTGGTGCTCTGCAAGATCATGGGCGTGCAGTGATAATGGGTTCTCGCTCATTTGGGAAAGGCTCGGTGCAGACCATAATGCCTTTGCCTGGAGGCTTGACTGCTGTTAAGTTAACAACAGCTAGGTATTACACTCCAAAAGGTAGATCTATTCAGGCAGAGGGTATTGTTCCTGATGTTGTATTGGACGAGGTTGAGCTATCGAAAAAAGTGTCTTCATCTGTTGGTGTAGTGAAAGAAGCTGATTTAGCGGGACACTTGAAAAATGGTAATGCAAAAAAGAGTTCTGATAAGAAAGATTCAGGGGGGGTAAGTAACGCCACTGATTCCGGTGACAAAACAGATTTAGTCATTAAGGATTACGCTTTAAATGAGGCGATTAATCTGCTTAAAGGGATCTCAATTTTAAGACAGCCGAAGAAGTAGATAATGTTTTTGGTTGTACGGTTTTATTTATTAATGCAGCTGCTATTTAAAAAGCTCTGCGTCAGCGCTTTTGCTTTCGTAGTTATGTTGTTGATGGCTGCGAATACCTATTCGCAAACTCCTGTGGTTAGTATCATTATTGATGATATGGGGGAGGATTTGTTTGCAGCTAGGCAAATAATCGATCTGCCAGGTCCTGTAGTTTCTGCCATTATTCCCCATACTTCACATAGTGCCGAAGTGGCTGAGCTCGCAAATCAATCGGGCAAAGAGGTTATGTTGCATCAGCCGATGCAATCAGTAGGTAACTTGCGTTTGGGGCGAGGTGGTATTGTTCTTGATATGACGCAGCGGCAGTTGCAAAAAACCATCACTGATAATTTAGAAAGTATTCCCCACGTCATAGGGGTTAATAATCATATGGGGAGTTTGATAACTCAGCATCCAGGGCATATGCAATGGATGATGGACTATATAAAATCTAGAGGGGATCTATTTTATATTGATAGTAGAACAACCACCGCAACTGTAGCGCAACAAATGGCATTAGAAACTGGGATTCCTAATGCTAGACGTGACGTGTTTTTGGATCATGAGGTGACAAAAGAGGCAATCATGTATCAGATGCAAAGGTTGATTAAATTAGCAAAAAAGCACGGGAGCGCAGTCGCGATTGGTCATCCGTTTCCAGAAACGATTGCAGTTTTGCAAAGTGAGATTCCAAAGCTTGCTGCGTATGGGGTTAGGTTAGTTTCTATCACGAAAGTAATTGCTTTGCAGCAAGAGTCAAAACAGGATGCGCTGCAGGTTAAGTTTGCTAAAAAGTGATGCTTACTAAAGCATAATTTATGATTTTTAGAGTGCTTTTTTGGTGAGGTAAATATCTACTGAATGTATACCAGCCTTTTTGGTATAAACTTAGATTGATTTTAGAAAGTCTAGGGTTAGCTGCTGTACTTGGCTGCGCCATTTTTCTGCTGCAAACGTGTGGTTGGCATCTTTTATTGTGGTTATCTCAATAGGTTTATTTGTTATTAGGTTTTGCCAATCTTTATTCTCTGTGGCAGTGGTGAACTCTTGCGCGGTAAGGTCTTTTTCACTAAGGATAATGGAAACTACTCCATTAAACTCTGTCATCCTTTTGTGCATAACTCCTTGGAGAGACTTTGGTTCATGGTCTACAGCTGAGGTGTTTTCTATTTCTGCATCGTTGGTTTTTTGCTTCATTGCAATTAGGTTTTGCAGAAAAGAAGTTGCTGCTGCAAATAGCTTAACCTTGCCGGTGAAAACACGTTTCCAAAAATCAAATGATAGAATCTGTTTTTTATAGTGGTTTTTTACTAACGCTTTTGCAGCAAGCTGTTCATCTTTAACCCAGGGGTTAAGTAAAAATAACCCTTTAATTCTCTCATCACTATTGCTGTATTGTGCAGCAGCAGTTGCCGCATCACAAAGGCCCCAAAGTACTATTTTATCTATATGGGGTGAGCTTTGTATCATTGCATCAGTTGCACTACGGATGTCTGCAGAGATGTTTAAAAATGATTCAAATTCTCCGCTGCTATCTCCCATCCCTGCGCAATCGAAACGGATGCTACTGAATCCATTCTTAGCAAGATAGCGACTGAGCTTAATAAATTGTCTATGGCTTCCAATTCGGTATTGTGGCCCACCAACTATAATTACAACTCCGGTAGAGCTGCTAGTTGCTGCGGTTGTATTTTCTGGTTGGTGAATAATTCCAAGCAGTTGTTTTTCGCCATTATTAAAAACTACTGGAATTTCACGGCTCATGAGAAGTTTCCTGATGTCATGATCTCAGTACTTTTTTCGATCACTGAGTCGCAATAAACTATCTCTTGGCAGGCCCAAAATTGTGAACCTTGGCAGATGTGATGGTTTGCTTTTAGATTTGTATAGGAGCTTGCAGCTTGGATCATTGGAGTTGATGGAGCTGCTCCTGAATTTATCTCTAGTAGATGAAGTTGCGTATCTGTAGGGATGTCTCTATTTAGGCAGTTAAGTGTATTGATGTCTTGAAAAAGTTCTTTTGTGAGTGGGTATCCTGCTATCTCCTGGGTATTTCCTTGTTTCAGTTCGGCAATGATCTCAGTGGTTGATGTTGTTGGTGTTGAGCTTGTTGCAATCGATTCAGCTAGCTTTAGGCGAATAAATTGTTTTATAAACTGCTCACCTTTTAACACCGGCTGCCACATTAGTATTTTGTCGACTGATTGCTGAGAGGTGGCTAAAAAATCAAGCGCTATGGTTGCTCCGAGGCGTAATCCACCAATCGATATGTTAGTAGTTTTTTTCTGTATGTGCTGTATGGTTTTGCTTATATCTTGATGCCAGATTTGAAGGTTTGCTTGATCGATATCACCTTCGCTATCACCACAGCCGAATAGATCGATTATTGTGGTTTGAATACCGGTTTTAGCTAAATTGCGCCCAAGAGCTGACAGCATATGACGAGACTTATTTGCCTCTTCTGCAAAAGGGGGGATAAATATCAGGCTGGGTTGCTGACTGGTATCTGCGGCTTGATTGCAGCTATAAGTGACGGTAAATATCTGGCCTAAAGAGCCGGGTAAGAATTCTGGTGTTACGCAGATATTCACTAGCCCACTTTGCGCTCAATAAATGCAGCTAGGTTTCCGACAGTTTCAAATGCATCCGCACTTATCTCGTCATCTTCAACGGTGATACTGTATTTTTCTTCGATACCGGTGATTAAGCTAACTACTGCCATTGAGTCAAGCTCTGGTATGTATCCTAGCAAAGGAGTCTCTGCGGTATAGCTATTAACTTGGTCATGAATATGTAGGATTTCGGCTAAAAGCTGTTTAACTTCTTCTAAGTACATGATTGCCCTGTCGTTTTGCTTGGAAAATTCCTCAAACATCTTGCGAACTTACCGCAGAAGTGTTTGATGGCGGAAAATATACCATATGCTGATCGTTTATTGAAAGCGATAATGCCCCATTTTTCATCTCTTTGTGACATCCACTGCTTCTTATAGCCATCGTCACCACTTAGAAAATCGAGTTTTGTTATATGGTCGTGGGTTATGCTGTATTGGATCATGTCATATGTTAAAAGGGATCCTGGCGAAAACTGCTTATATTTTTCATCGTACGCAAGCTTAAAAATTGAAGCGGTTTTATTTGAGTTAAACCATATTTGGGCTGCAACAGGTTTTGTGTCTATGTATAAGATTCCAAGCCTTAAATCGCCTTTTTCAGCAAGATCAGTAATGATTCTATCGACGAAATCGTTGTTCCCCTCTTCTTTTTTCCAGCGTAACTGGTATAGGTGTTTGTACTCTTTGTATGGTGTTTCAAGATTTTCTAGTTCGTTGTGTATTTTTACTTCCCACACATGTTCACGGTTAAGTTTATTTTGTTTGCGCTTAAGGGTGTTTTTTAGTTGGGATGGCAAGGTAGCTGCGTAGTCTTCGATAGTGCTCACATTTGGATTAATCCAGTTACCAAAACGAAAATAAGTATCGGTTAGCATATTGCTTTTTTTAATGGCGGAAATTATAGGTTCAAGCCAATAGCTGTTTTGGTCAATTGGATTAATATCAATGATGCTTGGTTGGTGTTCTCTGATAGCAAACATGACCCCCTCTTGCACTAAGTCGGCAAAAATTGTTAAGGATGGGGTTTCTGTCGAGGCTGCATTAAATATCGAAGTTTCATTGAATATAGTTATTGGGGCAAAGTTATGACTATAAACGGTGCTTAATGCTGATATATATTTGTGGTTATTCGAGTGGTGAACTTGTAGGGGAAGAATAATACAGTGGTTATCTTTTTCTATCACAACTAATAATGGGCTAGAATCAGGTTTCATTGCTGATTTTATAATCCCTTTATACCACTCAAAACTGCTGTCAAAAGTTCTCTCTTGCCCATGTTGCCATTGTGCTTGGATTTTTTCTGGCATGGCATCGATATTTGTATAGATGTTAATATTCATAGCGCGATATGATTACTGTGGGATTGAGATATCTGTATGTTCAGGAAGGATCTGTTTAAGTTTTACAGCAATTGACTGCATCAGGGCAATATAACCTATTTCGCTCAGGTGCAATCCATCGCCAATATGAAAGTTTCTGTCTAGAGTTCCGGCTGAATTTTTAAGATTGCTATTTGAATCACAATAGTAAAAACGGTCACGTGGTTCGCAGAGCTGTTCTATATGTGTATTAACTTTATCGATTAGATCGTTATTTGGCAGCGAGTCATACTCGTCATCTATGGGTAAGATAGAGTTAACTATGATCTTGGTTTTTTGCGGCAGTATATCTAATAGCAGCTTATAGTAGTCGATAATCTTTTCTTGACCGTAAAACCAAAAATCATTGATTCCAATTAATGTAACTACTGCGGCAGCATTATTTAATGGGGAGATAGTGTCAATTCTATCGATCAGCCCCTTGGTGGTATCTCCAGCGATACCGTAGTTCATTCCATTGGGGGTGATCTGTGTAACTGGCATCTCTTGAATTATGCTATCCCCAATAAAAATAATTTTTGTGCGCGCTTGGTTCATACCTTGATGTTGCCTGTTGCTTGGATTAAAACAAATGTAGACCTTTTACTGCTTGGTGTCTATTTATTGCTTTTTAGGTAGTTGTTTGGGGTTATTAAATGGTTTCCTGGGCATCCATATCGACATGCCAGCGAACCTTCTTTCCGAGTTTATTTGCAGCTGCATGTATAACAGTTTCTGCAAGAAGCTTTTGTAACTCAGAGCGGCTTTTTGATTGAAAATATAGCTGTGAACGGTAGTGGCGGTTGCGTCTATGGATCACGCTTGGTAGCGGGCCAAAAACTTCAACTTGCTGTGAATTTATATTGCCTTTGATTGATTCAAGAAAACTGTTTGCAGTGTTTTTATCCATGGCTTCGGCACGTATCACTGCCATGCTGGTATAAGGGGGAAGTTGAGTTGTTTGCCTCTGTTTTAGCTCTTTGGTGGAGAACGCTTTGTACCCACTAAATAAAATTGTATGGAGTATTGGGTTTTCTGGATGGTGGGTTTGTAATATAACTTCCCCTGCTTTGTTGCCACGTCCTGAACGCCCTGCAACTTGGGTTAGTAATTGAGCCATTCTCTCTATAGCGCGAAAATCGGTGCTGAATAGCCCGCTATCTATATCGATGATTCCAGTCAAAGTTATGTTTGGAAGGTGGTGACCTTTTGCTAACATTTGGGTGCCAAGCAAGATGTGGATCCCGCCATTTTCTGCTTGCTTCATGATCTGATTAAAACTGTCTTTACGCTGCATTGTATCGCGATCAATTCGTGCGATATTTAGATCGGGGAACGCTGCAGATAAAGCCTCTTCGACACGCTCGGTTCCTTTTCCTAGAGCAAGCATCTCTTTCTCTCCGCAATCAGGACAGTTTGTTGGTGTTCTAGTTGTATAACCGCAATGTTGGCATTTCAGGATATTTTCTTTTTGATATAGGGTTAGCTTAACGTCGCAGCGATCACATGTGGCATTCCAGCCGCAACTATGGCACATGATGAGAGGGGCGTAACCGCGGCGATTAAGAAATATTAGGGCTTGCCCACCATTGGCTGCATGTTGTTTTATCTTAGTTAAAAACTGGTGTGACATACCACTGTGAAGTTTTTGGCTGCGTATATCTATTAATGATATTTTGGGTGGTGATGCTTCGCCAGCTCTCTGGGTTAATTCTAACAATTTATAACGTTCAGAGTTGGCGTTATTAATTGATTCTAGTGACGGTGTGGCAGAGCTGAGTATGACAGGAATATCTCGCATATGTGCTCTGGTAACAGCCATGTCGCGGGCCGAATACCTTATCCCATCTTGTTGTTTGAATGATAGGTCATGTTCCTCATCAACTATTATCAGACCTAAATCTGGCATTGGAGTAAATAGAGCAGATCTGGTTCCAATTATAATTTTGGCTTCCCCCATTTGGGCGAGTAGCCATGAGTTGAGTTTTGATGATTCGCTCATTTCAGAGTGAATGGTTATTGTTTTTTCAGAGAATCTATCGGTAAACCTCTTAACTAACTGCGGTGTTAAGCCAATTTCGGGGACAAGAATCAGAGCCTGCTTTCCGCTTTGTATTATTTTGCGAATGATTTGAATGAATATTTCAGTCTTACCGCTGCCAGTTATCCCAAATAGAAGGTGGGCAGAGTAGCGATCTATATCGTTACAAATAGAGTTAAATGCTTGCTCTTGTTCTGTATTCAGAGATAGGTCATCTTCTTGTGGTTTATGGGTACTACTAGCTTTGATTGATTGGGTTTTGAATATAGATCCACGTTTAACAAGCTGCCTAATGATAGCCATATCTTTGCTTTTATCAGGTAGTTGCTCAGCGGTTAAACCGTGCTCTGATTTTGCAATTAAATTGTAGATCTCTTTTTGGCGTGTAGCTCTTCCAAAATCTTGCGGGTCTGAAGTTGCTACCCAAGTAGTTTCACCCTTTGGCTTTGCCTCTTTCCCTTTACGTAATGCGGTAGGGAAGCATAGAGATAGAATTTCTCCTGGATATGAATGGTAATATTTAATTGCCCATTTAGCTAAACGTAAGGTTTCATCAATTAATAGTGACTTTTTATCTAAAACTTCATCTATTGGTTTTAGTTTTTTTAGATCAAAATCAGAGTTGCTTTTGATCTTTATTACTACACCAGTAACTTCACGCCGTCCAAAATTGATTTTCACCCTCGAACCTATCTCTGCAGATGTACCATCTAGCGGAGGCAGATAGTCAAAGCTTCGAAAAAGCGGGGTTGGTACGGCTATTTCATATATTGATTGGGGCATGGTGTGTTGTTTTGCTGGTGTACTGTTAAATAGAGATTAGCTGTAATGTTAACAGTTGTTTATAGACATGGATAAGTAATTATTTTGAATGTTTGTTGATAGATGTGGTTTCGTATGAAAAAACAAGAAATCAGTGTTGTTTTTCAACGGTGTACTAAACTTATACAAATAAGGTTGTATCGAAATGAATAATGATTGGAGATTAAAATGAAATGGATGGGTGATAGGATTGAATTGTATAACAATCCTTATATTAAGTTTATGGATCCACTGGGTGTAGGAAAAGCTATAGCTCAAACTCAAGCTGGTTGGATGAATCATCCTGTAGGTAGCGCAGAAAAGCTGCGTGCATGGTTTGAGGGGATGACAGAACTACAGCTCTATTTTTTCCGTAGATCAATGGGGCTAGAAAAGTCTAAAGAGACCAAAGATGCGCGCTTTAAAAGCGATAAATGGTCGGGTAATTTGTTTTTTGACATGTTGAAAGAGACCTATCTGTTTGCAAGTGACTTTATGTATGAAGCAACTCTAGATGCTCCAGATGTACCGCCGCATATTAAACGTAAAGCAGCATTTTGGGTGGAGCAGATATTCAATGCAGCTTCGCCAAGTAATAGCTTGTTAACAAATCCTGATGCAATACAAAAAATGATCGATACTAAAGGTCAGAGTCTTATGGATGGCTTAAAGTTATTCATGGAGGATATGAAAGACAACGACATCAGTATGGTCGATAAAAAAGCCTTTAAAGTTGGGAAAAATTTAGCCACAACACCTGGGAAGGTAGTGTTTAGAACTGACCTGTTCGAGCTTATTCAATACACCCCTAAAACTAAACAAGTTCGTGAAAAACCAATAATGTTTATCCCACCATGGATTAACAAATTTTATGTACTAGATCTTAACGAGAAGAAAAGCATGATTAGCTATCTTCTTAAGCAGGGGTTTTCTGTATTTTTGATAAGCTGGAGAAACGTTCCAAAAGAGATGAGAGAAACTCATTTTGGGGATTATCTTGGTAGAGGAATAGATAGAGCTCAGCAAGTTGTACGCAATATCTCTGGTGCTGAAAGCATACATGCAGTTGGTTACTGTATAGGTGGAACTGCTCTCTCTTCTTACATGGCTTGGATGAATGCTGATCCAGATAAAAAAGCTACAAAACCAATATCCTCTTGGACTCTGTTTGCTTCGTTGGTTGATTTTTCAAAACCAGGTGAAATTGAGAGTTTTGTGGACCAAGATAGCTACGATATGGTTTGCGATGAGATGGAGAAAGAGGGGTTTCTTGATGGGGCAAAGATGAATTCAGCATTCAGGATGCTGCGTTCTAATGATTTGATCTGGAACTTTTTTGTTGATAGCTATCTTTGTGGTGAGAAACCGAAAGCATTTGATCTGCTTTTCTGGAACTCTGACCCAACCAGATTGCCTGAAGAGATGCACCGTTTTTATCTGAGAGAATTCTATGTGAATAATAACTTGGTAAAGAAAAACAAGTTAACTCTGTCGGGTAGAAAAATTGATTTAAGTAATGTTGAGCAGCCTCTTTATGATGTAGCAACTGTAATGGACCACATTACCCCGTGGAAAGAGTGTTTTAAATGTGACTATATTAATGGCCCTGTTAGGCAGGTGTTAGGTAGCTCTGGGCATATTCTTGGAGTTGTTTCTCCACCGGTAGATCCTCCAAAAAGAAGCTATTGGGCTGGTGATGTAGATCATATCCGTGACCCAGACCTATGGTTAGATCATCAAGAGGAACAAAAAGGCTCCTGGTGGCCAGATTGGGTTGAATGGCTTAACGGCAACTGCGGAGAGATGCGTCCAGCATTGAAATTAGGTAATAAAAAATATCAGCCACTTTGTGATGCTCCGGGTGAGTATGTAGTGGAACCTTAGTTTTTATTAATAAGCTAAAGAAAGGGGCTTCGGCCCTTTTTTTTTATAATGGAACAATTGTTTTATGTAGCTTATTATAGGGTTAAATAACTTTAGAAATTATGGAAGAGAAAATGCGTTTATATATGCAATTAACAGTTCTATTAGCCTTTTCAATTGCAATTGTTGGTTGCGCATCAGAGGAGAAGGTTGTTGATGACCGTCCAAAGCCACCTCAAACTGCTGAACAGCAAAGGTATGTTGAAGGGGAGATTATTGTACGCTATGAAGATAACTTCTCGGAACAGAGTATTCACAGTATGTTAAAGGTGCATGGGGCAAAAATTAAGCAAAAACTTCCGGGGGAAAATCAATATCTGATTCAACTTCCATTTGGGTATCTTGTTAGGTCAGCTGTACCGCTTTACAACGGTTTGATTGGTGTAAAATGGGCTGAACCAAACTATATATATAGAATGATGCAGCAGCCACCAATTGAAAGAAAACCACCGGTTAAAAGAATAAAAATCAGAAAAGTTAATGGTGAATAAGATTATGAGAAATGGGTATGTATCTATGGTTAAGAAATTTTTAAGTATTTTTATTGTGGCATTTATGTTTAGCTTAAATGCAAATGCGGCAAATCCAAAATATGTTCCTGGTGAAATATTGGTGAAGTTTAAAGACGGTGTTTCTGATTTTAAGAAGATGGGGCTGCGTAATAGCGCATTGCATCAAGGTCAATCATTGCGCAAAGCAAGCCTTGTGAATACAATTTCACAGCTATCTATTGAGCGCTGGGCTCTTCCTGAAGGGGAGAGTGTTGAAACTGCAATGTCAGAATTAAAGAAGAATGAAAGCATTTTATATGCAGAGCCAAATTATTATTTACATAAAATGGCACTACCTAATGATCCTTACTATGTTGACGGTGACCAGTGGGGGCTCGGTGCTATTGATTGGCTGGATGTATGGGAGGGAAATCCACAACCAGATAGCTCTGGAGTAACCGTGGCAGTGGTTGATGACGGGGTGTTTGCATCTCATCCAGATTTGGATGATAGACTTGTTCCAGGTTGGAATGTTTTTTTGGGCGATAGTAGTACATCTCCAAATTTTGATACCTCACCTGGGGCTACTCATGGCACCCAAGTAGCAGGTATTATTGGTGCTGAAATTAACAATAATACTGGTATCTCTGGAGTCGCACCAGGGGTAAAAATCATGCCAATTTTATTCACTACGGACTCAAGACGAACTACTGCAGATGCAGCAGATGCATTTTATGAAGCCATAAGAATTAACGCTGATATAGTAAATTTTAGTTATGGGGCTTATTTTTATTCTAACCTCCTAGCTGATGCAGTTAAAGCTCTTGAGGATGAAGGTATTCTTCTGGTTACATCTGCAGGAAATGATGAGGTTAATAATCGATATGTGCCGATATATCCAGGCAGTTTGCCAAATAAAAATATAATAACTGTTTCATCTGTTAGTGAAACCGGAAATATGACTGAGTGGGCCCAGTATGGAGCGTTTAGTGTAGATCTATTGGCTCCTGGTGATAATGTCATTACTACATCAGTATATGTCCCTGATGATCCTGATGATCCAGTAGAGGCTAACTATGCCTATGTCAGTGGTACATCTTTTTCTGCGCCTTTTGTTGCTGGCATCGCAGCACTGATAAAAGGGGAGTATGCGCTTGCTGATATGTATGAAATTAAAGGTAGAATAATGGCCGGTGTTGAAACTCATGCTACAGCTTTAGATAAAGTTGCTGCAGGTGGTATTGCAAATGCTGCAAATTCCTTAAGTGTTATCCCGGCGCCTGTTTTGGTTATTAAATCAGCTGATGTTGATAGTTCTGGTAATGGAATTATTGATTCAGGAGAAACAGCAGAGCTAGTAATAGAATTAGAAAATATTTGGTCTGATGCTACAACCGTTGAAGCAACCTTGGTACCTTTAGATAGTAAGATAAGCATTGAAGATCCAACGAAATCATTTGGAAATATAGCAAAAGGTGGAACTGCTTCTGCGACCTATAGCATAAGCCTCGACTCTTTTAGTGGGCACCGTCATATCCCTTTCCAATTGGATATAAGTTATTCTGGTATAGATTTGGCTCCTAGATTTTTTTCGTTGGAGTCGGGAAGGCTGGTAAATGAAGTTCAATTGAATGCTAGTTTTGATAATAGCGGTTATGATGACATGCATTACTATTATTTCAATGTTCCTGTAGGTACTGAAAGCTTTTCTATTACAGCCACAAGTTTAAAAGATATAGATCTGTTTGTTATGCGCGGAGCAAGGCCGCTACTATATCCTACTATGAATAAACACCTTGGAGGGGAAGGGTATGAATATATTTATGATTATGAGGATGATGACGATTTAGAGAAAATCGGATTTTCAAGGTCTGTAAGCTCGTCAGGAAATGAATTAATATCACTGCCGAATCCTGTTTCAGGCGATTACTTTGTAGCGGTTTATAATTATGGTCAATCTACAGGCACTAGTTACACAATTAGTGCTCAGGGTATATCTAGTGGTTCTACCACTTTTGGTGGCGGTGGCGGCGGAAACATCAATATGCTTTTATTGTTAGCATTATTTGGTTTCGGCACAGCATTACGCAATAGAAAACATTAGGTTAAATTCTATCTACTTAATAAGCCCCGAAAGGATTCTCTTTTCGGGGTTTTTTAGTATTAGAGTGGTTATATTTGATTGACTCTCTGTTGAACCACATGTAGATTACGCGCTCTATTGGCACCAAAAATGGTGCTGAAAAAAAATTGGTAGTAGGTGCCTGTTCGCTAAATTATAGGGATAGGTTAAATGGGAAACTGGTACGTAGTAGTCTAGCTGATTACAGCAAATCCAGTGCTGCCCCCGCAACGGTAGGTGAGCTGGCTCTTATATACAGAGAGTCGGATCTCATAAGCCCGGAACCAGCCTTCTAAAATATTCACTCATAATTGCGCGGGTGGGCGCTAGGAGAGCAAAATGAAAAAGCATTTTCTTGTTCCTGTATTATTTACCCTTTCCTTATCATCTATTGCAGATGCTTCAACCAACAATCCTAAAAACGTTAATAAGCTTGATGATGTAGTTGTTACAGCTACTCGAACGGCTATCTCTGCCGATGACTCTATTGTTCCAGTAGTAGTCATTGATAGTGAAGATATCGCAAGGAGTCCGGCAAAGGATATTGTTTCACTATTATCTGGGACTGCTGGAATAAATATCAGCAATACTGGCGGCCTTGGTAAACAAAGCAGTATTTTTATTCGCGGCGCTAATTCTAATCAAGTTGTTGTGTTGATTGATGGTGTTAGAGTTGGTTCTGCAACACTTGGTTCAACTGCTCTGGAACACATACCTTTGGAGCAGATTGATCGTATTGAATTAGTAAAAGGCCCAAGATCAAGTCTATATGGCTCCGATGCAATTGGCGGTGTTCTGCAGATCTTCACTAAGAAAGGTGATGATGCAAAAGCTGGTTTTTCCCCTTCTATTACAATAGGTACAGGCACTGATAAAACCCATAAGATGAATGTTGCTGTATCTGGCGGTATGGATGGCTTTAGTTTAAGCATGGTTGGAACATTCTTAAATTCAAATGGGGATGATGCAACACTAAAGGATAATGCTATAAATAATCCTGACGCAGACGGTTATAGTAATGATTCAGTTTCATTTAATATTGGGAAACTTTGGGATAATGGCGTTAAACTGGATTTAATGTTAATGCAAGCAACGAGTAAAAGTGAGTATGATAGCTTATACTCTCAATTTGCACATTCACTACAAAAAAATGATGTGCGCTCAGTAAAAGTGATAATTCCAGTTGGGTATAAAGTAGATGCTTCAATTCAGGTTGGGGAATCTATTGATGAGTATTCAAATTATTCGAACGGGGTTCAAACATATTTAATTGAGTCAAAGCGAAGAAGTCAGTCTCTGCAGCTGGATTATCAATTAACAAATGATTTTGTAATAACTGGTGGATTTGATTATCAACAAGATAGGGTAAGCCCTGAAACATCTTATCAAGAAAATAACACTAGAAATGAATCCAGATTTTTGCAGGGCCAGTTTGCAATAGGGGTAATAAATATGCTTGCTGGTTATAGGCATGATGACTTTGAAAAGTATGGTGATCAGGATACATGGAATATTGGAGCTAAGATTCAACCATTTCAATCATTGAGCTTTACTGCAGGATTTGGTACTGCATTTAAATTGCCTACTATAAATGACTTGTACTCTAGTTATGGTGGTAATCCAGACCTATTACCAGAAAAATCTAAAACTACTGATATAGGGGTTGCTTGGAAAACTAAAGCTATTAAATTGGGGTTAGATTTATATAAGACGGAAGTGGAGAACATAATCGTTTGGCGTGAAGTTGCACTATATACGTGGAATCCTTTTAATCTTAATAAGGCAAAAATTAAAGGTGCTGAATTTACATTAGATATGAATATGAAAGCAGTGAACATATTAGTTGGACTTGGGTATTTAAACGCAAAAGATGTTATGACTGGAAATCGTTTAATGAGGCGTCCAAATAAAAGCGCTAAGGTGAGGGTTTCAAAGCATATAGGTCGCTTTGATTTGGCAGCTGATTTTATTGCATATGGATCTAGTTTTGATGATTCTGAAAATACAATCAAGAATGGCGGTTATGGTAAATTTGGTAGCGTTGTAAGGTATGACTTAAACAAACAGGTAAGCTTTACTTTGCGGGGAGATAATCTGTTTGATAAAGAGTACTCAACTGCAAGTGGCTATACATCACCTGGGCGTAACTTCATGTTAGAGATGAAGGCTGGGTTTTAATCTTATCTGGTCAAAAATTACCGCATTAAAAAGGGTGATTTGATAATCGCCCTTTTTTATTGTTCCTGATTACCCATGCTGATTTATATACGTTATAGTTAGTGCAATAAAAAGTACTTGGGTATTATTAGGGGAAAACATGTCACATAGTTCAAATTCTGTAAAAAGCATCTTTTATGCACTTGGAGCAAACTTTCTAATCGCTATCGCAAAAACCATTGCTGCGATTGTAACTGGCTCAGGCTCAATGGTCGCTGAGGCTATTCACTCTTTTGCAGACTGTAGTAATCAGCTACTACTGCTTTGGGGGGTTAAGAGCTCCAAGCGACCACCATCACTTGAACATCCACTTGGAGCAGGAAAAGCCATCTATTTTTGGTCATTTATTGTGGCACTTATTTTGTTTAGTGTCGGTGGTGGTTATTCAATCTACGAAGGGATGCATAAACTAAATAGCACCGAACCATTGGCTTATCCATACATCGCTATTGGAGTATTGATATTTGGTATTCTTGCAGAAGGGGTGGCGCTTAGAGGGTGTATTCAACAAATAAACAAGGTAAGAAATGGTCGCTCCTTTTACCGCTGGTTTAGAGAGTCGCGACAGAGTGAGTTATTGGTAATCTTTGGGGAAGATTTTGCTGCGGTGATAGGTTTGACGTGCGCGCTTGCAGCTATCGTCGCAACATGGATAACCGGTAATCCGGTATATGATGCCTATGGAAGCATAGCAATTGGTTGTCTATTGGTGATTGTGGCAATTATGGTTGGCATTGAGGTTAAGTCTTTATTGATAGGCCAGGGTGTTGAGCAGCACATTAAGAAAGATATGGTTGATTTTCTTGAACAGCAGGAGTCGGTTGAAAAGATCTATAACATGCTCACATTACAACTGGGAAATGATGTGATGGTTGCAGTAAAGGCAAAAATGACAACCACTGAAGGGAGTGGCATAGAGGGAACAATCAACGCGACAGAAGCCGCGTTTAAAGAGAAATTCCCACAGGTTATGTGGTTGTTTTTTGAACCTGATAACAGGGATTAAGTGGGCTATGGGTGCCAGCCATCTTTCCATTTATTATAGTTAACTATATATGCTGGATTTCCATTGTCTTTAAACCATGAGTCGACAACATAAAGGTTGTCGGTTTTTACCTCTTTGATAATTGGTGCCATATGCGGCCAACCATTAAGAAACCAGCTTCTTCTTGCTGGTTGAGATTCTGACAGCTTATTAAAGGCTATTAGGCCTCGGTCTTGCAATATTGAAATATATGAGATGGTATTGGTAGTTTCATCCTCGCAGTCAAGCTGGTTTTTTTTAAGAAGCCCTGGAAATGACCCTGCAACATCATTGCTTGTTCCGTTAATTTTCCCGACAAATTGCTCAAATTTTGCTATTGCTGCGGAGATCTGTTTGCGCTCCTGCTCTGCAGTTTTGGGACGCGGGATAAACAGATTATCAATCTGTTGTAATTGGGTTTTAGATAGGCTGATTTTGCTCTTTGCATGACAGGCGTGAGAATAACAGGCGATAAATTCAGAGGGCTTTTGTTGATTGTTAATTCCCCTATTTTTGAGAAAATTCTCTGGAGTTACTCCAGTAAAGGAGCATCCGCTCACTATAAAAAATGATGTTAGAATTATTTTACGCATTTAATTTATAAATCCCATATGCTTGATTATCATTGTAAATGATAAAGCTTTAATTAGGTGCTGCCCATGTATTATTGATTCTATCAGCACCTTGTAGAATTTATAATTGTTTTTTATAAACTAGTTCTGTTAGTATTTAATTATTATGAATATCTAATCTACATAAGCGGCGATTGCGCACTTTAATCTACTCCATTTCTGGAAGTAGGTGGCGCGTTTTTGTGTCTCCGCACTAATCCCAATTTAACTTTTATATTTGCATGCCCGATGGCAGCAAAGGATTACTATTATGTATGATTTAATTAATGACATGGCTCAACGTCCTGCACCTTTTTCACGATATACCGCGAAGGAGTTATGGACACGGCCTTACCTATCTCAGCAGATGCTGAATTTTCACCTTAACCAAGAAACTGATCTTGCCTCACGCCGATTTGAAACGATTGATCGAGTTGTTGGCTGGATTGATTCACAGTTGAGTTTGTCTGGAAAAAGCTTATGTGACCTTGGATGTGGACCTGGGTTATACACCGAGCGTTTTGCGGCAATTAATGCCAAGGTAACTGGCATAGACTTCTCACAAACGTCACTCGATTACGCCAGAAACAGCGGCAACTACCAAGTTAGTTATTTGCAGGCAGATTATCTAGAAGACAATCTTCCGCTTGGCTTTGATGTAATCACATTAATCTACACAGATCTTTGTGTCTTATCTCCACAACAGAGGAATAAACTACTTAATCGAATGCGGGAGATGCTTAATACAGACGGGCATATTGTGATTGATGTGGCTGGTATCGGATCTCTTGCCACAAAGAAAGAGGAGACCATTATAGAGAACCAGTTAATGGGTGGATTTTGGTCAGCAGGTGATTATGTTGGTATTCAACAAACTTATTTATATCCTGAAGAGAACCTTTCGCTAGATCGATATCTAATAATTGAGCCGAATGATACTTGGCAGATCTATAATTGGTTTCAGCACTTTACCGCGCAAAGCATTGAGGCAGAGCTTAAACAGGCTGGTTTTGCAGTTGAGCAAATGGTTGGAGACTTGACTGGTGAGCCATTAAAGCAGGGTGGGGAGTTGATTGGTATTATTGCTAATGTGGAGTAGTTAAGTTTCATTTGTTTTTATTAATATATCATTCTCATGAAAGTGGGAATGGTATATTTTTTGTGATGAAACTTGTATGAAAAACATTTTCCCCCCGGGGGGAAAATTGTAGAAATCATAATTATTGCAGGAATGAATAAATATAAGCCCAATAAAAAAGACCCCGAAGGGCCTTTTTTATTCTGGATACCGGCCTTCGCCGGTATGACGTATAAGCATTTATTACAGTTGCTTAATCGCTTGTATCAACTCACCAGCCATTGCCTGCCCATCACCAAACAACATCTTGGTTTTGTCACCGAAGAATAGTGGATTCTCAATACCTGAGAAGCCAACTCCGCGGCCACGTTTGATCACGACAACGTTATCTGCATCTTCAACATCAAGAATAGGCATGCCGTAGATGTCACTGCTTGGATCGTTTTTAGCTGATGGGTTTACAACATCATTCGCACCAATCACAAGAGCTACTTGAGTTTTGTTAAACTCGGCGTTGATATCTTCCATATCATATATCACATCATATGGAACACCAGCTTCAGCAAGTAGTACATTCATATGCCCAGGCATTCTTCCTGCTACTGGATGAATTGCAAATTTAACACTTACGCCGCGCTCGATTAGTAGTTTGGATAGTTCCCAAACTTTATGCTGAGCTTGTGCAACCGCCATTCCATAGCCAGGAACGATAACTACTTGCTCTGCATATGCCATCATTACACCAACGTCTTCAGCATCGATAGGCTTCATCTCTCCACCGGTTTCGCTGGTGTGTGCGCCTTCGCCACCTTCGGTTCCAAATCCACTGAATAGTACATTTGCTACCGAGCGATTCATCGCTTTAGCCATTAATTGGGTAAGTAGTGAACCTGCAGAACCTACAACTGTTCCTGCAATAATCATCGCCGCATTGCCAAGTACGAAACCTTCAAATGCTACCGCTAGACCGGTTAATGCATTGAATAGCGAAATGATTACCGGCATATCAGCGCCACCGATAGGTGTAGTGACAAACACACCAAATACCAATGCTAGAGAAAAGAATATAAACAGAGCCAGTGGGTTTAATGTATAGAATGAGATAATCCCAAAGATTACCGTTGCTACAAATAGTCCAAGATTAACTAGGTTTTGCTTTGGAAGCGTGAATGCTTTTTTCATGCGACCATCGAGCTTGGCCCAGGCAACGATACTGCCGGAGAAGGCGATGGTTCCGATGAATGCACCGATGATCGCAAGGGTCAGGTGTTCTCCTGATATTGCAGTATGCATTGCATCAGTTGCTGCAGCTTGCGCCTGCTCTATAAGTTGTTTACCTATGTCAGTTTTTGCTAGCTCACCTAGTGATTCTGTCGCAGGTTTTAAAGCCTCCTTAATGGTTCCCATCTTTAGCAGTTCTACAGCAGCGATTGCAGCGGCTGCACCACCACCCATGCCGTTATAAAGTGCAATCATTTGCGGTAAGTCAGTAGTTTTTACTTTTTTACCTGAGTACCAAGATAGTCCGCCACCAAGAGCAAGAGCTAATACAATCAAAATATAGTTGGTTACTGCGTTTTCATGCCCTGATATTTGCGCTGAAAATAGGGTAACTACTGTTGCGAGGATCATACCATAGCCAGCCCAGCGGATACCACCAGCTGCTGTGGTTGGTGAACTCATCTTTTTCAATCCAAGGATGAAAAGGATTGCAGTAAGGAAGTAACAGATATTGATAAACATTATTCAGCTCCCCCTTTTTTGCTTTTCTTAAACATATCTAAAGTTCGCTCAGTTACTATGTAACCACCAGCTGCGTTGCCAGCTGCAAGAACTACGGCGATGAAACCGATTAGTTGTTCTGCAAATCCAGTTGCTCCGCCAAGAGCGATCATCGCTCCAACTACCACGATACCGTGAACGAAGTTTGAACCTGACATCAGTGGTGTGTGCAATAATACTGGTACGCGGCTAATGATTTCGTATCCAGTGAATGCCGCGAGCATAAATATATAGAGCGCGGTAAAGCCTGTTATACCTTCAACCATTATTGGTCTCCTTCCATTCTATCGCGCACAAGTTGAGATTTGATCTCGCCTTCATGGGTTAGTGCGCTTTCTGCGATTATCTGATCTTCCCAATCAAGTTCAACCTCTCCCTCTTTAAGGAATAGGGCGGTGAAGTTGAGTAGGTTTTTGGAGTATAGTTCGCTGGTGTCGGTTGCTAGTGTACTTGGTACATTAACTGGCCCGTAGATGGTTACACCTTTCTTTTTGACATGCTTGCCAGCTTTGGTTAGCTCGCAGTTGCCGCCAGTTTCTGCGGCGAGGTCAACTATCACTGCTCCTGGCTTCATCTCTTCAACCACATCTTTAGTGATAAGAATTGGTGCTTTTCTGCCTGGAATTGCTGCTGTAGTGATAACTACATCAGCCGCTTGAATGTGCTGATTTAGAACCTCTTGCTGCTTGGCTTTTTCTTCGTCGGTTAGCTCTCTTGCATAACCGCCTTCACCGTCAGCGCTAACTCCAGTGTCTACGAATTTGCCACCGAGAGATTCAACCTGCTCTTTGGTTGCAGATCTTACATCGTAGGCTTCAACGATTGCACCAAGACGTTTTGCTGTAGCAATCGCTTGTAGTCCAGCAACACCAGCACCAATGATAAGAGCTTTAGCTGGTTTAACTGTTCCAGCTGCAGTGGTAAGCATTGGGAAGAATTTGCCGCTGATTTCAGCCGCCATAATTACCGCTTTGTAACCAGCAGCATTTGCCTGTGACGATAGGGCATCGATTGATTGTGCCCTGGAGATACGCGGCACTAGCTCCATGGAGAAGCTGGTTATTTTCTTTTCACAGAGTTTTTTAATGCGGTCATCATCGCCAAATGGATTCATATATCCAATTGCAATCGTGCCTTCATCCATCATTTCGATCTGTTCGATAGTTGGTGGCTGCACCGTGAAAACAACATTTGCTTGTTTAAGCAGTTCGCTCTCATCTTTAACGATTTCAACATCGGTGTATGCAGTATCTGGATACCCGGCGTGGTCTCCGGCTCCATGCTGTAGAGCTAGTTCTGCACCCTGTTTTTGCAATTTGGCAGCAACATTTGGCACGAGTGCCACACGTTTTTCACCAGTTAGCGTTTCCTTGGGTACTACTATTCGTGTCGGCATTATTTTTCTCCGAGAAGTAGGCGGTTATAACAATTGTTGCCTCATTCTATCGAAAAGATTTTGCTATTGCATCACAAAAAGTGAAATGGTGTTCGATTGGTTGAAATAGATGGGATTCGCAATGGAAAATGTATTTTTTATGGAGTGTGTTTTTGAGTTTAGCTGGAGGTTTGAATGTTGGTTTATAGGGCAACCACAGGAGGCTGCCCATAGCGATAAGTTAAGAGTTATTCCTCTTCAAATAGATCTTCATCTTCATCGAAATCTTCCATATCATCCATCATGTCTGGAACTGGAGGATCGCCATCATAGATTAAATTTATTCTATTTTGACGGTAGAATTCTCGCATAGCTAAATACGGATCGGGAGATTCATCAACCATCTTTATCGAACTTTCCATGTTCGCACGCCAATTTATTATATCTAAAATTGCTAATGGCCAAGCTATACTGGCTTTGACATAGTTAGTTGGGCTTAACATCCTTTTGGTAATTTGGTCTGGCACATCTCTAGCTGTAGAGGGCCCCAAAACTGGAAGGCTTAGGTATGGCCCTTCACCGCTGCCCCATGTGGCAAATGTTTGCCCAAGATCTTCATTGTTTTTTTCTAGCCCCATTGGGGTTGCTACATCAAATATGCCAGCAATGCCAATGGTAGAATTAATAAGAAAGCGGCCGCTATCAGCTAAGCATTGTTCGAATTTACCCTGTAATAGGTCATTAGCAATGGTGTTTAGGTAGCCTAAATTATCAAAAAAATTGGTGACACAACGACGTACAGGTTTTGGAGTTATGTAGGCATATCCCTTTGAAACAGGGGCGAGGATGTTTTTATCCAATGCATCATTGAAGCTATAGATTGACCTATTGGTATCTTCGTATGGGTCATGGGCTTCTTCGCCAATAGGTACATGGGTGCATCCAAAATTGGCAGTGATTATAACGACAATGCTTAGCAGCTTTATTCCATCTAAAATACGCATATTTATAATATCCATTATTTTTTATTCCGTACTAATATATTTTAGTATTTATTTTAAACTTTACCTTTGGGGATCCCGGTGCATATGAGGGAAAATATTGTTTTTAGTAGCAGATCACGTTTTACAAAAATATTAGATATAGCTATTGTTGCCTTGACGCTATTGCGTGAAATTTTAACCTGGTTACTATCAGAGAAGTTTCTATTTTTACTAAGTTTGCGCAGTGTCAGTGCTGACATCCCTAAAGCCCATAAACAAAAACGTCTGATTCCAACTTCGTGTGCTGGGATTAGCAGGGTGTACTCTAAAGCATTTTTTAAGTGCTGATGTGCGATTGCGACAAGCTCTTTTAACCCTTTTTCAAAGTTTATGTCGGTGTGATTTTCTTTTAGTTTGCTTAGGTCAAAATTATGTTTAGTGAATATGTCGCGTGGTAGCCAGCAGGTATCGCGTTCTTGGTCGTCCCAAATATCTTTGAGAATGTTAGTCATTTGTAGTGCTTGTCCAAATGATACTGCTAATTTAGTTAGCTCAGGGCGCTTATGTTTTATCTCATCGGAGTAGTCGCAGAACAGGTCAGTTAACATCTCACCAACAACTCCAGCAACGTAGTAGCAATACTTGTCCATGTCGGCCATGGTTGCAACGCCATAACTTTTATTTTCTTTGGTTAGCTCTTCCTGTTTCTCAAAGAACTCCATCCCTTCGCTCATTATCTTTATGCAGCGCTCTAACGCTTTGCGTTGATTTAAGGTGAATGAATGGGTGATGTTGATAACTTTTTTACTATTTAATATCAGCTTAAGTTCATCTTGGTGGGAATACCCAGCAAGAGATGCGGTAAGGTTTTGAGCAAATGATTCAGCATCTTCTTCACCACAAACTATACGGATGAATTGAGCGTGAAATTTAGACTTCTGCTCATTATCTAATAAAGTAGTATCTTCTATTGTGTCGGCAATACGACATAGTAGATATGCATTAGCAACGGCATCTTGGATTTGCGCAGGAAGCTGTGGAATGGTTAGAGCAAATGTCCTGGAAACTCCTGGTAATATCTGTTTTTGAAACTGAAGGTCTGCGGATAGATCAGACATTTTTATCCTTATAAAATTTGTTGGTAGTGCAAGCAAAAAATTTTATCACTTATGTGGGGTGATAAAAATGTATAAAAAAACCCAGTTGGTTATGAGAATGGATTATTGCATAAAATATTATGATTTAAAGCATATTCTTGCTAAGTGAACAGGTCAGAAGTAATTAAAAATTATAAAAGCGGGTCGTGAATGTTTTAAATTGCAAACACATCCTGTTCTTTAAGAATGTATGGTAGCTCGATAAAGAATGAACTACCTTTGCCAACGGTTGACTCAACCCAAATTTTACCCCCGTGTGCTTCAATAACTTTCTTTGCTATTGCCAGCCCAACCCCAGTGCTTCTTTCTCCCCCTGTTGGTGTTGATCCGGCAGTGGTGAAAATTTCAAAAAGCCCATCCAGCTTTTCGGCTGCAATTCCTTGCCCTTGATCCTGAAACTCAATTCTTAAGTTATTCTTACTTGTGATTTTGCTGGTGATGAAAATTTCTGAGTCAGGCTCAGAGTATTTAATTGCATTGGTTATCAGATTGTCAAACAGTTGAGATATTCTCTCCTCATCGCATGGAATAGGTTCAAGCTCAACTAAGCTGGAATTGATTTTTATCTGTTTTTTTGTTGCTGAAGCTTGCGACAGTGTAACTCTGCGTTTGATGATGTTATTGACGTTGCAGTTGGTTTTTATGATGTCGAATTTTCCACTTTCTATCACTGATACATCTAGTAGGTTGTTTATAAGTCTGGTTACTTGGCCTGTTGTCTCAGAGATCACTTTTATGAATTCCAGAGATATCTCTTCTGGGTTATCCATGATTAGTTCACATAGGCTACTAATCCCTGAAAGCGGGCTTCTAACATCGTGCGAAGCAATTGCGAGAAAACGATTTTTCTCTTCGTTAAGTTTTTTTAATGTGCTGATGATATCTTGATTCTGTAAATTGTTATTTATGCGGCTGTAAAATTCTTCAGGTATAAGTGGTTTGTGTAAGAAATCATCTGCTCCTGCTTTTATAAATAGAGCTGATTCATGGCTATCATTAAAAGCTGAAATGCCAATAACACTAGTCTTTTCTTTAGTGGCTACTTTTCTTATCTCTTTTACCAAGCCGACACCATCCATCTCTGGCATTTTACTATCGGTTATAATCAGCCTTATATTTGGAATCGCGTTGTAAAGTTCTAAAGCGTGTTTAGCGCTTTCGGCAGTAAAAACTTGGAATTGATGGATGTCTAAAAGATGTTTGATTGCACATACGGAGGTCTTCTCATCATCAACAATAAGTATCTTGGTATGGCGATTTAGGTCAAGCCTATGTATCGCAGTTGTGATGTAATCAAGGTTGTGAAATCCCTCTTTCATTACATAATCAACTATCCCTTTTTGCCAAAATTGAGACCTGGTATCTGAGTTGATATTGGCAGTAAATACTATGGCTGGGATATTATGGCGCAAAACTATATCAACAATTTCACCATGGGGAGCATCAGGAAGGTTAAGATCAAGTAATGATGCAAAGTATTTGTCGGCATGTTCTTGTAGAAGAAGTTCTGCTTCTTTTGCAGAGTGGGCAATATCGCATTGGTAGTTGTATTGAGATTGCATGGTGCTTGCAATAGCTGCACACATGGCTTTGCTATCCTCAACAATTAATACTCGATTAAAATCCATTCTTATCTTCCATTTTTTACATGCCCTATATTTAATACTAGTATCGCTTGCGTGTTATATCATTAGTATCAAAGGAAAATATATTGGAACTGTGAATTAAATCTAATTGTTATTGGTTGTTTTACTATGAAGTTTGATCTATTTGCTGTTCGCTTTTATTGCTAAATAGTACCAATAAGCCTGATATTGTTTCATTGTTATCTAGGGGGGAGCAGACTAAGGAAACATCTAATTTTTTAGCGTCTTTGGTCCACAGTATCTCTTCACTTATTGTATTTATAGATCCAAGTTTTAAAGAGTGGAAAATAGGTGAGTCTTTGAATAAATATTCTGATCCATCTTCAGTTTTATATTGGATGGTTTTATGCATGTTTGCGCCAATGAGCTCATTTTTTTCGTACCCTAAGAGTTCTTCAGCTGTTCTGTTGATGAAATCTATATTGCCATCCAGATCAATTCCTATTATCCCTTCGGCAACGCTATCGATAATAAGGTTATGGCGTTTCTCAAGCAGAGTTAGTTTTTGCTCCATCTCTTTGGCTTTAGTTATATCTTGTATTTGCACTACAAAATAAAGAGGGTTTTCATCTTTGTCTTTTACTATGGAGCCACTTATTAATGCCCAAAGAATGTGACCATCTTTATGCATTAAGCGGGCTTGCAGACTAAATGAGCGGCGGTTGCCCTCAATTACTGTTGCCATTTGTATTAGGCTTTTTTCGATGTCAGCAGGGTGGGATATGCTTTGGAAGTCTGTTGCACAGATCTCTTCACGAGGATACCCGCTTATTTGGCAAAGTTTGTGGTTTGATCGGATTATTTGCCCATCAGCATTAACGATAGCCATGCCGATTGCGGCATCTTCAAAAGCGCTGCGGAAACGAGCTTCATTTTCTAGGAGAACTTTTTCATTGTGCTTGCGCTCGGTAACATCTCTGGATACCGATTGTATCTCTTTGGCATCCCCTGTGCTGTTGTCAAAAATACATTGGCAACTGGCTTCAAACCAGATGTAGTGCCCCTCTTTATGTCGGGCGCGATAGGTGATGGTGATACTATCCTGGTAACGCACTAAGTCGCTATGGGCTTCGCGCATTATGTCGATGTCATCTTTGTGCAACAGTGGATAAATTGAGTGCCCTATAACCTCTTCAGGGGAGTAACCGATTAGAGCCTGAGTTGCAGATGAAGCGTATAAACATTTTCCTTCTAGATCATGCCGGGCAATTATGTCAGTAGAATTTTCCGCCAGTAATCTATATCTGGATTCGCTTTCAGATAATGCAGCATTTGCTTTTTTCTTTTCAGTTACATGTTGAGCTAACATGGAGTTGGCTTTTGATAACTGCTCAGTTCTTTCGTTAACTCTCTCTTCAACCTCTGCAGTATGTCCTGCTAATGATGCTAGGAACGCATAAAGAAGTGCGGTAAGGACAATGCCGACGGTTGCAGTTAAGCCAGAAATCCATAACAATTTTGATTCAGTAAGGGCAATTGTTGGGGTGGTGACTAATAGCAGCTGTCTATTGGCAAAGATGATTTTTTTATCCACATATGGTGGAATCATCATCTGTTTTAAATCAGCCTTCTCATTTGTAGAGCTATATAACTGTTGTGGCTTTTTGGGGTGAGTAATGTCAAACAGGGTGATGTTCACATCTTTGCTATATGAACCACCTCGGTTAATAGAGTTAGTAATCAGCTTGCTGATATTCAACCTGATAAATACTAAACCAAGTAGTTTTGGAGCCGATTTGGTTTCGTCGACGCTCATTTCATATACTGGACGATATACTGACAAGACTGCTTGGCCAGACTCATTCTTTTTTGCCTTTGATGCCGTAGCGTTGCGCCAGCGTGTTGAGTCGTCGATAACTTTTTTATGGGGATCAAACTCATTATGTGGCGTGTACCCTAGCAAGGTTCGATACTCATTATTTGGTTCAATGAAGCTAATGGGGAAATATGATTCTTTTTCTGATACAGGCTCCACTTCAAGGTCATTATTTAATTCGGTTATGGCAAAACTTGGAAGATTATATGAGGACTTCATCCTCTCTTCGTAGTTTTCACGTTTGTTATGTGGCAGGTGGTCTATCCACCCTATGGATTCTATTTCTGTGTGTTTGGCTAAAATGGAGCGGATATATTGTTGCAAGGATGTGCGATCAAAAGCATCTGTTGAGGTGCGAAGAGCAGTAACTGACTCTATAAGTTCTAGCTCGCTCTCTAGTGAAATTATTAAAGATGAATCACGGTCTTTAGCTATTTGGTGAAATGTGTTTTGCCAGCTATTCTCCTCCCAATCGCGAATTAGATATGCTGATATCAGGGTGATAACTAAACAGACAGCCACAGCTGCAAAGATGGTAAGAGACCAAGTCTTGGGTTGAATATAGTTTTCACTTCTTCTTATAAATTTAGGCATGGTTTACAGTTCGCTGTTACACCTTTTTATAAGAGGTAGATATTAATTTCTGAATAAATCCAAAAAACATATTTGAATGGCCCTTCTGCATAGCTCTTCTATCATAAAACTTAATCAGAGATAAAACTCTGGAAATATAAGTAATTGCGCTTTCAAGTAATAAGTGCGATTACGGAATTTTTAGTTATCTTTCAAAGTATAGGAAATTAGATTTAGTTTTCTATACGTGGATGGCAGATTCTTTGGAAATGCTAAGGAGTTAGCAAAAATATATAGGTTTAAGTACGTTTTGTTATAGATAAGAGGGTAGTTATAGCTATGTTGGATGTAGTTATAGCTATGTTGGATGTAGTTATAACTATGTTGGATAATGGGCTGATTCAGAATCTGTCTGAAATCTGCTGCCAAATCGCATCAACTCGAGTTTTGGTTTTTTCATCCATTGCTACTGGCTTGCCCCATTCTCTATCAGTTTCTCCTGGCCATTTGTTGGTAGCGTCAAAACCGATTTTGGAACCAAGGCCGGAAACAGGTGAAGCAAAGTCTAGATAATCTATAGCAGTGTTTTCAACTATCTCGCAGTCTCTGGCAGGATCAACTCTAGTGGTCAAAGCCCAAGTAACATCATCCCAGTTTCTGATATCAATATCATCATCGGTTACTACGATAAATTTGGTGTACATAAATTGACGTAAAAAAGACCAGATGCCAAACATGATGCGACGTGCATGCCCTGGATATTGTTTTTTAATTGAGACAACTGCATAACGATATGAGCACCCTTCAGGCGGCAGGTAAAAGTCAACAATCTCTGGATATTGCTTTTGTAAAATAGGGATGAAAATTTCATTTAAAGCTACACCTAATACTGCAGGCTCATCAGGGGGGCGGCCAGTATAGGTGCTTAGATAAATTGGGTTTTGACGGTGGGTGATTTTTCTTATCGTCATTACCGGGAACGTATCCACCTCGTTATAGTAACCAGTGTGGTCTGCATATGGGCCTTCAGGAGCTGTGTCATTAGGCATGATCTCACCTTCAAGGATAATCTCAGCATAAGCTGGAACCATAAGGTCATTACCTACAGATTTTGCTATGACAGTTTTTTTGCCGCGAAGTAATCCGGCAAATCCATACTCAGAGATACTATCAGGGATTGGGGTTACTGCTGCAAGAATCGTTGCTGGATCAACTCCAATGGCAACCGATACTGGAAATGGTTTGTTGGGGTTGGTTTTACACCAGTCTTGATAATCAAGGGCGCCGCCGCGATGGGCCAACCAGCGCATGATGATTCTATTTTTGCCGATAACTTGCTGGCGGTAGATTCCCAAGTTAAGGCGCTCTTTCTCTGGTCCTTTGGTTATGGTTAGCCCCCAGGTTATTAACGGGGCTGCATCTTCTGGCCAGCAGCGCTGAATTGGAAGGATAGATAGATCAACATCATCCCCCTCAATAACAACCTCTTGGCAAGCTGGAGATTTAGTTTTTTTACAGGACATATTTAATGCCTGTTTGAGTAGTGGGATTTTGCTCCAAAGATCCTTTAAAGATTTTGGTGGTTCAGGCTCTTTGAGTTGTGCTAACTGTTCGCCAACTTTGCGTAATGATGCGGTATCTTTTTCATCAATACCTAGAGCAACTCTTTGTGTAGTGCCAAATAAATTTCCTAGCAGTGGGATGTTTGAGTTTTTAGGGTTGCTGAAAAGCAGTGCAGGGCCACCTTGTTCTAACGATCTTTTACATACCTCTGTTATCTCCAAATCAGGATCAACTTCGAGGTCGGTCTTGATAAGAAGTTTTTGTTCTTCTAAAGCAGATATGAATTCACGAAGGTCTTTATATGGCATAGCGAAACTTACTTGGGTAATTGGATAGTGCATAGTAGTTTACTATGCACTGCATCTAAGGGCATCTTTTTGTGGGGAATTACTTTTGAATTTAGATGGCGGTTAATTTGGATGGGGTATTGTTAAGGTTAATGGTGCCGCTGCGAATTTCTTTATTTAATAGTTGAATTACATGACCTGAAGCACTGCTTTTGCAAGCCTTAAGTTCATGCTCAAATAGTTGTAAAAATGATGTTTGTTCATCGATATTGGTTTGCGACATAATGATTATTAGGTCAGATGCAAGATCAGACCTGCGGAAATCAACCTTGGCTAATATCTCAATGAATGCCTTGATATACTCTTCAGTCATGAATTTTCTAAAAGTATTTATGGTGACTTGATAGGCACCACAATCATCTTCCATGCGGATAGAGTTCGCCATGGTATGGAGAACTTCTGGGTGTTCGTTCCCTTCCACCATCTCAAGTAATTCTATATAACGATCAAAGCGGGTTTCTGCTTGTTTTAGAAGATTCAGTGAGCCGAAATCTGGGATAAAACTGCTATTAAGTACCAGTTCAGCTGACCATGCTTCAAGGTCTTTGATCATAACTCCATTCCCGTGTTGTTTGACCGTAGGTTAGTCTTGATTATTCAAATAGATCCATTGATGGTCGCGGTTATTGCTCTTAGCAGATTTAGATGCCAAATACAGACCTCTAACGCAAGATATCTACCGACTGCGATTTTATAGTAAACAGTGAATTTTGCAAGGCAGCATTTGCTATATAATTACATCATAATTTTACTAAATTTAAGGAGATGAGATTGATTGTGAACTGTTTTGTAGAGCAATTACCCCTCCTATATATAGGAGGGGCTATGGCGCTCTTAAGCTAGTCCGCAGTGGCGTAGCAACGCATCAATCTTTGGCTCTCTGCCGCGAAAATCGACAAACATATCCATGGCATTGCGCGATCCACCATTTTGTAAAAAGGTTCTAAGGAAGTGCTCCCCAGTCTCTCGGTTAAAAATACCATCTTCCTCAAATTTGGAGAATGCATCGGCAGATAAAACTTCAGCCCATTTATAGCTGTAATATCCAGCGGAATATCCCCCAGCAAAGATATGGCTAAATGAGTTGGCAAAGCGGTTGAATTCAGGGGGGATCATCACTGCAACCTGCTCTCTAACCTCACGTAGGATTGTCTCAACTTGGTTGTCTTTTTCAGGTGAGAATTCAGAATGAAGGCGCATGTCGAACAGGGCAAATTCAATTTGACGTACCATCTGCATTGCTGCCTGAAAGTTCTTTGCCTTAATCATTTTGTCGAACAGCTGTTGCGGAAGCTTTTCATCTGTTGCGTAGTGGCCGGATATCATATCCAAAGTTTCTTTATTCCAGCACCAGTTTTCTAAAAATTGGCTGGGTAGCTCAACGGCATCCCATGGTACGCCATTGATTCCAGATACGCTTGGGTGGTCGATAACCGTCAGCATATGGTGTAGGCCATGTCCAAATTCATGGAATAGGGTGGTTACATCGTTATGGGTAAGCAGTGATGGCTTGTCGGCAACTGGTGGCGCAAAGTTACAAATTAGATAAGCCACTGGGGTTTGTAACCCATCCTTTGTCGCAAACCTTTTTTTGCACTCATCCATCCAGGCTCCGCCACGCTTGTTTTGACGAGCATAGATGTCGAAGTAAAAACGTCCCATTACCTGACCATCTAGGTCGCATATTTGGTAAAAACTTACATCTTTATGCCAACTGTCAAAATTTTCAAGTTGCTCTATTTTGATTGGGAACAGTTTTTCAATAGTGGTAAATAGGCCAGCTATAACTTTCTCTGCAGGGAAGTATGGACGCAAATCCTCTTGTGATATGGCGTATTTTTTTTGCCTTAGTTTTTCAGAAAGATAAGAAACATCCCACGCTTCTATCTGCTTAATTCCAAACTCCTGCTCTGCATATTCTTGAAGCTCTGCAAATTCATCTTTAGCTTTTTGGGTGGAATGTTCTGCAAGATCATTGAGAAAGTTAATAACCTGCTGCGGTGAGTCGGCCATTTTGGTTGCCAACGATTTTTCCGCATGATTATTGAATCCAAGGATTTTGGCAGCTTCTAGCTTTTTGGTTAATGTATCGATGATTACAGGGGTATTATCCCATTCGTCTGCATCTGGCCCTTGGTCAGACGCTCTGGTGCAGAATGCTGTATACACCTCTTGACGTAATTCTCGATCATCTGCATAAGTTATAACGGCAAAATATGACGGGAACTCTAGGGTTATGGTGTACCCTTTTTGTTTGCGTTCAGCTGCTGCTTGCTTTGTCATTGCGATAGATGATTCAGGCAGCCCTTTTAGGTTGGCAGCATCTTTAAAATTTTTGCTCCAGGAGTTGGTTGCATCCAGTAGGTTTTGCTCAAAACTAGCGCTAAGGAGGGATAGCTCTTGCTGGAGTTGTTTGAACTGCTCTTTTTTATCTTTGGGTAAATCAACGCCAGAAAGGTGAAAGTCGCGCAATGCATTTTCAATGGTTTTTTGTTGTGCCTGGTCTAAGTTTTTATACTCGGCAGAGTCTGCAATTTGCTTATATGCATTATAAACAGCCTCATTTTGACCAAATTCAGTGGCATATTCACTCAGAATTGACAGGCAGGAGTTGTATGCTTCTCTAAGTTCGGGGGTATTTACCACTGAGTTCATGTGGCTAACAGGTGACCATGCCTTGCTAAGTCTGTCGTCATCCTCTTCAATTGGAGCGATAAAATTATTCCAACTGTATTCTTTGGTTGATATAAGTAGCTTATTTAGTTGGGATTTGTTGTTTTCTATTATCTCTTCGATTGCAGGTTTTATATCCTTTGGATCTATCTGCGAAAACTGTGGAAGATCGCTATTTGTTAATAATGCACTACTCATATCTATTCCTGATTCAATTTTATATCTATATTTAACGAGGGGTAAGCATAACTAATTTACAAAAAAATGAATATATGCTCGCATTCCACAATAGTTTTTTTTATTATATCGGCCTTTGTTAATAGTCTGGCGACAGGTGAAAATGAATATACGTGAATATCAAGGTAAGAAACCGCAGATTGCTGAAAGTGCATTTATAGATAGTTCTTCAGTAATAATTGGTGATGTAAGTATAGGGGAGGATTCCTCTGTATGGCCTTTAGTAACAGCTCGTGGTGACGTTCACAGGATAGAGATAGGCGCCAGAACAAACATCCAAGATGGAACAATCATGCATGTAACTCATAGCAGTGATTACGTTCCAGGTGGAAACCCTCTAGTTATAGGTGATGATGTGACTGTAGGGCACCAAGCGATGCTTCATGCTTGCAAAATTGGCAACAGCTGCTTGATTGGTATGGGGGCAGTAGTCCTTGATGGAGCAGTGGTTGAAGACCACGTAGTAGTAGGTGCCGGTAGTGTGGTTCCTCCACAAAAAGTGCTTAAATCAGGGTATCTATACCTAGGTAATCCAGTAAAACTGATTCGTAAATTGAACCAGGAAGAGATGGATTATTTTACCTATGCAGCTAAGCATTATATTGAGCTAAAGAATAACTGCTTAAAAGAAGATTGGGGCAAAAAATAACCCCTTAACCTTTCTGTATAAGCAATAAAAAAGCGGCATTAGCCGCTTTTTTTGTTTTTGAATTATGAAGTAGTTTAATTTAGTTGCCGCTATTCTGGTTAGATCCTTTGGCAAATATTATAGATGGTTTTACGCAACCACTTATGGCTTGCATGATTTTGTAACCTTTCATGCCAGTACTGGCTAAGTACCGCATTGTTTGTTTCAACCGGTATCTCAAAATATTTTAGATCTAGGATATCGGCATACATTTTGGCTACACGCATGGGGCAGATAGCAATATGATTGCTCTTGGCTACCATGTAAGGCATTGATAGTGTATTGGGTGTTTGCACTATGTTTTTGCATGTAACCCCCTCTTTATGAAAACATTTGTCAATGTATGTTCGGGTAGAATGCCTGGCTGTAATGGAGATGTATGGATATTTTTGCAAATGCTCTTTGGTGATTTTGTCTTTAATCTCAGGGTGGTTGTTCCGCACCAGGCAGATAAATCTCTCCTCCATTAGGCGTTGAGCACGAAACCCATCTTCAAGAAAAGGTATTCTTCCGATCGCAATATCAATCTTACCTTTGGTTAAGGCTTTGGTGAGATTCCCCCCTTCGATTGGGTAAACTTTGATAGCAATTCCAGGTGCAGATTTCTCTAACCATTCGAGAATCAGAGGAAGAATTATAGCTTCGCTATAATCACTCATTGCGAGACCAAATGTATGCTCAGCAGAGCTGTAATTAAACTCAGGCTGTTTATCTAGTGATGTTTGGATTATCTGTAGTGCAGATCGAATCGGTTCCGCAAGCTCTTCAGCTCTTGGCGTTGGTAGCATTGCCCCTGCTGAGCGGACAAAAAGGGGGTCATTAAGAGTTTCGCGCAAGCGCTTAAGTGCATTGCTCATAGCTGGTTGAGAAATACCTAACTTTTCTGCAGCTCTAGATATGTTCTCTTCTAAATATATAGCTTCAAATACCGATAACAGGTTTAAGTCAATGTCTCTGATATTCATGCTTACTGTGCCCTTTATGTCATACCTATTATTAAAAATAGCATGATTGCATTTAATATTCATGGTATGAATTTCACTAATTCATATCGATGGATGTATAAATATTAAGATTGGGACTAGTATAAGAAAATAACAGCGATACAAAGACTGAAAATAATAAAAGGAAAATAATGCTGGCTTCACTTTCAGATTCAAATAGAAAAAGCTTTATCATGATTTTAATGATAGCAATACTCTATTTTTGTTCCGGTTCAATGATGCTTTACTTGCCTAAATTCTTTGTGTCTTTGCAAGCAAGCAAACAGACTGCCGGTATTCTTGTCTCATTGGCCGTTATCCCTTTTGTAATGTTTTCTATGCTTAGTGGGTATTTTGCCAACAAACTTGGTGCTGGGCGCTTAGTCTTGCTAGGAACCTCACTACACTTCATAGCAGCACTGCTGTATCTGACAGTTGATGAGATCTCTCCGATAATTTATCTGTTGAGATTCATGCAGGGACTGGGGCACGTATGTGTGTTTACTCCACTATTTACTGCAGTAGCGAGGATTGTGCCAGATGATTTTAAGGCTCAAGGGATAGGATATTTTACGATCGCTATTCAGCTTGGAACAGCATCTGGTAGTTTTTTAGGTGAACTAGCTATTGCAGAATTTGGCTACAGTATATTTTTTATAATTATTGCCGTCATGAATGTTATTTGTGCTATTGCGAGTAGATTTCTGCACGAAACTTCCCATGAAGAAAAGGTTAATGCTACAGGTGATGGGAGTAGTGGTAATTCGACCAATTGGTTGCTAGTAAGTGGGGGGATGGTATTGATTCTGGTTCTTGGTGGAGTTTTTGGAACACTGCTGCAATTTATTCCAGTCTATTTTGATGAGATGTTTACCTCAGGGGTGATTTTTGAAGTTATACCAAGTCGATGTTTTTTAACTAGCGCATTAATAACCGTTGCTTGTATCCGCTTATTTGGTGGGCGGCATTCCGATGGTAAACACAAAGGGGTGATTGTATTGGCTTGCCATATTGGTTTGTTAATAGCGGTATATCTTATTACCAAAATCTCTGGTATTGGTACTTCTCTCGCTATTTCAATTCTATTTGGCTTATCATATGGATTACTCTATCCAATGATAAATGCATATGTGTTAACTCAGGTAAGCAAAGGGGCTAGAGGAGTAGTTACTGGTGCGCTAACAATGATATTCGAAGGTGGTTTTCGAGGGTATGCATTAGTTGCTGGAATAGTTGCACACCATTTTGGTTTTATATACATGTTTTATACGTTGTTGATATTTTACGCGCTAGGAGCTGTAATTTACTACGCAACAATTTTGTTGGCGAATAAAAATCTAAGAAAAGAATTAACAGAAAAAGAGTTTGCAGAGATTGAAGAGGAGGAGGTGTTGTTATGAGCAAAACTGATGGTATGAGTGTAAAAGAGGCGATAAGAAATAGAAGAAGTACGCGAGCATATACTGGTGAGCAAATTCCTACGGAGTTATTGCATGAGTTACTAGATGATGCATTATGGTCTCCATCATGGGGTAATACCCAATGTTGGGAGATCTATGTGGCTCAAGGGGAGGAACTCAAAAGGATAAAAGAAGGTTTTTTGAAATGCTATGAAAATAACGTCACCCCCTCTGCCGATATTCCTATGGCTATTGACGTTAAATCTGATTGGCCCGAGCGCATGAAGAATCGATATATGGCCGTTGGAAAAGCGATTTTTGATCGACTGGAAATTGAGCGAGGTGATAGTGAAGCTAGAGAGGCTTATTACCACAATATGTATCAATTTTTTAATGCTCCATCGCTTGTTGTTTTGGCTGTGGATAATGATGTTTCGGTGGAATATGGTCTTTTTGATTTGGGAATAATTACTCAAACTATCTCATTAGCGGCTCACGAGAAAGGGCTTGGTACTTGCATTATGGCGTTGACAGCATTTCATCCAGAAGTGATTAGAGGGGCTCTGAATATTAATGAAAATCATAAAATAGTTGTTGGGATAACTTTGGGCTACCCAGATAACGAAAATAAGATTAATTTCTTTAAAAGAGACAGGGCTTATAAAGAGGAGGTTGTGCATAATGTGTGATAAAAAAGAGCAGCAGTTTCAACAAGAAACCAATCAGCAAAAACCTTTTAGCCTTAAAAAACTTGGCATGAACATTGGCGGTGAAGATATAGATATTGCTTATCGGGAGTGGGGGGATAGTGGTAACCCTAATAAGTTATTTTGTTTGCATGGGGTAACAAGAAATAGTCGTGACTTCGATTTTTTAGCGGCAAGCATGAGTGATCAATACCATGTTATCTGTCCGGATATACCGGGTAGAGGTGTTAGTGGATATTTTAGTGAGCTAGATAACTACAACTATCAAAACTATGTGACAGCAATTAAGCAGGTGATTGCAGAAATAACTCCTGACCAAGTTGATTTTTTAGGAACTTCAATGGGAGGTTTGCTTGGGATGAATATTGCGTCAAAAGATGACTCTCAAATTCGCAAATTGATATTAAATGATGTTGGTCCGTTTGTACCTGGAGAGTTGTTTGCTGCAATTGATGCGCATGAGAAACGTAAGCCAAAGCATTATGCTTCAAAGGTTGAGGCGGTGCAGTTTCATAAAAAGCACTGTATTAGCTTTGGTCCCATGAGTGATGAACAGTGGGAACAGTTCACTATGAGTGGACTACGAGAGGATGATAATGGTGGGTTTTGTTACGATTACGATAAAAAATTAGAGACAAGAATTGCACAAAATGCCAGTGGTGATTTTGATATCTGGCATGTATGGGATCAAGTGAAATCCCCGGTGCTGGTTATAAGGGGGGAAACCTCTAAAGCATTGATGGAAGAAGTTGCAGAAGAGATGACGCAACGTGGTCCTAAAGCTGATCTTATTGAGATCCCCATAACCGGGCATGCACCTACTTTTTTAAGTGATGAACAAGTTGGTATAGTAAGAGATTGGTTGAGCCAATAGTTTTGGCTCAGTTAACTCATTAAAAATGCAGATGTAGATATCAGTTATTTAACTCTTCATCTGCTGAGAAAATATCAGCAGGTTCTTGCATAAAGTATCCCTGAATATAGTCAACTCCGCAGCGATATAAAACAGCCAGGCTGCTGGCATCCTGCACCAAAGAAGCAATGGTTCTTGCTTTGTGTTGGCTAACTGCTTCAGTAATTTTGGTTATGCGCTCCTGGCTGTCTGAGTTTCGATTGATATCAATCACCAGCGAGCCATCTATTTTTATATAGTCAAAGGCTAGCTTTTTTAACACATCGTCATTGGCTGGATTTTTGCCAAAATGCTCAATAACAATCTTACTGCCAATTTTTTTCAAACCATTGGTTAGTTGAATTGCTGCTTCCAGGTTGTCTATGGCAGACTGTTGTGTGATTTGAAAAACAAAGCGGTTGCTATCTATCCCTGTTGAAAGAAAGCGCTGTTCAATAAACATCGGCAAGTTAATATCTTTGATGCTCGCAGGGAATAGCTTAATAAATAGAATCGGTTTATGCCCCATATGCATCTGCTCAGAAAGGACATGCACGGCATGATCTATAACCCAGTGATCTATTTTATTGCTAAGACCAGCTTGTTCAGCAAATGGTAGAAACTCTTGCGGCAGAATGTCACTACCATGATCATCCTGCATCCGCAGAAATACTTCATAGAATGATTCTGGATGCCCACCTAAATTAGCAATCGGCTGGTATACCAACCTGAACTTATCATCTTGTAAAGCAGTTGATATTTGACTGGTCCAGTGTTGTTTCCAATCAGTAATTTCTTCGCTCTCACTCTTGGCGCTGACATATTCATCAAAGTGTAGTGATGCTTCACTTGCATTTTTTGCTCGTAAAATAGCAGCGGCAGCACTTCTTATCTGCCCGCTTATTAGGCAAACGCCGATGTCGACTTTTGGATCTATAGATCTACTATCATAAGCAACAGTGGTCTTATCAATTATCTGTTTAATTGTTTCAGTTAATGAGTCGATCTCTCTTTCATCGGCGCTATAACTGAGTATTGCAAATACATCATTTGAAAGTGATGCCGCGATGTTGGGCGGAGGGACTTTACTGCGCAGTACATTACCCAAAGTAATAGCTACTGCTCTTTTGCAGTTAATATTATCCTCGTCGTCTACGTGATTTAACTTAAGATAGATGATTGCACCACTACCCTCTGGCGTTGATGGCATTGCTATGGCTTGGCTAACTTTTTCATAAAAATAGTCTTTATTGAACAACCCAGTTTTAGCATCTCGTTTTGCTAGATAGCGGTATTCGCGGCGCAGGTTTGAAGCGCGATGTACTTTAGATCGAATAATCGCAGCCAGGTCATCTTCCGATATTGGTAAGCCTAAGAGAGCATCAATACCAGCTTCGTAAACTAATTCGTCAAAAATTCTTTTGTCGCGCTTGGTCAGCATCATGATCGGTGTATCAAAATATTGCTCTTCTTGACGCACAATTTTTGCAAGCTGAATGGCTTCAAAATTTGTTATATCGCCATTAAGCAGAAGCACATCTGGTGAAAACTCTTCCAGTGATATGAGTATCTCTTCAGGCGAGTTACAGCACTTAACTTCCATTTCAAAATTGCTAAGGGTGTTAACAGTTCGTTCAATATTTTCTGAACCATCAGAAATCAAGAGAACTTTTTCCTGTTCGTTTGAATTAAGATGACAAAGTTGAGTTAGTTGATTGAGTAGGGAGGTAAGGTTGATCGGTTCATGTATGAAAACTGATGCACCACTGTCTATCGCTGCAATTCTTGTGGCAACATCACCAACTGGAGATATCGCAATTACGGGGATGTTTTCACCGGCTGAGTGTTCGATATGTACGAGCATATCTTTAAAACTTTCAGCATTATCGATTATTGTTGTATCTGCTAATATTGCTTGTGGTGCAGATTGTGATGCAGCGTGGGAGAAAGATTCTAAATCATCAAATACTCGAATCTTATAACCATAATTACGAATCTGATTTGCTAAGCGCTGACCGGTTAATGCATCGCTAAATATAAAGTAAACCTGAAGTTGGTGCTCACTATTTTCTAAACTTGTATAACTATCTTCAGACCTGATGCTCACAAGCAATCTCCATAAGCTAAATTCCATAAAATACTGACATTAGTCAAAGGATAGTTTGCGTATATGGTCAATGCCAGTTTCGTAGCGTTTTTAAAGCAGGGTTTTTAAAGTCTGATTTTTAAAATGTATTAGATTAAAGGTGGTTTTTCAGCTTTAAAAGATTGTTTGGTCTATTTTTTTGCAGGTTGCCAAACTAAAAACTGATTGTCACCAGATTCACCGCAAGTGATAGAAGCCTCTTTGGCTCTTTCAATAAAGTCATCTGCTGAAATATCCTTCTCTGTTTGGGTGATACCGATGCTGATAGCAATAGGCATCTCAATATCCTTAATGGTTGGAAGGTCTTTTAGTTTGATCTTTTCAATAAGTCTTTTTGCTAGCGGTAATGAATGATCTGCATCTGTTTCAGGTAGTAAAACAACAAACTGTTTGCCGGTATAGCGGTAGCCAGAGTCAACATTACGAATTGAGTTTTTAATCAATGTTCCAATATCTGCAAGAACATCATTTGCGACATTAAAACCAAGGCGGTCATTGATCTGCCTGAAGTCTTTTATATCGATAAACAATAGAGATAGAGCATGGTTGTATCTGTTTGCATGTGCAATCTCTGCGTTTATGCGCACATTGAAATATGGAGCTGAATATAGCCCACTTAATCCATCGGTAATAGATTCATAGTGTTTTTGCTGGATCTCTTGGCGCAGCTGATCGTTAGCTTTTTTGAGGTTTTCGTTGGCTCGGTTTAGTTCGATAGTTTGTCTTCGAACTTCATCTTCAAGCCTTTCATTGGTGTCTTTTAGTTTTATCTCAGCACGTTCTCGGCGTTTTATCTCATGCTCTATCAGTGAAACATAGCGGGCATTGGATAAAGCTAAACCAATGTTTTTTGCTATATCGAGCAAGATCTTCTCTTCAATATCACACAACTCACGCGCTGGGGAGAAAGTGAAATTAATAACTCCAGCTAGCTCACCTTGGACAACCATTGGCGTAGAGATGATGCAGTTTTGCCCCTCTTTATTAAGGGTCTTTGCTATTTGTTTATCTATTCTTTTATCGCTTCCCATTTCAAAGGTGTTAATGATCCTTTTTTCAGACGCAGCGATAGATGAAAAGCTTTGCGATAGCAAGAGCTTTAAGGTTACTTTTTCACTTTCTGGATTAAGACCCTTATGGGTTATTAGGTCTAACTGATTGGTGTTAGTATCGTAGCCATAGATTGCAACAGATGAAAGTTGGGTTAAATCTAGAATAAGGTCAATGGCCTGGCCAATAACACAAAAAAAGTTTCGTTCTTTGAAAATGGTATCGGAAATTGCGGCAACAACTTCTAGGCCTCTTGATTTTGATTCAAGAAGGGTTGTTTCCTCTTTCAGAAAAATAGGGGATAAAATCTTATCTGACTTACGCTTTTTTGTATTCATTAACCATGATTTCCATTTCAAAGATTGGCTGTAATTCATCACTGTACCGCGATTATGAAACTTTTGTACAGAAATTTTATCTTACATTTTAACGTGAAAAAACCAGCTCAAGGCTATGGTTCTGCGTTAATGTTTCACCAGTATGTTTGAAAATTAAGCCGTATAAAACGCTAAATTACTTATATATCAAATATTCGAATTAGATCTATCTGTTGGAGGTTGATAGCCAAAGTGCTCGTAGGCACTGCGGGTAACTGATCTACCGCGAGGGGTTCGAATTATATACCCCTGTTGTATTAAGAATGGCTCAAGTACATCTTCTATAGTACCTTTTTCCTCACCAATAGCTGCTGCAAGACTATCCAGCCCAACAGGGCCGCCATCAAACTTTTCAATTATAGTTAATAGGAGCTTCTGGTCCTGCTGGTCGAAGCCATTTGAATCTACATTAAGTAGGTTCATTGCATCAGAGCTGACTTTTTCAGAAATTACTCCGTTATATTTTACCTCGGCATAGTCGCGAACTCGCCTTAGTAGGCGATTTGCTATTCTTGGGGTACCGCGAGAACGCTTGGCAATTTCATATGCGCCCCCTTTTTCAATCGAGAGATTTAGAATTTTAGCAGACCGCATCACAATAGAGGCAAGATCATCGACAGAGTAAAACTCTAAACGTTGAACAATTCCAAATCTATCCCGAAGGGGAGATGTCAAAAGACCAGCTCTTGTTGTTGCTCCAACTAAAGTGAATGGGGGAAGATCGAGTTTGATAGATCTTGCAGCAGGACCCTCTCCAATCACAATATCAATTTGATAATCTTCCATTGCTGGATAGAGTACTTCTTCGACTGCAGGGCTTAGGCGATGGATCTCATCAATAAAAAGTACATCGTGTGGTTCTAAATTCGTTAGTAATGCTGCCAGATCTCCAGCTTTATCGATAACAGGCCCAGAAGTTTGGCGCATGTTTACTTCCATCTCATTAGCAATGATATGCGCCAGAGTAGTTTTACCTAGTCCAGGAGGGCCAAATATTAAAACGTGATCAAGTGCTTCGCTGCGGTTTCGTGCAGCGCTGACAAAAATTTCCATCTGCTCCCGAACTTTTGGTTGTCCGGCATAATCTTGTAATTTTTTTGGGCGTATCGCACGGTCAATTGACTCATCATCGATAACACCTTGGGCGGAAATAAGTCTATCAGCTTCTATCATTAAAAATTCCTTGGTGCTTTTTGCAGTTGTGCATTACAGCTTATTTTTTTGTCGCAGCTTGGAGTGCCTTACGAATTAAGTCTTCAGTGCCCATGTCAGGCTCTTTCACCTTTTTGATCAATTTTTCGGCATCTAGCGGTTTATACCCAAGAGCTATCATTGCGTTTACAGCATCAGCAGTTGCCCCGGTATTTGGCGCGCCATCGGCTGATTGAATAGACTCAGTAATAGCAAGTTTTCCAAGCTTGTCTTTGATCTCAATGATTAAGCGCTGTGCTGTCTTCGGCCCGATTCCTGGAATACGAGTAATCTGTTTAACATCTTGAGACTCAATGCATGCAACGAATTCATCAGGTTGCATCCCTGAAAGGACAGCAAGAGCAACTTTGCCCCCTATGCCATTTACTTTAATTAATTCACGAAACAGTATGCGCTCATCTTCGGTTAAAAAACCAAAAAGAAGTTGAGCATCTTCGCGCACAATGAAGTGAGTTCTTAGCGTAATATCGCAACCTGCATTAGGAAGGTCATAGAAAGTAGACATCGGTACTTCGATTTCATAGCCAACACCATTAACGTCCAAAAGTAGGTTTGGAGCCTGTTTCTCTATGATTTTTCCTCTAAGTCTTCCTATCACTGCCATCGTCCTTTTTTGATTCCGCTGATACCTTGTGAGCTATCAATTTGTACAAGAGTTTGGGATGTGTTTTGATGACATATTGCCGCGGCAAGGGCATCTGCTGCATCCTCTTGAATATCACCCGAAAGCTTAAGTATCATCATTACCATATGTTGTACCTGATTTTTTGTTGCTCCGCCAGCACCAACAACAGCCTGCTTGGTTTGCTTGGCGGTATACTCAAAAACTTCAAGCTCGCGAGATACTGCTGCGCAAATTGCTGCGCCCCGTGCATGCCCCAGCTTTAGCGCTGAATCAGCATTTTTGGCAACAAATACTTTCTCTATAGATATGCAATCAGGTTGGTGTTGGTCAATAATCTGCCCAACCCCAGAAAAAATGATTTTTAAACGTTGCGGAAAGTCTGTTTGTTGGGTTCTTATAACCCCGCTGGCAATATAAGTAGAGCTGGTGCCAGCGGTTTCAATTACGCCGTATCCTGTGGCGCGGGAACCTGGGTCTATCCCAAGAATACGCATATTTAGTATTGTCCTGAGCAAATGTCCAGAAGCTATCCCATAGCCTCTTCGGGAATGCTTGCATTAGAATATACATCTTGAACATCATCTAGATCTTCAAGTGCATCGATCAACTTTAATAAAGATGCGCCTTTATCAGCATCAAGAGAAACTTCAAGATCTGCTTTGTGAGTAATTTCAGCTACTTCAGTTGTAAAACCTGCTGCAAATAGAGCATCCTTTACATCCATGAAGTCTTCTCTGGAGGTTAATACATCAAAAGATCCATCTTCATTTGTAGATACATCTTCAGCACCAGCTTCTATAGAAGCTTCCATTAAAGTGTCTTCATTGGTTTCAGGTGGATAACTGATAATTCCAATCTCTTTAAACATATAAGCAACAGAACCGTCAGTCCCAAGGTTGCCGCCAGCTTTAGTAAAAGCATGCCTCACTTCTGCAACTGTCCTGTTTTTATTATCAGTCATGCAGTCAACCATAACAGCTATACCGCCTGGTCCGTAGCCTTCGTAACGAATCTCTTCATAATTGGACCCATCATCAATTCCAGCGCCTTTTTTTGCAGCTCTAGAGATGGTGTCTTTAGTCATGTTGGCTGAAAGAGCCTTATCAATGGCAATCCTAAGGCGTGGATTAGAATCAGGATCAGCGCCGCCCATTCGAGCAGCAACAGTGATTTCTCTGATAATTTTGGTGAATATTTTTCCTCTTTTTTTATCTTGGGCTGCTTTTCTGTGTTTGATGTTCGCCCACTTACTGTGTCCTGCCATTTAAAATTACCCTATAAAGCAAAATGTAATTAAAACAAAAGATTATTCTAAGAAAGTAGTGAAGTATTACAATATTGCAAGATACTGATTCGCCCCCTGCTTTCTAATTCAACAAAAAGTGTGAAATGCATCTTAACACGATAAAAAAACATTCAAAAGAAGAGGGGGAGAGCGGTCAAGATAAACCTAAAAAAATCAATAATTTCTGTAATAATATATTCTGTTTAAAGTTAGAAGAGAAAATGGTGCGCCGCAACGAAACAATTAATAACACTATTAAATTTCCTTCAAAGGTTGGAATATCTGAATCCATAGTGTAATCTCCAATTGACGTGTAGATTATGTTTTGATGATTTAATCTACCGATAGGAACATTAAGTTTAATCTAAATTAGGGACATTCTTTTATGCGCATTCGTGTGTAAAAGGGGAGGAATAATAAAGTGAAAGGTATTTTTAAATCTGCGGTAATCGCCGCTTCTGTAATGACAGCTGGCATGGCTCATGCTGCTGAACCTCTAAAGATCGGACATGTTTACGGTATGAGTGGAGCATTCGAAAAGTATGCTCGTACACTTAAGCAAGGTATCGAAATGGGTTTCGAATATAAAACTGACGGCAAGATGGAAATCGCTGGACGTAAAATCGAAATCATCGAAAAAGATACTCAGCTAAAAGCTGATCTTGGTCGTACTCTAGTAGCTGAAGCTATGGGTGATGACAAGGTTGACTTGGTTGTAGGTCCTCTTTCTTCAGGTGTTGTTCTTGCTGCTCTTCCAGTTGCAAAAGAATACAAAAAAGTTCTTATTGCTGAAGGTGCTTCAAACGCAATTACAGGTTCTGATTGGAATAAATATGTATTCCGTGTAGCTCGTAACTCTGACCAAGATGCAATCGGTAACGCTTTCGCAGTTGCTGGTAAAAATACATTCTTCGGCGGTATCGGCCAAGATTACCCATTCGGTCATGACGGAGTTAAAGCGTTTAAAGAAGCTGCTGAATCTGCTGGCGGAAAAATGGTGATCGAAGAGTACGTTCCAATGGGAACAAAAGATTTCACTGCTAACATCCAGCGTCTATTCAACGCTCTTAAAAACCAAAAAGGTAAAAAGTACATCTTCCCATACTGGGCAGGTGGTGGTAACCCTGTAGGTGCTATCGCTGACGCTGATCCAGGTCGTTTTGGTATTGAGCTAGTAATCGGTGGTAACCTTCTTGACGTAATGAAAGGCTACAAACGTTACTCAGGTGCTAAAGGTGCAACATACTACTACTATGCTTGCCCAGATAACGAAATCAATGATTGGCTAACAATTGAGCACTTCAAACGTTACAACCTTCCACCTGATTTCTTCACAGCTCAAGGTTTCTCTGAAGCACAATTTATCCATGCTGCTATTACCAAAACAAAAGGTAACACAGATACAGAAACTTTGATCAAAGCAATGGAAGGTCTTAAATTCCAAACACCTAAAGGTGAAGTGGAAATCCGTGCACAAGATCACCAAGCTATGCAAGCTATGTACGCAGTACAGTACAAAGACAACCCAGAGCTAGAGTGGGCTGAAAACGTACTTCTTCGTAAAATTAGCAAAGAAGAAATGAATGTACCTGTGCGTAACAAGCGCTAGTATTATTCATTAATCTATACGTGTGTTCAGAGCTTTTCAGCTCTGAGCACATTTTTTTAACCTAACCGTAAGTTTCCCATTAGGCAACTGATTGGGCTCAAACATGACAAATACTATATTAGAAACCCAGGATTTAACCATCCGCTTTGGTGGTCACGTTGCAGTTAACAATGTTTCTTGTAAGTTTGAAAAAGGAACTGTTACATCAATAGTAGGCCCCAATGGAGCAGGTAAAACTACCTACTTCAACCTTATTTCAGGTCAGCTTCCACCTTCATCAGGAAAAGTATTTCTGAAAGGTGAAGAGATAACAAATATCTCTCCTGCTGATAAAACCCTCAAAGGCATTGGTAGAGCATTTCAGCTTACAAATCTATTCCCACGCTTAACTGTACTTGAAAATGTACGTTTAGCTGTTCAGGGCAAGGCTAAAATTGGTCTTAACCTGATTAGAATGGCATCTACCTACAAAGAATTAATTGAGAAAGCAGAGTATTTCCTCGAAAAGTGTTCGTTGCTTGGTATTAAGCACGAAGTTGCTTATCACCTTTCTCATGGTGACCAAAGGAAACTTGAGGTTGCTGTACTGATGGCTCTAGAGCCTGAAGTGTTCATGTTTGATGAACCTACAGCTGGTATGAGTGTAGATGACGTTCCTGTTATCCTTGATTTGATCCAAGAGATTAAAGAATCAACAGATAAAACCATTTTGCTTGTTGAGCATAAGATGGATGTTATCCGTTCTTTATCTGATCGAATCATCGTTTTGCACAACGGAACCTTGATGATTGATGGCCAGCCTGAAGAGGTTATGGCATCAGAGCTTGTTCAAGAGATCTATCTAGGTGTGGAGGCAAAAAAAGATGACTGATTCAATTTTAAAGCTTGAAGGTGTGCATACACACATCGGGCACTATCACATCCTTCACGGTGTAGATTTTGAAGTGCCAAAAAATGCAACTACGATGCTTCTTGGTCGTAACGGCGCAGGAAAATCTACAACCCTTAGAACTATTATGAGTCTTTGGACTGATGTTAAAGGGAAAATAAACTACGATGGACAAGATATCGTAGGTATGACTACACCAAAGATCGCATGTGAAGGTATCGCTTACGTACCTGAAGATATGGGTATCTTTGGTCAGTTAACAGTAAAAGAAAACATGGTTATTGCTGCAAGAAACGGTGAAATGGACACTCAAAGACTTGAGTGGATATTTAACTTCTTCCCAGCACTTAAAAAATTCTGGACTAAACCAGCAGGTAAACTTTCTGGTGGTCAAAAACAGATGTTAGCAGTTGCTCGTGCGATTATTGAACCACGTAAACTGTTATTGGTGGATGAGCCTTCTAAAGGTCTAGCCCCTTCAATTATTGATAATATGCGTGATGCTTTTCTTGAGTTAAAGAAAGAGCAAACGATGCTGCTTGTTGAGCAGAACTTCAATTTTGCGAAGGCTGTGGGCGATACTGTAGCAGTAATGGATGATGGTAAAATTGTTCATACAGGCAGTATGCAGGAACTTATAGAGGATGAGGCGCTACAAGGTAAACTGCTTGGGCTCTCTATGGATACTCACCAATAATCTGAGGAAATTAACTATGAATGTAGCTGCGGATACATTGGCTGAAGATAAAATCAGCTTTGGACAGAAGGTGGCCGATTGGTTCACCACACCACAGGCAAAGGCATTCCTATTTTTAATTATAGGTTCCTATGTTTGGGGTTTAGTCAGAGCGATTGGCTTTGATGAATCTATGAGTGGAATGGATTGGACCATCAACTGGATCGAACTGTTTCTTGCGGGTATCACCATGGGACTTTTATTGTTCCTAATAGCATCGGGTATGACACTTGTATTTGGTTTGATGGGTGTATTTAACCTTGCGCATGGTGCTTTTGTTGCTCTTGGGGCCTATATCGGTTACCAAGCAATTATTTGGATCGATCGTGCAACTCAAGTAACTAAGATGGTAGAAATTATCCCTGGTCTTAAAGCTTCAGCAACACTACGTGTTGTCGAGATGGGTTGGTTTTATAACGATAATATCGCTTCGACAGCTCTAACACTGGTGCTTGGTATTTTGGCTGCAGCTTTTTTAGCTGGCTTACTAGGGTACTTCTTCGAAAGAGTTATGATTAAGCCTGTATACGGTAATCCGTTAAATCAGATTTTGGTTACCATGGGTGGTAGCATTATCTTGATTGAACTTATCCTTGCATTTTGGCACGGTGAAACACCAGCTTTCCCAAGACCTGAATTTGTTGCAGGTAAGTGGTTTATTGCTGATATTGGTATTGAGAAGGTAAGGGTTCTTGCTGGAATCATTGGTTTAGGTGTGTTCTTCGCTCTAAATGCTATTTTGAATAGAACTAAGATTGGTCTTTTGATCCGTGCTGGTGTAGAGAGTCAAGAGATGGTTGAGGTTCATGGTTACCGTATTAAATTGCTATTTATTGCAGTATTTGTTGCCGCGATTTGTCTTGCTGCTACAGGTGGTGTGATCTTAGGTTTGTTTGAGGAGGCTGTGCACGTACATATGGCTGATTCAATCTTGATCATGGTAATCGTAGCAATTATTGTTGGTGGGATGGGCTCAGTTAAAGGCTGTCTATACGGCGCATTGCTTATTACTCTTGTTAATAACTTTGCAAATTCGCTTGCACCGTCAATTGCTGGTGAGGCTTCAACAGTACTACTTATGGTTGTAGTTCTGATGTGGCGTCCAGAAGGCCTTGACCCAATTCAAGCCCACTAATTAGGAGAGGATACTAATGTTAAATAAAATTTTATCAGGTGATTATCCACGTAGTCGTGTTCTCTCGGTTATGTTGGGCGTTACATTTTTAATACTTGCACTTATGCCATTTATTGTAGAAGTATTTGGTATTGAAAATGGAAGACAGTTGGCTATGGATTCTGCAGTGAAAATCTGCATCTTCATACTTTTAGCTGCAAGTTACGACATGCTGCTTGGATATACTGCTGTTATCTCATTTGCACACACTGTGTTCTTTGCGATAGGTGCATATAGCGTAGGTATTATGCTAAACCAGCCTGGTGCAGATTGGATTGCTCTAATTGGTGCTGTTATCTTAGGAATTATTTGCTCGGCATCACTGGCGCTTATCATTGCCCTAGTTGGACTACGAGTAAGAACTCTATTCTTTACTATGATAACGCTAGCTGTTGCTGCTGGATTCTTATTCCTTTTGGTTAAACTTTCAGCATGGACTGGTGGTCTTGACGGGCTTAACTTTGATGACGGGATTCCTGCGCTTCTAGCTAAGAAATTCTTGTTTTTCCCAAGTGAAGGCGCAGATGTAGCGCTATCAGGTATCAGATATGTCAGCTATTACTTAATCTTCTTGATCTCTGCAGTAGTTTTCTGGTTCATGTTGCGTATGGTTAACTCTCCTCTTGGTAGAGTTTTACAAGCTATTCGTGAAAATGAATTCAGAACATTGGCTATTGGTTTTAAACCAGTGATCTATAAGATGATAGTTATCGTTATAGCTTGTTCTATTGCATCACTTGCTGGTTCACTTTATGCAATATGGCTACGTTCAGCAGTACCTAACTCGTACTTAACACTTAACATTATGATCGTGGTTCTAATTATGGTTGTAGTAGGTGGTATGGGAACAATTTATGGTTCTGTTATCGGTGCTGTAATCATGACTTTGATGGAGAACTATTTACGTACAGGTCTAAACAACGTTATTGGTGAAGGTATAGATATTCCAGTTATTCATGAGCTTATCCATGCTGACCGTTGGTTGATGTACCTAGGTATCATGTATGTGCTTTGCGTATACTTCTTCAACATAGGTGTTGTAGGAAAGCTTAGGGTTATGGCTGCAGAGAAGCTTCTTAAGAAATCTCAGTCTTAATTACTAAAGTAGTTTAAATAAAAAGCCTGTCTTGTGCGGGCTTTTTTATTTTAAGCTACTGCGCTTGCTTATTATTTGTGCCGCTAATAATCTACGCTCGTAACGCTTAAACGATAGAAAGCATAAATTAATTCCAGCGAAAGCGGGAATTCATATGTTATTAAATGTAGATAGTGCGTTTCGCGTGGCAAACGTACGTTTGTTGGATCCCCTTTCTTTTATAAAAGAAGAGTCCGGGATGACGGGACTTTTTTACTTTTTCAGTTCTATAGGTTTACCTGCTTTATGTCGTTCCCACTTTTTAAGTTGGAATATATATCAGTTATGCTAACTCAAGCTTCAAAAAGGCAATAAAAAACGCAGCTGAAGCTGCGTTTTTTATTGGTCTATTTGAAGTAGAAACTACTCAGTTATATGAGGTTTTCTAAGTTTAATAGATAGTTCTTTAAGTTGTGCTTCAGATACAGGTGCAGGAGCTGATGTCAGTGGGCAGCTAGCAGTTTGAGTCTTAGGGAATGCCATAACATCACGTATTGATGTAGCGCCAACCATAAGCATAACTAAACGGTCCATACCAAATGCGATCCCACCGTGAGGAGGACAACCGTATTGTAAGGCCTCAAGCAAGAATCCGAATTTAGATTGTGCTTCTTCATCAGATATATCAAGCAGTCTAAATACTTCTTGTTGAATGTCCTGTTGATGGATACGTACAGAGCCACCACCAAGTTCAGTACCATTAAGAACCATGTCATATGCTCTTGAAAGAGCTGTACCTGGATCTTTTTGCAGTTCTTCAGCTGAGCATGAAGGTGCAGTAAATGGATGGTGTAGTGCAGTCCAACCGTTTCTCTTTTCATCCCATTCAAACATTGGGAAATCAACAACCCAAAGTGGTTCCCATTTGTCAGAAACCATTTCAAGATCTTTACCAAGTTGAACGCGCAATGCACCTAGAGCATCATTTACAACAGTAGCTTTATCAGCACCAAAGAAAATAAGATCGCCATTTTCAGCTCCAGTTCTCTCTAAGATCTTCTGGATAGCATCATCTGGGAAGAATTTAACGATTGGAGATTGTAGTCCATCGCGCCCATCCTCTTTTGCATTAACTTTAATGTATGCAAGTCCCTTAGCTCCGTAGCGCCCAACAAATTTTGTATACTCATCGATCTGTTTTCTCGAAAGAGAATTGCCGCCAGGGACTCTAAGGGCAGCAACACGCCCTTTGGGGTCAATAGCTGGTGCGGCGAATACTTTGAATTCAATTCCTTCAAGTAAGTCAGATACTTCAATTAACTCAAGAGGTATTCTCATATCAGGCTTGTCAGAGCCAAAACGATCCATAGCTTCAGAGTAAGGCATTGTTGGGAAGGGATTAGGAAGTTCAACATCAAGCACTTGCTTGAATAGCTTGCGCATCATCTCTTCCATCATTCCCATGATTTGGTGTTCATCTAAGAATGTAGTTTCAACATCAAGCTGGGTAAATTCAGGCTGTCTATCAGCACGAAGATCCTCATCACGGAAACAGCGCACTATCTGGTAGTAACGATCCATTCCTGACATCATTAGAAGCTGTTTGAAAATTTGCGGAGATTGAGGAAGAGCAAAGAAACTGCCTTCATGTGTTCTGCTAGGAACAAGGTAGTCGCGTGCACCTTCAGGTGTAGCCTTGGTTAACATTGGTGTTTCAATATCAAGAAATCCATTGTCTTCCATAAAGTTTCTAAGAATATTGGATATCTTAGAGCGTAATCTCATACGCTCTAGCATCTCAGGACGACGCAGGTCAATATAGCGATACTTTAGACGGATATCATCATTTACATCTTCATCAAGTTGGAACGGAGGCGTTACAGATTTGTTGATAATCTCAAGTTTTTTGCCTAGGATCTCAATTTTTCCAGTTTTGACATTAGCGTTTGTCATCCCTTCAGGGCGACCTCTTACAATGCCAGTAACCTTAAGGACGAACTCATTTCTAACTGTTTCTGCAGTAGCAAAAGCATCTTCAATATCAGGATCGTAAACAACCTGAACAATCCCTTCTCTGTCACGAAGTTCAATAAAGATTACTCCACCATGGTCTCGGCGTTTATTTACCCAACCGCAAAGTTCGACCTCTTGGCCAATTAAAGTTTCGTCGACGTTACCGCAATAATGACTGCGCATAGCAATTTTCCGTTATAAATTAGTTATTGTTAAATAGAAAGGCGAACTTATTAAGACACCTTACGAAAACAGCTGCATTATATACCAATGCAGCTGTTTGATTAACTTTTATTAGTGTATAAACCAGTGGTTTATTAGTCTGCAGCGTTAGGGCAGCCAGAACATGCAGCTGGTTGGCTCTTACTGCTTGTAGAGCAACTGCTCTTATTTTTGAAATCAGTTTCATACCAGCCGCCACCTTTAAGTTTAAAAGCAGCTGATGAGACAAGTTTTTTTAAAGCGGATTCATTACATTCAGGACAATCAGCCAAAGGCGCATCACTGAATTTTTGAATAGCTTCCAATCTATGTCCGCACTTTTCGCATTCGTATTCATAAATTGGCATAATAGATATCCGGTAATTGAAAAACAGCATATATTATTGATTTTTAGCTAAAATCGCAATAGTTGAACTGTTTTTTAATTGGAAAAAGCGGTGCAGTTTAAAAAATGGAAGATAAATAAATGATGCAAAAGTCTATTTTAATCACAGGGTGTTCTAGTGGGATAGGATATTGTGCTGCAAAAATGCTTAAAGATAGAGGGTATAGGGTCTTTGCAAGCGCTAGAAAAGAAGAAGATGTTAATAGGCTGCATAGTGAAGGGTTTGAATCATTATTATTAGATGTTGATAGTAGTGAATCTATCAGACTAGCTGTAAAAGAAGTTCTTGAAAAAACCTGTGGTACTTTAGATTTTCTATTTAATAATGCCGGTTATGGTCAAGCTGGTGCTGTAGAAGATATTAATCGTGATGCGTTTAGGCGACAATTTGAGACTAATATATTTGGAGCTCAGGAGCTTACAAATATGATTTTACCGGTGATGCATAAGCAGGGGCATGGTCGGATTGTATACAATAGCTCTATACTAGGTTTTGTGGCATTTAAACATCGTGGGGCTTATATGGCGAGCAAATATGCAATGGAGGGGTTGTGTGATGCGATGCGCCTTGAGTTAATGGGAAGTAATATTTTTCCGGTGTTGATAGAGCCAGGACCGATTACATCAAAATTTCGAGATAATGCTGCTAAAAACTTTATGCAAACAATTGATGTAGAAAAAAGTCATTATAAGGATGATTATCTTGCCACCAAGAAGAGGCTAGAGAGTGCAAAATCAAGCACCCCGTTTACTTTACCACCTGAGGCTGTGGTCAAAAGGCTGATCCATGCTCTAGAAAGTAAAAAGCCAAAGGCGCGTTATTATGTGTGCTTTCCAACTTATCTATTTGGATTTTTAAAGCGAATTTTACCGGTAAGATGGTTGGACTATTTATTGGCAAAGTCTGAGTGAAATGGTTCTTTTGGGGTAATTTAAAAAATACTGTAGAATGCGCAGCTTAATCAATGAAAAGTGAGTCAAATTGATGAAGATTTCTGTAAATGGCGATGAAAAAGAGTATGCGCAGGAAATTAAACTGCAGGCTTTAATTGAAGAGATGAGTTTAGAAGGGAAGAGATATGCGGTTGAGGTTAATCGCGAGATTATCCCTAAAAGGCAGCATCCTGATTATCAGTTAAGCGAAGGTGATGTAGTTGAAGTGGTTCATGCAGTGGGCGGCGGTTAAAGCGATTGAGCTTGCTTATTCTTTATTGCAACCAGTTAAAAAATGAGTCACTTACTATTCGTAAGCTCAACATCTTTTTAAGCTGGTTACGCCGCGACTAAGCCGCGCTCATTACGCTTTAATAATTTAATAGTGTAGCAAGGCGCAAACTAAAGATTTTTTAAGATACGTAGGATGGGCACTGCCCACCATTAACACAGTTTGAACAGCATTAGTTAATAAACAACGGTGAAAGAAGATGATAGATAAAAAATTGGTAATTGCTGGAAAAGAATACAGTTCTCGTTTGATGGTTGGAACTGGAAAATACAAAGATTTTAATGAGACCAAATTGGCTATTGAAGAGTCTGAATCAGAAATGATAACGGTCGCTATCAGAAGAACTAATATGGGTCAAAATAATGATGAGCCAAATCTTCTAGATTATTTGTCACCAGATAAATACACTTTCTTACCGAATACTGCTGGTTGCTTCAATGCAGAAGATGCAATTAGAACCTGTCGTCTAGCACGTGAATTACTTGATGATCATACTTTGGTTAAGCTTGAGGTATTAGGGGACCAAAAGACTCTTTTCCCAAATGTGATTGATACTATTAAAGCTGCTGAAGTTCTTATCAAAGAGGGTTTCGAGATTATGGTATATACCAATGATGACCCAATAATAGCGAAGCAGTTTGAAGATATGGGTTGTGTTGCTGTAATGCCTTTAGCTGCTCCAATTGGTTCGGGCCTCGGTATCCGTAATCCATATAATATTCGCACAATTATTGAGAACGCAAATGTACCGGTTATTGTCGATGCCGGTGTTGGCACTGCTTCTGATGCTGCTATTGCAATGGAATTAGGCTGTGATGGTGTATTGATGAATACTGCTATTGCAGGTGCGCAAGACCCTATACTTATGGCATCAGCAATGAAAAAAGCGATTGAGGCAGGGCGTGAAGCATTTTTAGCAGGACGTATTCCGCGTAAACGTTTTGCTAGCGCATCTTCACCTGTTGACGGCACTTTTTTCTAGGTCCTGTCTTTATCTAGGTCATGGTCTATATCTAGGCCATGGTCCCTATAGGAAAGAGTTTTGAAAGAATCAGTAGTGGAAAAACTAGTTGTGAAAGAGAAGTGTAGCGAACAGATCACCCAAGAGAAGATTGCTGAAGATCTAGCTGTTAAAGATACAGCCCAGGGCGAAATGCCTAGAAAAACAATTAAAAGCTTTGTCAGGCGAGTTGGGCGTGCAACTGCTGCCCAGAGAGATGCTCTAGATAATCACTATGAGAAGCATAGTCTACAGCCAGGGCCTTCTGAAACTTTTAATAAACAAGAGATCTTTGGCAGAGATGCGAAGGTGGTGTTTGAGATCGGTTTTGGCAATGGAGCTTCATTGGCGAAAATGGCTGCAGCAGCACCTGAAAAAGATTTTATCGGAATTGAAGTACATCGCCCCGGTATTGGTCATCTGTTAAATCTTGTTGAACAAGGAAATTTAACTAATGTTAGGATCATGGAAGGTGATGCGATAGAAGTACTGCAGAACAATATTCCTGATGGGTTTTTGCATGGGGTTCAGTTGTTTTTCCCAGATCCATGGCCGAAAAAACGCCACCATAAACGCCGCATTGTACAGCCTCCATGGGTAAATCGAATCTATACCAAATTGGAGAAAGGTGGCTTTTTACATATGGCTACTGACTGGGAAAATTATGCAGAACATATGTTGGAAGTGCTTGAAGCTGATGAACGCTTTGAGAATCCGCATGGTGCTGGTAATTATTCTCCTCGACCAGAGCACAGACCAGAAACTAAGTTTGAGAGACGTGGCATAGATCTTGGACATGGTGTATGGGATTTGCTTTATAAAAAGAAGTAGATGGACTCCAACGTAGTCTATATTGATATGATACGCCATGGCGAGCCACAGGGTGGGACTCGCTTTCGAGGGTATCTTGATCACCCTCTCTCTGAGCTTGGCTGGCAGCAGATGCAAACTGCTACCACTGCAAAAGGTAATTGGGATGCGATTTACACATCCCCTTTAAAAAGGTGCAGTGAATTTGCCAAAAGATTAGCTCTTGAAACTACAACTCCTTTGCATGTGGTTGATGAGTTTAAAGAGATCTCATTTGGTGATTGGCAGGGAAAAACCTACGCAGAGGTGGAAGAGGTAACTCCAGGAGCAGTTAAAAAATTCTTCGAGGATCCTGTTAAGCACCCAGTGCCAAATAGTGAAAATATTTTTGCTTTTTGCGAGCGAGTGCAGCAAGGCTTTCAGGGTGTTATTGCAGGTAATTTGGGGAAGAAGATTTTATTGGTAGGGCATGGCGCTGTAATAAGGTCCATTCTAAATATTGCGTTAGGTGTTCCGCTAAATAATATTTTCCGCATTGAAGTTCCTTTTGCATCGATAACTAAAATTAAGATTGAAAAAAGTGCTGATGGTTTGAGGTATTCTTTGATTTCTCATGCTGGGTAGGTGATTTTATGTCAAATTTTAGGTTGGAAATCAATGGGTGCAGGGTCTTTGATTATTCATAATTATAAGTATATTCATTTAGCTCTATTTCATTATGTTGGTATTATACAATGGAAAAGAAAATCAAAAGCTCTGACCCCATTGATCTTTATCTTCGCAATGATTTTCACTCCATTAGCTTCTGCCAAATCTATCACTGTCACAGATGATATGGGTAACGCTGTATCGATTCCTAAAACTGCTGAAAGGATAGTTGCGTTGGCACCGCATGTAACTGAATTGCTATTCTCATTGGGGCTAGGGGATAAGATAGTGGCAACTGTTGAATATGCTGATTATCCACCTGCTGCAAAAAAGATTCCGCGCATTGGCGATTCTCTTACAATAAATATTGAAGATCTTATTGCGCTTAAACCAGATCTTATTGTGGCATGGGGAAGTGGGACATCGCAGTCTTTAATTCAACGGTTAAAAGTTTTGCAAATACCAATTTATTTGAGTGGATCTAAAAACTTAGATGATATTCCATCTAGCTTATTGCGTCTGGGAGAGCTAACTGGAAAAGATGATATGGCAGTTGAGTTAGCGCAGAAGTTTAGACGTGATTTATCCAAAGTAAAAATGGAAAAAATTGAACCAGAAAAAAAGTTATTTATACAGATTTGGGGATTACCTCTGCGTACAATTGGTGGTACACATGTAGTGGATGAACTAATACAGCATTGTGGTGCTGTGAATGTATATAATGACCTATCGCAGTTATCACCTGTAGTTAGTGTTGAATCATTGCTGAATAGAGATCCAGATATTATCGTTTTGAGCACTAAAGATAAGGGCTTTAGCTCGGAACTATCAAACCTTATAAAACCATGGAAGCAAATTTCGGCACTAAAGAATGGTGCAATTTGCAGGATTGATTTTGATATACTTTTACGTCCAACAATGAGGGTGCTAAATGGCATTAATGAGTTATGCAAATGTATTGCCGTAGCAAATTAATATTGTGGATAAAAAAACAGCTACCGAGAAAGGTGTTTTTACCTTCTAGATAGCTGTTTCCCCTAGCAAGCTCCTCCATATTTTTTATTATATATTCTTGAGCTCGTGTCTTAATTTTTAGCACTTGGATTTGGAAGAGTCAAATGCAAAATCGTTTAAAAACAAAGAGTTGTGTTGTGCGACGCAGTAGCTGCGTTGCAGCAAGTTAATGAAATCAGTATCTTATCTCCGAGAGCAGGTTTAAAGTTAAATGTGAGTCAGTTGTCATTGTTGATGTTAACTGTGCATATTTGTGCAATTTATTATAACTATGTGATTTTGAGGAAAAATGTTTTATCTATTAAGCCATGAAAGGGAGCTTTTGCGACAAGATTCAACATCTTCATTGTTGTTGTCTAGCGAAGAGTGTTGCTCAAAAAGAGTGGTGTGGCAAAGGACTGAGGCAGAAAGGGTAGAAGAGTTGTTGCCATCTCCAAGTGAATCAGTTCTTATTTATCCATCTGATGAGTGCGCAGACTATGAAATATATGGTTCAGTCGATAACTATATATTGCTGGACGGGACGTGGCAGGAAGCGAGAAAGATCTATAACCGCAGTCCATACCTCAAAAAATTTCGAAGTGTTAGATTAACTGGTGCTAAAAGGTCAGAGTATCTACTTAGGCGTAATCAAAAAGATGATGGGCTATGTACTGTTGAAGTGGTAATTGAAATTATGCGGCGAGAAGGTAAATGCATAGCAGCAGATAATTTGTATCAAAAGTTTATAGAGTTTCAAACATTGAGAGAAAAGAATATATTAAAAAGATAGCCTTGTGGCCATTGTTTTATACACAAGATAGGCAGTTAATAATTAACTTAACTTGGAATCGTTCAGTTAGTATAGTTGTTAGCTAAATGCCTTATTAATAATATTGAGCATTGTATTTTTACTGATTGGCTTTTCATAAATTCCGACAACTTCTTCTTCATGAATGCCATAATCATCTTTACTGCCGGAGATAATTGCAATAGGAATATTTTGTAGTAGTTTGTTGCTTTTTTGTTCTTCGAGCATCCAATACCCACCCTTGCCTGGCATATTAAGGTCGAGCAGAATTAAATCTGGAGGGGATATTTCGATCATTTTAAGTGCATCATCATAGTTATCAACAGTGATTGGAGTATGTCCGGCTTTTGTTAACATATGTTCAAAAACCATAAGAGTTATTTCATCATCATCAATGCAGAGGATTTTCTTTGAAGGTATATCTGTTGCATCTTGGTTGTTGTAAAGCTCAAGATGCTTAATAACTTTATCAACAAGCTTAAGAAAAGTTTTAATCCAAAAAGGTGAAAACCTATCCCTCATTTGGACAATATCTTTTTTAGCTTGCAAGATTGTTTCTGGGTCATGGTTGCCTTTGGCAATGTTGTAGAATGTAAAACAAATACCAATGATTTGTGCACCATTAAAAATTTGGGTGCCAAGGCTTTTGTCAGTGCCTTTAAGGTCAGGGTTTTTTAAATCTTGAAAGACAACGATGCTAGATGCAAGCTCCCAGCCAGGAGCTGTAGGAACAACTGTCATATTAGCAAGCTGTTGTGCACACTTTCTTGGGCATACAGGTCTAATTTCAGTTAAGTATACCGCTGCTTCAAGTTGACTGGCGTCAACCATGTTATTAGCGGCAGCATTCATGAATCGAGCAAGGTTGAGGATTGTGGTTATCTTAAGGTGATTCTCTGTAGATGCCTCGTCTGCAAGTAACCTGAAAGCTTGCAGGTCTTCTATGCTGCGCTTGTTGTGTATAGGGGTGAAAAACTGTGTTCCTTGGGATGTAATATAAATATTATTTTCATTTAAGTGTGCAGTGTTGCTAGCAGTTTTATCAACTGGTGTAGTTGTGTCGAATAATTCGACATCAGCGGTTAATGTAGTGTCATCATTACTAAATAATTCAACATCCCCTAAATTAGAACTATCGTTTTCATCTTCAAAAAGATCAATGCTGTTATCAGAGGCTTCATCTTCAGAGTCTTCTTCACTTGAAAGCAGAGCTGCTGAGAGAGATATGGTTTCTGCAAGGCTTTTAGTATCGCATTGACTTAATGGCTGAAGTGAATTTTGAATTTTGGAAAAAAGGTCAAAGTCTACTTTTTGCATCTCTGCAGCTTGTTCCGACATTTCTCGGGCAATTTCGAAAATAGCTAAAATAAATGCGGAAAAGTTGTCAGGAAGTTGGAACTCTTGTTTGGCAAATAAGGAAAGAATATTTTCAAGGGAATCTAAGGAACTTGCTAATGGGATTATTTGAGTCTCATTAGCATTGCTTTTAAGGGTGTTAATAGTACCAATTAAAGTTACTAATGATGCATCTGTGCTAGAGCAGTTATTTAATTTATAAACAATTTGTTCAATATCAATTATCTTCTCGGTTATATCTTCCAGAAAATCAATTAAGTATTCTTGTTCATAATCAATATCAAAAAAATTTCCCATGCTTTAAACCTTAGCTACTCATATTTATTAACCTGACCCTAATAATTATAGAAGGTGATAGAGAAAAAACAGTACCAGTTGAATTAGATAATAACTATATGCTTTTTATGGTATGAAACATGTCGCAAAAAATAATATTATTTTAAATTAGAGAGTTACTGTGGAGGAACTGAACTACAATTACTTATGATGTTGCGTAAATGGATATGCTGGAAGCAGAATTAGGAGATTTTGGATATCAATGAACGATTATAAAGATAGTCCAGGTGAATTTGTTGAAGGAAGAAAAGAGTATTTATGCAATTTTACTTCACTTCCAGTATTGGAACTAGAAGAATTTATCAATGTAAAAATTGATGAAAATTATACTTTTAATGTAAAAAAGATCGGCAAGTCAATTATATATGTTCACTCCAAAGGGACCATGTTACAAGCAAATATGGTTCGGTATTATGAGTTACTTGAAGCTTTTGCAATAAAATCAGGTGTGGTGTTTCCATATGTGGAAGTGCGAGACCTATCAAACCTGTCAGGAATCACTCCAACAAAAGAGCTTAAGATACAAAAAGATTATCTACAAAGCCATGAGAAAGAGTGTATAGGGTTTATATTAAGTAATGCTCCATTTTGGATGCGGGCAATTGTTAAAGCTGGTTTTAAAACACATAAAACCTCAATAGCTTTTTCTTTAGTAGGCAGTTATAGCCAAGGTATATCTAAAGCCCTAGATATATTGGGTGAAAAGCATAACTCATTTGATACAGAAACTGTGAGTTTAAAAAATGTAATATTCAAGCCAGAGTGGGAGTTTAATAACCCAGAAACTGGGTTTTGTTATAAAAATGGGGTTATTGCTGGAAGAGTGCTGTATTCATCTTTAACAGGGGAGATTAACTCTGCTGATATAGAAAAGATGATTGATATTTTTGACAAAATATATAGCCAGGGATTGTTGAGTAATAAAGGGTATTTTCGTGTTGCCAAATTTAGTCAAGATATGAAAATGCCATATACCTTAAGAAAAAAATATGCCAAGGCATTAAATGAAATTGATAAAAAACATAACTGTATACCTAAGCTAACTTTTATAGCTGGAGCAAGTGTTTTTACCAAATCTGCTTTGACACTGTTAGGTGTGATTGCGAATCGCAAATATAAATTTGTTGAATCCGTTGAAGAAGCTTTTCGACAGATAAATTCATTTTACTTAAATAATGTGTTCTCAAGTGAAGATAGAATATATTCGATAAGCCAGACGGATATAGATGAAATAAATACTTTGATGGGGGAGTTGCTATGGGAGGAGAAAGATAACCTCGTTAGTGGCTATGCAATAAAACCTAATAACCCTCTGTATTCAATGAAAGAGACTCTTAGTGTTATAAAACAGGATATAAATGAATTAAGAAGAAATGAAAAAAGTGTGCGCTCAGAGCTAGAGCAGAACTTAAAGGCGCAGCAAAAGGTAACTCATGAGCTAACAATGATTAAAAATGCAATTGATGTCTCTACTGATGCCATTGCAATTGCTGCTGCTGATGGACATCATTTATATCAAAATGAAAATTTTTCTAAAATGTTTGGGTATAAGCAAGGTGAATTACAGTTTTTAGATGTATTTCAGTTGTTTATAGATAAAAAGGCGGCAAAAGAAGTGTTTAGTATTACCACTAAAGGCGGAAGTTGTGATGTCGAACTGGATGCGGAATACAAGGATGGAAGGACATTTCCAGTTCATTTAAAGACAAATTCTGTCAAAGATGAGCATGGTAAAGTGGTTGCTTTAATAAGTGTTTATTCAGATATTACAGAGCGTAAACAGTACGAGTTGACATTAAAATATAGTAATACTCAATTAGAAAAAGCAGCTGAAAAAAATAAGTCGATGGCTGAAAAAGCTGAGCAGGCAAATAAAGCCAAAAGTGAATTTCTAGCAAATATGTCACATGAGATACGCACCCCTATGAATGGAGTTATCGGCATGACTATGTTGTTATTAGATACTGAGTTAAATAGCGATCAAAGGAGCTTTGCTGAGACCATAGGTAATAGCGGTAAAAGGTTGTTAGATTTAATTAATGATATTTTAGACTACTCCAAAATTGAAGCTGGAAAATTCCATATTGATGAAATAGATTTTGATCTGCGCGCGCTTCTGGATGATTTTTCTGACTTAATGGCATATAAAGCACATGAAAAATCAATAGAATTAATTTGTGCAGCTTCTCCTGAAACCCCAACTTATTTAAAGGGAGACCCTGGTAGGCTGCGTCAAATTCTTATTAATTTAGTTGGTAATGCAATTAAATTTACAGATGAAGGAGAGGTCTCAGTATGGGTAACTTCAATCAAAGAAACAGCAGAAGAGGCTGAAGTTAAAATTACAGTAAAAGATACAGGGATTGGTATTCCGAAGGAAAAACAAGAAAAGTTATTTAAACAGTTCTCTCAAGTGGATAGTTCTGTAACCAGAAAATACGGTGGAACTGGGCTTGGCCTAGCGATCTCAAAACAATTAATTGAATTAATGCATGGTAAAATTGAGGTTAATAGCACAGAGGGAAAAGGTTCTGAATTTGCACTAAGTATTAAATTTAAAAAACAGAAAAGCACCGAAAAGATATTATTAGATAATGCAAAGTTACTTGATGCGAGAGTATTGATTATCGATGATAATGCTACCAATAGGTATATATTGCATACTCAATTAGATGCATGGGGAGCAAGGCCTGAGCAGGCTGAAAATGCAAAGCAAGCTTTAGAGATGCTGCATAAAGCACAAGAAGATAAAGACCCATATAAAGTCGCAGTCATCGATTTGCGTATGCCTGAGATGTCAGGAGAGATACTCGGTAAAAAAATACGAGAAGATAAAAAAATTCAAGATCTCCACTTAGTCATTATGCCATCGATTGGGCAAAGGGGAGATGCGCAAAGATTCACTAAGGTTGGTTTTGATGCTTATTTAACTAAACCAATAAGAAGTTCAGATCTATTTGATTGCCTGTCTGTTCTTTTAAGTGATAAAGAGTGGAGGTCAGAAAAAACAATAGTAACGCGCCATATGATAAGAGAGATAAAACGTAGCGATATAAAAATATTAATGGCTGAAGACAACATAACAAACCAGCAAGTAGTGCTAAGCATTTTGAAGAAAAAAGGGGTGGTTGCCGATGTAGTAATGAATGGGGAAGAGGCAATAAAAGCTTTAGAAAAATATGAATACGATATAGTGCTGATGGATTGTCAAATGCCCGTGGTGGATGGGTATGCGGCAACAAAAATAATTCGCACTCTAAAACATATAACGAATAAAGATGTACCGATAGTCGCATTAACAGCTAACGCTATGCAGGGTGACCGAGATCGCTGTATTAAAGCAGGTATGGATGATTACTTAGCTAAACCAATAGAAAAAAAAGATCTAATTGAAATAATAAACAAATGGCTACCAGAAGATAAAAAGTGGTTTGTCAGTGAGCAAGAACTATCTGAGGTAGAACCTCGCACGGAACCAGATAATAAACAATCTGAAAAAATAGTTTTGAACATTGAGAAGTTAAATGAAAATTTAGATGATGACTTTGAATTAGTAAAAACTGTGCTTACTCGCTATATACAAGATGCAGAGCTGCAGGTGCAAAAACTTGATTCTTTTTTGATTGAAAACGACTTAAATGAAATTTCAGATAAAGCTCATAAAATGAAAGGTGCTGTCGTTGCAATAGGAGGAGAGGCTCTAGGTGGTCTATTTGCTAAAGTGGAAAGCGCAGCAAAGAGTAGTCAAGTTGAAGAGCTTGAAGTTTTGCTGCAGCAGATTGAGCCTGAGTTTGAAAAGCTAAAGCAAGAAGTTGGGAGTGTGGTCGGTAGAGATTAGGTGTTTTGCTTTCATGGAGTTGGCTCGAACCTAATCTGACAGTACAGTTTTGTAATGTCGGTAGCTGCCAGATTAGATTTTGGGGTATTATACTCTATATCCAATATATCTAAGCCCTTCTTTTGTCCAGCCGATTTCTTCCATCAGTCTATGCCAAGGGATTCTTCTTCCATTTTTATAAAGAACATCATCATATTGGTAGTGCCACCATTCCATGTTTGAGGCTTTTCCCATTGCTTTAAGCGTAATAGCGCCGCAAAAATCAAGAGTTATTGGCTGGCTTTTATCTGCAGCCATATCTAATAGTGGAGAAATCTTGCATTTCCATAACTTGCGCAAGTTGCTAGTACTAAAGTTTCTTGAAGTTACTAGCATCATCTCGGTATATATATTTTTACCGCTAATAATTTTAGTAATGTATTCATTATTTTTTGATTGATATGTTACCAGATAATTGGTTTCAGATAGTATGCTATTACTACTTAGTGCTGAACCATTTATTATCCTTAACTCATTTATTGATAACAAAGCATCTGGTGTTGGTTTAGTAGATCTTTTCTTTTTTAATCTGGAAATCGCCTTTCCCCATTCGATAAGCATGTCGATAGAATTTGCTGTTACTGTAGAAAGATTTATTTCAAGGTTTGCTGCCGATGGTGCTAAGGCAGAAAATGAATGTAATTGCATGTTATTTTCATGCATTTTCATTTTTTTATTTTCATGCTGATAGCAAGCAATATGAGAATTAATCCATTTTTTTGATGATGCCATTATAGCTTCGTTTTTCTTGATGGTTTGACCGCATATATAGCACCTTGCAGTTGATCTAGCAATCTTATCAATAGTTAGCTTTTTGGTAACTTTTTTGCGTTTTTTAGATTCGTTAGAATTAATGAACTTTACAAGGGCCTCATATGGTTTAGAGTTTCTAGTTAGAATTGCTTTATGATCATTAAGGCTTTTTGTCAGTTTAGAAAAATTGCTTTTATGATTTACATGCTGAACCCACTTCCTTAGAACAGAAATTCTCCCTATACCATGGGCTGCCGCAGTCAGAGATAAATCTAGATAAGTATTATTACCTATGAGGTTACGGCTATTACCACCGCTTTTACTTCTTGAATCATACTTCCATTGTGAGATAGCTTCTGGATAGAATGGAAGATTTTTATCTGATTGTTTTTTCAATCGTTTTTTTAAACTGCTAATGATATTAATATTGTCATTTTTGATATCATTTCTAATGTTATCTTCAGATATTTTTGCAAATAGTCTAAATTTAGGGCGCAAACCTTCTATTTCTTCTAACTGATATTTTATATCTTTATCTGCAGATTCTGTGTAGTGTCTGACAGCAAGATCGATTGCTAGCCCTGTTTTATGACTAGATTTTGCGACTGCTCCTGATCTTTTGCGTTGCAAACTATATTCTATATCTCGATATGACCAACCTGGAGCAAGACCTTTACTATAACCAAGGTCTTGTACCGCTTTATTCCACTGTTTATATGTAATAGCAAAATCATCGCGCAACCAAAACTTATGCTTGGTACTAGCTTTACTGTCGCCTATGCTAATAAGAATATGCCCAGCTTTCCTATAGCCTTTGAATATCCATTCTATTATTGAGTGACCAATTTCATAGTCAATAAATACAAAAGGTTTTCTCTTATTTTTTTTGTCTATAGTTATATTATTATTTGGGTTAGGCGTATCGCCTTTTTTTATTTGGGTAAAGGTATTAGTGAAACCAGAATCTAATGTTTTATGGTCTAAGTTTTCTTCGCCAAACATCTTTTGTGGTTTTATATCTTGTTTAAGCTTAATACATGTAGGACTTTTGCCGCTTATGAAATCAAACGTTTCATTATTATCAACAGTAAATACGTCCTGAAAAATTTCATGGTGATTTTCAAATTTTATTCCAGCGCCTTGTTTTGCATCTCTTGAAAAAGCAAGTACGCAGTTGTATATCCTTTTGCTAAATATACCTGATTCAGATTTTCCTCTTTCATATGGAAAATATGGATGAAAAACCCCACCGATAGGATATCTCATATGCCCTAAGTGTATTTGAAGTTTAAAAATCTGATCCTTAACCCACTGACAGTTAGCATTTGGCATATTTTCATATAACACTTGGTAACCATAGTTTTTGTGTCCTACAGCTAGACCTTCTTCTTTTAGAAACTTATGCGCTGTTTCATTTGCTGTAATGTATCCTTTATCATGGCCTTCAATCTTGAATTCGTGGCGCGCTCCCTTTTTTTGGAGAGATAATATTTGAGGTTCGCCAAATGATTCATAGGGGTTAATAGTGCCTTTATTTATCAAGTCCCCGCACTTTATAGCAAAATTAATATCAAAATGAACAATAATATAAACAGCATATTTTTGTAAGCTATAGAATACATGATTATCTAGAGTTCCTCTTGCCATTCCTGAGTCATTTATATGAAAGCTGTTAATTTCTAACTTATTTATTGGTTTTAGCAAACCTCGGTTATTTACCCCCCATAGAAAAAATTTCGTTTTATTAGATACCTCTTTTTTTTCAGAATCAGATTCGATAGGTGCAATTAGCAAATACATGCTGCTCTTGAAAATAGAACCATCACTTTTGGAAATAGATCCATTACGTTTTTTAATAATTTTACATTTGCATCCTTCGATACCACATCTGGCTCTAACAGAATTTGTTATAGGAATGGATAATTGCTGTTTACTTTTACGCTGATAATTTGCTGCCATAAACTTAGTGCCTTGGTGTTAATATAAACCTTATAACTAGTCCTGTGATTGGTTATAATTTAACTCATCTTCATCGAACTCA
>JAWSVB010000003.1:0-8790 GCA_033852135.1 Gammaproteobacteria bacterium | reverse complement strand
CTCATCTTCATCGAACTCATCTCCTAACTCTTTATCATCAAGTTCTTCTTTATCTGGCTCTTGTTTTATAAGCTCCGTAGGTTTAGCAATAAAAGAGTTTCCTCCAACAAATGGATCTGATTCTTTGGTATTAAGGTCAGCAATTAAATCGAACCATTCATTATTTGCTTTAAATTGAACTTTATATTTGTTATCAGGTAACGTGCCGAAATTAAAGAATAGTAGTTCGTTCTCCATATCTTTAGACGCATTTTCTTTGTCATCTTCTCGTATTATTTTTTCAAATGAACCATCTTCAGATATGATTTTTAATTCATCTTTTACTTCATCATCTCCGTCTAGATTCATTTGTACAGGAATGATTAAATCTGCGCTTTCTTCTATAAGTGATAGTCTGATGATATAAAAATCATTAGTTATGAAATCTGTAAGCTCTAACTTTTGCGGAATAAATATAATTCCTGGGTTATCTTTGCTTCTAAATACTAAGTTATTGCTATCATCAAGTAGGTTACTGCCAACATATCTATATATGCACTTGTTAATCTCTTCTTGGTCTGTTGTATTCCAGTTGAACTTAGTTATGGCATCTTTGGTAAGGTTAAATGACTCAGCAATAGATTCTAGAGTATCCCCTGTTTCAACTTTATACTCTTCAATAAACGCAAAAGTTTTTGACTTGTCTGGTCCATTTGTGGAGCCAGTATTGTCAGAGTTATTACTTTCCACATTGTTGCTTTCTTCTTTTTTATTTTGATCCTGATCTTCTTTAGGGAGTTCTTGCAAAGCTTGCGTTCCTAAACCGATATAACAATATAAGTTGTTAATTGTTTTATCAGTAATATCTGTCTTTATGGTGCATGTTCCTGGTTCTATATGCTTAACTTCAATTTCACCATTGGTATCAGTTTTTGCAGAGTGAATAGTTCCATCAGGCAGTACAATTTCAAACGCTATATTCTCTAACTTTTCATCTTTTATATCGTCGCATACTGTGAATTTGATATACGTAAGCTCTTGATCGATGGTTAGAAGCGGGGATGTAAGTTGTTGTGACTTATAGGTGATGAAAAAATATAAAGTAGCAAAAGTGTTTTTATCTTCTGTGCATGGGTATTTGTTTTCAGATTCAGGAAGATAAGGGCGAATAGTTTCTTTATCAAACTCCCATTCCGAGGTTATCGAATCATCCTCAATTTTGACAGGGATTGTCGTCACCGTATTTTCACTTGTTAACTCTTCTGCTGTTGAGATTGTTATATGAGCTTGGCTCTTATTGGGGATGTTCTTAGTTTTGGCGGAAAGAGTTACTTTTGTTTTAGCTTCCGGTTCTTCATTATCCGGCTCAGATTCTGCTTTTTTCTTAGGTAATTTAAGAGTGATTTTATCTTCGCTCCATTTTAATTCTGAGATCACTGGGCTTTGTACAATCTTCAAAGGTTTAGATGTTGCCTGTAGGCCATAATCAGGAATTTTTATTGATATGGTTAGTGTTGAGGATTCTGTTTCAGGTATTTCAAATGACCCTGTATAGCTGTTATCTTTTATGTTTTTTTCGACTTTAAAAACTTCATTGCCGCTATCATCAGATATAGAAATCTTTATAGGCGAGTTATCACTGATAAATTCAGTAAGTATGTTGTAATTAACTATCTCACCAGTAGCGGCAATATTCTTTCTCCAATGACATAACACAACCTTTGATGGAAGGTTTATGTTGTGTGATTGTTCTGTTTGGCGTTTGTATTCGCTCATATACTATTCCAATTTAAAGCAATATTTATTGCTGACCAGCATTTTTCTTACTGACATCTTTTTTGGATATCTTTGTTGCTGTCGATTCATTTTCAAGCCATTTTTTCATGCGCTCTTTTGGCATGCTTTTACCTACTGTTAGTATAGTGCTGTCCTCAATCCAAGGAACTCCTGAGTCAAAGTGTTTTGGAGCGCTAAAGTAGTATTGCCCTTTTAGTAGTTCACCATCCAGCTTTTTACCTGATTCACTAAAAGTTGTTAGGTTTTTAAAACCGTACTCAAAGTAATCATCATCCGGATTACCATCGCTATCTATTTTCCCATCACCAAATGGACGGATGCTATCAACCTCCATTCCGAGTGGAGATGTGTAATCCATTTTTGAGTGAGCTGCAAATATGTAGTAATCAGACATGCTATTAATGCGCCCATTGTGGCCAGCTGTATAATAGTTAAATAATTTTAGAAAATCGGATTTGCTGCTGACTTCACTTTTCAGCTTTTCTATAACCGGTATAAGATTCTCATCTGAAACTTCAGATGTAAATGACGTTCCTTTGCCTTTTGAAATTTCACCAATGTAATTGAAATTAAGTCCCAATTTTGGCCCGTTAAGATTTGAATCAGTCGTATCTCCATCTTCAAAAAGCTGAATATTTCCGGATATATTTTTGTATCCTGTTTTGGCTTTTTCATAGTCTTTAATATTTAATTTGGTACAAATAATAAAAAATACGAATTCTACGGATACTTTCCAGTCAAAATTATCTATTTTGAGATGGTTTGAGTACCTTTTTAGGTTAATACCTTTTTTTGCATAGTATGACTGTGTATTGTTATTTAATATATATGAAGTATAAGGTGCTTTTGGGTCTCTAAGTCCATCGAGCCTTATCCATGATGCGCCTTTAATTCTTCCATCAAATAGCTGGGTGCGCTGGACATTATTACTATTACTTTTCAAGAAACTCTCGATTAAGAACATTTCCTCTTCAGGTTTTTTCTTGATATCAAAGTCTACAATATACTCATCCGATACCTCATGGGCTGGAATATCTTTATAATTATTCCAGTAGCTCTTTGAGGTTAATGGGATATCAATTTTTGTATCGTCATTATTACCCACAACACATTCAAAACCATAGCGCATTCTAGAAAGGCCACCATCTCGATAGTATTCGTCTGCATCTTTATCAAACCAAAATGATATTGATGATGCCAAAGGTTTAGTGCCGTGAAACGTTGCTCTACCCAACTGGAAAAATGGAGTTACTATACACCCGTATTTGCCTACTAGCTTTTGCTTTTGTTCTTTGGTTAAGTTGGGTGTGTCGTTAAGGTCATCCATGGTCAATGGGCGTGCCAGAGCTTTATAAACTGGTCCTACGGCATCATAACCATCTCTACGGAAAAGTTGGATGCTGACTGGTGCAATTCTGCTAAGTCCATTTAGTACATCATTGCTATGCTCTTTAAATACAACTAGTATTTTTATGCGATCCAGTGGTGAGATAGAAAAATTGGTTTTAAGTTTTGAACGGTAGCCTCTCATATTGCAGCTTCTTACGCTGTAGGCATTGTTTCTATCAGTATCTGCTGCAGTATGTACAAATGAAAACCATTTTTTCTTATCAGATTTGTTTTTTGGGTCATATGGTTGGAAATAGACTCCGGTAAACTCATAACTACGCTTATTTAGATTAGAAAAGCTTGGATTAAATTGGTTTGCCAGCTCTTTTACTTTTTCAGATGCAAGAAAATGTATAGGAAATTTGCTCTGAAAATCTGTTTTTATGTGACCCGGTAGGTCGTAGTTTATCATGGACATCATGCATGAAAACTCAGACATTGCTCGTTTTGGGCTAATGCGCTGCATTAATGTTTCCATGTCCTTTAGACCATAGTCTACTGCAGTTGTAGCAGTTAAAATTCTAAATGCGTTGTCAAAACCAAAACCATCACGAGCTTTGTCATGGTCCAGGTTGTGGATATTGGTGGCAAATAGCCAGAATTCGTCCATACCAAGGGGAAGAGGAGTTTTAAGCGGGTATATCCATTTGTCATTAAGAATGAAGTTTTGGATGTAGGCATCAATTTGATATTTTTTGATTCGATCTTCAAGTGTGCTATCGCTATCAACTGAAAGTGCTGCTCTTATAATCAGACGCATAAGGCCGGCAACAGCCTCGGCTCTAATCCTAAAATGGGCAGTTGCCTCTTCATTAGGTACTAGTTTGTTATCTTTAAAAGGCAGTTTCCTCAGCAAAGTTTGGTTGGCCAATGACTCAAGAACCAGCTCTCCATATATTTTTTCATCATTTAAAAGTTTAGCAATCTCGCCACCAGTAAAGAACTTATCGGCATCGGCGGCTGTTTTTATTGTTGCTTTGGCTAATGAAACGGCTATAGCAGCGGGAGCAGTGACTGGAATGACAGAAAGAATAGCTAGAGTGAAGTCTAAAATTTTCTCTCCTAACTCAACTATTGCGGCATCACTTTTGAGTTGCTTTTCAATGGATATAGTTCTAAATCTTTCCAGGTTGTTAATGCCTGTGCGACAAGGTGACCCACTATACGATTGGTCTGTTTTTATTGTGGCAACTACTCGGCGGTTACGCTTCCTTCCTTCCTTTGTATCATTTGATGCTTCAGGTTTGGTCATTCCATGACCTTTAGCTGTAATACGTTCTTCTGCTATACCATTGGCTGTAAGCCAATCTTTAATTGCATTTGCGCGTCGTATGGAAAGGTCTTCATTGTACTGTTTTGTTCCAACTGAGTCGGTGTGTCCTTCAAGGGTTAGTTTCTTCTGTGGATAGCGTTGTAGGACCGTAAGAATTTCTTTGCGCAGATGTTCTTCAAATTCTGGTTTAATATCTGTTTTATCGAAGTCGAATTCGGCTCGTAGTTCTGTCTTAAAAACCAGTTTTTTTTCACCAACAAGATCCAGGTATTGTTGTGAAAGTTCTGATAGTTCTTCTATCGCAAGTTTAAGATCGCTTGTTGCTTTGGAACTATCAGCGTATGCATTCGCTATTGAAACGCCAGAATTGATAATATCTGCAACAGATAATGCTTTACCTAAAAATGAAAAGCCTTTTTGCGGTATTCCAAGTTTGCCTGCAAATGTGTCCAGATAGTCATCTGTTTTTGTCCAGGCCGTCTTACAAAAGAACTCTTTTTTTATCCCTTCTTTTGAAACTTTGTATAGTTCTTTCTTGCTTGTAGCAAAGATCTGTTTCGTAGCTACCGTAAAGTTTTTGGTTTCATTTTTTGTTATTTTCTCAAAAAGACCAAGGGTAGATTGGCGTAATCCGCTCCAGGCTTTTGATGTTGCAGTAATGTCAAAAAACAGATCTATGGCTTCAGCTAGTTTTTTATGTTCACTTGCCCTGAATTTTTCATGTAGCGCACCTGATAAAAGTTGTAGTAGCTCATATTTATCTTGACAACCTAAAGCCTTATGTCCCAACTCAATGGTATTTTTGGTGTTATTCCACTGGTTATATATCCCTCTTAATCCGGATGGGGTAGGTGTTGTATTATTTTTTTTGTCTTCAGTAGCATGTGCCGGGTATGCTTGTAGTAATGCAGCCTGGGTTAAATGTGCATAATACTTTGGGTGCTGATTAATTAACGACTCTTCTATAGAAATTGGATCGGCATTTATAATGCTAAATTCACCAGCATGATTTTGAATTTCAAAATCGACGTAAACACTTAGGGAGTATGAGTTATCACCTTTTATTTTCTTATCTTTATTTCCAGCAACTTTTTCACTCCATGAATTGGAGTTTATAACAGGTTTTGAAACTGTAAAACTATACACTCCTTTGGGGAGCTTGGCGTCTGTTCCTGTATATGTGCCAATGTAAGTTGCTGTAGAATTTGCGTTTCCTGTCTTATTAAGAAGTTCTCCTGCTGGTTTGACATCCACTTGAATAGGTCTACTTTGCCCTGGTATTTGCAGTTTTAGTTCCGTTGAACTCGTGTCGATTATTTGCATTGTGAACAGGAAAAAAATCGCTCTGGTTTTTGGCAATATATAAGTATTAATTTCTTGTGTGTCACTTAGCTTTTTGTACCAGTCCCTATACTCTTTATCAACCTCGTCATTTGCCATATCTATGCGTGGCTTGCGAAGTTGCGATTTTCTTATCTTATGCAGTTTTGCTGTTGGAAAGTTATTGCCTGATTTAAGTTTTATTTGTTGCATGGCTTTATTTAATTTATCCAGCCAGTCTTTTTCTAGAAGAGCATGCAAGCAAACAATATCGGTAGGAGGGATAATAACCGTTAACTCATTTGTTTCTGATTGCTTTGGTTTTTTAATAGATTTAAAAGGTTGGCGCAGGCGAAAGTCATTTGCTATCTCCTGGCTAAAGTGGTTTAAGGCTCCTTTGCTGTCGGTTGCTAAATATGGAGCTTTACCTTTTTTTATATCTTCAGCGCTAACCTCTTTGGGATCTTTAGCTAGAATTAAAGAGTTCTGTACAGGACTTAGTTTACCTTCTGGTTTTCCATTGACCAGATATCCGGAAAACAAAAATGTATCAGGCTTTTTGCTGTTAGTTTCATTCTTTCTCTTCTGCATAATATTAGTCATTATTTATCTCGTTAGTTAAACGATATCTATATCTTCTTTGGGGTATAGTTAATAACTTGTGTCCAGCACGCAGAAACTAACGGATTGATTTTCATTTGTGTAGCTGCAGACTCATCAAATATGTTTTGTGAGAAATATTCATTCCAATCACCAATATATATAAGGTCATTAGTGATAGGGTTAAAGGTTGTGCATTTGCTGTTTGTAATTCCTTCTTCAGTGGTTTTGAATGTCACACTATTTTTTCTTAAGTCATAAACATATGCTTGGTCAACATCATCAACATATAAATAATTGTTATCAGGTGATAGATGGTGCCACTCTGTAACCCTTTCAGAGTAAATTTTAATTTTTTTAATTAGAGAGCCATCAAACTTGTGCAGTCGGTATCCATTTTCATCGATAGCCATAAAAGTGTTTCCATCATTTAGCAGATAGATCCCATGCGAATAAATAATAGGGCGGTCAGTGAGTGCTCTAGTTTCAGTGTTGTAGTTTTTCATGTAGTCATCAACATAGAAGATCACGTTCTTGCTATCTGGTGTCCAGTTAAACTCAGGTATAGCACCGCCTTTAACCATTATTATCCGTTCTTTGGTTTTTAGGTCGATCAAAGCTTTATGCAAGCCATTTTCATCACCACCAAGAGTCATTGCAATATAGCGATTATTTGGCGATCGAACAGGAGGGCGGGTCATACCTGCCCCGTTTGGGCCACCAATTAGTTTTGCATCTGCTGCAAGACGGATATCTGAACCATCTAGTTTCATGGAGTAAATCTCTTCATCTGGAGCACGGTCAATTTCCGACTTTTTTCTAGCCCAAACAAATTGAATTCTAGGTTCTGACCAAAACTCTTTATCATCGAATGAAGGTTCAGCAGGAAAGCTCATTTCCCATTCTTTTAGCTCTTTTGGCTCTTCCTGGTTTTGTTCTGCTGATTGCTTTTCTTCTGGGGCAGGAGATTCCCCACACCCGCTAAATCCGATTAAAAGAGATAAAGGTAGTAAGGCTGATAAAAGCGTTTTTAGAACTATATTACTTTGTTTCATTTGATTCACTGTTCTCTTCAAGTTGTTCACTTACAGGCTCTACATCAAATAGATCTGAATATTCGTAGTCTTCAAATATAAGGATTGGTGGTTCACCATCTTTGGGATCAGCGAAAAGATCAAATTTATCTTGCTGATGTTTTTTCGGTGGTGATGGAATATTAACAATAAGCCATCCTGATTCAGGATCAATTTGCATATCTTTGAGATTAATATTGCGTTTGAATGATTCATCTTTGTTTTGCAGAATCAACTCATGCGTCTTCCAATCATCTGAAGTGTTATCAATTTCATATAGATAGGTTATAAATCCAGAAACCTGAAATTCATATTTCTTTCCAGATGTGATGCTGGTTGTTCCATCGTCGGAGTTGTTGCTATCTATATTTTCTTTTGCGTCAGACATTCACTAGTTTCCTGTAATCGCAATATCTGGGTAATCTGAAAACTCAATCTTATATTTTCCAGGAGGTATATTGTTGATTTTGCAGTATCCACTGCCATCAAGTTTTCCTTGCTCTGCAATTCCATTCGGATAATGGATTGTGAATTCAGTGTCAGCTATAGGTTGTTCATCGTCGTCGATTAGTTTTATTTCGATGAAATCTTTAAATTCTAATAACCCAGATCTTGCTTGCTTCTCTTTTGCTTCTACTAAGAAATAATACTCTGGGGTTGAGAAGCCTCTTTTTTTATCCTTTTCGGCATCTTTATTAGATGTGTCGTCATTGTCTTCAGTATAATAATATTCCCACTGGGCTTTGATCTTTTCACCTTGGACTTCAGCTTCTAACTCTTCAATAAAGTCATCATTGCCATCATGATCCATCTCGAAGATAGTTATCTTGGCTTTTTCACCGTCCTCGAATCCGACTGCATCTGCGGTGAGTTTTACGATGTCCCCGGTGCGTGCTTCTTCCTGTGACCATTTGGCATTAGATAAGTATTGAATCTTAGCTATACATTCACCAGGTTGAGCAAGTAGTTTGCGTTTGATGGTTCCATCGCTGCCAAGTTTGCTGTCCTCTTCCGATTGCTCGCAATCCTCAAAGTGATAGGCGAGGCCTTGAACTGGCTTACCAGCCGAATCCACAAACTGATATTCAATCCAGTAGTTTTTCTCGCACTGTACGGTGGAGTTATTTTCTGCTGCCGGTGCCGCTGGTGGTGCATCCTGTTTGGCTGTTACCTCACCAGTGGAAGAGACGCTGTGGGTATCGTGGTTCTCTTCATTAACGCCACCACTACCTTTGTTATCGGTAGATGGATTTTGTTTGCGCTCTTGTGCGTTTTTGCTTCTGTCCGGTGATTCCTTAGCTGCACTTAACCCCAGTGCATCAGTGTAGCTGGTTGGGTTTTTGCAGTAGATGTATGCGT
>JAWSVB010000023.1:0-45203 GCA_033852135.1 Gammaproteobacteria bacterium | reverse complement strand
CGAAGCCGCTGGCAGAGTTGAACTTAAATATATGTCCAGCTACTACGTAAAAGGTTCTGCGGAATACCTTGGTTCAACATACATCGGAGGCACAACAACTCTGATTGAAACAGCACCAGGTAAATTTGCTAAAGGCAGCTGCAACTAACAAGGCAACCATTAACCAATCTAACAAACCCGCTACGGCGGGTTTGTTGTTTTATACTTAATTTCTTTAAGTACATTAAGGCTTATACACCTGCTGTAATAATACTTCCCCACCTAAAGCTTTGCTAACAAACGTAGATTGGCGCAACAACAGAACAGTCAAATTCCATTTCACCTTTCCTGCAAAATATTCTAAAAACCATCAGTGACTATGTTCAACAAACCCAACAGCATGAAAAACAAATGATTTTTTACTAGAAAAAATCTAAATTTTAGGCATAATTAGCGCTTAAATTGGTTATTACGAATATTATTCAAGGATGATGCGGAAGGGACTTTGCGCAAATATTTTTATCCAAGTCCCGACAATCCATGAGTGATTTACGCTACGTATACCTGTAGATAACGAGGCTTAGGAGTGACGACTAAAGCAACTGCATAATAAGGTCGTCAGCTATAAAAATGAAAAATATGATAAGAACTATTGTGGCAGCACCACTTCTTCTTGCAGCAACACAAGCATCTGCTCTGTATTGTGGCACGGACACCAACCAAAACCATATAGATACAAATCGAGCATATTTACAATATGGCATACTTGTATATGCAAATGGTTCTAATGAGTACCTTGGAACACCAACATATACACAAATGATCCAAGAGACCTCGGAAGGATATTTTCAAACTACAGATACTTGCGTAGATGAACCCACAAGTACCGAAACTCCTGACAAAATAGCTGATGAGAACCCTGAAAACAGACTTGATTTCCTAGCTGAGTTCAAAGGTAGAAATTACCATCTAGCTCTTGCTGGATCTGACCTTGTTCAGGATATTGGAACCGATGAACAAGCAGATAGACTCGATCTCCCTCGTACCGTTTATGTTGATATCCCTGAAAATGCTGTAGTTGAAGCAGCATGGGTCAGCTATTATGGCTCCGCCTTTTTAGAAACAGACGGTGGAGAAGACAACACTGATGATAGAGTTAATGGCGCTGAAGTTGAGATTAAAACTGAAGATGACATAACAAATAACGAAATCAACATCACTATTGGCGACAACGACCTTGGGGCATTAACACCCTCCTCATCTGCTGCAGGGCCTGATAGCCGTAGCAAGATTTCATGGTGGAAGTTCCAATCCCCATATGGCACGCTGGCATATAGCAGGATAGCTCTTTACAACAACAGAATCGATCTGACTTCTGAATTTGTTGACCACTCAGGGAGTATTCCAGTAACCATCACCCGTCTAGAAAAGGCAGACTTTGCTGGAAAAGCAGATGGTAGCCAAGCCTATGACAAACCTACAGGAACAAATGATAATGGGGAGTGGGCTAATGACTGCCTTGGCAATGCATCTTTCTCTGTAATGGTGGTTTACTACCTACCTGAAGGTGAAAGCAAAACTGTAACTATATATGACGGCATGTCATGGGCATGGAGTAATGACTTCGCCACATCAAAAGCGACAAACCCTGTTCCTTCAAGACTATCACTTGATATCGATATACAACATGAAGCGATCGATGCGAACGCTGATTTGAATCTATTCCTTGGAGCAGTTGATGGTGATACATATCAACATAATAGGATCCCTCAGTGTGAAAGTTCACTGTTTAAACATATAACAGGAAAAGATTACACTTGGGTAAGATCTGGGTCTGCTCAAGAACATTTCTATGAAAATATATATGAAGGGCAAGGGGCTCCTGAAGTTGGTACAGCATTCCCTGATTATCCAGAAATCACAACAGTGGCTAATGGGCTAAACTTCAATATTGTTAAAGTTGCGATAGAAGATAAAGAAGATGAAGCAACAAACACTCTAGTCCACTTAGAGGGTGATAATTTGCTTTCTACAGAAGAGCCTCAAGAAGCGATTTTGATTGCATTTGCTGTAGTTGAAGCAAAAACTAAAGAACAGACGACTACAATCAACACCCCTCCTACAGTCACTTTACTTGGTGATGCTGAAATAACTTTAGAGTATGGAGCTACATTCACTGACCCTGGGGCTACAGCTGATGATGTTGAAGATGGGGCAATCACACCTGTAGCAAACTGTGATGTTAATACCTCAACTGCTGGAACATACACTTGCACCTATACAGCAACTGACACAGGCGACCTTAGCGATACAGCAACCAGAACAGTTATCGTCGAAGATGAGATAATTAACCCTGGTAATACAGCTCCTGAAGTTACTTTAATTGGTGATACTGAAATCACTTTAGAATATGGAGTTACATTCACAGATCCTGGAGCTACAGCTAATGATGCAGAGGATGGAGCAATTACTCCTGTAGCAAACTGTGATGTTAACACCTCCATTGCTGGAACATACACTTGTACCTATACAGCAACTGATTCAGGCGACCTAACTGACACCGCTACTAGAACAGTTATTGTAGAAGAAGAGGTTATTCAGCCACCATGCGTTGACTTTACTGCATCTTATGCTGACCACGAAACAGCAGGAAGAGTGGAAGTTAAATACTATAGCAACTACTACGTGATTGGCTCTGGGGAATATCTTGGTTCTACAATCATAGGTGGCACTGCAACGCTAGTAGAAACAGCACCTGGGGAATTTGCTATCGGTAGCTGCAACTAATAATTTAGCTTTCTAGCTAGCATAAAAAACCCCGCAACTGCGGGGTTTTTTATTGGAAACATAATCTTTCTGTAAAGTTTAAAACATTACAAATACAGCAGCTTTAAACTTCGAATTTTTCCAATTTCTGCTCAATTAAAGCTTTCTTTAAGCGCACATACTTTGGCAGACCATTCTCATATGCAGGATAGTCTTCGCCTTCAATAAGTGGCTGTAGGTATTTGCGACACTTTTCAGTGATTCCGAAGCCATCTTCAGATATATAATCAGCTGGAACCATCTTTTCAACATTTGCTACATCTGAAAGATTTGCATAGCCAATCTCCCACTCATATGGCTCATCAGACTTTCTAACGATAGTTGGCATCACCGCATTCTTACCTTCAACAGCAAGTTCAACCGCAGCTTGACCAAGAGCATATGCCTGCTGAACATCTGTTGCAGAAGCAACATGACGAGCAGCTCTTTGCAGGTAATCTGATACCGCCCAGTGATATTTATATCCAAGCGCATCTTTAACCATATTAGCTATAACCGGAGCAACGCCACCAAGCTGAGCATGTCCAAACGCATCTTTGGTTCCTGCATCTGCCATAAACTTACCATCTTGATCCTGCAGACCTTCTGAAGCAACAATACAGCAATAGCCATATTTCTTAACGCAATCATCAACACGCTTTAAGAATTTTTCTTTATCCAGTTTAACTTCAGGGAACAGAATAATATGTGGTGCTTCTGCTTCATTCTCAGCAGCTAGTGCTCCAGCAGCAGCAATCCAACCAGCATGTCTACCCATAACTTCAAGTACAAACACCTTGGTTGATGATTCACACATAGACTCAACATCAAGCCCAGCCTCTTTCATTGAAACCGCAACATACTTAGCTACAGAACCAAAACCTGGGCAACAATCGGTAAACGGAAGATCGTTATCAATAGTTTTTGGTACACCAACACATGTAATTGGGTAACCAAGCTTTTCACCAATCTGCGACACTTTATTCGCAGTATCTTGTGAATCACCACCACCGTTATAGAAGAAATAACCGATGTCATGAGCTTTAAATACTTCAATCAATCTTTCGTATTCTGCTCTATTATCATCAAGACCTTTAAGTTTAAAACGACAAGAACCAAATGCCCCAGATGGAGTTGATTTCAGGCCTTCAATATCTGCTGCCGACTCTGTACTTACATCAATTAACTCTTCTCTAAGGGCTCCAATAATACCGTTCTTACCTGCGTAAACTTTTCCTATCTTTTCAGGATATTGTTGAGCAGTTTGGATAACACCGCAAGCAGATGCATTGATAACAGGGGTAACACCACCTGACTGAGCATAAAACGCATTTTTTGGAGCCATTTCTTTTTTCCTTGAGTTAAGCAAAATAAAGGGGAAGGATACAAAAAATCGCGGACTAAACCAAGCAGGAACAGGATATAAGTTAATTCTTTCTATATAATTAAGCTTATTAAGTATTTTTTAAATTTAAGGCTCATTAATGGATATAAATATTTTAGGGATCTGCGGAACATTTATGGGCGGTATTGCCGTTTTAGCCAAGCAGGCCGGATTTAACGTAAAAGGGTGCGACCAGAACGTCTACCCTCCGATGAGTACTCAGCTTGAAGAGCAAGGGATAAAACTTACACAAGGGTTTGAACATGACCTTGATCTGCAAAATAGTAAAATAGTCGTAGGCAATGCTATGTCACGCGGCAACCCTGCTGTTGAAACCATCCTTAACCAACATGCAGATTACACTTCCGGCCCACAGTGGCTGGCAGAAAACATCCTCAAAGACAGATGGGTGCTAGCCGTATCAGGCACTCATGGCAAAACCACAACTGCCAGTATGCTCGCCTGGATTTTAGAATACGCAGGGAAAGAGCCTGGCTTTTTGATCGGTGGCGTTCCCAAAAACTTCGGCATATCAGCCCGCATTGGTAAATCAAAATACTTTGTGGTTGAAGCCGATGAATACGACACCGCTTTTTTCGATAAGAGATCCAAGTTTGTCCATTACCGCCCCGCCACTCTTATAGTTAACAACCTTGAGTTTGACCATGCAGATATTTTTGATGACTTGGCAGCTATTCAGCGTCAATTTCACCATGTGATTCGCACCGTGCCTGGCAAAGGCAAGGTTATATTTAAAGGTGATGAAGAGTCTATTCAAAACGTACTTGAGCAAGGGTGCTGGAGTAAAAAAGAGGCGTTTGGGCTTGAAAATAAAAGTGGCTGGGGAGCAAAAAAAATATCTCATGACGGTTCAGAATTTGAAGTTACTCGAGATAATAAGCCTGTAGCCAAGATAAAATGGCAGCAACAAGGGATGCACAATATTGAAAATGCAATTGCAACCATTGCTGCCGCTGAACACATAGGAATAGCACCGGAGATTGCGGCAAAGGCCCTTAGCTTTTTCACCGGCGTAGCTCGCAGAATGGATACCATAGACAAGGTAAATGAGATAACCGTCTATGATGACTTTGCTCACCATCCAACAGCAATAAAAACTACTGTAGATGGCTTACGCCGTAAAGTTGGGGTGAATAGAATCATAGCGATACTAGAACCTAGATCAAATACCATGAAAATGGGAATCAACAGTAGTGAGCTTGCAGACTCATTACAACATGCTGATTTAGTTTATATGCACAAGCCTCAGGGAATACACTGGGATATCGAAAGTGTGTGTAAAAATATCGGACATAATGCAAAATTGAGCAACTCAGTTGAAGAGATCGTAAATGATGTAGCCTCAATAGCGCATTCTGGTGACCATATTCTAATTATGAGCAACGGTGCATTTGAAGATATTCATAACCGTATAATCGCAGAACTTAAGAAGAAAAAGTCGTGAGTAAAAATCATAATGACAAGATAACTGTTGCGATAACTGGGGCATCCGGCGCAATTTACGCAATAAAGCTACTAGAGCAGCTTCTACAGGCAAAAAAAAACATCGACCTATTAATATCAGATATGGGTAAAACTCTTCTACAGCAAGAGCTGCAAATAAATACAGACTCCAAACAATCTATCCTTGCTGCTATTACTAGCAACACAGAAACCTCATCTTTAAACATCTACTTTCAAAATGACTGGCATAGCCCAGCAGCATCAGGCTCCAGCGCTGCAAAAACCATGATAATTGTCCCTTGTTCCATGTCTACCCTATCTGCAGTTGCCAATGGTAATAGCAGCAACCTGATACAACGTGCAGCTGATGTGGTGATAAAAGAGCAAGGCAAACTGATACTCCTGCCGCGTGAGATGCCATTTTCTGCAATTCACCTGGAAAACATGCTAAAACTTGCAAGACTTGGCTGTTGTATAATGCCGCCAGCACCAGCTTTCTATAATAACCCACAAAGTATCGATGATATGGTTAACTTCGTAATCGCAAGAGTTCTCGACCAATTAGGTATTGAAAATAATCTTTCACAAAGGTGGGGCGAATAAAGGTGTATCAATTAATTTTCTATGTCCCTGTAACTCACCTAGAACAAGTTAAATCAGCGGTATTTTCTGCTGGAGCAGGCAAATATCAAGACTATGATTCCTGCTGCTGGCAAACCATGGGCAGCGGACAGTTTCGCCCACTCGATGGCAGTAATCCATTTATTGGGAAGCAAGGTCAGATCGAGAAGGTAGACGAGTATAAAGTGGAAACCACCTGTAAAGACGAAGTACTACAAGATGTAATTAAGGCATTGATTGAATCCCATCCCTATGAAGAGCCTGCTTATAGTTATTTTGAGGTTAACCAACCTTTGTAAAAGTGCCATTAATTCGGAAGATTATAACCATCTCTAATTACTCATACCCTATTTGCACCATTCCATCTTTCACGATCCAATTTAACTTATAATACCTTGCCCACTTTTGAACTATATTTTCAAAGGTACCATCCGCCTTGATAGCATCTAATGCATCTTGCCATTGTTCCACAACCCCCATGGGGGTAAGCTTAGATATTCCAATGTATAACGTTGAAGTATACACCGTAAAAACAGGTTCAATTTCATTTAGGTCGACAAGGGCTCTCTCTGCAACGATAGGTACATCAAAATCCGAATGGGTCCATAAATCAATATCCCCTGAAATCAGTTGCTTCAACCCCTTACTCCATGAATTAAAACTGTAGATATTGTTAACCCCATTTTTCTTAAGTAAGAGCTCTGTTGCATCTTGTCTTAAGGTCCCTATTGTCCCTACTCGCTTCGCTCCATCTAAACTATTTATCTTAATACCTGAATCTTTTTTCGCAAATAACATCACTTTTTGTAAAGCTATAGGTCCAACCCAGTGAAATAAATTTTCGCGCTGTTCAAGCCGAGCAATGCTATATATAACAACATTCTTCTTTTTTTGAGCATACATATAAGCTCTTGCCCAGGGGACTAATTCAATCTTTGCATCAGTTTTAGTCCGTTTAATAATTTCTCGCACAAAGTCAGTTGCTAACCCTGTAACGTCGTCACTATAAAAAACGTCTTCATCAAGTGTTTTAGAAAAATTAAGCGGAGGTTCCTGACTTGTATATATGCGTAGACCCTGAGCACATAACCCCGTATGTGAGATAGCTATAATTAGCAGTACAGCAAATTGAATTTTTTTCATATTTACCTCCACTTCATACAGGGCCGAACAATTATAAAAGCTTACATTTAGTTAATGTGTAGTCCGAAGCTTTTTTAAGCTGCCCTTTTACATATTCTTCAAGATCTGTCGTGTTTCAGAAAATATATAATCAATGGATAGCTGTACACCTGCATACTCTTCTGAATCAAACAATCTAGGATCTGACCAACACTGCCCCTTTATAAGACACTTCTCTGCTAGTTCGAAATTAATCGGTTGAATAGCTTCCATCGCCTCATACCAAAGCATTGACAGACCTTGCTCTTTTTCCTGATTGCCTGCATCGCCATTACGAATATCACGTAGATAAAAATTAGTCGCCGTAGCGGCTTTATGTATCGCCTCAATTCCATTTAGGCATTTTCTTTTTTCTTTATCCATTAGCGATTGAACCCAATCAACAAAGTCTTTAAAAAATCCAACGCCTTGCTTTATATCATCAAGTTCCACAGTAAATTCCTTTATTCATTTTAACTTTTTAGTAGCTGAAGTATTTTCATCTCTGAATTGAGATATTATGCAACGCACCCTTCGCCGTTAATCACATTAACCATCTCATGAAAATAATTATCGTGTGACGATTTATCATACTTTAATCGAGCTATAAAATCTTTTGCCTCTTCCCAGCCAAGTTTCTTAACCACAATACTGCTATTACAGTCATCAAAGAAAATCACCGGCGGGTTATATTTAGTAACAGAAGAACCTTGAGAAGATTTTGTTTCCACAAGGAGCTCATAGCTTTTACCATCATAAGCTGAAAATAATAACCCATACGAACCACAGTTTTGATAATGAATACAGTTGTCTATTTTTTTTACTCTCATGGTATAAGTCCCACTAACCAAGCTAAAATTAAGTTTAAGTTGCGGCGTTTAAGAGTAATATTAAACCCCGCATTGCGGACCTGTATAAATTACTAACAATAGACAAATAGTTCAATACTTTTACCAAAACAGTTAGTGCGCAAAGAACAACTGTATCGAGTAGCAATAGAGCATAAACACCCTGACATATACCAGAGCATACATTAATACGATATTAAAGTTATATACGCACCTTTCTTCTTGAAAGCCCTATTGCAATTAAACAAAAACCAAGTAATGCAATAGTACTTGGTTCTGGCATTGGTTCAGCATCATATTCGAAATCATCGATAGCTATATTTGATGTTCCGGGTATCAATGAGTCCCAGGTAAATGTCTTTACATCATCCCAACCAGAAAAAACAACCTGGCTCCATGAAGTTGTAATAGCTACATCCATTGTATATAAGAGATTACCATCAACTCCATCTAGCCCCTGAAATCTCACTGTAGAATCGCCAACCCTGATATCAGAAACCACGTATAAGCTATCAAGGTCAAATACTCCGCTATCTTTTGTGAATTCACCAATTACGCTATTGAAGTTAACCATATAATTGTTACCACTGTTCGCAGTTGGCGCAAGATAACTACAGCTTGTTTTGTTATTATATCCAGCACCAGAATTTCCGTCGTATGCCCCTAAAGTAAAGCCTTCAAGTGAACCACCAGCTTGCACTTGGCACCCACCAGTAATAGCTGATTCAAAATCAATGACAGTTGCATTTACGGAACCGATATAAAATAGACTTACTAGTATTCCCATAATTATTTTCATTTTATTGCCCCTAAATATTTATTATTAAAGACAAGTAAACTGATGCAATAAGAATACCCGAAATACAACCGTTTGTTTTAACTGGCTTTTCAAACGCCTAAATCAAATACAACAATCAAGCATGTAAAACAAACTGACATGTTATTTAAGGTCGATAGGCGTATTAACCATAAAAAATAGCGGATATATTGTAGTTATAGTTTTTTTAAGCAATATCCTTCACTAACCAATTACAATGATATTTTTGTACTATAATTTTAACTGCTTTCGAATATTTATATTCGCATCAAAGGAATAGTACAAATTGGCAGCAAAGAACAAAATACTTATAGTTGATGACGAACAAACTTCGCTCATTGTTCTTAAAGAACTATTATCCCAAAATGGCTATATCGTCGAATGTCTCGATTCCGGCAGCAAAGTAATTGAAACTATGATTGAATTTGATGCTGATGCCATTTTGCTTGATATCAGGCTACCAGATACAACAGGATTTGAAATTTGTAGTGAGATAAGAGATGGTTTTGATAATGCTGATATTCCCATAATTTTTGTGTCTGCTCTCGAATCGCTTGAGGATAGAATCAAAGGTTATGACTGTGGTGGTGATGATTATATTATTAAACCTGTGCAACACGGCGAACTGTTAGCAAAACTCAACGTACTCTTTAAGAACTCAAATAAATTAGACAAGTTAAAAACCGACTACAAATCTGCCTTTGATACTGCAATGCAGGCTATGACAAGTGCCAGCGAGCTCGGTGTTATCATGCAATTTCTTGATACCATAGTTACGACTGAAACCTTTGATGAGCTAGCACACGAAATTTTATCTACAGGAACTTCATTAGGGTTAAATTGTAGCTTACAACTTAGACATAAAAGTGGAGTTTTATCTGTATGCAACGATGGTGAGATAAAACCGATTGAGGCTGAATTATTTGATACAGCCAAAGACAAGGGGCGTTTTTATGATTCTGGTCCTAAAACCTTCGTCAACTTCGATAACATATCATTGCTAATCAAAAATATGCCTTTGGATGACCCAAACACTTATGGCCGCATCAAAGATTACATAGCCCCTTTTGTTAATGGGGCTGACGCCAGAATCAGGGGGATTGAATCAGAAATCGAACTCAGGCAAAAACATAAAATCCTGCAGGAAGCTATTTCTGAAACAAATATAGGAATTAAAGAAGCTAACGAGAAGTTAGATGATCTCAAAGATCTAGATAACAAGATTTTAACTGATTTGGTTAATGAGATTGAGAGCGAGTTAGCCAGTTTAGAATTAGAGAGTGAAAACGAAGCAAAAATCATTGCCATTGTTGAAGAGAAAAAAGGGATGCTATTAGCTCCCCATGACGAAGGGCTAAAGATCGAGCATATTTTTGAGAGGATCATCGCCAAGCTATCTCAAGCTACTAAATAACCACATCTCAATATTCACATCACTAGGAAATATTAGGTCAGAATCAAAAAAGGCGTCCCAAGGAACGCCTTTCAAAAAATCAATTTCTGCTCAAAGAGCCTTCAGCCCAAAAAGAACCTTAAGCTCAACAATAAATTATAGAGCGTCAACGATCTCTTTAGTGTCTCTACCAATTGTGATCTCTTCATTAGTAGGAACAACCATAACCTTGATAGCAGAGTCATCAGTAGAGATAACTTGCTCTTTACCACGGCAGTTGTTCTTCTCAGAATCACATTTGATACCTAGTACAGTTAGACGCTTCATAACTTCTTCACGAAGCTCAATTGCGTTCTCACCAATACCAGCTGTGAAGATGATTGCATCAACACGACCAAGAGTTGCAGCGAATGCACCGATGTACTTGATGATTCTGTGCATTAGAGCGTCGATAGCTAGTTGAGCTCTTTCATTGCCTTCTGCAGCAGCTGTTTCGATGTCACGCATATCAGAAGAGATACCAGAGATACCTAGTAGACCTGATTTCTTGTTAAGCATGTTATCGATATCGTCAATTGACATACCAGTGTTGCTCTGTAGGAACTTGAATACACCACCATCAACATCACCACTACGAGTACCCATTACTAGGCCTTCTAGAGGAGTCATACCCATTGTAGTGTCGTAGCACTTACCATCTTTGATAGCAGCAAATGAAGAACCGTTACCCATGTGACATGTAATACAGTTGAAGCTATCCATATCAGCGCCAAGAATCTCAGCAGCTCTGTTTGACACGTAGTAGTGAGAAGTTCCGTGGAAACCGTATCTTCTTACTTTGTGCTCTTCATATAGCTCGTATGGTAGAGCATAGATGAATGAAGAAGCAGGCATTGTCTGATGGAATGCAGTATCAAATACAGCTACATTTGGAACACCAGGAAGTACGTGCATCATAGCTTGCATACCAGTTATATTTGCTGGGTTATGCAGAGGAGCTAGAGGAATGCAATCTTCCATAGCTTTGATTACAGTGTCGTCAACTAATACTGATTTAGTAAATTTATCAGCGCCGTGAACCGCTCTGTGACCGATAGCTGAGATCTCTTCAAGCTTAGCGATAACGCCAACTTCAGCATCTACAAGCTTCTCTAGTACCATTTTAATCGCTTGTTCGTGGTCAGCGATGTTTGATACTTCTTTTACTTTGTCCTTTCCAGGAACTTCGTAAGCTAGAATTGAGTCATCCATGCCAATTCTTTCAACTAATCCGATAGCTAATAGCTCTTCTGTCTCCATGTTAAGTAGCTGATACTTAAAAGAAGAACTTCCACAATTCAATACAAAAACTTTCATAAAAAATACCCTCAAAAATAAGATCTTATGGGTTCAACCGAGTGCATTATTAAGATTAAACAACGCATTTTGATTAGACTAAAAACGCACTAAATCTATATTCTGCAAGCAATTAAATCAAGCAAACAGTAATATTTTTTTGATTTTGCTATTAATAACGTGGATTAATCTAGTGCTAATATCTACTTTACAGTGCATTAAAAACAGCAAGGCATAATAGAATAACCACCTATTTTTCATACCATTAACTTTACACAACTACACTCGAACTTACTTTTTTCACCCAATAATGACTGTTAACAAATTATTGAGCTGCATTTATGTTTAAAAATATGCTATACCTATGACTCAACGAAGAAAAATTATGGGAACTTTAGTAACAATTAACTAACTAGTTACTACTTTTATGCCAATGACTTAATAAAGCTTGGCTACTGGGTGTTTAAATGAATGCAAATATTCACGCGCATATTGACCATAAAAAAAGTGGTCGCGTAATAAAAAGAAAGCCTTTTATCTGGCGTTTTTTCGGTGCCATAACTTTAGCTATTCTGCCTCCTGCTGGGTGGTTAGCAATCCAATATTTTGCTTTTAAACAACCTCTGCTAAGTGAAATTGAGAGCAACATCCTCCTCTACACTTATATGTTTGGCGGTTCCTTGCTCTTCTTTTGCACTTTTATCGCCTATCAAAGCAGAAATGAGAAGACATCTGCCGAAATGGCACTACACGACCCTCTGACCGGCCTATATAACATCCGCTATCTGTACTACAGGCTTACCGAAGCTTATAACAGCATTGACCGCAGCAGAGCACCTTTAGCACTTATGATTATCGACTTGGATTATTTTAAAAAAATTAATGATACTTATGGCCACCCTGCTGGGGACCAAGTTCTAAAGGTAGTTGCCGGCGCAATAGTTAAATCTCGTCGCATCAATGAGATTGCCGCTCGAGTTGGTGGCGAAGAGTTTGTACTCCTACTCCCTAACTGCACCATGGCTCAAGCTGTGCAGGTCGCAGAGAGAGTACGCAAAACCATCAAAGAGCAAACTATAGTCGTACAAGACGATATCGAACTTAAAGTTACTGCATCAATTGGTGTTTCCTGCACCGACGTATACGAACCAGGTGGCGAGAAACAACTATACTCAGATGCAGATACAGCATTGTACAGAGCAAAACGTAATGGGCGTGATTTAACTATCGCCCAACAATAATTTGCCCAACAACAATTAAACCTTTGAATTGTTCACGCGCGTGAACAATTCACCCCTCCCTTCATGACCGATAACTATTCGAACTACAACTATTTAAACAGCCCCAAACATAAACAATAAAAAACACTACTTATCAAACACTTACCCCCGTTGTGCGATTTGCATTTTTTTAGTGTATAATACGGGCGCTTTTGGCTACAGAAGTGCTTTGCGTCGCAGCCAGACTATTTAAACCCAAAAGGAATCAGGTTAAAAGGTCTCCTAAACTCAGCGGCTATACACTTCTAGATTAAATTTCAAAGCGGACTTGAGGTTTAAACACTAACTAAATTTTTTAAAGCTTGGGTAGCACCAGCCATAATTGGTAAGTGTATCCATAAAACGACAAAAACCCCCTACGGAGGAACTATGTCAAAAAGTGACTTAATCATTCGTGTTGCTGGAGAAGGTGGCGAAGGCGTCATCTCTGCTGGTGATTTTATCGCAGCAGCATGCGCTCGCGCAGGCCTGGAAGTTTACACATTCAAAACCTTCCCTGCTGAAATTCGTGGCGGCTACGCTATGTATCAAACCCGAGTAAGCGATAACAAAATTTACAACCAGGGCGATACATTCGATGTGTTCTGTGCATTCAATGGTGAATCATACGAACTAAACAAGCACCTACTAAAACCAGGAACAGCTTTTGTTTATGATGCTGAGGGTGATTTTGAGCCAGAAGAACATGAAGGTGTATTCACATACCCAATAACCATGTCAAAAACTGCTAAAGAAGTTGGCAGCAAGCAGACCAAAAACCTTGTAGCTCTTGGCGCTCTTTCCAAGCTTTTCAACATTGATGAGACAGTACTTTGGGACGTAATCTCAGACAAATTCGCCAAAAAAGGCGAAGAAGTTCAAGAGAAAAACCGCGCTGCTTTCGAAAAAGGGATTGAGCAAGCTTCTGCACTTCAGAAGACCGACCCATTTAATGTAGCAGATGCTAAAGAGCCAAAAGACGTAATCGTTATCTCTGGTAACGATGGTGTTGGCCTTGGAGCTATCCTTGGAAAGCTGGACTTCTTCTCAGCTTATCCAATCACACCTGCAACTGAAGTTGCTAAATACGTAGCTACCCACATTCCAAAGACCGGCGGAACATTAATTCAAGCAGAAGACGAGATCGCTTCTATCGCTCAGGTTCTTGGTGCTTCATACGCTGGTAAGCGTTCCATGACCGCTACTTCTGGCCCAGGTGTTGCTCTTATGAGCGAAATGATAGGCATGTCAACAATGTCTGAGACACCAGCGCTTATCGTTAACGTACAGCGTGGCGGCCCATCTACAGGTATGCCAACCAAGCACGAGCAATCAGATCTAATGATCTCTATCGCTGGTGGCCACGGTGATAGCCCTCGTGTAGTTATGGCGGTAGAAGATGTTGCTGATTGTATCAATATGACTGTCGAAGGTCTGAATATGACAGAAGAGTACCAGATCCCTGTACTTCTTCTAACCGACGGTTCTCTAGCATTCTCAACTCAAACAATCCCAACCCCTGACCCAAGCAAAATCAAGATTGTGGAAAGAAAGCGTTGGAACGGTGAAGGCGAATTCAAGCGCTATGAGCTTACTGAAGATAACATATCTCCAATGTGCGATCCTGGCACACCTGGTGGTATGCATATCGCTACCGGCCTTGAGCACAATGAGAAAGGTGCTCCATTTATGGCTCCTGCACATCGCCAGAAGATGCAAGACAAGCGTTTCAATAAATTCAAGAGCATTCTTGATAGCTATCCACCAGTTGAGATCGATGGCGATGCTGACGCTGATGCGCCAATTGGCATCATCACTTGGGGAAGCACCATCGGTGTTGTACGTGAAGCTATTGAGCGACTTAATGCTGAAGGTATCAAAGCTAAAGGTTTCTACCCTAAACTACTTTGGCCAATGCCTGTTGAGCAATACGAAGCATTTGCAGCTAAGTGTGACAAGATCCTGGTTCCAGAGATTAACTACCAAGGTCAACTTTCTCACTTTATCCGTGCAGAAACTTCAATTTCACCAATTCCATACACCATTTGCGGCGGCCTGCCATTCACTCCGGCAATGATCGTTGATAAAGTGAAGGAGGTTCTATAATGACTTCTAAGAATCAATACAAACAAGCCGCTACTCAGCTTGAAGCCAAAGACTATAAGTCAGAAGTTAAGCCAATCTGGTGCCCTGGATGTGGTTATCACGGCATCCTAAACTCTATGTACAAAGCTCTGGCTGAGTTAAACATCGATCCTAGCCAGATCATGAACATCTCTGGTATCGGTTGTTCTTCAAGAACGCCTTACTTCGTTGAGTCATACAAGATGCACACCCTACATGGCCGTGCTGCTCCTGTTGCTACTGGCGCTCAACTAGCTCGCCCAGACCTTCCAGTAATCATTACTGGTGGTGACGGTGACGGCTTCTCAATCGGTGGTGGCCACATGCCTCACCTAGCGCGTAAAAACATCAACATGACCTACATCCTAATGGATAACCACATCTACGGTTTGACTAAAGGGCAGGTTTCACCAACTTCTCGTCGTGAGATGAAGGCATACACAACTCCTTACGGTGGTGTTGATGACCCGCTAAATCCAATTAAATATCTAATGGGTTATGAAGCTAGTTTCGTTGCTCAAGCATACTCAGGTAAGCCAGCAATGTGTGCTGACCTAATCAAGCAAGCTATTGAGCACAAAGGGTTCTCATACGTGAACATCCTTTCACCTTGCCCAACATTCAACAAAATCGATGGACTACAATACTTCAAAGAGCTTATCGAAGAAGTACCTGCAGACCACGACGCAACCGATTACCACAAAGCAATCGATTTAGTCGCTGATTTTGAAGAGAAAGACAAAGCACCTATCGGTCTTATCTTTAAAGACGAGGGACGCCCAACTCAAGACGAGAGAATGGCAGACCTTGTTAAGCTAGTTGATGGCAGCGAAGATTACGACATTAATAAAATTATTGACCTAGCGCGCCCATAAGCGCCTAGGACATAATTTTTAAGGTCTAAATCTTAGATGTCAGTAAAAGACTCAAAACGACAACGCTTCACCTCACGTGAAGCGTTGTTGTCTGAGCTTGGAAAAGATGGCAATCTCATCGATGCCGACCTGATGCTTATCGATCTACGCGGCTTAGACCTATCAGGAATCAATTTTTCCGGTGCTACCATATCAGGCTCTAACCTATCCAACTGCAACCTATCCAATACCACTATGGACTTCACCTATGTGCAGGATGCAAACTGGAAAGAGGTTATCGTCGATAATGCCAATCTATCTAACATCCACCTGCAAAGAGTAAATCTTTGCGCATCAAAATTCACCAACTGTCAGATGGACCAAGCAAACATCCTGCTGTGCAAAGCAGATTCCTCTCTATTTGAAGGGTGCTCGATTCAATCTGCATCACTCGTTGAAAATAACTTCGATAAATCCTCATTTATCAATACCGACCTAACAGATTCATGCCTGCGCGATGCATCTACCGAAGACACACTATTTGAAAAGTGCACCTTTGATAGAACCGACCTGCGCAAAATCACCATCACCAAGGCAAAGTTTATCGATATCACCGCCGAGGGCGCCCTGTATTATGGCAAAGCCCCATGGGATGGCAAGATACTCGATGAAGACTGGGAAGAGCAGCTTAATAGATTTGATGGGGAGTAATTACTTTTGCAGCCAACCCTCTATCTGGCCCCGATGCATGGCATCACCAACCATGTTTTTCGCAATTGTTACCAACGCCACTTCCACGGTTTTGATTACGCCATAGCACCTTTCATCAGCACCATTCGTTCTGAAAGAACCTCTGCCAAGAGAAGGGAAAAACAATTCAAAGATATCTTACCGAATAACAACTCTCAACTAGCCATTATCCCTCAGGTCATCGGCAATGATGCAGCTAGTTTCATCGACACTGCAAAAATGATTAAAGAACTAGGCTATGGTGAAGTAAATCTAAATATGGGATGCCCTTCCCCCACAGTAACAACAAAAAAGAAAGGATCCGGCTTTCTACCGCATAAAGATATGATTCAGGATTTCCTTGATCAGATATATGAAAAAACAGATATTGAAATATCTATAAAAGTTCGGCTCGGCCTGTATGATCAAAATGAATTATTTGATCTTATGCCAATATTCAATAACTATCCGTTAAAAAAAATCATCATTCATCCCCGAACTGGAAAGCAGATGTATGATGGAACAGTCGATCTTAATTCTTTCTCACAAGCGGCCGCACTTTCATCCCACAATATTATGTATAACGGCGACATAAAAGATGTCGCCACTTTTGAGATGCTGCGCTCAAGATTCCCGGAAATCAGAGAATGGATGATTGGACGTTGGGCCATATCCAACCCATTTCTACCATCTTTACTCAAAGGTGATACACAACCTGCCAGCCAGTCACAAATCTTAAAAATGTTCCATGACGATCTTTATAAAGCCTATGAAGAAATACTATTTGGCCCGACACACCTTCTAAACAAGATAAAGGAAATATGGGGCTTCCTGATAAAATCATTTACTGTCTCAGACAAATTGCTATCAAATATTTTCCGCGCCAAAACCGTTGAAGACTACAATCATGCTGTTGATGCCGTTTTCAGGCAGTGATTTCACTCTCTCAATTGAAAAACAATAAATAGTCCCATCTTATTACTTAACCCTTCGCAGAAACCAACACATCACCATCTACATCAATATGGATAGTATCTCCCGGCATAAATGTTCCAGATAAAATTTCCTGTGCCAGCGGGTTTTCAAGCTGACGCTGAATCTCTCGTTTAAGCGGTCTTGCCCCATAAACTGGATCAAAGCCTGCTTCGCCGATTTTATCTAGCGCCTTAACAGATAGCTTTAGATCGATATCACGAGCAAGAAGTCTTTTGCGTAAGTATTCAATCTGCACTTCGGTTATAGATCTTATCTGCTCTTTCCCTAATGGGTGGAACACTATCAATTCATCTAAGCGATTAAGAAATTCTGGGCGGAAATTCTGCTCCACTATCTCCATTACCGCATCTTTTATCTCATCAGATCTATCGCAACCTGACAGCTCTTGAATAACTTGTGAGCCTATATTAGATGTCATGATTATCACGGTATTTTTGAAGTCTACAGTTCTACCCTGTCCATCTGTTAATCTGCCATCATCCAATACTTGTAGCAGAATATTAAACACATCAGGATGTGCTTTTTCCATCTCATCTAACAAAATTACAGAATAGGGCCTTCTTCTTATCGCCTCAGTTAGATAGCCACCCTGCTCATAACCAACATAACCAGGAGGTGCGCCAATCAGTTTTGCTACGGAATGCTGCTCCATAAACTCTGACATATCGATACGCACAATTGCCTCTTCGGTATCGAACATAAATTCAGACAAAGCCTTACACAGCTCTGTTTTACCCACACCTGTTGGGCCTAAAAACATGAACGAGCCATTAGGTCGATTGGGGTCAGACAAACCTGCTCGCGAACGACGAATTGCATTAGCAACATAGCCGAGAGCCTCATCTTGACCTACAACTCTTTTGGCCAAAGCCTCTTCCATACGCAGCAGTTTTTCCCGCTCCCCTTCAAGCATTTTTGAAACCGGTATTCCGGTCCACTTAGAGACTACCTCGGCAATCTCCTCTTCAGTAACTTTATTTCTAAGCAGTGACATCTCTTGCATTTCGGCATGAGAAGCTAAATCAAGCTGATGCTCAAGCTCTGGGATTCTCCCATATTGCAGCTCTGACATACGTGCTAAATCACCGGCTCTACGTGAGTTCTCCAGCTCCTGCCTAACCTTTTCCAAATTCTCTTTGATAGTGTGAGTGCCTTGTACCGCTGCCTTTTCAGACTGCCACACCTCATCCATCTCTTTGAACTCTTTTTCAATCTTCTTGATATCGCTTTCCAGATTTTTCAGCCGTTTTTTTGAGGCCTCATCACTCTCTTTATTTAATGCTTCACGCTCAATTTTAAACTGGATAAGTCTTCTCTCCAGCTTATCCATCGCCTCTGGCTTAGAGTCAATCTCCATCCTAATCTGGCTTGCCGCTTCATCAATTAGATCGATAGCTTTATCCGGTAACTGCCTGTCTGTGATGTATCGATGCGACAATGTTGCTGCAGCAATAATTGCCGGATCGGTAACATCAACACCATGATGTACCTCATAGCGCTCTTTTAATCCACGCAAAATAGCAATTGTGTCCTCTTCACTTGGCTCATCGACTAACACCTTTTGAAAGCGTCTTTCCAAAGCAGCATCTTTCTCAATATCATTCCGGTATTCATTAAGAGTTGTAGCACCTACACAGTGCAATTCACCCCTTGCTAAAGCTGGCTTAAGCATATTCCCAGCATCCATCGACCCTTCGGTTTTACCCGCGCCAACCATGGTGTGAATTTCATCGATAAACAGGATTATTTGCCCCTCCTGTTTCGACAAATCATTTAGAACTGCTTTAAGACGCTCCTCAAACTCACCGCGGAATTTAGCTCCAGCAATCAGAGAACCCATATCCAAAGAGAGGACTCGTTTATTCTTCAACCCTTCCGGCACTTCACCATTGATAATTCTCTGCGCCAGACCTTCTACAATTGCAGTTTTACCAACACCTGGTTCACCAATAAGCACTGGATTATTTTTGGTCCGTCTTTGCAAAACCTGAATCGTTCTGCGAATCTCATCATCTCTGCCTATAACAGGGTCAAGCTTGCCAAGTTCGGCGCGCATGGTTAAATCTATGGTGTATTTTTCTAATGCCTGGCGCTGCTCTTCTGCACCCTGATCATCAATTTTCTCCCCATTACGCATGTCATCAATAGCTTTTTCTAAAGCGGCTTTATCAACTCCAACCTTCTTCAGAATAATTCCCAGCAACCCCTGATCTTCTACTGCAGCAAGAACCACAACTTCACTAGAGATATAAGAATCTTTACGCTTCTGCGCAATTTTATCAGCACGATTAAGGAGCTTAGCCAGGTCATTAGAGATACGGATATCACCATCCGCACCCTCAACATCAGGAAGGCGCTCTAGAGCTTCTCCAAGTAGTGACCTAAGAGAAAACACATTCACATTAATTTGGTTAAATAGATATCTGACACTCCCCCCCTCTTGGTCGATAAGGGCTGCCATGAGGTGCACCGCCTCAACAAACTGGTTGTCATTACCAATCGCTAGACTCTGGGCATCTGAAAGGGCTTCTTGTAATTTGCTTGTCAATCTATCTAAACGCATATCAACCTCTATAAATCTGTGCTTATAGTATAGATATGGGGAGGGAATTTTGCTTTTTCAAGGGATACAGAGATAAAGAAAACTATAGAATCAAAACTCTAGGCCTATCCATCCAGACTTTAAATATATTTAAAAAAATAATTTTACTGTTTAATGAGGAATACTTTTGTCCCTTTTGGAAAATTTATCCCGCACATAAAACAATACGCTAGCACTTTATCTAACTTCATCAACCTTTATCCAAAGATCCTGCGTTCCACTTTTAGATGTTGAATCTGACTGCAAGATGCCGGAATTATTGCTGGTTCTATTGGTTTGAATATTATTAACCTGCGCCCACTTTCCCAAACGTAGATACATTGAGGTACCAACTTCACCAGATGACACTCCACTTTGAATCGAACGCTCGAAAAGATAGTTAGAAAGATCTACTACTACACGTCCATGGTTACGTGGGCTAATCATTGCATAAAACCCGCTACTACTAAGGTCACTCACTGATACTATCTCGGTTGTGGTTTGAGTTCCGTTGATATTTTTACGCACAATTCTTTTTCCATCACTACCATTAGCTACACCAATGAATACTTTCTTCCCCTCTAGCGCCCTTACTGTTTTGGTGATGCCGTGAGTGCTGATTATATTCTTTTCTGCCACTGTTCCCTGCACTACCCCTTGCCCTGAGCTGGAATCGCGGTAGCCCGGTTTATTAAAAAAAATAGACTTCCCTTTCATCACCGGTATCTTGCCGCTGACTTTGTAGTTTGAATGTGATTTTTCTATCTGGTCTTTGGATGCTACCGAGATAATATATTGGCGCGGCGGAATATCAATGCTCTCAAGTAATCTTCGCACTGCTGCTATATCAGATGGTGTAGCGCGTAAAATCAGGGTGTTTCTATTTACCGTTACAGTTGAGTGTTCCGATAAGATTCCACTCACCGCTTCTTTTATCTCACGTCCGGTGCGAAATTCAAGATCTATTGTCTCTAAGGATAAATTAGCTGCAATTGCATTATTTATTGAAAATACAAAGATTAATAGCCCAATAATTCTGGTAAAAAATCCGCTTTGCATAGATACTCCATTATTCCCACAGCCTGAATTAAGGAGTTCAGACCTGTCCAAAAGAGGTGCAATATTGCCATCTATGATTTAATTTGTACAATTTGTTCTTACCGTAACAATTAGCAAGGATGATAATGGCTACCACTTTTTTCTACTTATCCAAAATTCTCTGGTTTTTCACCAATCCATTCCACTTTTTTATCTTGCTAGTATTTTGCGGGTTGACCCTGTTTTATCTAAAGTGGTTGCGCTGCGCCAAGGTTCTACTCACATTTGCCACCATGTGCATGGTTATCATAACGGTCTACCCCATTGGTGACTTTTTTATGTCGCCGTTGGAACAACGTTTTTCGCGCCCGCAACCAATGCCGGAAAATATCGATGGAATTATTATACTAGGTGGAAGTGTTAAGCAAGAACTATCCGCAGTGTGGAATACGCTGGAATCAAACTCCGGTTCTGAACGTACCACCAAGGCGGTCGCATTGGCAAATCAATACCCTAAGGCTAAAATCATCTTCACCGGCGGTAGTGGCTTGATGCAAGATACACCAACATCTGAGGCGGAAATTGCGGAGAAGATGCTGCTAGATTTAGGGATAAAACGCGAGCGCCTGTTGCTAGAAGACGGTTCCAAAAATACATACCAAAATGCCACTCTGAGTAAGAAACTATTAAATGATAATATCGAAGGTAATTGGCTGCTAGTTACATCGGCTTTTCATATGCCGCGTTCGGTTGGTGTGTTTAATAATATAGGGTGGAAAGTAATCCCTTATCCTGTTGATTATCGATCCCTACCTGCAGGGCACCGCCGTTTCCGCTTCGAATATGAGGAGAACATGGTCAATCTGAAATATGCATTACACGAATGGATTGGGCTTGCTGCTTACTTTTTTACAGGAAAGACTAGAGTATTTTTCCCAGAGTAGATTTATAAAAACTTAATTTAATATATAATCTTAAGATTATCTTTTTCAATACCAACTAAAAAAAATAGAATTATGGACATAACATTTAAAGTAGTTAGTTATCATCGTCTTTCTCCGGACCAAGAACCGGAAAAAACTTTTTCCCGCTGCAACGTTACTATGGGACGTTCTCTGGATAATGACTGGGTATTACCAGACCCTGAGAGAATTATCTCCGGCCAACATGCAATGATAAGTTATAGCAATGGAGAGTATTATATATCTGATACATCAACCAACGGCCTTTTCATAAACAACTCACAAAACGCCCTAGGGCAAGGCAATCAAGTAAAATTAAACTCAGGTGACCATATCACTATGGGGGAATATGAGCTGGATGTAGTTATTGCTGATTCGGCTGAGGCACAACCCAACGGACAACAAGCAACTCCACCTGTAGGTAACGATCCAATGTTCGCTGGTCTTACCCCTACATTTGATTCTGACCAAGCACCACCAACCACTCCCCCATCACTAAAACCGATGGATTTTGGTGAGAATGATGATTTTTTTGCGCCACCACAAGTTAAGCCACAGGTTAGCTCAACACCTGTCTCGACACCGGTGAGCAGTCCAAATGTAATGATCCCTGATGATTGGAATGCATCTAAACAGCAACCTGCAATCTCAATTGAATCTAATCAGGCTGATAATAATATCCATCCAATTTCTGGATTTAATGATATCGATCTAAACAAAGGATCGATGTCTAATGAAGAGCTTGGACGCCCAATAGAGATACCAGAGGCAATAACACCTGAAGGAAGTCCCCCTTCGCCACATTCTGGATTTTCTCCGTTAAATAATATTGCACCATTGCGACCTGAACCACATAGACCAGACCAAAGCCAACCACATGTGGAAACACCAAGTTTTGACCAGCCTGTTTTTGACACTCCTAATGTGGAGACACCAAGCTTCGACACCCCTGTTTTTGACACGCCAAACTTTGGCGATCCAAATTTAAGCTCCCCAGATTTAGCAAAGCCAAACTTTGGAAACCAACCAGTTCAGCAAGAGCCAAACCTGTCTATTCCAGTACAACCTTCTCCTATACAACAGCCAGCTGCACAGTTTAATCAACAACAACCTCAAATTAATCAACAACAGCCCCAAAGCCATGCTCCTCAGAATCAATCTATTCAAGACCAAGGGATGCAGAATGGGGTGGTGCAACAGCCACTTGGACAGCAGCAACCAGCACAAGGGTTTAATTCTAACGCTAGTGATTCCGAATTAATTACTGCTCTAATGCGGGGGTTGGGAATCGATGGAACCCAAATGCCACACGGTGTCTCTGCAGAGTTTATGGAAACTGCTGGCGAAATGCTACGCACTACAGTTCAAGGAGTTATGGAGATTCTGCGCGCTCGAACCAACCTAAAAAGTGAATTCCGCGCTAACCAAACCATGATTCGACCTGCAGAAAATAACCCGCTAAAATTTTCTCCATCCTTTGAAGATGCAATGAGCAATCTATTCGTTAAAACCAGTCCAAGCTACCTTGCTCCGGTTAAGGCGATGGAAGAGGCAATAACCGATATCAAGACACACCAGCTCGCTTTAATGGCAGGATTCCAAGGTGCGCTAACATCACTACTTGACAAATTTGAACCAGAAAATATTATCAATCATGCAGGCAAGTCCACCTTCCTTAAAAAAGCTGGTTATTGGGAGCACTACAAGAAAGTGCATAAAGAGGTAAGACTTGAAGCAGAGGACAACATACAAAAACTCTTTGGGGAAGAGTTCGCTCGCGCATATGAGCAACAATCAAAAGGGTTTAAAAAGTAGCGTAACTACAATATATTAGTACTACTTATTAATAGCAGCACACTTAATAGAAATATGTTGTGGCCGTCTTTTTTAAGACCTAAGGACAATAAAAATCATTTTTATGGAAAAGTAATCATGCTTAAGATAACAAAATCATTTCTTCAAATAAGTACCATTATCCTACTTGCTATATCTTTCGGAGGATGCGGCGAAACCAAGGTTGCCGACATAATCCCCTTTATGAGTAGCAAAAAAGAGGAAGAAAAACCAATAGTTACCAAACTTCAATTTGAAGTAGCAAAGAACATAAACCCCGACACAGAAGGACAAGCTTCTCCTGTAGTTGTGCGCATCCACCAACTTTCATCCCGCACCGTCTTTGATAACAATGACTTTTTTGCCTTATATGAAGAGCCAGAAGGAACCCTCTCGGTAGACCTTCTTGGCAAAGACCAGTTTGTTTTCAACCCTGGTGACGAGTTAGAACATAAAATGACTCTGGAAAGCAATACCAAGTTTATCGGTGTTCTTGTTGCCTATCGCGATATTGAAAATGCTCGCTGGCGCGCAGTTATCAAAGTTGACTCTAAAAAAGATAACAAGTTTCTAATCGCTCTTGACCGTTTAAGCATATTTACAGAAGAAAAAGAATAATGTCATTAAAAAACAAAATTGTATGGTCAGAGGGGATGTTTCTTGGTCCTCATCATTTCCAACAACATGATAGATATTTGGAAGCACGTGTTGAAAGCCGCTGCGCTCCGATTCGCCCCTATAGCTGGGGAATCATCAATATGGAGATTGATACCAAGCTGCTGCAGCTAGGCAAATTTAGCCTTATATCTTGCACTGGGATATACCCAGATGGCACACCTTTCAACCTGCCAGATGATGACGCTTCACCAACTCCTTTAGATATAGACATATCAATTCGTGATCGAGTTATCTATCTTACATTACCTCTGTATCGCCCAGGGACTCCTCACACAGGGCCATTAGAAGATCGTGATGGAACCACCAGATATGTACGTGAAGAGAAAGAAGTTCTCGACCAAAACCTAGGCGATAACACCCTAGAAGAGGTGGAAGTTGGCAAACTCAGACTCAACTTTTCCGTCAATGCCGATGACCTTGGCGGCTACACATCAATTCCTATCGCTCGTATACGCGAAGTGAGAACCGATAACTCCGTAGAGTTGGATAAAAACTTTATCCCACCATGTATGTCATGCCACGACAACCTTAAGTTAAATGGCTATATGCAAGAGATGAAGGGGCTGCTGCACCAAAGAGGTCAAGCACTGGCTGGACGTTTCTTACAGTCAGGTCAAGGTGGCGCAGCTGCTATTGCCGACTTTCTGCTACTACAAACTGTTAATCGATATCAGCCTGTAGTTTCGCACTACTCTACCCTGCCAGATCTACACCCAGAATTGCTATTCAGATTGATGACCGAGATCGCTGGTGATCTTTCCACCTTCGTCAGCAAAACCAAACGCCCAGAAGAGTTCCCAATCTATAAACACGATGACCTGGAAAACTCATTCGCACCAATGATGGATGTTCTACATCAACAACTAAGTATGGTACTGGAACAAAACGCAATCTCCCTTCCAATGGAGGAGAGAAAATTCGGCGTACGCGTATCCAAAATCAGCAACAGGCAGCTTCTTGGCAGCGCGCAATTTGTACTAGCAGTCAGTGCAGACATACCTGTGGATGACCTCAGACATAGATTCCCATCGCAAATCAAGATTGGCCCGGTTGAGCGCATCAGCGAGTTGGTAAATAACAACCTACCAGGAATTAGCATCACTGCACTATCGGTAGCACCGCGCCAAATTCCATATCATGCTGGCTATCACTACTTCCAACTGGACAAAACCAACGACTACTGGAACCAGCTTTCAGAATCTGGTGGATTCGCATTCCATGTGTCAGGAAACTTCCCATCATTAGCGATGGAGTTCTGGGCAATAAAAGGATAATAACGTGCACAACGACAATAATTCAGGCCGTAACAATACTATCGTAAGACCAAGACCTGGAGGGGGCGCAGCAGGGGGGCAACAAAACCCACCGCAACAACCAATTCCACCTCAAGGTGGGGGGCAGCCACCTTACCCACCACAACAGATGCCTCCACAGCAAATTCCTCCGCAAGGTGGTGGTTTTGACTCATATGGCCAGCCTCCACAACAGGCACCACAACAAACACCACAAGGCGGTAACTTCGATCAATTCGGTCACCAATACCCAAATCAACAGCCTCCGCAATACCAGCAGCCACCCCAGTATCAACCACAACATCCAGGGCAGCCGCAGCAACCATATCCGAATCAGCAGCAACCCTATCAACCTCCGCAACAACGGATGCAATCCGGTCCATCGCTAGAGATGAACCCACTGGTTGATGGAGCTGGAACTATATTATCTTTAGTAACTCAGCTGAAGAACACCACATCGCACCCAGATATTCGCCTACTGTATCAAAAAACCGTAGAGCTAGTTCGTGAATACGAGCGTCAACTACGTGACTACCAGATTGATCCAGAAACCGTTTTTAATGCTCGTTATGCATTATGCGCATTAATTGACGAAACAGTTCTCAACACCCCTTGGGGCAGCCATAGTTTTTGGAGTACTGAAAGTCTACTTACCTCATTTCATCGCGAAACCTGGGGGGGTGAACACGTATACCAAATTCTCGAGATAGCCCTTAGGGCTCCAGAATACAACCGCAATATTTTAGAGTTAATCTATATCTGCATGTCTCTAGGTTTCATGGGGAAACTACGCGTAGTTGAGCGTGGAACGATTCAACACGATGAGATTAGAGACCGTATCTTCCGCACCCTCAGGCCACATATGGGCGATTACCAAAAAGAGCTATCACCACAGTGGCAATCAGATGAGAAGAAATTTAACCGCCTGCGCGGATTAGTTCCAACCTGGGTAATTATGTCGGTTCTAACCATGATTATCGTAGGTGTTTATATGGGATTTAGCTGGCACCTTAATGAACTATCCAACCCAGTTCACACAGATATCCATGCATTAGTTCCATGGGGCGTATCGAAAGAGGCGAAAAAGCTACCACCTCCAGTGGAGCAGGTTGACCAAGCCAACAAGATACGTCGCCTACTGCAACCTGAGATTCAAAAAGGTCTGGTTGAGATCGAAGGTATTCCAGGGCAGATAACCATTATGCTTAACAACAAAGGGCTATTTGCATCAGGCACTGCAAAGGTAGCAACTGCCATAGTACCGGTACTACAAAAGATAGCAGACGCACTAGAGCAAACTGAAGGTGAGATATTTGTAATTGGACATACCGATAATATCCCAATCTTCACTCCTAAGTTTCCATCAAACTGGCATCTATCTGTTGACAGAGCAAAAGCCGTCAGCGCAAAGATTGCCGTAAACGACGCTTTAAAAAGCAGGATAACTGCCGAAGGCAGAGGGGATACTGAACCTCTTTATCCAAATGATACATCAAAGAATCGTGCATTAAACAGGCGTGTTGAAATCATTCTTTTACAATAACTTTTTCAATAAAAGCTAAAAATACAGACATGCTTCGATTAAGAAGAAACGGTTAAAGAAAACAAGGTTAAAGAAAAACTATGAAGGCTTTTTTTAGAACATTAGGAAGACTAATATTCAACCGATGGACACTGGGGATCATCGGCCTTATAGCTCTATCGCTATTGATTTGGTTTATCGGCCCGCTAGTTGCTGTTGCCGAAACAGAACCATTTGCAGGTGAAATCACCAGGCTTGTTACCATATTCATCCTCTTCCTCCTCTGGGCAGTATGGAACATGCTCTATCTTGCCAAATCAAAAAAGACCAACGCCAAAGTGGTTGAAGATATTATCGACGATGGTGATAACGAACAAGATATAGCAGATACGGCTCTCGATACTGAAGCATCGCAAATCAGAGATCGAATGCAAGATGCACTATCAACCCTGAAAACCATGAAGCTGAAGGGCAAGCTCAAGTTATACCAGCTTCCTTGGTACATCATCATTGGCCCACCAGGCTCAGGTAAAACCACTGCACTAGTAAACTCAGGATTAAACTTTCCACTGGCTGACCGTCTGGGTAAAAATGCAGTACACGGCATTGGCGGCACCAGAAACTGCGATTGGTGGTTCACTGATGAAGCAGTTCTAATAGATACAGCAGGACGTTTTACCACCCAAGACAGCCACGCAGAATCAGATAGCAAAGGGTGGGCAAACTTCCTTGACATCCTTAAAAAACACCGCCCTAGACGCCCAATCAACGGCGCAGTCATCGCAGTTAGCATCACCGATCTACTAACCCAAACTGAAGCAGAACGTAATATTCAAGCACGAGCAATCCGTAAAAGATTAGCCGAACTAAACCAACAACTGGGAATGAGTTTTCCTGTTTATGTAATGTTTACCAAGGCCGACCTTATTGCCGGATTCCTAGAGTTCTTTGATGACTTAAGCCGTGAAGAGAGATCGCAAATATGGGGATTCACCTTCTCCAGTGCTGAAAATAAAAAGGAAAACAATGACTGTATTGCGCAGTTTAACAACAAATTCCTAGAGCTTTTACAGAGATCTAATGAGCGCCTACTAACCAGATTACAGCAAGAGAGAGACCCAGCACGTAGAGCGCAAATGTACGAATTCCCAAAACAGATGCGCGCACTACAATCAAATGCAGACAATTTCCTTAAAGAGATATTTGCACCAAATAAATTTGAGGAACAGCCATTAATTCGTGGCGTATATCTTGCCAGCGGTACTCAGGTAGGAACACCTATCGACCGCATTATGAGTGGCCTGGCCCGCAGCTTTGGTATGGACCAAACTGCAGTGCAACCACATATGAGTGCCAGCAGAAGTTTCTTCCTTACCCGCATATTCCAAGAGGTTATCTTTCCCGAAGCCGATGTAGCTGGTACCAACCGTAAATTTGATCGTCGCCGCCGATTGCTACTCTCAGCCACATATCTAGTATTCTTTACTTTACTAGGTGGAGGGCTAGCTGGCTGGATAAACAGTTATCGTGAAAACACCAATCTAATCGAACATGTCAAAACCGACATTAAAGATTACAGTGATTACACCGCCGGCAAACTTGATAATAATACCGACCTATTCACCCTATCAGAATCATTAACCAAACTACGTAAATTCCCAGCTGGGTATGATGAACGCGATATAGATCCATCATGGACCATGGAGTTAGGCTTATACCAAGGGGAAAAATTAGGGCAAGAGGCACAAAGCACATACTACCGTGCAATTAACAAATACTTCGTGCCTTATTTAAAAACCCGCCTAGAAGAGCAGATAGTTGAAGGGCAAGATTATCCAGATTATTTATACGCAGCTCTGAAGCGTTACTTAATGCTCTACCTACCAAAAAAGATGGATAAAGAGGAATTCACCATCTGGATGGAAGAGGACTGGAGTCGTACCCTACCAGGCCAAATGAATGAGAATCTACGCATACAGTTATCTGAACATCTAGCTGTAGCATTACAGAACAAACTACGCGTACCAGCAATGGATGAACAACTAGTTAAAGCTGCTAGGTTTGAATTATCTAAAACTCCAATGGCAGAGACCCTATACCGCCAACTCAAGCAGGAATTCACTCTCGAAGAGAGCGAAAAAGATGTGCGCCTTAATGAAATCATGGGCACCAAAGCCAATCGTTTCTTTAGCCGCCGTGGAGGCTTACCTCTATATCAACCAATTCCAGAACTATACACCTACAGTGGCTACCACACTATTTTTCGGGTACAAAATGCACTACTGGCAAAACGACTAACAAAAGAGCGCTGGGTTATGGGAGATGAGGATGGTGAACTAACAGCAGAGATCGAGAAAGATCTACAGAAAAAAGTTGAGGCCCTCTACTACGCAGACTACATAGAGTACTGGAAAGGGGTAACCCGTGACCTCACCATATCTAACTACTCTAATCCTGAAGCTGGGGTTGAATTACTAACGTTCCTTACTGGGCCAAATGACCCTATCTCTAGCCTCTTTAAAGTGGTAAAAGAAAATACCGAGCTTTCCAAAGCTCCAGAGATCCCAGGAATGAAAGGCGGCACCACAGGGATAATGGCCATTGATGCAAAAACCTCAAGAGTAAGAAACCGCATAGGTCGCATCACTCCACGTAATGTACGCAAAATGAAAATCACCCTACCTGGTGAAGAGGTAGATCGCGAGTTTAAAGCGCTAAATGAGTTCACCGAAAATGACTACAACGGAGGCAAAGAGCTAGCTAAAGCCATCTCTCTTTTCGACGATCTAAATATCTATGTTGAAACTTTAATTAGTAGTGATAATTTTGGTGAAGCGGCCTACAACGCTACTCGCGACCAATCAAGTGGCAACAACATTGTCAATAAAATCAAGCGTAAATCCAGACACATGCCAAAGCCAGTCAAACAATGGTTAGAGCAAGCAGCAGGAGATAGCGCAGCATTAACAGTTTCAGGTACCAACCAACAGATTAACAACATCTGGCGCGGAACCGTTCTGGCAGAATTTAAACAAAATATCGCCAATAAATACCCAATTGATCGTGATGCAACCGACGAGATAACTTTAAAAGAGTTCGGTGCATACTTCGGTTATAACGGTACATTAGACCGTTTCTTCCAAACAAATATTGCACCATTTGTTGATACCAACATGTCACCATGGAGCTGGAAAAAACGCCTTGGACTATCTGATAAAACTCTGCGTTTCTTTGAGAATGTACAAGTTATAAGAGAGGCATTCTTTGAAAAAGGCTCTGCCGAGCCAAAGATTGGTTTTTCCCTTAAACCACGCTCTCTTGATAAACACATAAGCCAATTTATCCTTGAGATTAGCGGGCAACGCATCTCCTATATGCATGGTCCTGTTCGCACCGTAAATATGATGTGGCCTGGAGAAGATATCGATGGTAGAACCAGAGTCGTCTTCACCCCTCCTGGTGGAGGCCGCCCATCAAGCATGACCAAAGATGGGCCATGGGCACTATTCAGGCTATTAGATGAGATGGGGTTACAAAACACCACTCTTACCGACACATACCTGATCAACTTCAGTGTTCAAGGTAGCTCTGCAAAGTATGAGCTAAGAATAAACAATAATTACAATCCATTCCAACTGGATGAGCTGGAGCAATTTAAGTGTCCAAACAAACTATAAAAGAAGAAGATTCACAGCTAAGTGATTATCTAATGTATGCCGAAGGGGAGCAGCCGGCCACAGCAGACAAACCAATAGCAGAAGACATTCAAAAAGAACCCGTAGAAAAAAAACCATCTACTATAGGGTTCTGCGGTAAGATCCCTGCGCATGGTGATTTTGTCAGCCGCAACCTCCCAGAAGAGTTCCTTGGACCTTGGAATCAATGGATACAAACCGTAATAAGCGCAAGTCAGGAGCAACTGGAAAACCTATGGCTTCAGACCTTCCTTACCAGCCCAATCTGGCGATTTGCAGTCTCACCAGGTGGATGCAGTTCAATAGGATTCTGTGGAATGATGATTCCCAGCGTAGATAAAGTTGGGCGTTATTTCCCATTTACCATGATTGAATTCACCGATGATGAGCCACTAAACATAATGCGCAATGGCACAGAGTGGTTTGAAGCTGCCCAACAGGTTTTGCTTAAAGGTCTAGAGGAGGATCTTGATATTGAAGCTATCTGTGAAGAAGCAACTAATCTATCCTCTCTTGCAGAGATAGCACAAGAAAAATTGGGGAATAAAAAGCAAAACTATTCTATTGAAACCCCGCACCATAGCCGTGCCACACTAACTCTTCCTCTAGATTCGATTTCCAATACTTCCGAACAGATGCCAGGGATTGCGCAAGTTTTAATAAAAAGGCTTTTTCCCAATCACAGCATCTGGTGGACAGAGGGTTCTGACAAAATTCAGCCAACCATGCTTATATGTGAAGGGATGCCACCCATATCAGGTTTCTCCGCTATGCTAGATGGAGACTGGGATCGCTGGGGCTGGCCACAAGAACAAGTAGCTAAGATCTAGAAGCTGCAGAGAAACATAATTGTTATATCAAATATAACCCGTAGAAACTAAGTATAGAAAAACAAAAATAGTAGGAAATAGCTATCAAAACGATACCACCAACCAATGACCATGCGAAAACCAAATTTTCCCAGGTCAACAAAGGTACAGAACAAGAGCAGCAAGGACAATACTGGGTATCGTCCGGCATAACCAATACTGGTGCAGTGCGTGAGCTAAATGAAGACTCATACGTAGAAATACCCCAACATGGAGTTTGGGTTGTAGCCGACGGAATGGGGGGACATGAAGCAGGAGAAGTCGCAAGTAAATTAATTGTCGATGACATCAAAAGCTCTAACCTTGGCGGACAACACGACCAAACATACAATCAACAAGACAAAGTCACCTCGATACGCCAAAGCATTCTCAGTAGTAATCAAGAGATTAGAGGCATTAGTGAACGGCAGTTTAATGGCAAAACTATTGGTTCTACCGTTGTTGCATTATCTCTTACCACGACACACTACAATATCATCTGGGCTGGAGACAGCAGGGCCTACCTCTTCCGCAATGGCCAGTTGCAACAGATTACTCGAGACCATAGTCAGGTAGAAGAACTACTAGCAAATGAATTAATAACACCTGAAGAGGCAGAAAATCACCCGCTTGCCAATGTAATCACGCGCGCAGTTGGAGCACACGAAGAACTACTGCTCGATGAAACAGTTGGTACAATCCAAACTGGCGATATCTTTTTGCTTTGCAGCGATGGGTTATATAACGAGATAAGCTTTACCGAGATAGAAAATCTAATCAAAAGCAGTGATATTTCCGAAACAAATAAAGCACTTATACACTCTGCTCTAATACGAGAAGCAAAAGATAACATAACTAGCATACTGATTAAAATTAAAAAAACTGACAACTAAATGAGAAATTTATTGCGAATATACAGTATCTTAGGGTAAAGTTATGCTACATCAGAATACTATGGGGCTAGTATCTTGAAATCTTAAGTTAAAAGACGGATTGAAAAACAAGATAAAAGCTATCTATAGATAGAGCAAGATGCATAAAAAAATAATACTTAAAACGGAATTAAGAAACGGGACAAGATGACAGAATCTACAATTTTAAATATTCCAGAACTGATTCAGCCTATATCAGAAGACAGCCCTGCTGGTAGTAATATCCGTGAGGATAGCTCACCAACATCTGATTATTATGAAATAAAAGATATTCGCACCCAAGCAAGAGCCAATGAGAGAAAGGCTCTGGAAGATGAAGACCTTTCATTTGCCAAGGGTGATTGGAAACCTATCATTCAAAAGTCCCCTGCTATCTTAAAAGAGCGCACTAAAGATCTAGAAGTTTGCGCATGGCTGATTGAGGCACTTGCAAGAACTGATGGGTTCAAAGGTCTAACTGAAAGCTTTGAGTTAACCAAGCAACTAATGGATCTATTCTGGGATGATATGTACCCAGAAGAGGATGAAGATGGAGTTGAAACCAAAATAGCCCCAATCATCGGTCTAAATGGTTTTGGTTCAGACGGCGCATTAATCATGCCGATAAAATGCATACCACTTACTCAAGGGAAAGATTTCGGTCCATATGCCACATGGGAATATTCGCAAGCATATGAAACTGAAGGGATAACTGACCCAGAAAAGAAACAGCAAAAGATAGATAACGGCGCAATCACCCTAGAGATGGTACGACAAGCTGCTACCGATACCTCGCCAATCTTCTTCCGCCAATTAAAGGCCGATCTTGATAATGCCATTGAAGCCTATGCGGGCCTATCTACATCTATCGATAAGTGTTGCGCATCGGACCCACAGCCAACTAATAATATCCGCGATGCACTTGAAAAGTGCCGTACAGCATTAGTAGATCTTGCAGGAGATAAACTAATCGATCCTGAGCAAGAGATCGAATCAGATGAAAGTGAAGATGAAGCATCTGAAGATGGGGCTAATAATTCAGCACCAAAGAAAGAAAAATCAATAAATGATAGAGAAGCTGCTCTAAAAAAACTTGCAGAGATAGCAACCTTTTTCAAAAAAACAGAACCTCACTCCCCTATTGCCTATGCTTTAGAGCAATCTATCCGCTGGAGCAAAATGACCTTGCCAGAATTAATGGCAGAACTAGTACAAGACCCAGGGGCACGTGATAGTTTCTTCAAACTAACTGGAATTCCTGCACAAGAGAATTAGAATTAAGTAAATGACTTAAAAAGGAGTATTAAACCGATGGCAAGCATCCATGACAAACTGAAACGCGTAAGAAAGCCACGTGTTCATCTAGCATATGAAGTTGAAACTGAAGGCGCAATGGTAGAGAAAGAGCTACCATTTGTTGTAGGCGTTATGGGAGATTTTTCTGGTGACTCAACAGCACCACTAAAATCACTAAAAGATCGTCGCTTCACTCAAATTGACAGAGACAACTTTAATGATGTTCTTGCCAAAATGACTCCAGGGTTGCAAATGAAGGTGGAAAACACATTGGCAAATGACGGCAGTGAAATGGCTGTTGACCTTAAGTTCGAATCTATGGATGACTTTGAGCCAGCTGCAGTTGTTAACCAAGTTGAGCCTCTGAAGAAAATGATGGATACCAGAAACCAGTTACGTGACCTTATGACTAAGATCGACCGCTCTGAAGACTTAGAAGATATCATTGAAAAAGTTCTTTCAAATGATGAAAATCTTAAATCTATCGCAGGCGACCTAAAAATTGATGAGGGGGAAGAGTAATGAGCACATCTCCTGAACAACAAGAACAAAGTAATGTAGTAGCAGAAGAGCTTTCAAGCAGTCTGCTTGACCAAGCAATTGGTGCAACCAAACAAACTGAGCCATCCAGAGCTGAAGAACTACTAAAGACTCTTACTGAAGAGGCGCTAAAAGGCACGGTAACATGGAATAAAAACCTAACTGTCACCTTTAATGAAGCAATCAAATCTATCGATGAAGCTATCTCTAAGCAATTAGCTGCTGTTATGCACCATGAGAAATTCCAGAAATTGGAAGGTTCATGGCGCGGTCTGCAACATCTGATTATGAATTCAGAAACCAGCAGTGCTCTAAAGATTAGAATGCTGAATCTGACCAAAAAAGATCTTGGTAAAGATCTAAGTAAAGCAGTTGAATTTGACCAAAGTCAAACCTTCAAAAAGATCTATGAGAATGAATTTGGTACGCCAGGTGGAGAGCCATATGGTGCGCTTATTGGTGATTATGAGTTTACTAACCATCCAGAAGACATAGAGCTACTAACTAATATGTCTAATGTAGCTGCTGCTGCATTTGCCCCATTCCTAACTGCCGCAGACCCTGCACTTATGGGATTTGGCAGCTGGAACGAACTATCAAAGCCAAGAGATTTAGAGAAAATATTCGAATCTCAAGAATATGCTAAGTGGCGTGGATTCAGAGAATCAGAAGATTCAAGATTTGTATCAATGGTTATGCCTCGTGTGCTTGCGCGACTACCATACGGTGAAGCAACTAAACCAATTGATGAGTTTGGGTATGAAGAGGTTAGCGTAGATCCTGTAACTAAAGTAGCATCAGAAGTTGGGCATGACGATTACTGCTGGATGAATGCTGCATATGTTCTTGGCACACGTTTAACCAACTCATTTGCTGAGAACGGCTGGTGTACTGCTATCCGTGGTGCTGAAGGTGGCGGTAAAGTTGAAGGCTTACCTTCACACATCTTTAATAGTGATGATGGCGATCCAGACATGAAATGCCCTACTGAAATCGGCATAACTGATAGACGTGAAGCAGAACTAAGCAAGCTTGGCTTCCTACCCCTATGTCACTACAAAAATACTGACTATGCGGTGTTCTTTGGAGCTCAGTCAACTCAAAAACCATTAAAATATGACAATCCAAATGCAACAGCTAATGCTGCTATCTCTGCCCGACTTCCATATTTGATGGCAACATCAAGAATCGCACATTACCTAAAAGTTATGGCGCGTGACAAGATTGGTAGCTTCATGGAAGCTGCTGACATGGAAACATGGCTAAATCGTTGGATTCAAAATTACGTTAATGGTGATGTAAATGCTGGTCAAGAAAAGCGTGCAAAATACCCACTAGCAGAAGCGAAAATCTCTGTTAAAGAGATTCCAGGTTCACCAGGAGCTTATAACGCAGTTGCGCACCTAAGACCTTGGCTACAACTAGAAGAGCTTACAACAACACTTAAAATGGTTGCCAAGATCCCAGAGCTGGGTTAATTGAGCAATTATTTAAAAGCGAGAATGGGCTAATCCATTCTCGCTTTTTAAGTTACAACTTAATAATAAATTAAAAAGTTAGCCCTCTCGATTTTTGGGGATCTAGATGCAACCACAATCAAGGTTCAAGCAGAATCAACACCTCTATACAGAAGATTCACTTCTTGATACTGCTATTGGTAATACTGTTGCAACTGGCATTAGCAATATCCCTGTTCACCTGCTAGAGCATTTTTTAAAAGAAAAATCTGAATGGAAACTGCTGCGCCTTCTAATAGAGTTTTTCCGTAAACCAGGGGCTCCAAACCCTGACAAACGCGCAGTAACTAATCATATACAAGTTTTAATCGCATCTTTTGACGATGCCATTAATAAACAGATAAATAAAGTTATACACCATAAGCGCTTTCAAAAATTAGAAGCATCCTGGCGAGGACTTTACTCACTGGTAGAGCAATCAGATTATTACGATACCGAAAAACAAATTAAAATCCGTGCACTTGATATCAGCTGGAAAGAGCTATCAAAGGACCTAGATAAAGCGATAGATTTCGACCAAAGCAATATATTCAACCTAATCTATAGCTCAGAATTCGATACCCCAGGAGGGGAGCCATACGGACTAATTCTTGGTGACTATGAAATATCTCATAAAGTACAACCTGGGATTCCATATAATGACACTCATACTCTAAGAGCTTTATCTGCTGTAACAGGGGCTGCATTTGCACCATTTATTGGCGGAGCTCACCCTTCTCTCTTAGGGTTAGATGATTTTAGCGAGCTCGGTTTGGGGGCAAATATATCATCGGTTTTTGACTTGCCTGAATACGCCTCTTGGCGCTCACTACGTTCTCACGATGACTCAAGATACCTTGGACTTACAGTACCAAAAGTTTTAATGCGCCCACCATATGAAGATGATGGAACTCGCGCCGATAGCTTTTGTTTCCGCGAAGAAACGCATGATTCAAACAAAGATTACCTTTGGGGCAATGCGATTTATGCTTTTGGCTCTGTAACAATTCGCGCCTTTGCTAACTCTGGTTGGTTTGCCAACATAAGGGGCTTTCAGCGTGGCGTTGTATCAGGTGGGTTAGTAACAGATCTAATGACCCAAAGCTTTAGCACTGATAAAAAATATTTAATTACCAAACCATCTACAGACACCCTGATTACCGACCGTATTGAAAAAGAATTAAGCGAGCAAGGACTGATACCTCTCTCCTACTGTAAGGACACTGAAAATCTAGTATTTTATAGCAACAATTCTCTGCAGCTACCAATCGAGTACGACAAAATATCAGCCACAGTAAATGCACGCCTTTCAGCCATGTTGCAATATATTTTATGCGTCTCCAGGTTTGCTCACTACATTAAGGTGATTGCCAGAGACAAAATTGGCTCATTTGCCAAACCCAAGGATTGTGAAGATTATCTACAACGCTGGCTCTTAGGATATGCCACAGCCAATGACGATTCACCATTGGAGTTAAAGGCTAAACATCCATTACGTGAAGCTAAGGTGCAAGTAAAAGAGCAGCCAGGCAATCCAGGCAATTATTTATGCATTACCCACCTGCAGCCACATTTTCAGCTGGACCAACTAGTATCATCAATCAAGATGGTGACTGATATACCTGCTGATCCAAGCAAAAGAACTTAATAGATAAACAAAATAAAAAAGTAATTATACTAAAGGGATACAAATGACATCAGCATCACAGTTATACCAAGAGGGACAACTTGAAGAAGCAATAAGTGCGATTCAGGATGAGATCAAAAAAAATCCTGCTAACACTGCTAAAAGGGCATTCTTGACTGAACTGCTTTGCTTTGCAGGTGAACTTGAAAGAGCAGACAAACAACTTGACATCATAACTTCACAAGAGCCTGAAGCTGCCGCAGGTTTAGCTTTCTGGCGTCAAATGATTCGTGCTGAACAAGATCGCCAGGATTTTTTCAATTCAGGCAAAGCTCCGCATTTTATTGGCGAACCAACCCCAATGATCACTTCATTAATCAAGGCATCAATTGCCATCAGAGAGAGCGAATACCAAGAAGCAAATGACCTAATTGCAGCAGCTGAAGAGAGTAAGATTGCTATCGAAGTTAAATGTAATGATAAAATTGCTGAAGATTTTCGTGATCTAGACGATCTAACCAGTGGCGTACTAGAAGTTATGGCCAACAATGGTAAATATTACTGGATAGATTTCTCACAGATAAATAGCGTTGAGTTTTTACCTCCATCTAGACCAATCGACCTACTGTGGAGAAAAGCTGCAATTGACGTTAAAGATGGTCCAGAGGGAGAAGTATTCATTCCAACCATCTACAGCGCTAGCAATGGAAGCAATAGCGATGCTCTTGCTAAACTTGGTCGTAAAACAGAGTGGTCTCAAGATGAAGATAAACCTTTGCGCGGTATAGGGATGAGAGCATTTCTTGTAGGTGAAGAGATGAAAACCATCATGGATATCGACACCCTGGAGATCAGGAAACAGTAATGGCAAGGGTTGACGAATCACTCCCATTAATTCCTTCGATTTTAGACCGGCTACTGGATGATGAGCCTCACCTATCCAGTGAAAGCTATAAATCACAAACACAGGTTCTGCGCGAGCTCAGAAATAGCGTGCGCAGAGACCTAGAAAACCTGTTGAACACTCGCATCCACTGGTTTGGCTGGCCTTCACACCTAGAGGAGCTAGAAGAGTCCCTAGTAAACTATGGTCTACCAGACTTTGGCAGCGCCAATATGTCATCACAAGATAGTCGTAAAAGATTCTGCACCCATATAGAAGAGACAATAAAAAAGTTCGAACCGAGATTCAAAACGGTAACAGTAACCACTTTAGAAAATAGTGAACAGTTAGATAGAACCTTACGCCTGCGCATTGATGCCCTACTTGATGTAGACCCTGACCCTGAACCAATAGTTTTCGATTCAATTATTGAGCCCGTAAATTGTTCACTTACAGTTAAAGAGAGCCGCCATGACAGATGAGCTACTCCCCTATTACAACAAAGAACTAGCTTATATCCGCAACCTAGGCGCCCAATTTGCGAAAAAACACCCTAAGATAGCTGGGCGCCTAAAAATAAGCAATGACACGGTTGAAGACCCACATGTATCACGCCTGATAGAAGCATTTGCATTTCTTACCGCTAGAATTCGTCATAAACTGGACGACAGTTTTCCAGAGCTAACTGATGCCCTGCTTGGAGTACTCTACCCTGACTACCAAACTCCACTGCCATCATCCTCAATTGTACAAATAACTCCGCAGGATGACGCCTCAGCAGGGTACAATATTCCAGTAAATACTGAGTTAGAAACACAAGATAACCGTGGCGAAACATGTTATTTTCGCACAACATCTGACACAACTGTTTGGCCAGTAAAGATAAACGACGTACGTTTAATGGGCCTACCATTCGCAGCACCAGCGTCACCGGTAAAAAACAAAGCCAATGCTGTCTTAAAAATAGAACTCGAATGTGCAGCTGAGGAGATGACATTTGCCGAATTAACCCCTGGTAAGCTTAGATTTTTCATCAAGGGCCAGGACCAGCAAACATATAAACTGCATGAAATAATCCATAACTCCACATTGGGAATTGCCTTAGCTCAATCCAATAGTGATGCAGATGCTGTACACTTGGATAGCGATTCAATCCAAACCCATGGCTTTGCTGAAAGTGAAAAACTACTACCTTACTCACATAAATCATTCTCCGGCTACAGGCTGCTTGCGGAATATTTCCTCTTCCCACAGAAATTCCTCTTTTTTGAGCTAGATAATCTGAATGGAAAGATTAACCGCTTCGAAAATAAAGTTGAGATCTATATTTATCTGTCGCAGACACAAAACGAATTAGAACAAGCAATATCCAAAGAAAATCTAGCTTTAAACTGCTCCCCAATCATAAATCTATTTAACCAAAGAGCAGAACCTATATTACTCACCGACATGGTGCAGGAATATCACGTGGTCCCAGATATACGTCAACCTGATGCCAATGAAGTACACACAATCACCCGGGTCACAGCAGTTTCCCCTGAAGATAAAGAGTATGAATTCAAGCCGTTTTATGGCACTCACCGCGAACACAGGGATACCTCACCAGATTTTTTCTGGCATGCTCGCCGTGAATCATCAGAATGGGCAGGTGGTCAATTAGAGACTGGTACCGAGGTTCACCTTTCGTTACTCGATCTAAACTTCACCACAGTTACCCCGGGAAAGCGCTGGACCCTAAATATAGATACTCTTTGCACAAACCGTAATCTTCCTAACCACCTCCCATTTGGTTCCGGCAAGCCAGATATCCGATTAGTTGATGGAACGCCAGAGATTACCGAACTAAAATGCATGACCCCTCCAACCAAGACCAAACGCCCAGGCTTAAAAGAAAATACCCGCTGGCAACTGATGTCACATCTAACCCTAAATCATTTCAGTGGTGAAGATGGACTACAAGTTCTTAAAGAGACTCTTAAACTCTATGATTTTGCTAACGCAGAGGATTCAATGGCGCTTATCGATGGAATAACAGCCATAGAAACCAGCACCGTCACCTCCAGAGTCCACCAACACGGTCGTATAGGTGTATGCCAAGGAACATCTGTGCTAGTTGAGTTTGATGAGAGCCAATACTCTGGAAACAGCTATTACCTACTAGCTGAGGTTCTAGATAAGTTTTTCTCTCAATTCTGCACCATAAATTCATTCACTAAGTTTTCTGCCCGCCTTAGAGGCAAAGAGAAACCATTTGCAACTTGGCCACCAAAATCTGGCACCCAGGAGTTAGTTTAGTATGGGCCAGTTATAAAGATGAGCGACCAACTATTTAAAGAAGCAGAGAAGTTTGATTTTTTCCGGGCAGTAAGAATCCTGGAGCGTAAACTTAATCTTGCCTCTGAAGATGAACGTAAAAATAAAATTGGGCATGATAGCAACCCCAGTAAAGAAGTTGTGCATTTTAAAGCAAACCAAAGTCTAGCTTTTCCTAACAGAACAGTTCATACAGTAACGGAAAGAGATGAACAACCTGGCAAAGCGGATATGACCATTTCATTCATGGGGCTAACAGGAACAAAAGGGGTGCTTCCAGACCATTACACCGAAATGGTCCTACAGCGCATGAAAATCAAGGACTATGCCCTTAAAGATTTCTTTGATGTATTTAATCATCGCCTCACCTCCCTATTCTATCGTGCATGGGAAAAGTACAACATCAATGTTCAGCTTGAAAGCTCGCTGATTGATGGCAATAAAGATGATAATTTTAGCAAATGCCTCGGCAGCCTTACTGGAGCAACTCAAAACGATTTTAATGATGAAAAAGTCTATTACGGAGGTCTATTTGCCAAACACGTAAGGTCAGCATCAAGCCTGCAAGGTATGTTAACCGACCTACTCGGATCAGAAGTGGAGATTCAGCAATTTCAAGGGCAATGGCTTTATCTCAATGATGAAGATAAAACTATTCTACCTGGAGTAAAACATCGCAAAGGGCAGTACAACCAGCTTTCCAAGAATATGGTACTGGGCAAAAGGGTATGGGATAACCAAAGTAAATTCACCATAATCTTACACACCAAGACTCTGAAAAGATTCTCCGAACTATTACCAAATACTGAGGAACATAAGGTATTATGCAAAATGGTTAGGCACTTTGCTGGCAATGGGATGAACTTTGACATAAAGATCATGCTTCCATCCAACCAAGTCCCTGCATGCCGATTAAAAAGAGGCAAAGAATTTACACCAAGATTGGGGTGGAATACTTGGACAAAAAAACGTAAGCAACAAAACGTTTTAAAACACACAACATTTCACATTAATGCACATGGATAAACAATAAACACAAGAAAGAAAGGAAAAAAATATGGCCGGACTTAATATCAAATCACTTGTAAAAAAGCTAAACACAACTTGTCAAAAAAGACTAGAAGACGCCATTGGCCTATGTTTAGCGCGTACAAATCACGACGTAGAAATTGAACACTGGATAGTAAAGCTGTTAGAGGATAGCAACAGTGATATCCCAGTTATTCTTAGCCATTTTGATATAGATCCAGCCAAAGTTCAGGCCGATATTCTTGCAGCTATCGACAAAATGCGCCGCGGCAACAACCATGCACCAGGACTTTCTCCTTACCTAATCAAATTAGCTAAAGAGTCATGGGTAACCGCATCAGTCGAATTTTCAGTTCCAACTGGTCGCTCAGCGCATCTACTAATCGCCCTACTTTCAGATGAATCATTAAACCGTCTTGCAATGGGAATGTCAGAACAGTTAATGAAGATTGAGATTGGAACATTAAAGAAACAGTTAATGTTCATCCTCAAAGACAGCAATGAAAATGCACAGCAAGCAGCAGCAAACGCACCTATTGGAGGAGCTACTCCTGATACACCGCAGGGTGGGCCATCAAGTACCCAATCACTAGATCAATTCTGCATCGACCTAACTGCAAAAGCAAAAGCTGGAGATATCGACCCAGTACTTGGTCGTGACCAAGAGATCAGACAAGTTATCGACATCCTTACCCGTCGTCGTCAAAACAACCCAATTATGACTGGTGAAGCAGGTGTAGGTAAAACTGCCGTAGTTGAAGGGTTTGCACTAAGAATTGCTGAAGGCGATGTTCCAGAAAGTCTTAAAAACGTATCTATCCGTATGCTTGACTTAGGACTACTTCAGGCAGGAGCTGGTGTAAAAGGTGAGTTTGAAAATCGCCTTAAGTCAGTAATTGAAGAGGTGAAAAGCTCGCTACAACCAATCATCATGTTTATTGATGAAGCCCACACCATGATTGGTGCAGGTGGTGCAGCAGGGCAAAATGATGCAGCCAACCTATTAAAACCAGCACTAGCACGTGGTGAACTGCGCACCATTGCAGCCACCACCTGGGCAGAATATAAAAAATACTTTGAAAAAGATCCCGCTCTTACCCGCCGCTTTCAAGTTGTTAAAGTTGAAGAGCCTTCCGAGCCAAGCGCTGTGCAAATGATGCGTGGTGTTGCTGGAGTTTTAGAGAAACACCACAACGTTAGAATAATGGATGAAGCAATTATTGACTCAGTAACACTATCAAGTCGTTATATTGCAGGTCGCCAACTCCCAGACAAGTCAATCAGCCTTTTAGATACTGCTTGTGCCAGGGTAAATATCAGCCAGGCATCAACCCCTGCCCCACTTGAAGAACAGCAGAGAGTAGTTGAAAGACTGACAACTGAGATCGACATTCTTAATAAAGAAACTGCAACAGGTGTTAACCACCAGGAGCGCCTTGAAGAGCTTGCTGAGCAAAAAGAAGATGCTGAAAAAGCTATTGCAGAATTAACCGAGCGTTGGGAAAAAGAGATGGAGTTGATTAAACAAATCAACGAGATCGCAGTAAAACTTGGCGACGCTACAGCTGACTCAACTGTTAAAGCAGAAGAGGAGGAAGCACAATCTTCAGAAACAGCAGAAACTGATAAAGATGAGATAAATATTGAAGAGCTACAGCAAGAGCTAAACACTGCAAAAGCTGAGCTTAAAGAGCTACAAGGTGATGAACCTTTAGTGCATCTATGTGTAGATAGCCAAACTATTGCCGAGATCATAGGCAACTGGACAGGAATCCCTGTTGGCAGAATGCAAACTGATGAGATTAAAACTGTTCTCAACCTACAAGATGATTTAGAAAAGCGTGTCGTAGGTCAATCACATGCGCTAAAAACACTAGCCAAAAGCATCTACACCTCTAGAGCAAAACTAACAGACCCTAAACGCCCTATCGGCATATTCTTCCTTACCGGACCAAGTGGTGTAGGTAAGACAGAAACAGCCCTTGCTCTTACTGAGCAACTATACGGAAGTGATAGCAACATCACAGTTATCAATATGTCTGAATTCAAAGAGGAGCATAAAGTATCAATGCTAGTTGGCTCTCCTCCAGGATATGTTGGCTATGGTGAAGGTGGAGTATTAACCGAAGCTGTACGCCGTAAACCATACAGCGTAATCCTGCTTGATGAGATGGAAAAAGCACATCCAGGGGTGCAAGACATCTTCTATCAGGTATTTGACAAAGGGATGCTAAAAGATGGTGAGGGTCGTGATATCGACTTTAAAAATACCATCATCATCATGACATCAAATGCTGGCACAGACCTAACCATGAAACTATGCTCCGACCCAGAGACCATGCCCGATGCAGAAGGTCTAGCCGCAGCACTAAAGCCTGAGCTATTAAACAGCTTCAAACCGGCATTCCTGGGCAGAGTAAATGTAGTCCCATTCTTACCGCTAAATGACGAAGTTATGGCGGACATTGCACGCTTACAAGTTGGCCTGATTGTTAAAAGGGTAAAAGAGAATTACCAGGCAACTCTGACTGTAACTGAAAATGTGATTAATCACATCGTTTCACGCTGTACTGAGGTTGATTCAGGAGCAAGAAACATCCATAACATCCTTAACAATACTTTATTACCCGAACTATCAATTCAATTTTTAGAGCGAATGGCAAGTGATGAACCAATGGCGGAGGCTATTATCGACATTGATGAAGATGACAACTTCACCTATACGATAAAATAAGTGCAATACTAATTTATACTGCAACTCAAGCTGGATCAAAAAAAGCTATTTCTGTGCATGCAGGGATAGCTTTTTTAAGGTTCATCGTCGATTACCAGGCAACTCTGACTGTAACTGAAAATGTGATTAATCACATCGTTTCACGCTGTACTGAGG
>JAWSVB010000043.1:0-2822 GCA_033852135.1 Gammaproteobacteria bacterium | reverse complement strand
TGTGAAGGTTCTAATGAATACACCATCATTTTCCCTGATGGAACACATCATGTATTTCGCCCCCAGGCTGGTAGATTTAGAGTAAGTCATATCTCTACTCCTCGTGGTAATGCACTTGAGTGCCTTTATACCGATAAAGGTAACATTTCTCGCATAGATAATCGTGCTGGGCGCTGTGTATTTATCGAACGTCAGAAGTCAGGACATGTATCCGCTATCGTTGCCGGAACTGTTAATGAGAAGAACCGAAAAGCAGATCCATTAAAGCACACCTATATCCGCTATCGCTACGATGAGGAGTTTAACCTTATCGAAGCCATTGATGCTTGCGATAACTCTGAAAAATACGAATACAACAACCACATCATTGTTAAGCGCTCTTTGCGCTCTGGCTTTAACCTTCACTTTGAATGGGATAATCACTCAGTACTGGGTAAGTGCTTACGCCAATATGGTGATAATGGTTATTACGACTATTCGTTTGAATATAAACCAGAGACTCGCAAGTCATTCAGTCGTGATGGGCGTGGAATCAAGACCAGCTATGAATACAGCAGCAAAGGCCTTTTACTGGAACAGGCAGTTGGCAAGGGATCTCCGTCTACAAACAAATATGATGAAATTGGGCGTCTGGTTGAAGTTGTAGACCAAACCGGTGCCAGTAAGACTATCAACTATGATGAAAATGGCAGACTACATGAGATAATTGATGCCAGAGGCAGCAGCACCTCATATCGTTATAATGAGATCGATGATCCTATCTTTATGACCGATGCAGAGGGTAATGTGTGGGAGCGTAAGTTTGATCCATTCGGTAATATCATCGAGCTTACCGATCCTGCTGGTAGAACCACCCTATACGAATACAACCTTAATGGAACACTGAGTCAGATCACCTATCCTGAAGGTAGAGTGCGCAAGCTTATCTGGAATGAGAAAGCAGAGTTTGTGGGTGACTGGGATGTAGAGACCAACTCTCTATCTGAGTATCTTTATGATGACTTGGGGCGCATGACCCACTCCCTTACTGCAGATGGTGATCTAACTCGTTACGAATACGATGCAATGGGAAGAGTTACCTGCATAGCACAGGGTGTAAGTCTGAATGACTATGAAACACCACTTGATGATGTAGGCAATGAAGACAACTCCAAAGTAAGCAAACAGAAGTTTATCTACAATGCCGATGGCAGATTAAACCAATACATAGATCCAATGGGTAACATCACCCGTTATGGCTATGATGGTCTTGCACACGTCCGCAAGAAGACCATGCCTGATGGCAGCACCTTTGAATATCTATATGATGAAGAGCGCAACCTGGTTGGCCTTATCAATGAGAATGGTGAGCGTTATCGCCTAAGTTATGATGAGAATGAGAACATAACTCGCGAGGTTGGATTTGATGGTAGAACTCAGCATTATGAATATGATGCCGCAGGGCACCTGGTATTCCATAAAGATGGTGAGAGCCGTGAGATCACCTATGAGAGAGATGAGTTAGGCAATCTAACCAAAAGAATCTCTAAAGATACCCAAACAGGTGAGCAGGAGATCTGCGAATACACCTATGACCGCCTGAACAGATTAATCCATGCAGACAACAACCACAGAAGATTACAGTTTAACTATGATGGTATCGGCAATCTATTAGAAGAGTGGCAGGACGACCAATGCATCACCCATAAATATGACGGTGATAATAACCGTATCAGCACCACCCTGTCTGATGGCGATAGCATCAACTACAGATACAACCACAAAGGTGAGTGCACCGGGATACAGTTCAATCAGCAAGAGGTTATTGCGATTGAGCGTAATCTTCGAGGGTTAGAGAGCAAACGCACCCTTGGAAGCCAGAGCGGAAACAGCAGCGCTATATCTATCGATAAGCACTATGATCCGCAAGGCAGGTTAACCCAGCAGCGCACCTTTAATGATTCCAATACAGAATCACCTATTCTGGAAAAGCTTTACCAATATGACTCATGCGGTCACATCACCCAAAGCAAACAGCTAAGCACTTACAACCCAGAAAAAACCAAGGGTGAAACTAATCTAACCAGCATCAACCTAAATGGAACAACTGATTTTAAATACGACACTATGGGACAGCTAATCCACGCAGATGGATTTACCGAAGAGGTGTTTAAACTTGACCCTGCCGGCAACCTTATTGATAGCAAAGCGGGTGAACAACAAAGTCTTGATGGTAACCGCCTAAGCCAATACAAAGGGCAGGAGTTTGAGTTTGATGATCTAGGGAATATCACCCAAAGGATCGACCAGAAATCAGGGCATAAAACCACCTTCAGATACAACGCTGAAAACCAGTTGCTTGAAACTAAAAAAGCCGGCCTTACTACCAGATACAAATACGATGCTTTAGGTAGAAGAACCCAAAAGAAAGATGATACTGGCACTATAAATTTTATCTGGGATGGTGATGTTCTTATCACCGAGAAAAGAGCTAACTCGAAGAAGGTTTATATCCATGAGCCAAACACCTTCCGCCCGGTAGCGCAGATCCAAAATCAGAACATCTATCACTACCACTTAGATCATATTGGAACACCGCAAGAGATCACCGACCAGCAAGGCAACCTTGTATGGCAGGCGAACTACAGCTCTTACGGTAAAGTTATCTCTAGAAAGGTAGCGCAGATCCAAAATAATCTAAGATTCCAAGGGCAATACTATGATGAGGAGAGTGATTTACACTACAACCGTCATAGATACTTCGACCCAAGCACCGGAAGGTATATCCACCAAGATCCGATTGGACTATTGGGTGGTAAGAACGCATACATCTACTGCAAAAA
>JAWSVB010000042.1:0-918 GCA_033852135.1 Gammaproteobacteria bacterium | reverse complement strand
TGTCTAAGGAAAAATTTGAAAGAAACAAACCGCACGTAAACGTCGGCACAATCGGTCACGTTGACCATGGTAAAACAACTTTGACAGCTGCTTTAACGAAAGTATCAGCAGAAGCGATGGGTGGAGAGTTTAAAGACTACGGCGAGATTGATAATGCTCCTGAAGAAAGAGAGCGTGGAATCACAATCGCAACAGCACATGTAGAGTATGAGTCAGAAACAAGACACTATGCTCACGTTGATTGCCCAGGACATGCTGACTACGTTAAGAACATGATTACTGGTGCTGCTCAAATGGACGGTGCTATTCTAGTATGTTCAGCTGCTGATGGCCCAATGCCACAAACAAGAGAGCACATCCTTCTAGCTCGTCAGGTTGGTGTTCCATACATCGTTGTATATCTGAACAAAGCAGACATGGTTGATGATGAAGAGTTGGTTGAGCTTGTAGAGATGGAAGTTCGTGAGCTTCTAGATACATATGAGTTCCCTGGAGATGATACTCCTATCGTTATTGGTTCAGCTCTTAAAGCTCTTGAAGGTGATACATCAGAAATTGGTGCTCCATCAATTCTAAAGCTTGTAGCTCACCTTGATGAGTACATTCCAACTCCAGAGCGTCCAGTAGATCTTCCATTCCTAATGCCGATTGAAGATGTATTCTCAATCTCAGGTCGTGGAACAGTAGTTACCGGTCGTATCGAACGTGGCATAGTAAACGTTGGTGAAGAGATCGAAATCGTTGGAATCAAAGAGACACAAAAAACTACATGTACTGGTGTAGAGATGTTCCGCAAGCTTCTAGATCAAGGTGAAGCTGGGGCTAACGTAGGTGTTCTACTACGTGGAACAAAAAGAGAAGAAGTTGAGCGTGGTCAAGTACTATGTAAACCAGGAACAATTACTCCTCACACAAAAT
>JAWSVB010000022.1:0-173236 GCA_033852135.1 Gammaproteobacteria bacterium | reverse complement strand
ACATATTTCAGGACGGGACAAACTCAATGCAAAAAAAAGCCTCCAAGTTGGAGGCTTTTTTATAGTTACTTAGCTATGGGGTTATAGACAGTCAGGAGAATCGGTCCATGATCCATCAACATTATATAACACTACAGAAGTAGCATATCCGTACTTAGAACCAAGTGAAATATAATCCATAACACCTACTCTACCAGCAATATAGTGACTTGTAGCAGTCGCAGAAGCTGAATCTGAGTAACACACAACTTCTTCTTCCCATTTATTAGGGTCTTCTGGGTATGCATCTGCATTGTCACCAACACCGTCACCATCTGTATCTTTAGTTTCATTTGGATCGTATGGGAATGCATCATCTTCATCAGCTACGCCATCACCATCACTATCAACAGGCTCTTGGTCATCACAGATACCGTTGTTGTTCAGATCATCACACTGCTGCTCTTGATCGTCGCAGATACCGTTATTGTTTAGATCATCACACTGCTGCTCTTGATCATCACAAACACCATTATTATTTGTGTCTTCACATGATTGCTCATCATCATCACAAATGCCGTTATCGTTTGCATCTGTACATGAGCTATCAATACGCATGTTGTTATTTGCGAAGTATTTACCTAGATACATTCCGTAGTTGATTGAACTGCTATCAGTCCAGCTACCTGATGTACCTGTACCACCTGGCCATGCATGACCAACACCATCAAGCTCCAACATGCTGATTCTACCACCACTCCAGCGAGTTTCAGCAGCTGTTTTACCTGTATAGTCGGTTACTTGGCTTGTTCCAGCAGTTTTGCTCACACCATAAATTTTTGCCATAGCTTCTGCGTTTTGCAGGCCATAACCTTGAGGTACAGTGTAGTCACCACTACCGAAAAGTGTATTAGTAATTTGTGTATCGAAGTAACTTGCATTCGATCCTGCATAGGTTTCACAGTCTGCTGCTACTGATGCTGCACTTCCTTCAAGAGCGAAAGCACCATTTGAAGATGTACCAGCTGAAGGAGCTGCAGCTAATCCCATTCCAGCAAATACGTCTGGAGCTAGACAACCTACTGACATTGCAAATGCACCACCAGAAGATAGACCTGCAACATATACCTGATCAGGATCGATACCGTAACTTGGATCATCTCTTAGCTCAATCGCTAGATCAATTACGTTTTTATAATCTTTGTTAGTTCTAGAGATTGGGCCTTCCCAGTATCCCCAGCAGCTATAACCAGTCATGTACTGAGCTAGAGGTGCAGCTATTACCATACCCCACTCGTCACCAACACGATCTAGATTTGTTGTTTTAAATGTTTCTGCTGGCTGTGTGCAACCATGTAGCACGATCATTAGAGCACGACCTTCACCAACTGGTGACTCTGTTGGTGGCACATATGTGTGTACTTCTGAGAATCCAACTATGCTTGATTTTGTCCAGGTTCCGTTAACTACACCATTATTATCGTTACCATCAATATCATCACTACCACCATCATCACCAAGACAATCTACACTTGTTGTCCATGAGCCATTAACCATGTAAAGGGTGATTTTAGTGTTATAACCATATTCAGAACCCATTGCTGTAAATGTATTTACATCAAGTCTATCTGCAGTGTAATGGCCAGTAACTGTATCGTATGCTGATTCTGTATAGCACACCTCAACAGCATCGCCGCCATCGTCTACAACATCATCACCGCCATCGTCTACAACATCATCGCCGCCATCATCTACAACATCGTCATCACCGCCGTCATATGAGCCATCAACACGCTGATTATTAGCAGCAAAGAATTCTGCCAAGTATGTTCCATAGTTAATGCTTGAACCATCAACATAGCTGCCTGAAGCGCCAGAACCGCCAGGCCATGCATGACCAACACCGCTCATTTCAACCATTGTTACTCTGCTATCAGTGTACTTGGTTTCTTTAGCGCCTGAGTTACCTAATACAGTAGATGTACCAGAAAGTTTTGAAACACCATATACAATTGCCATTGCATCAGCATTCTGAGGGCCATACCCCTGAGGAACTGTATAATCACTTGTTCCATATGCTGTTGAAGTTATTTGAGTAGTAAAGTCACCAGAGTTTGATCCAGCGTAACTTTGACAACGTGTAGCTGTTTGAGAAGCACTTGATTCTTTAGAGAAAGCACCGTTTGAAGAAGTACCAGCACTTGGTGCTGCATCTAGACCCATACCAGCAAATACATCAGGAGCAAGACAACCAACAGTCATCGCAAAAGCACCGCCTGAAGATAGACCAGCAACATAAATTTGATCAGGGTCAATATCATAAGAAGCATCATCTCTTAGAGTTGTAGCAAGAGTAATTACATTCTTATAATCTTTAGAAGTTCTTGAAATTCCACCAGTCCAGTATCCCCAGCAGCTAAAGCCCTCTTTATACTGAGCTTCAGGAGCAGCGATTACCATTCCGTATTCATCAGCAACCTTATTAAGATTCGCGGTTTTAAATGCACTAGCTGCCTGGGTGCAGCCATGAAGCACGATTAACAGTGATTTACCATTACCAATTGGTGATTGTGATGTTGGGTTATACAGATGGACTTGAGAAAACCCACCAACCCCTTTTGTTGACCAACTCGCGGCATTTGAAGCCATCGAGAAAGTTAGTGTTAATATGCCTAGCGTTATTAAACCTATTTTCTTCATTATATTTTTCCTTTAGGTTGCAAATTTATCTGCAATTATTATTTTCACAATAATTTTATATTTGTCTCCTCACACAGTTAACTAGTATTCATTATTTATGTGAACTTCGTCAAATAATTTATCGTCACAAATCAACAACTTATATTGTGCAGTGCGCAATAAACCTTTTTTTTGCTTTATATATCAAATATTAAGAAAAAGATAAGAAAAACATGATTTTGCAGCGCGTCATAACGAAAATTACACGTCACTTTTAAAACTGCGTCACAAAATGACGCGTGATTTACACCTTTTATGATTATTTTACTTTTTCTAAAACACAGCGAATTACTGTTGAGCATAAAAAAAGCCCCCTTGCGGAGGCTTAAAACATTAAGTATCTAAAACTTTCTATTTAACTTTTCTTCTTAATACTGCCAAACCAAGCAAACTAAGCAGAATTATACCGGTAGAACCACCACCGCCAGATCCGCCTTCGTCACCATCTTGCCCTTCAATTACTGGGTCATTACCTGAATCATCGTTTGAGTCATCGCCTGAGTCATCGCCTTCTTGCTCTTCTGGCTCAATATCATCACAGATTCCGTTATCATTTAGATCTTCACAATAACCACCTTGGTTTTCTTCCCATTTATTTGGATCTTCAGGAAATGCGTCACCATTGTCGCCTACACCATCGCCATCGGTGTCAGATGTTTCATTCGGATCATTCGGGAATACATCACCATTATCACCTACACCATCACCATCGGTGTCAGATGTTTCATTCGGATCATTCGGAAATACATCACCATTATCACCTACACCATCGCCATCTGTGTCAGATGATTCATTTGGATCATTCGGGAATGCATCACCATTATCACCTACGCCATCGCCATCGGTGTCAGATGTTTCATTCGGATCATTCGGGAATACATCACCATTATCACCTACACCATCACCATCGGTGTCAGATGTTTCATTCGGATTATTCGGGAATACATCACCATTATCACCTACACCATCGCCATCTGTGTCAGATGATTCATTTGGATCATTCGGGAATACATCACCATTATCACCTACGCCGTCACCATCTGTATCAGTCGTTTCATTCGGATCATTCGGGAACGCATCACCATTATCACCTACACCATCGCCATCTGTGTCAGATGATTCATTTGGATCATTCGGGAATACATCACCATTATCACCTACACCATCACCATCTGTGTCAGATGATTCATTCGGATCATTTGGGAATGCATCACCATTATCACCTACACCATCGCCATCTGTGTCAGATGATTCATTCGGATCATTCGGGAATGCATCACCATTATCACCTACACCATCGTCATCTGTGTCAGATGATTCATTTGGATCATTTGGAAACACATCATCTTCATCAGCTACACCATCACCATCACTATCTACAACTTGGCAGGTTTGAGGATCTTGTGTAGAAGCCTTTCCTTCATCATCAATATAAACGGTATAAACTTCACCGCTATATCTCCATACCTGCTCGTCAGTACCAACTAGGTGATAGCATGTTTGATAAGAACTCCATCTACAAACTGCTGGATAAGCCACACCAAGATCAAGAAGATCAGGGTCAACCTTACCTTCAACATATGGGCATGGCCCTGTATTACTACCCTGCTCCTCATCGTCACATATACCGTTTTGATTACCATCAGTGCACAGGTCTTCAGAACAATTTAACGGGTCTTTCACATACCCCAAATCATCTCCACCTGCATAAACAGAATAGCTACTTGCTCCAAATAACAAGTCGTTACTTCCAGAGGTATAATAGAAAGTATCTTGCATCTCCTGTTTTTCTACAGTAAGTCCAAGCTGGAATAATTCCTTACCTGTCCCAGCTATAAGGTTACAGCTAAAACCAGTTTCTTCACTATCACATACACTATTATCATTTAGATCTTCACACTCTTGCTCTTCATCTGCATCACATATACCGTTGTCATTCAGATCTTCACACTGATCTTCCTCGTCTACATCACAAATACCGTTATCATTAAGGTCTTCACACTGATCTTCCTCATCTACATCACAGATACCGTTATCATTAAGGTCTTCACACTGATCTTCCTCATCTACATCACAGATACCGTTGTCATTAAGATCATCACACTCTTCCACATCAATACGCTGATTGTTATTTGCGAAGTATTTACCCAGGTACATTCCATAGTTGATTGAGCTGCTGTCTGTCCAACTTCCTGATGTACCTGTACCACCAGGCCATGCATGACCAACACCATCAAGCTCCAACATACTGATTCTACCACCACTCCAACGAGTCTCAATTGCAGTTTTACCTGTATAGTCAGTTATAGTGTTTGTTCCAGCAACCTTGCTAACGCCATATATTTCTGCCATAGCCTCTGCGTTTTGCAAACCATAACCTTGAGGCACTGTGTAGTCACCACTACCGAAAAGGGTATTAGTAATCTGTGTATCAAAGTAACTTGCATTTGATCCTGCAAACGTCTCACAGTCTGCTGCTACTGATGCTGCTTTTCCTTCAAGAGCGAAAGCACCATTTGAAGATGTTCCAGCTGAAGGAGCTGCAGCTAATCCCATTCCAGCAAACACGTCTGGAGCTAGACAGCCTACCGACATTGCAAATGCACCACCTGAAGATAAACCAGTTACATATACCTGATTTGGATCGATATCGTAACTTGGATCATCTCTTAGCTCTATTGCTAGATCAATTACGTTTTTATAATCTTTGTTAGTTCTAGAGATTGGGCCTTCCCAGTATCCCCAGCAGCTATAACCAGTCATGTGCTGAGCTAGAGGTGCTGCTATTACCATACCCCACTCATCACCAACACGATCTAGATTCGTTGTTTTAAATGTTTCTGCTGGCTGTGTGCAACCATGTAGTACGATCATTAATGCACGACCTTCACCAACTGGTGACTCTGTTGGTGGTACATAGGTGTGTACTTCTGAGAATCCAACTATGCTTGAATGTGTCCAAGTTCCGTTAACTTCACCGCCAGTATCATTTCCATCAATATCATCGCTACCACCATCATCGCCAAGACAATCTACATTAGTGGTCCAAGAACCGTTTACCAGATAAAGAGTAACCTTAGTGTTATAACCATGCTCAGCGCCCATTGAGTTAAGCTCAGTAACTGTAATTCTTTCAGCTGTATAGTGACCCGTAACAGTATCATACGCAGAATCTGTATAGCATTGCTCAATATCATCACCAGAATCATCGCCTGAATCATCGCCTGAGTCATCGCCTGAGTCATTTACTCTCTTATTATTGGCAGCAAAATATTCAGCAAGATAAGAACCATAATTAATGCTTGAACCATCGATATAGCTACCTGAAGCACCAGAACCGCCAGGCCATGCATGACCAACACCACTCATCTCAACCATTGATATACGGCCACCACTCCATTTGCTCTCCTGCACCCCAGAATTCCCAAAAACTGGATCTGTGCCAGAAAGCTTATCAACACCGTAAATAATCGCCATTGCCTCAGCATTTTGTGGGCCATAACCCTGAGGCACGGTGTAGTCACCAGTTCCATAAGCGGTATTAGTAATCTGCGTTTCAAAGTAACTAGAATATGAACCAGCATAAGATTTACAGCTACTTGCTACTGAAGCTGGAGAACCCTCTTTCGAGAAAGCACCATTTGAAGATGTACCAGTGCTTGGTGCAGCATCTAATCCCATACCGGCAAATACATCAGGGGCCAAACAGCCAACTGTCATTGCAAAAGCACCACCGGAAGAAAGCCCAGCTACATAAACTTGATTTGGGTCAATATCATAAGAGCTATCTTCCATAAGAGATTTAGCCAAATTGATAACATTCTTATAGTCGCCCGATGTTCTTGATTTTGCACCCTGCCAGTAACTCCAGCAGCTAAACCCTGCCTTGTTGACCGCATCTGGAACTGCTACAACCATTCCATATTCATCAGCAACATCATCTAAGTTAGCTGTTTTAAATGCATCAATACTTTGAGTACAACCATGAAGCACAACAAGAAGAGATTTACCATTACCAACAGGAGACTCTGTAGCTGGCTTGTAGAGGTGAACCTTTGAAAAACCTCCTATAGCTTCTGTTGATAAAGTTGCCGCATTAGAAACTATAGAGAAAGTTAATGTTAAAAGACCAAGCGCTATTAAAGCAGTTTTTTTCATTATTATATCTTCCTTAGGGTTGCACATGTTGTAGCAATATTCTAATCGGGGATAATTTGAATATTACTAGATTATTATTTGCGAACTAGTATCCACTATTAATGTGAACTGTGTCAAATAAAATACCGTCACAAATCAACGGCTTATATTGTGCAGTGCGCAATAAATAATGAATTTTCTCTATTAATCAATGAATAACATAAAATTCTATGCAAATAACATAAAGACAAGACAGACTATTATTAACTACTAATATTAATTAACCAATGCACTTACATAATGCATATTGATGATTTTTAAGGAAAAACATAGATTTATACATATGTAAAAACATACATATAGATATAAGCTATAGTTATAGCTTAAGTTGTAAATATTTGAGAAGCTGAATAAAAAATAGCTAATCACCTGATAAATGATTAGCTATAGATTTACTTAATTAAAGATACTTAATTACAAAGTTATCTAGATAGAATCAATTTCACCAATTATGTTTCTAAGAGTTTCATTTGGGTCTTCAGACTTGGTTATTGATCTACCAATAACCAGATAATCAGCACCATTTTGTATAGCAGCAACTGGAGTCATAATTCTTTTTTGGTCTCCTGCATCTCCACCGGCCAAACGAATCCCTGGTGTAACGGTTAGAAAGCTAGAGCCAACGCTTTCTTTTATGATGGTAGCTTCCTGAGCTGAACACACTACGCCATCCATTCCTGAATCTGAAGATAGCTGAGCCAGCCTTAAAACTTGAGTTTGAGCTCCATCAGTCACCCCTATCCCAAGAAGATCCTCATCTCCCATGCTTGTAAGAACAGTAACTGCAATTAACTTTGTATCTGTACCAGAGCTGTTAATAGCCAGACGCGCAGCATCCATCATCTTAGATCCACCACTAGCATGAACATTCATCATCCATACACCTAAATCTGCTGCTGCCTTACATGCAGCAGCAACAGTATTCGGTATATCGTGAAATTTTAGATCTAAAAAAACATCAAAACCTTTATCTACTATTTGACGGACAAACTGAGGGCCAGCCAATGTAAATAACTCTTTACCAATTTTAAGGCGACACAATGAAGGAGATAGCCTTTCAACAAACTCAAGAGCTAAAGATGGATTTGGGTAATCCAAGGCAACAATTACACATTTTTCAATATCTGTACTCATACTTATCTCTCTTCATTAAACTCAATATCTACCAGAGCGGAATTAAATATTATTGCTCGGTTTAATACAACTCCAATTTTGACAACTTGGACATTTCCACTCTATATGAGAAGTTTGGTAACCACACTTAACACAAGAAAAACTGCTCTCACTAGAAACACTTCTATCAAGAAGAGACACAATATCCACTTCTGCCCCATTAGAATCATCACATCTTAGCAACTCAAGTATTACGCTAATGGACGGGGCCTGTTCAACAAAATCTGTCAAAAAGTCTTTTGCTTCAACGTAACACCCTGATAAAGCCAATAAATTAGCTTTTTTAATTGCAGCAGATGAATTAGTTGGATCTATATCAAGACACCTATCCACAAATCCTTGCGCTATTTCATTAGAAATCTGACTAAAACTAAATTTTTCGATTACTTGAATATAAAGAGGGATAAATTCCCGGTCCTTAGTAAGTGCAACATCTAATCTTTTAATACCCTCTTTAACTTTTCCTAATCCAAATGCAATAGAGGCCAATCTCACTTCAGCTCGAATCGACTTTGAATCATATTCAAGTGATTTTAGCAATGCACTGCGAGCCAAACGTAACTCACCATTTTTCTCAAACTCATCTGCTTGCTCGCATAAATAATTAGATAGATTTAAAGCTATATTTTGCTCACCAGATTTTAAGAGCTTAATACTATAATCTACAGCTTTTTCCCACTCTTTACCTTGCTGATAAATATATATAAGTTGATTAAGCGCTTGCTTATTGAAAGATTTATCCCCAACCAACTGCAAGTACAGTTGCTCCGCTCTATCAAAAAAACCAGCCCTTAAGAAATCAGTTGCCAGCTCAAAAACTGCATTTGAATTCTGCTCTTTAGATAGAGTTGGGCGAGCAATAATATTTTGATGGATTCGAATAGCTCTATCAACCTCCCCCCTCTGACGAAACAAACTCCCCAACGCTAAATGTGTTTCAACAGTATCGCTATCAACCTCAACCAGCTTAACCAGTACTTCAATTGCCTTATCAGGCTGATCCTGTAATAAATAATTTAAACCACGAAAATAATTATTTGCAGATTTACCGACACCGCCACTTTTTCCTTTATTTTTATAAAATTTCGATGCGCAATACCAGCCAGTTAATGCCGCAAGCGGCAATAGTGGAGCTAGTATTAATTCGGCAATCCCCATTAGATATTCACTCAGCTGCCCGCTTCTATTACATCTGAACTAATACCACTATCTTTTAATGGCATATTTCTTAAATTAGTTAGTTCTTCTTCATTAGATTTTTGAATTTTTTTCAATCTTCTAATTTCGCTCTTATTTGTAAAGACCATACTCAATGAAGCAAAAAAACCAATTAAGACACCAACAGCAAGTGTTATTAACATAACTAACGCCAACTGTGTGGGCTCCTCTGGTTTCCAAAAATATAAATCAACATTAACAGCTTCATTATTAAGCATGTAAAAACTCATCCCAAGCACAATTAAAACTATTGAAGCAATAACCAGAAAAATAAACTTCATCATATCTCCCGACAGGTATAAAAAGGTGGGTAAACTAACACTAATTGTGATCATATATCTTTATGCAGATATTTCAATCGTAATTAATTCGATTTTATACTCCGGCTAATAATTCATAGCTAATTTATTCCGTCCTACTAAGCTGTATCTCAACCTGCACCTACACTATTAATTTCTATTAATATTTTGATCAAACTAATTTTAAATGTATAATGTGCCTATGGACAATTTAATGAACGACCTATACTTATGGGCTTTACCCTTTTACTCATAATTTATAGCGTATAGTCACAACCGCTTAGCGACTCTTACGATTTAATAAATTTTCATACCCAAAAACAACTTGACTGAGAAGGTTGATGCGACTAGTATGTTGCTTTGCAGCATTTGGCGTAACTGCAATAATGAATTTACCAGCTCCTCCAAGTGGCGACGACAATCCTAGCTACGTCGCCCCTTACTTTACCCCCTCCTTATTAAGGAGGGGGTTTTTTAATTAAGTAACAAATATCCTTAGTTCTAATCCAAAGCTATTTAGCCAATACCCTCAATAATCCAGCTATATTTTTCATGCTAAATGGTGATTAGTAAATTTCAGCAAATTTATAAGCCCATAGCCTTGCTTATAGGCATTTTATGCAATAACCTTAAGCTAGGAATGGTTTACGGGAAATATTTAATATGTTCTGCAGTTCTGAGCAGATGGAAATGCAATGGGTCGGCAACTGGATAGGTAAAAGAGCCTCTATTTCACCAGATACTATTGGTATCTTTGATAAAGGCTGCAATCAAAAATTCACTTTTAAAGAGCTAAACTCAAGAGCAAATAAGACAAGCAACTTTCTCCTTGAAAACAATATAAATAAAGGGGATAAAGTTTGTGTTATTTCACGAAATCGTATTGAAATTGTAGATCTTTTCTTTGCTGCTGGTAAAACTGGCGCAGTTTTATCACCAATTAGCTACCGCTTAGCAGCAACCGAAATTAATGATCTGATTGATAGAATACAGCCTAAAGCTATATTCTTTGAAGACTTTTTCCAAGATCTTTTTAACTCCTTAAACATTCCTAAATCAGTTACTACAGTAATAAAACTGACTGATGACAGCACCAATGAATTCTATACCAAGGTTTTAATACATTCAGACAATGAAGCCAACACCCCATTAAAAATAAGTGATACCTTTTTACTTATTCACACTGGCGGCACAACCTCTACCCCTAAAATATGCAAAGTTTCTCACCAGCAAGTGATATGGAACTCTGTTGAACTTGCTGCAAGTTCATCAAGCAGAATTTGTTCAACATCTGAAATTATTACACTTCCATTCTTTCATATTGGTGGCTGGAACATCTTTGTCCCTCATATTCACTTTGGTGGTTATGCAATTTTAATTAGAAGCTTTGACCCCAAAGAGGTTATCGAACTAATTAACCAAGAGAAGGTAAAAATTCTTCCCCTTGCAACACCAATGGCTCTTATGTTGAGCAATCATCCAGATTTCGATTCATGCTCATTTGAATCAGTTGATATTGTATTTACCGGTGGATCAAAATGCCAACCTGAAATTATGCAGCCATTTTGGGATAAGGGTATTCAAACAGCCCAATCTTATGGCCTCACTGAAGCTGGACCATCAAATTTCATATTTATCCCAGCTGAAGATCGCATGGACCTTGTAAAGGATAAATCAGATACTATCGGCCTGCCAATGTTTCACTGTGATTATAAAATCATGTCTGAAACTGGCGAAGAAGTACCGCCTGGAAAAGCTGGAATTCTATACCTGCGTAGCTTACATAATTTTGATGGCTACCTAAATGATGACGAGAGAACTTCAACCATCACTACAAAGGATGGGTGGATTATTTCTGGTGATTTAGCAATAGCTTCAGATGATGGCTTTGTTTCAATAATCGGTCGCTCAGATAACATGTTTATCAGTGGTGGAGAAAATATCTCACCAGAAGAGATTGAAGATGCCCTTTTAAAACATAAAGAGGTTGATGAGGCCGTTTGCATCGGTATAGATGATACTAAATGGGGACAAGTACCTATCGCCAATGTCGTAATAAAGAAAGGCTCCAACACCAATAAAGATGAATTACTACAATTCTGCTCTAAGCATCTAGCTAAATTCAAACTACCTCGAGATATTTTCTTTGTAGAAGAGATTCCCAAGACAGGTGCAAATAAACTAGACCGCAATGCGGTAATAAAAGAGCATAAAAAATCTTAAATCGGTAAGTACCTTTTTTCTCTAACAACCATCTATGGAAAACCCACGAGACTGGAAAACTCACGCAGCTTACCCATAAAATTCAGACATAAAAAAACCAGCAAATCAGCTGGTTTTTTTATGTCTTTTCTCTGTAGAGAAAAGCTTTACTAATGGTGGGGATGGCCGGAATCGAACCGGCACGGCCGCAATAGCCAAGAGATTTTAAGTCTCTCGTGTCTACCAATTCCACCACATCCCCGAATTTGGAGGCTAGAGCCGGAATCGAACCGGCGTCTACGGCTTTGCAGGCCGCTGCATAACCACTTTGCTACCTAGCCTTGAGTTGGTGCAGTTTCAGTATAAACCTTAAATAAACTTCTATACTAAAAAACCCTGGATTTACCAGGGCCTTTGAATATTGGAGCGGGAAACGAGACTCGAACTCGCGACCCCAACCTTGGCAAGGTTGTGCTCTACCAACTGAGCTATTCCCGCGTCAATTCATGTGGTGTATTTTAGTCAGAATCGCCTTTGTGTCAAGCTTTTCAACACCATTATTTTATAATTTTTTCCTTTGAAGCAACCCTATTGTTACAAAAGTTTTACAACTGTTTGTTTACTCAGAATCTTTCATTTACCTGATATATCGCCATCAGTTTCAGTTTTTGTAAAATCGATTGCAAAAGCTGCTCTCAAATATGAGAGCATTGATACAATAGTTAACACTGCTGCGATATATAATAGTACAGTACCTACTATATAGACCTGTTCCTGAGTAAGAGAAAATAGCTGGTAGTTAAAAAGAAGAAACATTATTGAAAGCATCTGCACAGAGGTTTTAATTTTACCCAGGATAGAAACTGCAACCTTATTGCTCATTCCCAAACCAGCCATCCACTCTCTTAAAGCTGATATGGTGATCTCTCTACCGATAATAATCGCTGCTGGAATAGCAAAATATACACTAGGTGACTGAATCACTACACAGATCAATGCTACAGCAACCATTAACTTATCAGCAACTGGATCAAGAAATGCTCCAAATGGAGATGTCTGATTCAATTTACGCGCTAAATACCCATCAAACCAATCCGTAACCGAAGCAAACCAAAAAATCCCAAAGCTGACCCAATTAGACCAGGGATGTGGAAGAGCAAAAAAACTCACCATCAGAAACGGTATTAATACTATCCTAATAACTGTCAGTGTATTTGGTATATTCCACTGCATCACTTAACCTCACTATGAAACATTACATATATTTCCTGAGCCATCGCCTTACTAACACCTTTAATTTTTTGAATATCTGCCACTCCAGCCTTAGAAAGCCCTTGTATTCCACCAAACTGTTTTAACAACATTTGGCGCCTTTTAGGGCCTAAGCCAGGAATATCCTCTAGAACTGAGCGAGACTTCTTCTTACCGATTCGATTTCTATGACCTGCTAGTGCAAATCTATGCGCCTCATCCCTAACATGCTGCAATAAATGTAAAGCCAGCGTAGAGGATGGTAGCATAAATTCTCTGTTTTTACTGGGAATAATAATTTTCTCCAATCCTGGCCTACGCCCCTCGCCTTTCGCTATTCCAACAATTAGAACATCTTTAATATTCAGTTCATCAATAACCTCAATAGCCCTACCTAACTGCCCTTTTCCACCATCAATAAGTAAAATATCAGGTAACACTCCATTCTCTTTTACTACTCTTGAATATCTTCTACGTATAGCCTGCTCCATCGCAGCGTAATCATCACCAGCAGTTATACCCTCGATATTAAATTTTCGATAAGCACTATTCAAAGGGCCACTTGAATCAAAAACAACACAAGACGCTACAGTATCTTCTCCCAGTGAATGACTTATATCAAAACACTCTATCCTGCTAGGGGATCTATCTAACCCAAGCTCTTCAACCAGTGACTGGTACCTTGCTTCCATATTTGCTTTACTATTTATATGGCTATCTAAGGCATTTCTTGCATTCTTAACAGTGAAATCCAACCACTCCCTTCTCTGCCCCCTCACATTAGTAACAATTGAAACATCTTTCCCTCGCGTTTCTGAAAGAACAGACTCAAGCAATCCTTTGTCTTCTGGTATATGGGAGACAACAATCTCAGCAGGAACATCTTTTTCTAGATAAAACTGCGAAATAAATGATGCCATCAACTCTGCATCATCAGTTTCTGGTGGTACCTTTGGGGTAAATGATCTATTACCTTGATTTTGACCAGCTCTGATAAAAAACACCTCAACTACAGACAGCTCTGGAGTACGCTCAAGAGCAATAACATCTAAATCACCTTTCTCCCCCTCAACAACCTGTTTTTCTAAAACGTGGCGCAGCAAGGATATTGTATCTCTAGCATGAGCTGCAGCCTCGAAATCTAGGTTTTTTGAAGCCTGCTCCATCTCAACAACCAGCTTATCAATTAACTCATTATTCTTTCCCTGTAGAAATAAAACTGCATTATCAATATTTACTTGATACTTCTCTTTATCGATATTTCCAACGCAAGGAGCGCTGCAGCGATTAATTTGAAACTGTAAACATGGGCGGGAACGGTTAGCAAAATATGAGTCTGAACACTGCCTGTTTTTAAAAATCCTTTGCAGATGTCTCAATGTTTCTGAAACTGCCTTTGGACTAGAAAAAGGACCAAAGAATTGCCCCCCGCCTTTTTTACCACCCCGGTGATAAACTAAACGTGGAAATTCATGTGCAGTTAAATGGATATAAGGATAACTTTTGTCATCTCGAAGCAAGATATTATAACGCGGCCTAAGCTCTTTAATGAGTCTGTTCTCAAGAATTAAAGCTTCATTCTCGGTATTAGTTGTAATAACTTTAATATCGGCAAGATTAGCTACCAGAGATCTAGTTTTTATCGGGATATTTGCATTAGAAAAATAGCTTGAAAGACGTTTCTTAAGGTTTTTTGCCTTACCTACATAGATAACCTTACCTTTTGCATCAAGCATACGGTATACGCCAGGAAGCTCGGTTACGCGATTAAGAAACTCTTTAGAATCGAACAATTATCTACTACCTTATTTCAATAATTTTAATACTATACTCCGAAAAAATAGCGGACAAAACGCTGCATTCCAAATTTTTAGGAACAGCCATTATTCTTTTCAAATAGATTAAAAATTTTTGCAGGCTAATAAAGCATTAATTTCTAACGCACAACCTAAACAAAGAAGCATTAAGATACCAATACTATAGGCAAAACACTGCCTAACCACCAAAGAGGCAAGCCATAGAAAACATTATTGGGATAGAAAAAATGGCTGGTTACTGAATGTTATCGACCATTCCATGACGAATAGCCAAATGGGTAAGCTCAACATCATTATCTACATCAAGCTTTTCATAAATCCTGTAACGATAGGTGCTAACTGTTTTTGGACTTAAGCACAGCTTATCAGAGATATCCTGCAGCTTCTTTCCTTGAGTTATCATCAGCATAACTTGTACTTCACGCTGAGACAGCTTATCAAAAGGATTCTTTTTACCACCAGGAAGTGCGGAAAGAGCCATTTGCTGCGCAACATCTTTACCAAGGTAGCGCTCTCCACGCATCACGGTATTAATTGCATTAACAATTTCAGAAACGTCACACCCTTTGGTCAAGTAACCTGATGCTCCTGCTTCTAAAAGACTAGTTGGGTATGGTTCACCTGCATAAACGGTCAATGCAATAATTTTTATTTTCTCATTAACTCGTAGTAATTTTCTGGTTGCTTCAATACCACCTATACCTGGCATACTAACATCCATCAACACTACATCAGGGCCAATCTCCCTGGTAATAGTAATTGCTTCTTCGCCACTACTAGCTTCTCCAATTACGCTAATACCTTCAGCATCTTGAAGAATTCTATTAATCCCTGATCTGACCAGCTGATGATCATCTACCAATAGAACTTTAATCATAAAAAAATATTACCACAATTTAATTACCCATAAATCTATCTAAAGAATAGCAGGATTTACTCAGAAATCATGAATAAAGACAGATATCATCGACCATTGATGAAGTTGCAAAACACAATAACAGATAGTGCTAATATAAACCACATAAATCACCGTATCAGAAGAATACCCTCAATACACCAATTTATCTAGAGATAAGAAAATAGTAAAACCTTGATTACAGTTTAACAACCACTTTAGATGAACCTCGTTTAGCTTTTTCTAGTGCTTTTGCAATACTGCTATCACTTGCTAACACCACTCCCATCCGTCTCTTTCCTGGGATTTCTGGCTTACCAAACAGTCTAAAATCTGTATCTGGTTCAGAAATAGCTTCTTGCAAATTAGAAAATTCAGGGCTGGTACTATTACCTTCAACCAGTATCACACTTGATGCGGATGGAGAGTGCACTTTTATTGTAGGAATAGGTAGTCCCAGTATTGCTCTAGCATGTAATGCAAATTCAGATAAGTTTTGCGAGATTAGAGTAACCATACCTGTGTCATGTGGACGAGGAGATATCTCACTAAAAAACACATCGTCATCTTTAACAAAAAACTCAACTCCAAATATTCCTCTTCCACCTAAACTATCAGTTACTTTAGCAGCCATATCTTTTGCTGCAGTTAAAGCTTTATCACTCATAGGCTGAGGCTGCCATGATTGTTGATAATCCCCGGATTCCTGCACATGCCCAATAGGATCGCAAAATGAGATACCGGAAGCATGTCTTACTGTTAATAAGGTAATCTCATAGTCAAAGTCAACAAACCCTTCAACGATAACCTTCCCTTTTCCTGCTCTCCCCCCCTCTTGAGCATATTCCCACGATTTATCAATATCAGCAGCTGTTTTAATAACCGACTGCCCTTTACCCGAGGAACTCATTATTGGTTTTACCACACAAGGTATTCCAACTTCATCTACAGCGTTTACATACTCTTCTTTACTTACAGCAAATTTATATGGGGACGTGGTTAAACCAAGTTCTTCTGCAGCTAACCTCCTAATCCCCTCACGATTCATTGTAAGCTGTGCTGCTCGCGCAGTTGGAATAACATTAAATCCCTCGTTTTCAAGCTCTACCAGGGTATCAGTCGCTATTGCCTCAATCTCTGGGACAATAAAAGCTGGCTGCTCTTTCTCAATAATCTCGCGTATTGCCCCACCATCAAGCATAGAGACCACATATGATTTATGAGCAACCTGCATAGCTGGTGCATTTTCATATCTATCGACTGCAATCACCTCAACACCTAAACGCTGTAGCTCAATGACTACCTCTTTACCTAGCTCTCCCGAACCAAGCATCATTACTTTAGTAGCTGTCTTTGAAAGTGGTGTGCCGATAGTAACCATAGATACCTCTTAATATGCTTTGAATATTTAGTGGCTTTGAAGAATAGAGAATATTGCATTTTTAAGCAATAAATAGCATTTTATGATTTTTTAAAATATAATCCTCACTATATTAGTCAACTATTAGGTAATTATCGATGAAAGAAAGAGTTGAAGAAGCTTTAGAGAAAATTAGACCAAGCCTACAAGCAGACGGCGGTGATGTTGAGCTGGTTGAAATTGATGGCAATATTGTAAAAGTTAGACTTCAAGGCGCTTGTTCATGCTGCCCTATGGCTAACGTAACACTTAAAAACGGTGTTGAAAGAGTTGTAAAAGAGATGGTACCTGAAGTTGAATCTGTAGAGTCAGTTTAAGCGAAATATCATTTAAGCCGTTCACACTCCGATAATTATTAGTTTAAATAATTTTCAGTGCTAACGGCTTAAATATTAATCAATATTTATCACCTTGAAATTCAAAACTTAATCGGCGCGCTTTTATTCCCCCACTTTCCTGGTCTATCTTCAAAATACCCTGGAATTTCATTATTACATTTTGAACATCTTGCCCCAGACATCATAGACCATTTACTTATCTCATAAGACTCTCTTTCTATTAACAACTCGCCACAATTATCACAATATGTACTGGTACTAGCTGTATCAGCTATATTGCCTGTATATACATATTTAATCCCATTCTTTAACGCAATATCCCTTGCTTTAAACAAGGTGGATGGTGGAGTACGCTGGCCGTCCATCATTTGAAATGCAGGGTGAAATGCAGAAAAATGAAGCGGCACATCCCCCCCCAAATTTTCATATATCCATTTTGTCATTTGCTCTATTTCAGCTGAAGAATCATTGGCATCGGGTATCAATAAGTTAGTAATTTCTAACCAAGTATTGGTTTCATGTTTTACATATTGCAAAGTATCGAGCACATTTGCTAAGTGAGCGTTTGTATAGTTTTTATAAAATTCATCTGTAAACCCCTTAAGATCGATATTTGCAGCATCCATAGCAGCAAAAAAATCTTTACGTGGTTCAGGGTTAATATACCCTGCGGTAACGGCTATTGCCTTTACTCCATTCTCCCTACAAGCTATTGCAGTATCTACAGCATACTCATGAAATATCACCGGATCATTATAAGTAAAAGCTACACTCTTACACTTATACCCTTTTGCAACGTGAGCAATCTCCTCAGGAGATGCTTTAGCTGAAAGAATCAATTCTTCATGCGATTTACTGATATCCCAATTTTGACAAAACTTACAACCCAAATTACAACCGGCTGTCCCAAAGGATAAAACTGGAGTTCCTGGGAAAAAATGATTCAGTGGTTTTTTCTCTACTGGATCGATACAGAACCCTGTTGATTTACCATAAGAGGTTAAAACCATTTCCGAGTTTATATTCTCCCGTATAAAGCAAAACCCACGTTGACCAGTTTTTAATACACAATATCGCGGACAAAGATCACAACAAACTTTACCATCATCCCTTTTATGCCAATATTTAGTCTGCACAAACAATCCTCCTGACACATAAAACTATGAATCCATTCATATAAGAATAGTGCGAATTTATTTTTTATCTCACCAGTTGTCCATACTGAGGGCATTATTTGAATACCTCAATAATAAAACTATACTTCTTAAATACGAAAAATTCAGCTAGGACATATATATTATGCCAATAATTAGAGTTCCTGCAGTATCTGGTAGCTTTTATCCAAGCTCAAAATTAGAACTTGAGTTACTCATTAAAAAGCTACTACAAAGAACCAACAAAGATACTAATCCACCCCACCCTAAAGCCATCATCGCACCACACGCTGGCTACATTTATTCAGGGGAAGTTGCAGCCTCTGTATACTCAATACTTAATGACATTCCATTTTCTAGAGTTTTATTACTCGGCCCAACGCACAGGGTTGGATTTAACGGTATGGCATTAAGTCATGCAGATTTTTTTAATACCCCCCTAGGAAATATCCCATTAGATAAGCAAACAATAAATCAATTATGCTCCATACCAGATTTCAACTTTAATGATGCAGCTCATCTACACGAACATAGCCTAGAAACCCAATTGCCATTTTTACAAAGTATCACCAATAAAGAGTTCTCAATAATTCCTATCCTAATAAGTGATACCGACTATGTTAGTGCTGCAAACGCACTATCCAGAATAATTGATGATAAAAATACGATAACAATCGTAAGTTCTGATCTAAGCCATTTTCACAGTTATGATGAAGCAGTTGAAATAGACAATTGCACCAGTGAAAAAATATTATCTTTAAACAAATCAGCTATAGCCGGAAAAGAAGCCTGCGGATGCCATGCAATAAATGTGTTATTAGAAGTAGCAAGGCAGCGAAATTGGACTGCAAAAAAAATTCAAATAAACAACTCGGGCGATACATCAGGAACTAAAGATAGCGTTGTTGGATATGGAGCATATACCTTTGAATAATTACACTGATGATGAAAAAAGCAGGCTACTTAATCTTGCAAAACAATCTATAGAAAATGGGTTAGAACTTGGAAAACCATTTCAGGTTAATTTAGATAGTTATAACGATAAACTAACAGAACAATTAGCAACTTTTGTAACTCTACATAAAAATAAGCAACTAAGAGGGTGTATCGGTTCCCTTATTGCCCACCATCCACTTGTAATAGATATCGCAGAAAACGCCTACTCATCAGCTTTTAACGACCCACGGTTCCCACAACTAAAGGCAGAAGAGCTAAACCAACTTGAAATAGATATATCGATTCTTACTCCACCAGAGCCAATAATATTTAAAGATAGAGCAAATTTATTGGAACAAATAAGGCCAGGAGTTGATGGACTAATTCTTTCTGAAGGATTCAAGCGTGGGACATTTCTACCATCTGTCTGGGAGTCACTGCCAGAAAAAGAGGAGTTCCTACAAAACCTATTGTTGAAAGCAGGTCTGCCACATAATTATTGGTCAGATAATATTTACGTTGAGAGATACGAGACCATTTGCTTTGGCACAAGCGCTGAAAGCTAAAACTTACCGCACAATATTTCAACCATGAAAAATAGCTTCAATATCGATATTCATGCACTCTGCAATTTTATTTTCAAGCGTCATACGGGCATCATCACACCCGCCTTTTGCTGCAGCATAAATGCAGTTTAGTCCTTTCTGAATATCTATATCAGTTCCAACCCCATCGATATACATATAACTGATATTCAATAGCGCAGCAGGATAGTTCTGATCTGCAGCTGATCGAAACCATTTAAATGCAAGCTTCTCATCCTTTACAACCCCTTCTCCAGAAAGGTATAAAAAACCAAGGGCATTCTGTGCTGGAGCGTAACCACTCATGGCACATTTCATATAACGTGAGAAGGCTTTACTTAAGGATACATCACCGTCTATCCCATATTGATAGCAGCAAGCAAGCTGAAAATCAGCTTCAAGTTTTTTCTCTTTCTTACAGTTAACACTTGTACTGTATTGCATATCCATACTCATAACTGCCCCCAATTTTATTCCGGAGATTTTTACTATATAAATAAATATGTCATCAATATATGTGCCAACCAATTTACGACTTTTACCCCCTTTTGTCTGTCAACAATTACCAGTTATCACAATGAGTTACTTTTTTTGTCACTTTTACCAAACAGCGCATGACAAATATGGGTATATTGTCACATTTTAAAATGCCGTTTGGTTTGTTTTAAGACTACACAGGTACGATCAGGAATGAATTTTCCACACGTGTGGAAAATGTTTTAGTTATTAGATCGGGAAAACAGATAGGCTTGCCACCATGGTTATCACTAGACGAAATATGCATTCCCACGGAGACCGTGGGAACGAGAAACATTTTTTTGTTTACTTGGTTCTCGCACCAATAGGCGAGATACTTTTCTTTAGTATCTTTGGCACATGCGTTATCCATGTCCCTGCTTTAACTCACTGCTGTCCGGGGGAAATTAGTTTTTTGAAATTCATGTGCGATTCGCGCTTTGCGCGGCAAACGTTCGTTTGCTGGATCCCGGATCAAGTCCATATATGACGTTATTCTACGTAGGAAGGATAATGGCTGTGTAAACCAACCGGAATCGTGGATTAGGAAACACCATTAAATGGTGAAGTAAAAAACAATAATAAAGAACTTTAATTCGCAGGATATTTTTTCAAGATCAAGGCGCAACGAGCACTTAGGGTGGGAGTTTACTTCTAGTAAATGACCAACCTAAGGCAGAGTTGCAACACAGATATTGGGAAAATAAACAAGAATTTAGAAGTTGGCGTGGCCTGGAGTTCTAGGAAACGGAATAACATCACGCACATTCTTCACCCCAGTAACATAAGAGATCAAACGCTCAAACCCTAACCCAAACCCAGCATGCGGAACAGTTCCATAACGCCTAAGATCTCGGTACCACCAATAATCATCTTTACTCAGCCCCATCTCATCAAGCCTGGCATCGAATTTATCTAAACGCTCTTCTCGCTGGCTTCCACCTATTATTTCGCCTATTCCAGGAGCTATGACATCCATTGCTGCTACGGTTTTACCATCATCATTTTGGCGCATGTAAAATGCTTTTATATCCCTTGGATAGTTTTTCACTATCACTGGAGCATCAAAGTGTTGCTCACATAGATACCTTTCATGCTCTGACTGAAGATCAATTCCCCACTTTACCTCGTACTCAAAATCTTGTTCTGACTTTTCTAAAATATCTATTGCTTCGCTGTAGTCAATTTCAACAAAGTCAGAATTAAGCAACTTTTCAAGCCTTGAAATAGCTTCTTTATCAACCCTTTGCGCAAAAAACTCCATATCATCTCTGCGCTCTTTTAATACTCTTTCTGCAATATACTTAAGCATTTGCTCAGCTAATTTAGCGACATCATCAAGATCTGCAAAGGCAACTTCTGGTTCTATCATCCAAAACTCAGATAGATGCCTGCTTGTATTTGAGTTTTCAGCTCTAAATGTTGGGCCAAATGTATACACCTTTGACATTGCACAACAATACGTCTCAACGTTTAACTGACCTGATACTGTTAGATATGCCTCTTTACCAAAAAAATCTTTGCTATAGTCAATTTCTCCGGAATCAGTTCTTGCTGGATTATTTATATCTAAAGTACTGACCTGAAACATCTCCCCAGCACCTTCACAGTCACTTGCTGTAACTATAGGCGTATGCACCCAATAGAACCCATTCTCATGGAAAAAGCTATGTATCGCCTGTGATAGGCAATGTCTAACTCTTGTAACTGCACCGATTATGTTAGTTCGTGGTCTTAGGTGCGCATATTCCCTGAGGTATTCAAGTGTATGACGTTTTGCAGAAACAGGGTATGTATCTGGGTTTTCCACCCAACCAATAACCTCAATTTTTTCTGCCTCAATCTCGTATTGCTGCCCACTTCCCTCTGACTCTTTGATAACACCATCTATTGCAACTGAGCACCCAGCAGTTAAGCGTTTTATATCGTTTTCATAGTTGGATAAAGTATTTAAGGCAACAACTTGAACTGTGTCAAAACAGGAGCCATCGTGGATAGCTAAAAATGACAAACCAGCCTTTGAATCACGCCTAGTCCTAACCCAACCTTTAATTGAGATTTTATCACCTAATTTGATTTCCCCTTGCCAAATTTTTGATATTTCCAGGTGGGCCATTTTAACTCCTTAAAGACAATATATTCTGAGTGAATATTTCATAGTTAATATAAAAAAACAACTGTACTACCAATCTCTACTTATGGGTACAAATAATTAATGAAACTAGTTCATTATCGTTAGGCAAATGATAGTTAGATAATTTCATAGAGTTTTGTGATCTTATTATTTGATTATTAGATTAAAAATGGCATTATATTAGTTAATAATTATTATGATTCTAGGTGATATTTTGACAATAAAAGTTACAAAGAAATATCTATATGAAACCTTTGCGGGAGAAGTAAACCTTGAACGATCTCTTGAATTAGCAAAAAGAATTATAATCGAGCAGACTGCATGCGAGAGTTGCGTTTTTTATTTCCTTAATTATGAGAAAGAATATCTTAATGTTGAGTCTTTAAGCCTTAAAGGCGATCTATCAGCATTAGAAAGATCAATAATGGGCTACCATATTGATATAAACAGAAATACACCTGACATTGATGCCATCCATAAAAGATCTTCAATCAAATTAAACAAAGAAGATATCGGAAAATATGATCCGCATGTAAAAACAATATTTGATGCTTGGTCTATAAAACAAATGGTTGCAATACCAATTATCTTCAACAATGAGGTTGTCGGCACATTCCAGGCAATATCTCATGAAAGTAACTTTACCTCCGCTGAAATAAACAAGATCAAAGAAAGCATCACAACGATCACTCCATATTTATACTCATGCTATAAATATGAATCTTTTATTCGACTAAAAGATGCCTTAGATGAATCTGGTGAAAAGCACCAACAAGTAATTACCCTTATTAATCGACTTGGTGGAATTAATTGCTGCCAAGAGCTATTCGATACTGTTTTATCAGAACTTATCTCCCATTATGGTTTTCATTTTGGAGGTATTTTCACCAATGAAAAAGGGTTCTTAATTCCTACTCATTGGAGCACTATCACTCCTGACTATGAACATCAAATAGCACAACTAAAGATATGGGCTGAAAATAATCTTTGTAGCCTTTCATCAAATAATGGTGCAATGTCATCCTGCTTTGAAAATGACTCTCTTATTTATATCCCTGATATTTCAAAAGTTAAGTCTTTACCAATGGCTGAGCATGATAAAAATGCTTTAAATCAAATCAAAGGGATAAAAAGTACTATATTCATCCCCCTCAGACAGAAAGAGCAAGCTATTGGTGTGGTTTGGCTTGGTTCGATAAAAAAATCAGCACACCTCAATTATAGCGATAAAGAGATGCTTGAAGCAGTGGCTTCTTACCTTGGGATAGCTCTTGAAAACACCAGAATGTACGAAGAGATTGAATCTCAAAAAGAACAGATTGAAGACCTTAATAGCAAATTAAGCAAGAAGGTGGTCAAGCTGCAACAAATTGCAACACATGATTACTTAACTGGATTATATAATTTTGGACACTTCCAATCTGTTCTTGGAAATATGCTCCAAAAAAATAATCGCAGAAATCGACAGTTTGAATCTATCTGCTTGGTTATGGCAGATATAGATCACTTTAAGAGTTTTAACGATTCATATGGTCATGAAGCTGGAAACATCGCTCTAAAGCAAGTTGCTAATATCATAAGCGATTTAGCTAGAGGTGCTGATGTTGTATGCAGATATGGTGGTGAAGAATTCATTATTATATTACCTGACTGCGAAATTGATGGTGCAGTCCAATTTGCAGAAAGAGTCAGAGCTAAAATTGAAAGTACTCCAGTTATTATTTTTGAGAAAGAGGTGAATATAACTATAAGCCTAGGGTGCTCTCTCTGCGACTCTACTTGTAACTCTCGAGCCTGTATTTCAAAGGCTGATGCTAAGTTATATGACGCTAAAGAAAATGGAAGAAACAGGACCGAGTTTTAATCTATTTAATGTTCAGCTGTTTACATTCGCACCCAATAACTAGCACCTAATTACCAAGCACCTAGACTTAGCTAATATCAGCCAAGCTTAACTAGCTTATTAATTGCCTCGACCATCTGCTCTACAATCACTGGCTTGGGTAAGAACCAATCTATTCCGGAGTCGAATGCCTCTTTACGGTCATCATCAAATACACGAGCAGTAACTGCCACAATTGGGATTCTGGTATCACTACTTTTTTCTAGTTCCCGTATTTTTTTCGTAGTTTCATTTCCATCTAGATCAGGCATATTAGTATCCATAAATATAATATCGTATGTATCTTTTTTTAATTGCTCTAATACTTCTACACCGTTATTTGCTATATCTAAACGATACCCTAAGTTTTGAAATGCTAGACGCATCACCTTTTTGGTTATTGGGTCATCTTCAGCTATTAATATATTTATCTTAGCTGGATCATACCAAGAAAATTTTGCCTCTTTTTTCACAACTGCCTTTGCATTCCCATTTAAGTTATAAATGGTGTTTAAACAACCATAGAGCTCTTTTCTAACTACTGGTTGTGTCAACTTATAGTTAACGCCAAAACCTGCTAATTTCCCCATAATATCGTCGTTTAGATTTTGATGAATCAAAATCGTTTTTCCAATAATTTTATCAATTAGATTATCTTTCTTTTTTGCTATTTTCTTATATTTATCAACTATCGCTGCAGCCATAGCTTCACCCGGCATGAGAATAATAAAATCACTTTCCTCTGCAAATACAGTTTCACTAAACTCTGTAAAGCCATTACTGCTTATCTTCCACTCTTTAAGAGTATGTTGCATCTGCTCAGTCAGCCCTTTGTTATCACATACAACCTGAGCTTTAGTCCCTCTAAGTGAAAGCTTACTGGATGAATGGTATTTTCCATTTTTCATAGCATCTAAAGGCTTAAAGGTTGCTGTGAAACTAAATTTACTCCCTTCATCTACATCACTTTCTACCCAAATATCACCATCAAGCATCTGCGTTAGCTCTTTACATATAGAGAGCCCAAGACCTGTTCCAACCTGCCCTTCAAACTCTTTAACCTGTACAAACCTGTCAAAAATACTTTCTAGTCTATCCTTTGGTATACCCCTGCCTGTATCCTTAACCTCAAACAGTAGAGTATATTTACCAGGAGTGGCATCGCGCCACTCAGAAACCCTTAGATCGATTCCACCGCCATAAGTAAACTTAGCCGCATTATTTAATAGGTTGAGTAAAATTTGTCTTAATTTTCCCGAATCTCCATATAGCTGAAGCTGAACTTCATCATCAACATGCAGGTTTAAATATAAATTCTTTTCATGCGTTTTGAGAATAACTAAATTCACAGTATCACTTAATACATCACCAAGTGAGAATTCACAGTTATTCTGTTCTAACTTACCGGCTTCTAGCTTAGTAAAATCTAAAATATTACCTACCAGGTGAGATAGGTTTTCACCTGCAGCCTTTAAAATCCTTACATACTCTTTGTGCTCTGAAGTTATCTTACTACTAAGCAGAACATCTGCCATTCCGATTATAGCGTTGATAGGGGTCCTTACCTCATGGCTCATTGACGCTAAAAAGTCACTTTTTGCCTTATTGGCTATCTCTGCCTCACGCTGGGCATTTTTAAGTTTTTCTACAAATTCATGTCTTTCTGTAACATCTTCATAGCACCCTAAAATCCCATAGATTGATCCATCGCTTCTTAATAACGGCACCTTACTAGTTTTTACAACCTGCGGTTTACCGCCGGTACCAACAAATTTTTCTTCAAAATCTAATAAGCTTTTTCCTGTTTCAATTATAGATTGATCATCAGCACGGTATGAATCTGCAAAATCGGACCAAACCATATCTTTATCAGTTTTGCCCATAATATCTTCTGGGCTATCAAGGCCTGCATCTTTAGCAAAGTTCATATTTGAACCTAAAAAAACACCTTTAGTATCTTTCCAAAAAACACGCACTGGTACACTATTAAGAATCTGTTGCAGCATTTGCCATGATGAATATGCAGAGTCTTCGGCGTACTTTCTATTTGTTACATCTCTATAAACAACCCCTACAGCAAAAATTTCATCTTTATCATTAACAATAGGGGATATTACTGATTCACTAAAAATCATCTCCCCTTTAACTTCAAACTTATCATTTACTTTTAGTATTTCACCATCAGTAAATACTTTATCTATTCTGTCTACCCAGTGTTTAGCAAACTCTGGACGTGAGCTATACACTTCAGCAATTGTTTTGCCAAGAATATTTCTTTTAGTTAAACCAATAACTTCAGATGCTGCTTGATTTACATAAATATGAACATAATCTTTATCCCAAACCATAATACAATCATCTGTGGATTCAAATATCGCCTCAAGCTTTGCTCTTTCTGCATTTAGCTGTTGTTCTATTTTTAGCTGCTTATTGACTTGCTCATTTAACTCTTCTCTAGAGGATGTTACTTGAGCAAGCTTTTCTGCCATATTATTAAAAACACGAGTTAGTCTGCTCAGTTCTGTATTTCCTAGTATTGGTATTCGATAATTCAAATCACCATTGGCAAATCTTCTAGCCCCATGTTCTAGCTCATGAACTGATAATAATGATTTATCTAACTTCCTGGCTATAAAGTAATAAGCTATAAAAATAGCTATTAGGACAATTACAGTTATTTTTACAAACAACTGATTTAATGGGCTTAACACCTCATCACTATCTATCTTAGCGACTACACCTATATCGTATGCAGAAATATATCTATAGGCGGCAATGACTTTTTTACCCCTATAATCTATATCAATCAAATCACCAGCATTACCCAAAAATGCAGGGCGTAAAAGATTTGCTTCAGGTGAGTCTAAAGGAATTTTCAAGCTAAGAGGTTCGGTATCCTTACCTTTTAAAGTTGATAAAATAGTTGCACTTAAGCCATCTTTTTTTGCAACAATAAATTCACCAGATAAACCAATATTCAAAAAACTATCAAACCCACTGGACAAACAAGAGCAATACATTGCAAATACAGCATACCCAACTATCTGAAAATCTCTTTTAGGATGAAAAATTGGTACGAATATATTATGAAACACCTCCCCATCACTTAAATAATACATTCCAACCTTTGGCTCTTTTATTCCAAAAAAATCTTTTGGAGTGTATGTATGCCCTTCCCTTTCTTTTTCTTGACGGCTTATCTCTGAAATAAGCATTGAGTTGGTATCATAAATATCGATCCATGCTATATCTACAGATGGTTGTGTACTCGCATGAATCTCTTTTTCCAACTCTTTTGCAACTGATTTTATATGCTCTTGGTCTTCCCAATTTTTTTGCAGATCCAGCATATGCTTACGTAACTGGATACCTGATGTAATGTGAGCTGCTATATCAACCCCGTGCTTTAATTCAGACTCAATTAAATCTGCCTTGGCTTTAGACATGGTTTGCAAGTCATTGATAACATGCTCTTCAACAGACATACTTATGCTGTAATAAGTAATAGAGATGATGGAGACCGATATTACTGCAGATATAAACAGAAATAATCTGGATATATCACCCTTAATAGTATTTGCTTTTCTATCCACCTAGCCTTACCCCAACCATAAAAACTAGAATACATGCTGTGTAATTATTTTTTACACAGCAAAACCTTGTCTTTACACAAACAGACCTATTTAATGGCGCATAACTACCGCATGATTAATACTAGAGCCAGTAATCACCGCATTTGACTACAATCGGCTTAGTATGTAATTTAAATTATAGTTTATTTTTTCCCACTTAGAATTTTTTTTGACAAAATAGCTAAGAGGTACTCAATTATTTTGCGAACCAAGACTTACTTCTAAAATTATTACTTTAACTGCCTAATATTAGAATAATTCATCGATTAGATCTTGCGGAGGTTTATCAAAATACACCCCTCCACTCTTAGCGATACTAATGCCGCGAATGAATAAATAGTAAACCCCGCCAAAATTATTTTCGTATGAGTAATCTGGATCAATAGTTTGTAGATACCTATGCAAAGCAGCCGTGTAAATTAAGTATTGCAGATCATAGTCATGCTTTCTTATCTCTTGCTGCAGCTCATCATTGTTATATGCAGAGAGGTCACTTCCTAAGTGGTTAGTCTTATAATCTACAATATAGTACTTATTATTATGCCTAAACGTTAAATCAACGAAACCTTTAATAAGTCCATTTATTTTAGTAAACGATAGTGGACGTTCACGGCGATTATATTTTTCAAACTTATTTAGTAATGTGTTTAGATTGATGGAGGATACTCTGTCGTGCTTTAAAAGAAACTCCATCTCATTAACTCTATCTTGATCATCGATTGCAGCTAGGCTTAATCCATTACCATCAAGGTCACACACAATTACATTCAACAGGCTTTCTTTAACTACTTGGAGCCATTTTTGATCAAATCCATATTTGCGTAACGCTTTTTTAATCAATAAATCAGTTGTTTCAGAATCTGGCTGCTTAAAATCTATATTTTCAAATAGGTAGTGAAAGAACAATCCAGCTTTTGCCCCTTTGGGGAATCCAAATACTGACTCCAAACTTTTATTTTCATCCACTGGAACCTTGATATGATTATCGTGCAAGTGCAGTACTGTGGCAGCTAATGATGTAAAACTCGAAACTGAATAAGTCGTATCTATAGAGCGCACCATCTTTCTGCAAATAAGATTTGGTTCTAACTCAATATTTTGTTGTGCGAAAATTGATTCTATTGGAAGTTGAGCAACCTCAATTGACTTATCACCCTTTAAAGACAGATTTATTAAGTTTTCCTTAATATCAATATCTTGCTGCTCTTTTAGTTCAATACCACTTTTTAAAAGATATCCAATAGCTGAGTTATCAGCACCAGCTATTTTCCCCCAACTTATGTAGCACTTATGCACGGCTCTTGTTAGTGCAACGTATAGCAAGCGGATATTCTCTGCTAGCTCTTCCCGTCTTGCTATAGTTTTATTATTTTCTAAGTCATTTGATCCGATATCACGAATGATCTTATTATCCTTATGGAAAACAATATCACAATTTGCTTGGCTACGCGTTTCCCAAAGGAAAGGGGCAAAAACAATTGGGTATTGCAAACCTTTACTACGATGAATAGTAGTAATATTTATCAGGTTGCTATCACTTTCTAGTCGTAAAAGCTGTTCCTCAGATGAGGATGTATCTAGTAGCTGCTCCTGATACCAGTTAATAAGGCCATTAACTCCATGGGTAGTTTTAGTTGCATGCTGTAAAAGCTCTATCAAATGCAAAAGGTTGGTCAATAACCTTTCCCCATCACTTTTTTGTAAACACCCAGCAGGAATTTGCATGGTGTGCATGAACTGATAAATCATTTGGATAAAATGACCAGACTGCCACATGTGGTTGAACTCAATAACCTGCTTAGATAGATTCTCCCAACTATTTGAATCATTCTGCAGTTTAACTATCTGATCTGATGTTTTACCAATAATGTTAGTGGTGAGTGCTGCAACCAAGAGAGAATCATCATTTGGATTTGCAAGAGCATGCAGGATTATATTCATCTCATAAGCCTGCTCTGTAGCAAAAACGCTGTCTCGTCCTTGATAGGCGCAAGATAAGCCATTTTTGGCTAGCGCATTAATGATAAGCTCTGCTTGAAACCTATCACGAATTAATACCGTGATATCAGCTGGCTGAATAGCCTCATCACCAATTTTCACCTTATTATGCGGCTGCAATAAATTAGCTATCTCGTTTGCTGTGCTATGCGCTACATCTAATTTTGCTAACTCTTTTTTGATAAATCCTTTAGGGGATTTACCCAAATTTTCCTCTGTAATATTTATGTGCCAAATAGTCAGAGGTGGTTTCTTCTTGCCACTAAATTTTAATGGTGTCTTATCAGCATTTTTAGATGCCTTAACCGGATTAAAATCTATACCAGAAAAGATAAATGGATCTGCAGTATTTTCAAACAATGTGTTTACTGCATTAACCAGCAGTGAAGCTGAACGCCAATTGGTATCAAGCGTATACTGATTTGTAGATACAGTGCTTTGTTTCGCTTCAAGATAGGTGAAAATATCAGCCCCTCTAAAACTATAGATAGCTTGCTTCGGATCACCAATCATTAGCATATTTGAATTTTCAGGGTAGATCTTGCTGAATACTTGGTACTGCACAGGGTCTGTATCCTGAAATTCATCGATCATTGCAATAGGATATTTATCACGTATAGCTGTTGCAATTTGAACTCCAGACTTTCCTTGCAGCATATCCTGCATGTCATGCAAAATATCATCGTAAGATATAACTTTATTATCCTGTTTTAATTGTGAAAATATGGTGCGACAACAATCCACGGCATCTAATAGCATTTTGATCTTGAAATTACTCTTCAGCAAACAAGACTGCTCCAACAGCTGTTCACAGATTGAATAAAATGGATGCTCTGGAGTTTGATCTACATATTTTTTTAGAATATTTTTGGCTATATGGGATTGAGAGTAATAGTTAATATTGTTTGGAATATCCAAACTACACTCTTTTGAATTAAAAAAGATGTCTAACTCTTCAGTTGCAAGCTGAAATAGTTCAGGTTTATAGTTCTTTTTACAATGTCCGCTATTTAATGATTCGGCTATTTTTCCTGAAATAGCTTCTGCAGCATCATTCCACAGCCTTTGGCCATGAATATATAACTCTTTAAATTCCCGCTTAACCGCTGCATATGTAACTCTCTCAGGGATAATGGCAAGGTCACTACGTCGTAATATAGATGCAACCTCGTACTTAAGCTGCTCTGGTGTACCCCAATTTTGAGTTAAAAGATCAAGATCAGCATTATCAAGCGATGTTTGTAGCTTACGCCAATAATCATTACATGCTCCTTGAAGAAACTTACTATCATCCTCAATCAACTGCATATCAAACAGGTTTCCACTCTCAAAAGCGTTTTCTGCTAACATCCGCTGCACAAAACCATGAATAGTGAATATCGCAGATTCATCCATTGCAATAATACTATCCTGCAGATGCTGCCTTATCTCGATTAAAGTATCTTGAGGGTATTTTGCCAATATCTGCTTTACAATATCTTCTGTTTCTTGCTCATTTGCTTTTAGTTCTTTTAATTCTAACTGTTGCAAATATTTAAGCGCCTGCTTTATTAGCTCACGAATTCTCTCACGTAGTTCATGGGTTGCGGCCTTAGTAAAAGTAACAACCAATATCTGCTGCGGATGACAACGTTGCTCAATCAAAACACGCAAATAAAGAGCTGCGATAGTGTATGTTTTACCAGTACCAGCACTAGCCTCGATAAGGTTACGCCCCTCTAGAGGAAATGTGAGTAGATCAAGCTTATTCATCAACATATCCAAATAATTCAGGGGTGAACATCACCTGTGCAACTTCAGCAAACTCTTGATCAAGTGGCAATACACCGCGGTAGAGAACTGAATTGTATTGGTCACTTGCATCTGCAAATTGGCTATTAAATCCGCCATACCATTTAGCCTCAGCCTTGGTAAGTGCGTAATCTTGATCTTCCGATTTATACAAAGTAGAGGCGAATTCAAATGATGTATAAGGGAAAAAGTGCAGTGGTGAATACAACCCCTGCCAATATTGTTTAAATATTGCAGATAACTCTGCACCTGGATCATCTACTGGTTGAATTATTAAAGTCTGGTCTTGAGCAATAAAAATAGCTGGCAGACTAAAACCAAAGGCTACCTGTAAAAAAAGATGCTTAACTCTTAGCTCTACTCTGTCTATTGGTCTTAATTTACCTACCCGATATAAAAGCATTCCATCAGCAGTTATATTGGTTATAGAAGCAGAAACCTCAAAATCGCTTATATTGATGGTTCCACTATAGTTTTCTATATCACCCTCAAGGTAGGGCTTAACCTTTGCCGCCAATGTATCAACCTCTGCAGCAATATTGTTGTAGGATTTCTCACCTATGTGTCCATGAGGGATGGTTCCTGACAAACACAACTTCTTATAAAAATTTGTTTCATCATGCTCAAAAAGGCAGCAATCAAGTAATTTTTCTTTAATCTTATAATCATCAAGACTGGTCAGATAAAACGGTTCATCCTCTTCAACTTCATCTATTTGAAGATCAAAGTTAACCCCCATTCTTTGGCGCAGTAAATAGCGGGCTGGTTTCGCAAAAAAGCTTACTAAATCACTTATGGTGAGAACCTTTAATGTGCTATCTGGTTCCTCCAGCATTGAAGTAAAAAAAGGATTTTCAGCAGTTAAGCTTTTGATAGCGCTAGAAGCAGGAAGCCATTCCTCTGCATAACTAAATAGCTCCCCGTTATCTGAGAAATATTTCTTATCAAATGGCTGCAATGGATGCTGTGTTGTTATCTGCTGCGGCATGATTGCATAAAATCGCTCTAGATAATCATATAGTTCGCTCACAAGTGCAGATGGTAAAGTTTTAGAGTTATCAATCACACTGCGGCCAATGTAACTGATGTATAGATATTGGCGTGCAGATAGTATGGCCTGCAAAAACAGGTACCTGTCATCATCACGCCTATTTCTATCGCCTAATTTTGCTGCATTTTGGGTAATTAAATCTAGCGAGGATTTTTTCTGCTGGCGCGGAAACTCATCATCATTCATACCAAGCAAACAAACCACTTTAAAAGGTATCGCACGCATTGGCTGTAATGTACAAAATGTAACTTTGCCAGCTAAAAAGCGTCCACTATCCATCTGGTTCATCAATGCATTGGTAAGGTACTCATTAATAATGGCTACGCTTAATACCCTGCCCTGATAAAACTCCTGCTCTTCAGCTATATCAACGAAATCACCGATACAGTTACGTATGTTTTGCAAGATTGATTCATCATCATCTTCAGGGGTAAAAAAAGTTTCCAGCAAACTATTAATTATATCTTGCCACTCTATTGCGCTATGTTTTTGAGAAAACACCTCAATTAAATCAGATATTTTATAGATAAAGTGGGTTAACTTACCTGCCGATTCTGCATTGCTCCCCTCTATCTCTAAATACGGTAACTTATCATCAAATAAAACCTCTTCAGATGCTACTGAATACCCCAATAACATCCGTTCAAGACCAAATTTCCAGCTATTGATCTCCACCTCTGGCAAATCAAATCTTTTACGAAAGTGCGCATCTAATCCCCAGCGTATTCCACTTTCTTCAATCCACTGCTGGATATTTTGGATATCCAATTCACTGAGATCAAACTTATTGGCTATAGCTTCCACTTTTATAAGTCGGATAATATCAGCTGCTGTTACCCTGCTACTATACAAGCCAATAATCTGCATAAATGCCTGCAATACAGGTGTTTCACTTACTGAGGTTCTATCCGCAATTGACCAAGGTATGTATTTTGAATATTGCTCATCGAATGATTCTTGCTTTTTTAACCCGTTCCGACCAAAAACTGCTTCAATAAATGGTGCATATTTATTGATATCTGGAGCCATCACCACAATTTCTTGCGGCTCTATAGTCGACTCCTGATTAAAAACATCTAGAAGCTGGTCATACAATACTTCAACTTCACGCAATCGCGTATGGCAATTATGGAGCTGAATCGTATTGTCATTTTCTACCGCAGAATTACTGTTACCATTACGCAGGAGTAATATATCCTGTTGCACAGATCCTAATAAATTTGTGGGGGTGTTAATCGAGCTAAAGCATTGGAACTCTTCATAGTCTTGAATATGTGAATCTAACTCTAGAATAATCTCATGATAGTCTCTTCCCACCTTTCCCATTGAAGACAGCAGCAAGTTACCTGAATCCATATATTCTGTAGTTTGAGGGTCTTTATTTGTTAAACGCAAATTTGCTTGATACTTTTCAGAAGCGATATCCCCCCAATATTCAGCACATGGATTAAATGTATATATAGAGATATCTATGTAAGCAGATAATAGTGAGAATATCGACAGATAAGCTGGTGGCATCGTATCTATACCAAATATAGCTATTTTTTTAGGGAGCTTTTCTATATCGAGGTAATTAGTGCTAGATAGATCAAAAAACTGCTTTAATAACTTCGATCGATGCTGCTTTAAACCAAAGTCAGAAAGGTGCTGCCAAAGTTTAACTTGCCAATGTTCATCAGTACATCCAGTATCATCCCAATCTAAAATCCAATCCTGGCGAAACATTTGGTATTGGTCATAGATATCAGCTAACTGATTAGCTAATTGAAAACACTTTATCTCACCATTTGGCTCTGCAATATAATTTTCAATCTCTGGAGCTACTACCTCATGCCCATAAAGTGCTGCAAATATCCTCCATACCAATTCATCTTTTTCTAAATCAGCCCTTTGCGGAGCATCAATAAACTTACGAATTAAATCCCAAGTAAAACCTGTTGGAAGAATGAAATTAACGTTTGCTACAATGCCAATTTTTTCAGCTAAGTTTTGTGCAACCCATTGCGCCATGCCATTATTTTGAACTATAACTGTTTCAGGAGCTAATGGATCACCACAGCGATCAGATTGCATAGAATCTGCAAGATGTTCTAACAAAATTTCTAACTTATCGCTTTGATATAGTTTGAGTGGCATCTAGTTAAGTTCCATCTAATATTTTTTCATCTAATATTTATCTGTTAACCCGCTTGATTATGATATGGGCCATCATATATTCCATGATAAAGTAGAATTATTATACACCATATGATTGATTGCCCCACTCAATAAAACACTAACAACAGTTGACTACCTAATGATTTACCCAGGCAAAATAGAAGATATAAATGATATTTTCACTCTATATAAGAAAGTAGCTGCACAACCAGGTTCGCTTGCACGCCTTGATAGTGAGATAGACCTTGATTATATTCGCGACAACATCAACTCAGCTATAAACCATGGGGTTTGCCTAATTGCCCGAGATACATCTTCAAATGAAGTAATCGCTGAGATACACGGCTACACAGCCAACATATATTGTTTTTCACATGTTATAGCTGGCTTAACAGTTGTTGTATCCCCAGATTACCAAGCTCAGGGCCTTGGCTATAAAATCTTTAAACAGTTCATTAAACAAATAAAAGCAGAAAAACCAAAAGTAACTCGTATAGAACTTATGGTGCGCGCTAGCAATTCAAAAGCAACAAAACTCTACCAAAAGCTTGGATTCCAAATCGAGGGGCAACTAAAAAATAGAATCCTTAATCTTGATGGTTCGAAAGAGGATGACTTAATGATGTCTCTAGAACTATAAGTACAGTTATTAATTGTTTCATTACTTCAGTATTTTTAAATAAATTTGAACTTTACCATGCTACTGTGGACAAATTCACATATGACCTGTCACTTTGCTCACAGCAATTATGTACTAGACAGTTATTATAAACATTAAGTATTTCCTCCTGATATACGTAGCTTTAGCCAGTGATCCCCATCGCTGGCTATTTTTTTTGTTATAGATTTTTACTTACCGTAATAAAATTACAGTTTCTTAGCTGTTTTTTTCTCTTTTGCATATAACTGATATAAAAATTGAACTAGTATTGCTAAGATACACACGGCCTAGTACGCATGCTTTTTTTAAATTTAAGTTAGGTAGGAAAATATGAATCCAACAACCATTCAAATAATTGGTACAGTCCTTTTTGCCTGTGCTGTTATACACACCTTTATGGTGAAAAAATTTGAAGAGATATCCCACAAATACCCTCACGGATCTATTGGTGAAAATCTATTTCACTTCTTAGGTGAAGTTGAAGCTGTATTTGGAATGTGGGCCGCTGTATTCCTTATCTTTTATTCATTTACCAACGGCTTCGTTGTTTATGATGATGCACATAATGTAGTTGGTGGAGCGATCCACTATCTTAATAGTCAAAATTACACCGAACCTATGTTTGTATTTGTAATTATGTGTATGGCTGGTACTAGGCCTGTCATTCTGCTTGCTGAAAAGATGATTAAAACTGCTGCTAAGGTTTTACCATTCCCGGGTAGAATGGCATTTTATATCTCAGCTCTTATCCTTGGTCCTCTACTTGGTTCTTTTATTACTGAGCCTGCGGCTATGACTGTTACTGCTCTTATTTTGCTTGAATACTTCTACAGCAATAAGATGTCGAAAAAATTCATGTACGCAACAATTGGTCTATTGTTTGTAAATATTTCGATTGGCGGAACCCTGACCCACTTTGCGGCACCACCAGTATTAATGGTTGCGGGTAAATGGCATTGGGGCATCATGCACATGATAACCAACTTTGGTTTTAAAGCTGCTGTCTCTGTTGTTATTTGTACATTCGCTGTAGCATTTGCCTTTAAAAATGAACTTATTGGCAAACTAGAAGATAAGCAGGGTCATGAAAACACAATGACTCCAACTTGGTGGATAACTATGATCCATCTTATATTCCTTGCTCTTGTTGTATACACTGCACATCACATGGTGTTCTTCATGGGTCTATTCATGTTTTTCCTTGGTTTTGTTGCTGTTACCAAAGAGTATCAAGACGAACTAAAGTTAAAAGAATCACTACTTGTTGGTTTCTTCCTTGCTGGTCTGGTTACTTTAGGCACAATGCAACAATGGTGGCTACAAGAAGTACTGACAAAGCTTGGGGATTTCACTCTATTCTTAGGTGCTACGGGTCTAACAGCTATCACTGACAATGCAGCCTTAACCTACTTAGGTTCACTAGTTGATCTTACTGATGGTCAAAAATATGGCTTGGTTGCTGGTGCTGTTGCTGGTGGCGGTTTAACAGTTATTGCGAACGCTCCAAACCCTGCTGGTTTTGGTATTTTGAAAAAGTCATTCGGCGAAGATGGCATCAGCCCTCTTGGAATTCTTGCTGGTGCAGCCCTTCCAACGATTGTTGCGATGATCTGCTTCCAAGTTATTCCTAGCATCCCTATGGGTGAAGCGCACGCTGAAGAGGCAACTGCGATTCACGCTCCTGTTGAGCAAGCCCAAACCACAATGGCTACTGAAGCAAAAGAAACAGCCCCTGTTAAGGCTGTAGAAACAGATCAACCTACAGCTGAAACTACGGCAGAGAAAATTGAAACTGCAGAAGCAGAAATATCTGAGCAAGTGCAAGAAGCTGCTGAAGATACTGTTGAAGCGGTTAAAGAAGTAGCTGCTGAAACCGAAGAGATGGTTAAAGAAGCAACTGAATAATTACAATTGTGATTGATGCTAAAAAGCCCCTTTTTGGGGCTTTTTTTAATTTAAATATTTATTCTACAATAAATAAATACCTACAAGACTCCACCATTAGCCAACCACTTATCCAGATCATCCTCTGGCATTGGTCTACCTAGATAGTACCCTTGCACTACATCGCATCCCAAATCACGCAGCATATTCCATGAGCGCTCATCTTCCACACCCTCTGCTACAATCTCTAGCCCCAGGTTATGCCCCATCTCAATAGTTGTATGTACAATCATAATGTCATCAGGATTATCCATTAACTCCATAACAAAAGATCTATCAATTTTCAGCTCAGCCAATGGAAGTTGCTTTAGGTATGAAAGTGAAGAATACCCCGTACCAAAATCATCTACTGAAAATTTAATATTTTTAGAGTGCAGCGAATCTAAATTATTTTTAGCAATCCCATTACTAGCAAAATTAATATTCTCGGTTAATTCGAGCATTAGTAGATCATTAGGCAAACTATAATCTGCTAGTGACTCAATTATAAAATCTGCTAAATCTGGCTCTTGAATATTTTTAGGTGAGATATTAATACTCATTCGCAAAGGCTCATCCTTTGCAAAAAAGTAATAGCATTTTTTAATTGCTTCCCTTATAACCCAGCGAGTTAATTGCTTTATGATCCCTGTTTGCTCCGCAATTGGGATAAACTCATCAGGCGGTATGAACCCCAGTTTAGGATGAATCCAGCGAATTAAGGCTTCCACACCTACAACTTCTTCATTTAGAAGTGACATTTGTGGTTGATAAAAAAGTTTTAGATTATTATTTTCAATGGCTGCACGTAACTCAACCATTAACATCAAACGCCTTGCACTGTATGGATCTTCACCAGGTGAATAAATGGCATAGTGCTCAACATTATTATGTGCCATCTCCATAGCTATATGCGCATGTTGCATCAGGATATTGGAGTTTTTCCCGTGTTCAGGGTAAGAAGAAATCCCAATATATGCTCCAATATCCAAAGACATGCCATGAAAATCGAATGGCCTTTGCATATCAGATAAGACTGACAAAGCTATATCATTAATATCAACGCTGATTTTTGAAGCATCAACTAAAAAAGCAAAATTTACACCTTCAAGAACTGAAAGGTAATCTTCACTCCCACCATGTGAGTCAATTTGGATAGCACCATCAACGAGCTTAGCTAAATCGCCTAATCTTACTGCAACCTGCATAAGGATTTTATCGCCATTATGGTAACCAAGAGCATGGTTTATATCATCATAATGCTTTAGATAAACCACTATTACATAAAATTGTTTTATTTTTTCCAACTCTACCAGCTCTCCAACCCTATGTTGAAGCATCATTCTATTGGGAAAATTGGTACGTGGATCATGCATAGCCATATGCAATAGCTTATCTTCAACAGCCTGGCGTTTCTCTGTTTCAAGCTGAAGATTATCTATGTTTTTATTGCCATATTGATGTTTAATTTTTTTAAAATCTATTACTTCTTTATATAAGCTACAAATTTTTAATTGATTTATTACTCTAGGAATAATTTCTATTTCAACTAGAGGTTTGTAAATAATATCGGATATACCAGCTTCAAGAGCCTCTTTTACTAAGTCACTATCATCTCTATGTGCAAGAGCCAATACATTTGGCTTATGTCCACCAGATACATCAATCATATCTTGATAAAGAGAGGTTCCATCTTGAAATGGCATTTTCAAATCAATAATGATTAAATCAGGTGATAAGGTGCGATAGACCCCTATCGCCTTTCTGGAATCTGTTACATTGATAATCTGCTCAAACCCTGAAGCAATCAATATTTCATTGATACAATCATGATTTATTTGCTGATCATCTATTATGAGAATATTAAGTTTTAATAACTCTCTATCTACTTTCATTAAACATTCCGACAACTACCAACCATCAATAGATAAATTACATTTATACTAATTACTAAAATAATAGTTTAGTTACCATTAATTACTGTAAATCTTTTGCTGTAATGTTACCTGAGTCCTGTTTTTTTAGTTATTAAGAACTATTTATAGGGCTTAATTGGATTTAATTCCTAAAAATGAGATGATTGGCGCCTATTACTGCCTTCAACCTGGACCGATATGCAACAAAGCAACAATCCCAATTTAATAGTTATCCTCGGAGCTACAGCTACCGGAAAAACTAAATTAGCAGTTGATATTGCAAATAATTTAGATGGGGAAATTATTTCTGCCGACTCCAGGCAGGTCTATAGAGGGATGGATATTGGAACCGGAAAAGATCTTGATGAGTATGGTGATATAAATTATCACTTAATCGATATTTTAGACCCAGGATACGAATTTAATGTATACGAATATCAAAAAAGATTTTTTGACTGTTTTAGCGACATCTCTTCGCGCAATAAAACTCCCATCTTAGCAGGCGGTACTGGGTTATATATACAAGCAGTTATTGAAAAATATCATTTTGCTTATGCTTCAGAAAACAAACAGCTACGAGATAAGTTAGCTGAGTACGATGAAGCCAAATTACAAAAATACCTTCTAGAATTGATACCCAATACCCATAACACAACCGATCTTACCGATAGAAACAGAACAATTAGAGCAATTGAGATAGCTTTAGCAGAAAAAAATTCTCCAGAAGAACCAGATTTTCCTGAATTACGCCCAATAATATTAGGGATTAAGTGGGAACGCCATCAACTGCATGCAAGAATAACTGAGCGTTTAAAAGCTCGAATTGCTATGGGTATGATTGATGAGGTTAAAGGATTAATAGACACTGGGGTAAGTTATGAAACTCTCGATTTCTACGGACTGGAATATAGATTTGTAGCACAATACCTACAAAAACAAATAACGCGAAATGATATGTTTCAAAAACTTAACTCAGCAATAAAAAGATTTGCTAAAAAACAAGAAACTTTTTTTCGCCGTTTAGAAAAACATGGCAATGAAATTCACTGGATAGATGGCGGCGATGATATGGCTAGTCGCTCTTTAGAGTATTTAAACTCAAAATACCGTAAAATAAAATAACCTTTATAGGCAAATTCTTTATAAAAATCTTCTTCTAAACATTGCTTACCAAGCTCTTATGACCTATTTTTTATAATAGTAGTATCATCATTAAAAGGGGATCCCCATATGTTAACTTATGAAGATTGTTTAGGCATTTGTGACCTAACTGAAGATGAAATTAGGGCAATCGCAGAACATGAACACATTCCTGAAATAGCAGCGATGGAGATGGGTGAATACCTAGTCAACTGCGACAATGGTATACCTAAAATAAAAAAGATCATTTTGGATGATATTAAAGATGCTGAAGAATCAGGTGATACAGAACATGCAGATAAACTACGCAAAATATTAAAACATTTTGTCGCCACCCACCCTCTTAGAAAGAAAAAGTAGAGTAATAAATTATGGAAACAGTAGCGATTCTTGGAGCAAGCGATAAACCTGATAGGTATGCACACCGTGCGCAGCTAATGCTGCAAGAACATGGGCACGAAGTGGTTTTGATAAGCCCTAAGTTAAAAGAGATCAACGGTACGCCTGTCAAGCCCGATCTTAGCTCCGTTAAAGAATCTGTCGATACACTCACCATGTATGTAAATGCGAATATATCTTCCGCGATGATCGAAGAGATTATTGCCCTAAATCCTGGCAGAGTAATTTTTAATCCAGGGACAGAAAATCAAAAACTCGAAGTAGCTTTAAAAGACAACGGTATTGCATATGAAGAGGCATGCACTTTAGTTCTTTTGAGTACTGACCAGTTTTAATTTTTACTTAGGACTTGCCTAAAAAGCAAAAAGCCTACCTAATTTTATTAGGTAGGCTTTTTAATATTCAAGCTTAAAACATTCTATTATTACAACTTAATCAACTCTTCAAAATTTATACCTGAAGCATACTTTTCTAGCTCTTCTTGCTTAACATTGTTCCCATCAACTGTGACAAGTATTCTACTATCAAGCAAAATATGAATGCTCCCAACTCCATCAATTAAGTGAAGAATTGCTTTCTGGCCATTAATATCAAGTATTTTATCTCCACTAAGCTTGACCATCATTGGATTAGCAAACATCATTGCGGTAGATTGCACTAAAGGGCTATCAGTCATTACAACAATACTTAAATCACTTCCTGTCTTCTCATAACTCTTACCAGCAAGCACCATTCCACCATAAGCTGAAGCAGCATGAGATTCTTTATTTGTTTCAATTACAGTCCAACCTTCTAAAGCTTCAGGCATTAGCTTTGCAATTGATTCACTTTTTAAATTACGTAATTTTAAACTTGCAAAATCAAGGCTTGTTATAGCTGCCGAAGTATCCCCTGCTTTATAACTATCTAAAGCCGCTGAAATAGCATCAGATACCTCATCAGCCAAAACTGACTGGGACAAAACCACAGAAAACATCAAAACAATAAGTCTTTTCATAATAATATACCCCTTATACTTCAATAAATTACGCTGTTTTTATATAAAAACGATCTAAAAATTACAATTTTTACCCATAAAAAATGCACTTACATATGCAAAATCTTCCAAGAAAACAGTATGTTTTCATAGTTAGCCATAGTAACGATAATAGTCACAATAAGATAGAGGGGAATTACATCAAATAATAATTTTAGAACTAACTACTTAAAAAATGAATCTTGTCACTCTTCCAAAGCTGAACAGCCAATTTAAAGGCCATTTTGCGATATTCATCACCAGCTTCCAGATCTTTTATAGCAAAAGCCTCATGCGATGTTTTACGCGGAATTGGCTTTTCAAATGGAGCCCCACGAGGTCCAATGATACTTTGAACAATTGGTTGAGTTGCTGTTTGCCCTCTATGGGTTACCAGAGCAATATCACCATTAATCAGTTTTACTATCGATCCTGGTGGAAAAAACCCCATCTCACGAATAAACAGCTGAGTTAATTCATTATCAACTTTATCCCCACGACTGGTAAATAACTCGGTAAGAGCATGTTTTGCAATCGCCCCTTCTCTATTAGCATGAGGTTTAGTCATTGCTATAAAGACATCTGATATTGCGATGATTTTAGCTCCAAGCGATATATCGTCATTGCTTATGCCATGTGGATAACCTGAACCATCTAGCCTTTCGTGATGTTGCTGTACAGACTTTATCCATATATCACTTTTAACACCTGACTTGCGTAGATATTTTATAGATCTAATTGGATGTAGCTTAAGGTCGGCCAGCTGATCTGGAGTGAGTGGTACTGCTCGATTTTGAATTATATCTTTTAGGGTGTGCATTCCAATATCATGAGTTAATGCAGCAGCTATAATCATTAACCTTTCATCTGGATCTTTAACTTTTTTGGCGCTAATAACTTCACAAATGACACCAGAATATAAAGGTTGAATCACATCATAGTCATCTTCACGGTTTAACTGAAAATAGGCCAAAAGCAAATCGGTATCCGCATCGCACATCTGCTGCAAACGTTTAGATATATCAAGAATTTTTTCAGAATATGAGCCACTCTCCTCCTCAAGAAAATCATCCTTTATCGATGAGTACTCATCTTTAAGATCGATAAGTTCCTGAAGTGGATTACTTCCCTGCTCTACATCTTTCTTTTGCTTCCTACGCCTTGATCTTACAACCATTACCTAATTAACACCGAATTAAACTAATAATTAAAAAATTTGCTGTATATACAGGATATACAAAATCTATTTATATAAACTAATACTAGTTCAGTTATTATGCATTTTAAATGGGTGCCCCATGTTTATTCTCTTAAAAAATCCTAATAACATGACAATTAGGCATTTAGGCCTGTTGATTTAACTAATTTCAAAGCGCATCGATAGGTCTAACGCCCGTACATTCTTTGTCAAAGCCCCTACCGAAATAAAATCTACTCCACATTCAGCTATTTCCCGAATAGTGTCCTCTTCAATTCCACCAGATGCTTCTGTTTTAAGCTTTCCCTCACACCAAGATACCGCTGTACGTAGATCTCCTCTGGAAAAATTATCCAATAAAACTGAATTAGCTTCAGTATTTAAAACCTGTTTTAGCTCATCAAGGCTCTCAACTTCAACCTCTATTGGGGTCTCTGGATATAATTTGCGTGCATTGGCAACAGCATTTTCAATTGTACCTGCAGCCATGATGTGATTCTCTTTGATTAAAATAGCATCAAATAATCCCATACGGTGGTTCATACCACCACCGCATTTAACTGCATATTTCTGAGCTGTTCTCAAACCTGGGATTGTTTTTCTTGTATCTAAGATATTGGTTTTAGTACCTTTTAATAGTGAAACATAATGAGCTGTAATTGTAGCCACACCAGAAAGAGATTGCAGAAAATTGAGAGCTGTTCTTTCACCTGTCAGAAGAACTTGAGCGTCCCCTGATAATTCACATAATAGAGTTCCCGGCTTAACAGCATCTCCATCAGCCACATGCCAATTGATATCAATATCTGAACTTAGCTGGCGAAAAACCTCATCAAACCATTCCTGACCAGAAATAACAGCTGATTCACGACAAATAACAGCAGCTTTTGCTGATGTTTGTGGCACTAGGCTAGCAGTTAAATCTCCAGCGCCAACATCCTCTTTTAAAGCTACATCTACAATCTGTTTAATATCATTAGGAAGGACGTTTTTCATCTTGTTCATAATTCTCAGCTCATCTGTTTACATTTCAATTTGTGCATTATAGGGAATATTCCAGGTGGCGTACACTCTATATAAGCTCTGTTACCGTTCTTTTTCAGGTCATTATTACTCTTGAAACCACCCACACTATAAAATCAATTTTTGTGACGCAGATAACAGTTTTTTTGAAATCAATATTCAATTAGTTATATAGAATAATATTCTTACAAATCAAAATAGTAGAGTAGAAACAATTATCTTGCCGAGTCAGTAAAAATATGATGTTATATACATTATTGGCTGCATAGGTAAATCAAAAAAGATTACCCAAGTTGCCAGATTAATTATAAAAAAATGATGGCAGACATCTAAATAACTATAACAAGGAATAGATGAGCGGTAGCAGTTATGAACACACAACAAGGTAGTGCAACTCCGTTTCCTTTTCGTACAGGAAACTATTTTCTCAGACCACTTAAAAAAGATTCTTTTTATAGAGCCGCTATTGGCGTGGCTGAAAAAAAGGATAAGGCACCACTTTATATTAAATTTTTAGATTCAAAACTTTCTACAAATGAAAAAGCAATTAAGCAATTCCAACTTGAAGGAAAAATCTTAAACCTTCTCAAAGGCAAACAGTTTCCTAAATATACTGAGCACGGCAAAGTCAATGACATCCATTATATTGCATATAATTACGTTAAAGGTATGTCGCTAAAAGCGCTGTGCGCTGAAAAGCCAGCACAGATTTATAAGAACCCTCGCTTTGCAGTTGGCGTTGTATCGCAAATACTCGGAGCACTCAAATACCTCCACCTATGCAAAGAGCCTGTAATTCATGGCAATATCACTCCAGAAAATATTATTCTCGGTAAAAAAGGACATGTTTACCTTGTGGATTTTGCTTCTGCTTTCTTTAAAAAACATAAAGTAATGCATACTACAGCCCAATGTTCTACTGAGTATCTGAGTCCTGAGCAAGCCCAAGGAGAACAATGGCTGGAACAAAGCGATATATTTCAAGTTGGAGTTATTTTTTATGAGCTTGTTACAGGAAAAAAGTGGAATACCGGCTCTTCAACTGCTGAACAAATCCTCAATGCAAAAAATGTTTGCTCTCTCCCGGACCAGTTCATATCCCCGCTTGTAGGGTCTCAACTATCACAACTAATTGCCCAAATGCTCAGACCTGACCCTCGTACCAGGGTTCAAACTGTTAATGAAGCAATACAGTGGCTTGAAGGGATAATATCTAAAGAGAAGATATCTCCATAGTTCCTACCTCTAGGGGTAATTTTTCATCTTTTGTTATTATTGTGAAACATTCGAACTATTATCCTATCCATTTTTGAACCTCTATACAGATTTACTTCAAAAATTAGCTATATTCATTAATGTGTGTTGTTAATTTAGTGTGAATTAAAATGTCTGAAGAAATCTATATCCACAATGTTGAAGAAGAATTAATTCAGGACCTGCTTGATAACTTTTCTGAAAGTTATGCAACTATCGAAACAAACTTATCAACTCTAATTAGTCAACCTGATGACCAGTTTCTTATTGATGACTGTTTCCGAGCTATTCATTCAGTCAAATCCAATGCTACTGTATGTGAACTTGACCCAATTGTATCTTTAAGCCAAGCAATTGAAGATGTAATTTACTCGATCAAAACCAAAAAAATCCAATTCAATGATACTTTATGCGATGTAGTACTAATCTCTCTTGATCGTTTAAAAGAGGTTATCTATGCAGTAATTAATCACAAGTCTATTGCTGAATTTCAACGTGAAGAGATTCAAACTCTATTAACTAAGATTTCAAAAGCAAAAGATGCTGAATATACTGATGAAGCTGAAAAACTTATCACCCTTATCACTGGTAGATTTAACCCTGTACCAGCTGAAACAACTACTGCACCAGAACCTGAAAAAGATATCAAACCTAAGAGGAATAAAAACCAAGAATCTATTGAAGCAAATGATGTTTCGTTAACCCAAGGGATGCGGGATGATTTAAAATTTTTCCGGATGCTTGCAGCCAAAATTGATAAAAAGAATCCCGCTTGGGAAGGTAGAACGCAGCAGTTAATCGAGCTTGCACTTAGCATAAATGAATCTGCCGGAAATCCACTAGACCCAAGTAAACTAACAGCTGCTGTTTGCTTGCATGATATCGGCATGGCATTTATACCCAACCATGTAATGTTTAAAAAGGGCAAACTAAGCAAAGATGAAGTTAATCTAATCAACCGCCATACATCGCAGGGTGCATCTATCACTAAAAGGTTAATAAATTGGAATGATACTGGCACCATAGTGCAACAACACCATGAAAGACCAGATGGGAAAGGTTATCCAGAGGGACTAAAAAGCGCTAGCATCTCTGATGGAGCCAAGATAATGGCTATTGTTGATGCTTTTTACTCCATGACAAATAATAGATCTGACCGAGATCACAAGCGTACATATATCAGAGGTATATCTGAGATAAATGCATGTTCAGGCACTCAGTTTTCTGATAAATGGGTAGAGCATTTTAATGCCGTCATGCTGAACAAAAATAAGCGTGAACAGGTTGCAAAAGCTTAGTTTGTAATAGGTAAAATCCATTCTGATAATTAAGGGCGCAACATATTACATATTGCGCCCTTAATATTTAATAAAACCAAAATTAATAAATACAACTAAATATTACTTCTTTTATTTGTCATCAGGTTTTGGCAACCAAGCCTTAACCCCAGTTTTTATTCCATCAACACCTGCCCCTATGATCTTTCTACTTAGAATATTGGCTGATTCTTGCACTGATAACATCGCTGGGATAACCAAAAGAACCAAGAATGTTGCTGAAGCTAACCCAAATGCCATTGATACAGCCATTGGAATCAAAAACTGAGCTTGTAGAGATGTTTCAAACACCAAGAATATCAAGCCACCAATAGTGGTTAATGATGTCAATATAACTGCTCTTAGACGCTGACAAGCAGCTTCAACTATAGCTCTATCAATGGGCACTCCTTTCTGCCGCAGCTCTTTATAAAAGACTACGAGGATAATAGAGTCATTAACCACAATACCTGTAAGGCCAAACATGCCAAACAAGGAAAGGATAGTCATATCAATTCCCATAAAGATATGCCCAGAAACAGCTCCAATAAGACCAAATGGGATTGCGCACATAACAACAAGCGGCCATCCATACGAGCCAAATACCCAGGCTAGAATGATATAAATCACAATCAGTGATAAAACCAATGCAATTTGCATATCAGCCAAAGCTTCATTCTGTTCACGAGCTTTGCCCTCAAAAGCGATAGTTACTCCATACTTTTCTGCAATTGCTGGAACAACGTCCAATTTCATAGCATCGATTAACTTATTACTATTATTAAGTGCAGAATCTACATCAGCAGTCACATGCACTGCTCTCTCACCAGCACTATGCTGGATTTTTTCATAACCTCTATCATTATCTAGATCAACCACAGTTGCTAATGATGCGGTATTACCATCAGGCAGCACAATGGCAAACTCAGATAAAGTAGCCAGCCTATCTCTTTCAATTTCAGGAAGACTTACTCTCACTTCAACCTTTTCTATACCATCTTGGAATGTTTGAACTAGATAGCCATCAAAAGCACCTCGAAGCTGTCTTCCTATCTCTTGCGAAGTAAGTCCTAAGACCTGCCCCTGGGCATTTATACGAAAGATTATCTGCTCATTTCCATAAGGGAGGTTATCAGCAACTCCACTCACACCGGGGTATGATTGCATGTTTTCGGCTATCTCTTCAGCTGCTGCTTTTAATATATTAAGCGGTTGCCCTGTAATCTTTGCATCTAGATCTTTCCCCGGAGGACCTCTTCTTGGTGCATACAATGCAAATTTTTCTATACCAGAAACTTTTACAACATTACTCTGCCATTCACGTAAAAACTGCGCATTATTGACCTCTCTTTTATCTGACTCAAGCAACTCCACCTCAAGCCAAAAGCTTTCATCACCTATAGAATAATTGCCATCATTAGATGATGAGGTTCTTCCAAGAGATAAAACTGCAGTGGTAACTAACCCACCACCAAGATCCTTATCTGTTTTATACAATGCTTTTTCAACATCGCTAGCAAAATTTATCACGGTGTTTTTTGGAGTACCCGCAACAAAAGAAACGTCTGCATACAACCTCTTTCCTTCTGGTGATGGGAAAAAAGAAAACGACATATAACCTAATATCCAATAAGACATTACAACTACTAACAAAGCTATAGCTGCAAATATTGTTGTCCAGCGATAAGCAACTGCATTAGTAACTAATGGTTTAAAAATATTATCTTTAAAGTGATTAAATTTGTTATCTAGATAATCTCTGATACGACTTTGCCTTGCATGATGCAAACCATCAAATGAGTGCTTTAAATGACCCGGTAGAACCAAGAAACATTCAACCAAAGAAGCCAATATCACACAGATAACGACCATAGGAATATCAAATAAGATTTTTCCCATAATTCCGCTAATCATCATTAAAGGAAAGAAGGCTGCCATTGTGGTCATTGATGATGCAACAACCGGCGCAAGCATCCTAAGTGCGCCACCATTAGCAGCAGTTAAACCGCTCTCACCTCGGTCATAGTGAGTTTGAGCATCCTCCCCCACAACAATTGCATCATCGACTATGATCCCCAGCGACATAATAAGCCCAAACAAACTGAGCATATTTATAGTTCCGCCAAAAAAATACAATATGGCTAGTGCAGCTAAAAACGATACAGGAACTCCCATCATCACCCAGAAAGCTACTCTTCCGTTTAAGAATAGAAATAGCACTATAATGATTAAGATAATCCCTTGAATACCGTTCTCTAATAAGATTGATATCCTATCTTCAATCAGTTCCCATTGCTTTTGATATACAATCAGCTCAACACCATCTGGTAGTTTTACTTGATACTCTTGCAGCCAATCTTGAAGAATTCTTGCCCCTTCAAGGGAATCAGATTTATCCGATCTAAGAAGGCGTAGCGATATTGCTGGATTACCTTTATAAAAAGTTGTTATCTCTTTGCGCTTATTTTTCCGCTCTACCTGTGCAACATCTCCTAGTAAAACAAATTCACCCGATGGGTTTGCAACTAATGGTATTTGCGCAAATTCAGTCTCTTTCCTTTTTTGAGAAAGGCCACGAATCTGCTTTGAAACCTGGTCACCACCAATTTTTCCAACTGGTACGTCTTTACTTTGATCTGAAATTCTTTGCGATACCTGAGCCAATGTCATATTCAGCTCTTTTAACTTTGAGTTGGGAACCTCAATTGATATCTCCTCTTCCGGCATACCTGAGATCTCTATCTTAGCTATTCCGCGCGAGAGTAAATCAGTTTCTATATCTCGTGCCCAATGGCGTAACTCATCAATATCTACATCGCCAGTTATCATTAGTTTAGAGATCAAATCATAATGGATAGCCCGTTTTACCCGGGGAGTTTCAGCTGATTCTGGAAGAGTTGTAACCGTATCAACGGCATCCTTCACATTATCCAGCGCCATTGCCATATCTATCCCTTCTTCAAACTGAAGCGATATAACTGAAGCTCCATCAGAAGAAGATGACTTTATCTCATATAGGTCATCAACTGTTCTTAGCTCCTGCTCTAACGGAACTGTAATACCCTCTTCGATATCTTCGGAGCTTGCTCCAGTCCAAATTACTGAAACAACAATATATCCAGTCTCAAAAGATGGAAAAAACTGGGTACGAAGTTTATTTAAACCCCATGCTCCAGCAAGAATCAAAATAATCATCAACAGATTTGGAGCAACACGATGTTGTACGAACATCGTTATTAAATTGTTTTTATTTGTTTCCATGTTGTGTCACCTAATCCGTTACTGCTCAGAAGAACTAATAATCTTAATGCGCAATCCTTGGATCGCATTTGGAATTTGGGTAACAATTATCTTATCACCTTGGCTTAGCTGCTCAGATTTAACCAATGCTCTGACCTCACCGCTTGGTAGCTTATGCTGGCCAACTTTATCTATATTTATCAGCTGCATTACTCCATCTTTAGCTATATAGATACGCTGTTTTCCATAAATTGCCTGTAAAGGTATTGAGAATAGATCTGATACCTGTGGAAGCTCTAAGCCAAACTCAATAAATCTTCCCAGTGTTAACCTGTCACCACCATCAGTAATCTTAAATAATCCAGCTACGCCAGTTCTTCCCTTTTCAGTTTTTCCAGAAAGACGGTCAAGTTGCAATTTGATGCTTTCCCCTTCAATAGTTCCAGAAGCACTTAACAAGTTACCTTGAGCTAACTCAGTTCTAATAGTTGTTATATCAACTGAGTTTATATCTGCTCTTACCTCAAGTTGCTCTAATGAATATACTGAGATAATTTTTGCACCAGGGCTTACTCTGTCACCATTAGCCACATAAACTGAAGCAACCCTACCTGAGAATGGAGCTAAAATTGATGCCCTGGCAAGATCACGCTTTGCCCTCTCTACCGCTGCCTCTCCCCGAATTTTTTTAGCCTGCAACTGCTGTAACCTAAGGTCATACAGATCCAAAGCTAGCTTGCGAGAATTGTAAGAAAGCTCCTGTTTTTCTACAGAGCTTTTTGCCTGCTCAAGTGAGCTTTCAGAACCAAGCTTCTTTTTATATAATTTTGTTGCTCTTTTAAGCTCCCCTTTAGCAAGTTCTAGCAGACTCTTTTCATGTAATATCGCTTCTTTATTATTCTCATACTGCAGCTGCTCGGTCTTAATTTGCGCGATAATATCAGTTAAATCTGCCTCACGATCATGCAGATTTAGTTGATAATCTATCTGGTCTAACTGAATTAATAACTGTCCCTTCTCAACAAAATCACCCTCACTAACAATCACTTTTTCAACATCGGAGGATATTGCTGCGGTAATCTGCGCGTTCATAGGCGATTCAACAAAGCCATAAAGGGGTATATAGGGCTGAAAATCGCCTTTTACAGCATCAATCACTAAGACACCATATTCAGTTGTCTTTTTATGTTTTTTCGGAGGATCTGGGCGCAGTATTACAAGTATTACAATAATAATTGAGCTTATTACTAGTACAATTAGAGGAAGAATTAGTTTCTTTTGCAAATCAGGTTTCATGGTATTTGTAGCCCTGTATATAAGATATATCAATGCTCTGAGAAGAACTTAAGTTAGGTAATTCTATATAACGATATTAGACAATAATCCGTTGACATCATAACTTTTGATTGGGCTATTTGTATATAAAGTTATAAACCTTTAATCCCAAAAAAAATCTGTTAACATCAACTACAACAACAAACTACCCACTTGATTGACACCGGCCTTGCATCGCAGTTTCAAAATTCGGTGAAAAACTTAGGATAAATCCATATGAAAATCGAAACTAAATCTATCCACTCGGGATATTCAGTAGAAGAAACAACTAAAGCTGTTGCTGTACCGATATACCAAACAGCATCCTATGCATTCGATAACACTCAACATGGTGCAGATCTATTTAATTTAGATGTAGCTGGGAATATCTATACCAGGATTATGAATCCAACCAATGCAGTATTGGAAGAAAGGGTTGCGGATATGGAAGGTGGCATCGGTGGTTTAGCTGTTGCATCAGGCATGGCTGCAATCACTTATGCAATAGAAACAATTGCTGAAGCTGGAGATAATATTATCAGCTCAAGTAAGTTATATGGTGGAACTTATAACTTATTCGCTCATACACTACCTAAACAGGGTATTGAGGTTAGATTCGCCCCTTATAATGATGTTGAGGCGATGATAAGTAAAATTGATGATAAAACCAAAGCTATCTTCTGTGAATCGATCGGAAACCCTGCTGGAAACATCACTGATATCGCTGCGTTAGCAAAAGCTGCACGTGCAAAAGGTGTACCTGTAATCGTAGATAACACTGTTGCCAGCCCATACCTATGCAGACCTATTGAACTAGGTGCAGATATCGTCATCCACTCACTTACTAAATACATGGGTGGACACGGTACGACAATTGGTGGAGTTGTTGTCGACTCTGGTAAGTTCCCTTGGGCAGAACATAAAGAGCGTTTTCCTACACTAAATAACCCTGACCCTTCCTACCATGATGTTGTTTACACAAAACAGTTTGGCCCTGCTGCATTTATAGGACGTTGCAGAACTGTTCCACTGAGAAATACTGGTGCAGCGTTATCACCTTTTAATGCTTTTCTTATATTGCAAGGGATTGAAACTCTACCACTTAGGATGGAAAGGCATTGTGATAATGCGCAAAAGGTAGCTGAATACCTTAAAAATCATCCAAAAGTTTCATGGGTTAGCTATGCAGGGTTAGAATCTCACCCAGATAACAGTTTGGTTGGGAAAATAACAAATGGTAAAGCCAGCGGGATTTTAAGCTTTGGTCTGAAAGGAGCAGTTGAGAACGGCGCTAAATTTATCGATGCTCTAAAACTGATAACAAGGTTGGTAAATATTGGTGATGCTAAATCACTTGCTTGCCACCCTGCCTCCACAACTCACAGGCAACTAAATGATGATGAGCTTAAATCAGCAGGAGTTAGTAACGATCTAGTTCGGATATCAGTAGGTATAGAACACATAGATGATATTATTGCAGATATAGAGCAAGCAATTGCTGAGTGTGACTAAAGCATTCATATAAAACTGTAATAAATTAACATTATAGAAATCAGCAGCGTATAACACTTTTTGTAGTTATATGCTGCATTTTATGCACTCAGATATAACACAAAAATACACTTAATCTTCAATAGATTAACAAAGAGATAAAACAGCTTAGAGCAATACAAATCAATCAGTTACGATACTTTTTACTTTAAACATAATATTTTCATTAAATATTATTTACTAATATATATTTGTTGTTAGCGACATAACAATGTATGCTAGTTTTTATAGTAAAGGATTAATGGGCAAAAGGGATTTGTTAACAAACTGAAAAAACAGCATCACATTTTGTGAATGTTTTTTGTTGTTATTTTTAAATTGTCTACATTAGGCAGTTTGCTTAATCAATTCCTACCTAGAAATTTTACTATGTTTTTATATTGTTTAAGAGCTAGGGAGTTATTATGTCTGATCGTGTATTTGGAACAGTTAAATGGTTCGACAACGCCAAGGGATATGGGTTTATTGTTAAAGAGGGGCACGATGATATTTTTGTGCACTATAAAGCTATAAGAGGCGAAGGTCATAAGTCTTTAAAAGATGGACAGCCTGTTGAGTTTTGCATAACAAATGGCCCAAAAGGTCTATTAGCAGAAGATGTAGCAGCATCAGCGCCTGCACCGGCATAGCTGAACCATCACCATAATTCGAGTCTAGTACTTAGGGGAAAAGCAGTTATGGTTTCCCCTTTTGACTTCATCTGAATATTTATTGCCTTTCTCAATCCGACTGAACTATTTCGGATAAACTTGCCGTGCGCGCTTTTAAAATTTTTTGCTTATTATATTATTCACGTTTTAAAGCCAAACCAAACCCATACTTAACCGAAACTTAAATAGTAAATAATACTTAATTAGACAACTTTATTGGTTTCAACCCAAAACCATACACTGCTTACTAAAAAATATATAGCAATAAGTTCTGCAAAACAAAAGATAGAGTAATACCAAAGCCGGTTTAACATTCCAAGTGGAAGTATCAAACCAAGCTGAACAAATAACAAGCAAAATAATGAGTAAAAAGTATAATAATAGCCTTGCGTTGTCACCAGTTCTGTTACAAAAAATAAACTTATATTCAATATGATAAGAAGATTTGTTGCAAGCGAAAGACTTGACCAATATGTATCCATTTGCTCAGCAAAAAGCTCACTAAGCCTTTTATATACTTGATTAATTTTCCGCCACATAAGACCATTCCATCCATTACTATATTAAAAGTATAGTCCAGGAAAATTGCACTTATTATGCGAAACTAAATTTTTGAGTATTGTAATTTTTTAATAGTAGTTTTATGCAGAGATATTTTGAAGTTATATAGCTGAAAAACATGCAATTTTATGCAAAACAGCGGTATAAACTACCTTCTCCAGACTGGCGTTCCATTACATTTTTTAGCAATTAAATCTAAGTTTGTTTCATGCAGTTCTAACTCTGATGCTGTTGCGCTAACTTTTGCAAAACTGCGCCCTTCGCGGTTTATTGGGGTGTAATTTTCAACATGTTCACCATCTTCGTTCTCATCAGAGCCATCAGATGCTAGCGACAAACTCACTTGGCCGCCAGTCATTATCAAATATACGTCGGCTAGAATCTCCGAATCAAGTAACGCTCCATGAAGTGTCCGCCTTGAATTATCTATCTCGTAGCGACGACATAGGGCGTCTAGGTTATTTTTTTGCCCTGGGAATTTTTTTCTAGCCATTGCTAGTGTATCGAGTACGGTTGAATAATCTTCAACTACACCTTTACCAGAATTTAATAGGTTGAACTCGTGGTTGATAAAACCAACATCAAATGGTGCATTATGGATAATTAACTGAGCACCATCTATAAACTCGATAAACTCATCAGCAATATCGGCAAATAATGGCTTATCGTTCAGAAACTCATTTGTTATTCCATGAACCTCTATCGCCTCTTGCTCAACTTCACGCTGTGGATTTATATAAACGTGAAAGTTATTACCAGTAACGCGGCGACTCAACATTTCGACACAACCAATCTCAATGATTCTATGCCCTTCAGATGGCTCAAGCCCGGTAGTTTCTGTATCTAGTACGATTTGTCTCATGGTTACTGAGTTTGCCTATTTTAATTTATTACGAATATTCTAACTGCTGCTTGTTAACTTGTCGAAATTTGGATGCAATACTATTTACGAGCCTAGCATCTCGTCTATCCCTTTATTAGCTAGTTGGTCAGCCCTCTCATTTTCATCATGTCCACTATGACCTTTTACCCAGTTCCAGGTGATTTTATGCTCCTGTTTTAGAGCATCAAGCTGCCTCCATAGATCTTCATTTTTTACTGGTTTCTTTGCCGCTGTTTTCCAACCACGCTTCTTCCAGTTCTCTATCCAGCTTTGTATTCCATCCAGAACATATTTTGAATCTAAGGTAACAACTATCTCACAAGGCCTCGTTAAGGACTCTAGCGACTTGATTACAGCAGTTAATTCCATACGGTTATTGGTTGTATCTGCTTCTGCTCCATAGAGCTCTTTTTCATTATCATTAAAACGTAATAATGCACCCCAGCCACCAGGACCTGGGTTACCTCTACATGCACCATCAGCGAAAATTTCTACAGTATTTGTCATTTATTTACCATTCCACAGAAAACTAAATTTTCAAGCATAGTCATTGTAATGAATTCCATCATGCAAGCAATGTTATCTGTGATTAAACACGATCCATACTGACTATAGGTAATATTGCAAAGCACCTAAAAACATCGCTATACAACCCTTATACAGAAAGATAACTCCTATTTAAAAGCTTAAATTTTTAAGTTCTATTGGCGAGCTAAGGGTTAAGAAAAATTATTCCTTAAATAGTTTTCGGTTTACTTTTGGGCTTGCCTGAATTGGTGAACTTACCCTATTACCTTTTTCACGCCAGCCATTTTTTACACGGGATAAGGGGATTATCCTCTTTCTTGCCATCAGGATATAAACTCCTGATTGAATATGCAGGCTGTAATCTGCCAGCTCTCCTAGAAATTCAAATTTTTTCCCATATTCTTCCTTTATCACTCTATGGCTAAGTTTTACCTTTTCCTCTTCTGTTACATCCAAACCTAGAACTGCAAACCAATCTTTAATCCGTCCTATTGAGAGTGATTCCCCTTCCCACTCCCCGGTTTCTGTATACTTTTCTGCAAAGCGTAGCGCCCCAAAAAAACTATAAGGGTTAAAACCTAAAATAACTAAATAACCATCTGGAGATAGTATTCGTTCTGCCTCATGCAGAACAGTTTGCGGGTTTGTTGTTGCTTCAAGTGTGTGCCTGAGAATAACCACATCCATGCTTTCAGAAGAGAAAGGTAATGATTCTAACTCCCCAAAGACATTACAATCTGAGCCACATCGAGCGGGGGTATCTAGAATATAGCTTTGAAATTTACGATTTAGATTTAGCCACTTTGTCCCTCTTAATGTACCCAGCTGTAGTATGTTAACACCAGGAACTCGATTAATAATTTGATTAATCTTTTCGGATTCAAGATCTATTATGTATCTACCTAAATTTGTCTGACTCCACACAATATTTACTCTACTTAGTAGTTTTAACCTTAAAATTAGCTATTTAAATCGAGAATACAAGGTTGATTTTTTTATATGTTCTGGCGGGTACTAAGAGTATGGAAATTCAATAATGAACTCAGCCCCTTCACCCTCTTTCGAATTGCATTCAATACTTCCACCAAGGGTTTGGGTGACCAAATTGAAAACTATATGTAAGCCAAGTCCACTCCCCCCATAACCCCTCTTAGTTGTGAAAAATGGGTCGAATATTTTAGTTAAATTTTCTTCTGATATTCCGTGGCCGGTATCTGAATAATTTATCTTAATATTTCCATTTTCTTTCACAACTTTTAAATCTATAGTTCCATTTTCTTTATCTTCAAAGCCATGGATAAGGGAGTTTAAGGCAAGGTTGGTGATAATCTGAGACATAGTCCCAGGGTAGGAGTTAATGGTCAGGTCATCTGCGCACTCTACATTGATAGTTAAACTGGTATTCTTAAACTTTGGATTCAGGCTTGCAAAGATCTCATGCAAATACTTTTTAACATTAAACTCACGATTTTCTTGGCTAGATTGGTCAACTGCAACTTGCTTGAAGCTATGGATTAAGTCTGCAGCACGATTCATATTGGACAGAATCATTCCACAACTTTCATTTACTATTTTCACATAGCTATCTAACGCCTTTCTGGTTAGTTCGCCGTTTTCATAGGCTTTAGTAAACTTTCTGGTCTCACCTTCGAGGTGTGAGGCAGCCGTTACACCAATCCCAACTGGAGTATTAATCTCATGCGCAACACCAGCAACCAAACCACCTAGGGCTGCCATTTTTTCAGATTGGATTAAATAATCTTTTGTATTATTTAGATTTTCTAATGATTCATTTAATTTTGATGTTCTCTCTTCAACCAGCTCTTGCAGGTGACTTTTATGCCTTTTCAGCTCAATATTTGCTTCAAATAATTCATTAGTTCTATCTGCAACCATACTTTCCAGATGGAGTTGATACTCTGCATTCTCATTAATAAGACGCGCCTTATCCAAGCAGCTATTTACAGAGTGAATCAATACAGAAAAATCTTCTATCGGTTTTAGCAAGTAATCCCACGCTCCTTGATGAAGAGCCTCAACTGCATCACTTATTACTCCATTACCGGAAACTACAATTATTGGTAGCTCTGGCTTACTTTTTTTCACATGTGCAACTACTTGAAAGCCATCAACCTCTGGCATTCTTAGGTCAACAATTACGATATCAATTTCATCAATGTGCTGTTCAAAAAGCTCTAAACCAACTCTGCCATTTTCAGCTATAAATACTTTGTATTCATAGTCTTCCAAACAATCGATATAACTTTGCCTGATGTATTCATCATCATCAATTGCTAGCACTGTAATTTGAGTATCACTCATGACCCACCGTTACTCGATATACTTTTTATGAATAGTAATAATCATATATATTTAAGTTTATTAGAAAAACTGACATTTATCCTGCTAACTTCAGTAATTCTTGCTCTAATTTATTTAGCTCTGTCACAGGTTTACTAAAAATAGTATTTGAAACATTTTCTAATGCGGCTAAATCAGCTGGAATTTCATACTCAGGAGAACCGGTACAAACTACAAATCCAATTTTATTGGGCAGTTTATTCGCTTCACGAATAAATTGGTCCCCACCAATACCTGCCATTCGAATATCCACTATGGCACAATCTATTTTATAGTTTTTTATAATATCTAGCGCCTCATCCTCCTGCCCAGAACAAAATACGGTCCAAAGGCAATCTTCAAAATAATCTACAAGACTATCCCTTACAAACGGTTCATCATCTAAAATCAAAACGCTTTTATTACTAGTATTCATTTTTGTTTCCTTCTACTGGCAGGGATATTAAAAACTTAGTGCCTTCCCCTGTCTTTGATGTAACACTCATCTCACCACCATGATTCTCTGTAACAATAAAATATGAAACACTTAAACCTAAACCTGTCCCTTGACCAACATCTTTTGTTGTAAAAAACGGTTCAAATATTCTTTTACTTGTTTCGTTATCCATCCCCGGGCCATTATCTTCAATCTCGATATTAATAATTTTGCTATCTTTAGACAGACTTGTACGGATATGAATTACAGGTGCTTTTATACTGCTGCCAAATATTGCTTGGGCACTGTTGAGCAGTAAATTTAAAATCACCTGCTGAATTTTAGTTTCTTCACATAGCAATAATGGCAAGCTAGATTCAAACTCTTTTATGATTTTTATCTGTTTAAAATCATGCTCTTTTTCTAAATTGTAATCGGTTATTGCTAGATCTAATGTGTCTTCTAATAAACGCTCTACATTTACCTTTGATTTACTGTGGTCTGCCTTACGTGCAAATGTGAGCATATTATTAACGATAGTAGCCGCACGTTTACCAGACTCTTTTATTGTTTCAATCATACGAGGAATATCTCTGGCATGTATAAATTTAGAAACCCCTTCAATAGTAATACCTGCTTCTTCTGCTGCTTTTTTATTTGCTGGCAAATCAATTTTATTTACTAAACGATTCTGAATAACATCTGCTGTTTGCATCATCCCTGCTAGCGGATTATTGATTTCATGCGCCATACCAGCTGCCAACCCACCAATGGATAACATTTTCTCATTTTGTACCAGCATCTCTTCAAGACGAACTTTATCCGTAACATCATCAACACGAATAACAGCTCCTTGTACTCCGTTAGCTATTAGTGGAAAAATTGTTATATCCTCGTAGCTTACATTGCTCTCAGAATAAAGTGGCTTTTTCCTGCTATATTTAACTTGCCGACTTTCTATGCTGCTCTCTATTTTACTGATTTCTGACTGCAAATTAGGCAAAAGCTCCACTAGATTTTTCCCTTTTGCATCTTCTGCCTCAACCCCTGTTTTATCTTTTGCAGTCATGTTCCACTGCGTAATTATTAGATCTCTGTTCACACTTACCAATATTGATGGCATGGAATTAATAATATTGGAGATATAGCTCTCTGCTTCCTTGAGGTCTTTCTCCCTTGCTTTTACCTCTTGTGCCATCTGTTCAAATGAATCAGCAAGCTGGTTAAACTCTCTATAATTACTTTGAGATATTGGTACTTCATACTTCCCTTTGCCGATAGCATCTACTGACTTAAGCAACTCACTGAAAGAGCCAGATATTTTACTACTGAGTTTTGCTCCGCCAATAATTGCTAATACGGTAACTGCTAGAGTTAAAAGCAGTAATATAACTGCCGTTTTTATAATTGGAGAAGTGATATTTTCAAGTGGAGTATATAGTGATATTTTCCATTTTGTCTCTGGCATAATAACCGTATTTACTAAGAATTCACGCTCATTATATTCAGCCTCACTAACTAAAATATCACTATTCCACTGCTTAATACTTTTTGCATATTGTTGGTCATATTCACGAATCATAACTTTTTGTTTGTCTGGGTGTGCAATAAATACCCCATTCTGGTCTGTGATAAACAACAATCGTGAATCAATATCATTATTACTAGTTTCTTCTTGTCTCCTACCTTTACCGATTTCACTAATATCATCTAATCTGAGAAAACCTGTGATAATAAAGCCATAATCTGTTTTTATACTTAGTGATGCGAGTGGTAACTCTAACTGCTCCGATATAAATGATGCCCCCCAATACGGAGTATTTAAACTTTTAATTTTATTGAAGTATCTGTGTCCTGATACATCAATACCCATCAAATCTTTATTTAATGGGGATATAGCAATTACTCGACCATCAATATCAACAACTTGAATAGCTGCAAAATATCTATGCGCATCTTGAGTTTTTTCGATAATTCTCTGGATTCTTGATGGCTGTGATTTTGAAATATTATGAATTAGGCTTGATATAACCTGAAGATCCTCAAGTGGTCTTTGGAGGTGCTGCTCGATAGCATATTCAGCAAGGTGTACCTGCCTATGATCTGCGTTTAATATCTCATGCCTTAATAAGCTTGATGATATTGTCAATCCTACCAAGCCAAGAACCAATAACGGTAATAACACAGCAATCAAGAGATAAATCTTGAAAAACCTTTGAATGCTTATGTTATGAAAGAAATTAACCATTACATAAAACCTGCTATTTAAACGCAACCTTTTTGTATTGTTGGTTCATTTCTTTACTGATTTTTTTCTGCATTTACATATATCCTATTTATTGCACTTTTTATTAATTAGCTATTTGTATTAGTTCGTTTTATTAGTCAACTCGTACTGGTGATTTTTAATCTGATAAAGGGATAGTTCACGAATAACATCACCATATTTATCAATCTGATAGTTATCTGTTATCCCCTCAACAGGGTTCATATTAATAATTTCAGTTTTTACTTTTTCAGTTTTTACACTATTTGCTTTCTCAGCAGCTTGAGCAAATAGCTTTACAGATTCATATGTATACCTTGATGGCATATTTGATCCCATTCCAAAACGCTCTTTGAAAGATTTATTAAACTCTACTTCTTTAACTTCTGGATTTTTATTCGCAAAAACATCTACCAGAAACATTCCATTTACTGCTTTTCCACCATACTCATTTACTTTTGTAACTTTTGTCCACATGCTGCCAAATAGATGTGGAACATTATTATTTCTAGCATATTGCTGAATAATCGCACCGGCATCGATTCCACTGGTGATAAATACCAAAGCATCTGACTGCAGCTTAGACAATTGCTCAACAAGTTGAGGGAAGTCTTGCTTGGTTTCAAACTCTAGATCACCAATAACTTGAATAGATTGTTCTTCACATTTTTTCTTAAACCCATCAACTACAGCCCCTGAGTACTCTTCATTTTTGATATCGCGAATCAAAGTAACTTTTTTAATTCCCATATACCCAGCTGCCTCAGCAAGCGAACTACCATGTTTTGATGCTTGTGGGGTAATCCGAATAAAATTATCATCAATTCCTGACAAACTATCAGCTGCAACTGTAGGACTTATTAGCAAGATATTACTATTCTTTGTAGCTTCAAGAACAGGAGCGGCCATTGAGCTAACAAACCCTCCGATTATCACATCTACCCCATCTTCAATTAATTTTAACGTTTGAAGCTTTGCCTCATCTTTACTTGATTTTATATCTCTAATAATAAGCTCAACTTTTCTACCGTTTATTCCACCTCTGTCATTTAATTCATCTACGGCCATAATCACACCGTTTCTTGCCACAACACCTAGCTGCGATTTTCTGGTACTTAAATCTGCTAAAAAACCTATTTTTACCGGCTCTTTTAAAATTAGTAGGGATAGTAATAGCCAAGTAACCAATGCTAGCAAAACAATTATTGCTCCAGCTCTGATTAATCTTTTTGTTCCTGTTTTATAATTATTCATATTTTTAACCATCTACTCTTTAACACTATCTATTTTTATAGGTAACTCTTTGGGTAAATTTATCTTTTCATATCTATTATCTTTAATTTGGAAATATGAAAACTCTCGAATTGCATCACCATACATATCAAGTTTATAGTTATCCACCACTCCATCTATTTGCTCTATTTTCAAAATATATTGTTTAATTTTATCGCTATCCAAGCTAGAGGCATTTTGTGCACCTAAAGCATATAATTGTACAGCCTCATACGCATAAACCGCTGGTATCGTATACTCTGAACCAAAAAGCTGTTTATAGGATGAGGCAAATTGCACCTCTTTATCTTGGCTCTGTTTATTCTTATTAATGCCAACTAAAACCATCCCATTTACAGCTTTACCTCCAAACTCTTTAACATTGCTCCACTTCGCCCACATATCACCATATAAGTTTGGTAGTTTGCTAACTTTGTTATATAGCTGGATAATTTTTGCTGCATCTTTGCCATTAGTTATAAAGACTAATGCATCAGCCTTGTATTGGATGATTTTATCTACCAATTTAGTAGTATCGTGCTCCTTAGTAAAAGCTATTTCACCGATGACTTCTAAATCCAGTAGTTTTGCTCTCTCTCTAAAACCATGAGCTACTGACCCGGTATACTCACTATTATCTTGGTCCACTACCAATAATACTTTCTTATCGCCCCTAAGTTTTGATGCTCTTGCAAGGTCATTACCTTGAATGGATGATTTGGTATTTATGCGGAAAAAGTTATCATCAATTTCGGAGAGGTTATCAGTTGAAACTGTTGGACTTATAACCAATATACCTGCTTCTTTAGTCGCTTCTATTACTGAATTTGCCATTGCACTGTGCACAGGTCCAACTATTAGATTTACACAGTTATCAACTAAATTAGTTGCTTGTTGCTGGGTAATAGCTTCGTTAGATTTACCATCTCGAACTAATAATTCAACCTTGTGACCATTTATACCGCCTTGTTGATTTATCTCATTTATCGCGAGAATCAGCCCATTTCTTACAGAATCACCAAGGTTGGCTTTTCTACTACTTAAATCTGCAACTAATCCAATCTTTACAGTAGATGCAGATTGCATATTCAGTATTACGATTAATGCTAACAATGATAAAACAGCTATTATTTTAAATAGTTTAATCATATAACTTAACCTTTGTTATCCATTGAATTTATAGAATTTTTATCTACATTTCTATCGATACTTATATCGCTACCATTTTGCTTTACTGGCAAACATATTATGAATTTAGTGCCTACCCCCTCATTAGACTCTACCCACATCTTTCCTTTATGAGTTTCAGTAATTATGAAATATGCAACACTTAAACCTAACCCTTTTCCCTCACCTGTAGGTTTTGTTGTATAAAATGGTTCGAATAATCTACCTATTAACTTACTGGAAATACCTGGGCCATTATCTTCAATCTCAACCCGTACCATTGCATCTTTATCATCTTGCTTCTCATCTATCGCTAATCTTATTATTATTTTTGGATTTTCAATTTTAGCTTGTTGCAGTGCATGTGCACTATTGCTAAATAGATTCAACATGGCCTGTTGAATTTTGGATGAGTGGCACTCAATTTCAGGTAGATCTTCTTGAAACTCCCGAATAATATTAATTTTTTTAAAATCGTACTGTTTCTTTAGATTGTAATCTGTAGAAACTAAACCAATAGTGTTCTCGATTATATCTGCAATTTTACTTGTATTAATTTCATCATCTGATTGTTGTGCAAAATGCAGCATATTATTGACTATTGAAGCTACCCTTACACCAGACTCTTTTATCGCGTGTATCATGCGCGGAATTCCTCTAGCCGACATAAAGCCAACAATCGCTTCAAGATCCACACCAATCTCCTCTGCCGCTCTTCTATTTGCTGGAATATCAACATTATCGACTAAACGATTTTGCATTACATTTGCTGTTTGCATCATCCCAGCTAATGGATTGTTAATTTCATGCGCCATTCCTGCGGCAAGCCCTCCGATTGAGAGCATCTTCTCACTTTGTACCAGCATCTCTTCCATACGCACTTTACTGGTGACATCATCTATACGTAAAACAGCACCTTGAATCCCAATCGCTACTAAAGGGTAAATTGTTATATCTTCATAACCTACACCTGATTCTGCTTCGTATGCTGTTTTCTGCTCAAATTTTATCTCTTTGTTTTGTATACTGTTTGATATTAATTCCAGCTCTTTTCCCATGCGCGGAAAAACATCATCCAGCTTCATCCCAAAAGCATCTGGGGCTGGCACCCCTGTAATCTCCTCCGCTTTTAAATTCCATTGCGTTACTTCAAGGTTTTCATTTACTGATATTAGAGCAGATGGCATAGAGTCGATTACATTTGATATGTAGTCTTTTGTTCTCTCTAACTCAGCCTCTGCATTTTTACGTTCAGCAATCTCTTGTTTTAACTCTTTTGTTCTTTCATCCACCAACTCTTCAAGATTTTCTAACAATGCCTCATTAGATTTGCGCTGACGCCTCTCCTCAAACAGTACTGCTAGTACATTGGTAAAATTACCGATATAAGGGGCATACAGGTCAAATTTAGATCTATCAGATAGGTGAAATATTAATGATGAGTATTTTGATTGCTTATATTCAATTGGAAATATGTGCCTTAGTTCTTCTGTTTCATATTCTAATACTGATGTTTCTTCATCATTGAATAAGACATAATCTACCTTTTTCACACCTGGAATATCGGATAACCCTTTAGCAACAAAACCAAGTACAGAAACCTCATCTGGCAGCTGTGCTACAACACCTTGCATCATTGCAATCTGCCCAATTACTTTAGCTGAAAGACCATCCTCAAAGCTCATATGCTAACTATGCCTTTTACTTGATATTTTCAAGAAATTCATCGGGTTTTATAAAAAATGGATTTTCAACAACTACGCCATTAACAATCATCTTTGGGTGCACTTTCAATACATCCATAATCGTCGCTCCATCAAATTGATTTGCATCATATTGGCAAACAGCTGTTATCGGGCTCTTTTCAAGTAATTTAGTAACTCTTGATTCGTATTCCAGCAATCTCTCACCGCCAGTGACATCTTGTATCTTCGGAGACATCTCTCCAATTACTCTTGAGGCGCTAAACCCCATTTCTATCGCATCTGTATAGAATTGTTCTAAGATTCCAAGCATTCTTTCTGGGTCAAAAGTATTGTCTTGAAAATAGACATCACTAGTACGACCAAAGGTTATTGCTTGCTTGGATTTACGTTCATCGTAGGAGATATTATTTAGTTTAAAAAACTCTGTTATCTCTGCTTCAGTTATAACTTCAGAAAAACATGCTGTGCGCTCATTATCTGCCATCCCTGCTAAAATAAATTTTAACAAAGAATCAACTCTTTCCTTTTTATCGGTAAATACAAGACATAGATGAGTTCCTACATCTACTTTTTCTTTCACAAAACCCAGTGAGATTTTTTGATGATTATCATTCATAATCTCTCCTCCCACATAGCAACTGTTCACATACCAGCTGCTATTAAATACACAGTATCTCTAGCGACTAACCAACAGTTAAACGGTTAATCTTTCATTAGTGCCTGTCCATTCATCAACACTAAAAACTCAAATAGGCCTACAGTTATAACTGTAGAATATTTAAAGATATATGCTCATTATTTATGTTATACACCTATTTGTTGTTTTATGCTGTTAACAGGCAAACTTATTGTAAATCTCGTACCTTGGCCTGATACAGACTCAACATGCATCTCTCCATTATGATTATCAGCTATGATGAAATATGAAACGCTCAACCCTAGTCCTGTTCCCACACCTACTGGTTTTGTCGTATAAAAAGGTTCAAAGATCCGTTTTAATGTCTCTTTATCTATACCTGGTCCATTATCTTCTATCTCAGTTTTAACCATTGCTGTGTCTTTATCGTGGCTGATACGAACGGTCAATTTTGGAGATGGTATTTTGGCATCCTGCATTGCTTGAGCAGCATTTCGAATTAGATTTAATATAACTTGCTGAATCTGTGATGGTTCACATTCAATAAATACAGTTTTATCTTTATATTCTCTAATAACGTCAACTTGTTTAAAGTCATAGTTACTCTTAAGGTTGTAATCTGTCACTGCCAAATCAATCGTATTATCAACTAACTCTATGTAGTTCACTGTTGCTTTTTCACTGCTCCCTTTGCGAGCAAAACTGAGCATATTGTTAACTATGGCTGATGCTCTTTTGCCAGATTCATTTATAGTAGCAATCATCCGCGGAATATCACGAATATGCATAAATTTATTGATTGCTTCTATGGTTGTTCCAGCTTCTTTAGCTGCTTCTATATTGGCTGGCATATCTGATTTTTCAATCAACCTGTTTGACATCACATTTACTGTTTGCACCATGCCTGCTAATGGATTGTTTATCTCATGAGCCATCCCTGCGGCTAAACCTCCAACTGAAAGCATTTTTTCACTCTGAATCAGTATCTCTTCCATCCTTACTTTTTCGGTAATGTCATCTATGCGAATAACTGCACCCTTAACCCCGTTTGCAATTAAGGGATAAATGGTGACGTCTTCATAACATATGCCGGTCTCATCTACCCCTCTTTTTATCTGATTACGTTGTACTGTTCGGGTATGCAGGCTACATGATATTTTCCCTAACTCAGATTGCATTTGCGGTAAAATATCTTCTATTGATTTTCCATATGCATCTACTGCGGCAATCCCTGTCGTATCTTCAATGGTTTTATTCCATTGTGTTATTTTTAGACTTTCATCTACACCAACTAAGGATGAAGGCATTGAGTCAATAATGTTTGTAAGGTACTTTCGTAGTTTTCTTATCTCACTTTCAGCTTGTTTTCTTTCGGTAATATCGATAATAACACCATCAAAAAACTGTAATTCACCGTTCTCATCAAATATTGGCTGTCCCTTTTCATATACCCAGCGAATTTCACCATTTGCACGAACTATGCGATATTCAAATGAATAAGTTGTTCTATTCTTAATAGCTTTTTCTGCTGCTTTTGAAATGAAGGTGGTGTCCTCAATATGAATTATTGATGCAAATGTACGTTTATTATTATTTATAAAATCTGAACGTTGGTAGCCTGATAAGTTTTCTATCTCATCACTTAGGTATATCATTGTCCAAGGTTCATCATTAATACAACGATAAGTTACTCCGGGAACATTCTCTACAAGCGTTCTAAATTTAATCTCATTTTCTCTTAAATTTTGTTCTGCCCCCTTCTGTTTATTTATAGAATCTGAGAGTTTTTTTATCATTTCATTAAATGAATTTTCTATAACGCTTAATTCATCGTTTCCTGCAGACTTTATTTTAATTTTAAAATCACTAAGGTTTTCCACACTGATATTTTCAGCCGCCTCCGCAATTGATTCTAATGGGCGACGCAATATATAGTTTGATATAAGTAGGAAAAACACCCACAGAGCTAACGATTTAAGTACTGAATTTATTACCAAAAGTAAGAACTGAACTTTTACTCTATCAAAAATAACCGATGAGTTAGAAAAGAGTGTTACTTCACCTAATAGTCTTTGTTGCCCTTTATATCTATAGTAAATTGGAAATGTATGTTGGAAAACTTCAAGATTATATGAATTAGTTTGTAAGTCATTTATATTGCTCTTTAACCCTAGAAAATCAATATCTTGTTCAATCTTTCCAGAAAAATCAGCTTCAGAAACTACTCCATCAACTGCAATTATATTTTTTGATTCATCTTTTATCTTAATACCAACTATTAAAGGGATTTTAATGATGCTATCTATTGTTGATTTAAGTGATTGGTCATCCATATGCCATAAATTCATTGCAAGAGTTGATTCGATAGTTGGCTGGAATTCAACTAACGATTTATTTACATCTCCTTTCTGATAGCTATATTCAATAAACATGTGGGAAAGAGTGACTAAAAGAGCAAATGCAATATAAAAACAGAACACAACCTTTAACAACCTGGTTGCTACTGAGTTCCTTATATTTACTTTACGCCTTAAAATCATGTTTTAATTTACCTACTTAACTTCTAACCTATCTAACCCATCCAACCTATCTAACCCATCCAACCTATCTAACCTATCTAACCTATCTAACCTATAAAAAGGCTTAATAACTGTTCATGTTAATTACTAATTAAACTTGATATATGGTTTTCCAGATTTTCCATATCATCAATCGGTTTTCTATATATTTGTTCTGACACTTGTGATAGCTGAAGAAGGTCATACGATGGTTTATATTCAGGTGACCCTGTACATATCACAAAACACATTTCCGGTTTTACATCTCTTGCTTGCCGAATAAATTCATCACCATTCATTCCCATCATTCTTATATCTACAATTGCTGCAGAAGGGCTCTCCTGCTCAAGAATTTCTAAAGCTTCCTCTCCACTGCTTGCTATGAATGTAATCCATTGACTATCTTTAAAAAAATCATTCAGACTTTGCCGAATAAAAAGTTCATCATCAACAATTAAAATTGAATTATTCATACTGCGCCTGCCCCATCATGAACTTTCCCCTCTATCAAGCGGTAAAGCTATTGTGAATTTAGTCCCAGCACCTGGTGCGGAGTCTAAATACATCTCCCCTCCATGCTCTTCGACGATGATGTAATACGATACGCTTAGACCTAGCCCTGTTCCGATACCTGTAGGTTTAGTGGTAAAGAAAGGTTCGAATACTCTTTTACGAACCTCCTCTGCCATACCTGGACCATTATCAAATAGTTCAATCAACACTTTGTTGTTGTCACTATTAAAGCTAGTTCGAATGCGCACTTGTGGTGATTCTATTTGTGCTTCTTGCATTGCTTGAGCGCTATTACGCAAAAGATTAAAAATCACTTGCTGGATTTGAGCTTGGTCACAGTAAAGATCAGGAAGATTTTGGCCGAACTCAGTATCTATAGATACCTTCTTAAAATCATAACGTTTTTTCATGTTGTAATCTGTTTCGGCCAGCTCAATCGAAACACGGATTATTTCATTTATTTGCGAAGCTATTACTCCACCATCATCCTTGCGAGCAAAATTAAGCATATTATTAACAATAATCGCAGCCCTTTTTCCCGACTCGTTTATTGCGTTAATCATACGAGGGATATCACGCTCATCCATAAACTGCTTTATTGCATCAACCGTAGTTCCTGCGTGCTCTGCAGCATCATTATTTGCTGGCATATCTACTTTTTTTATAAGGCGGTTAGACATAACACTGGCAGTTTGCATCATTCCTGCCAAAGGATTATTTATCTCATGAGCCATTCCTGCAGCAAGCCCGGCAATAGAGAGCATCTTTTCACTTTGTATCATCATCTCCTGCATACGTACTTTTTCTGAAATATCGTCAATACGAATTACGGCTCCTTCAACTCCATCCGCTTCTAGCGGGTATACTGTTACCTCTTGTACCACACTGTTACTTTCTTTGGTTTGATATGATATTTTTGTCTGCACTGATTTATTTGCTTTAATACTCTGCTCTATCTTTTTAAACACTGGTTTTAAGTTAGGCAATACTTGGCTTAAATGTTTACCCATAACTTTTTCAGCACACAAATTAGTCCGGTCTACCGCTGTTTTATTCCACTGAGTAATCTTACCCTCAACATCAACTCCAACTAATATCGATGGCATTGAGTTAATCACATTGGAGAGATAGTTTCTTAAATGTGTAACTTCATTCTCTGCGTCTTTTCTCTCGGTTATATCGTACAAAAGTACAAAATCAGCTGTCTCTCCATCAAAATCTATAGTTTTAGACCAGGACTCAACCCATTTAGTCTTGCCATTACTAGACATAAGGCGCCAATCGTAATTAATTACTATGTCTTTATGCCCTCTTTCCTTTTTCTTTAACTGGTCCATTACAAACGCCCTATCATCAGGGTGAATTAAGGTTTGAAGATCATAAGGGCCTAATGAGTCCATTTGTTGTTTAGTTGTACCAAATATCTCCAGTACCGCATCGTTATAATATTTATACAGCCCATCTTTAACAATTAGAATTCCGAGCAACATTTGATCTGCAAGCAACTTAAACTTTTCCTCACTTTCATGTAGCTCTCTGGCAACTTTTATTTTTTCTGTTATATCGCGGGTAACCCCCCTTAAACCCTGTAATTCACCTTTATCATTAAAAAATGGGGCAGCTGATACTTCAATAGTACGCGGCGTCCCATCCTTATGAAAACATTTGCTTTCTAAATTCTGAAACCCTTTTCCATCTGCAAATATCTGTTCTAAAAATGGAGAAATAGCTTGGGTTTCTTCTGAATCCATAAACATCATAGGGCTATTCCCAATTACTTCTTCAGGTGTATAGCCTAATAAATCATAAATTCTTGGGCTTATATATACATAGTTACCATCTTTATCTAGTTCCCAAATTAAATCTGTTACAGATTCAACCAAACTCTTAAATTTTAATTCACTATCTATAAAGTTAATTTGATATTCTTTAATCCTTGATATCATTAAGTTCATAGTGCGACTTAAAACTTTAATCTCTTCCAGGTTTCCCTCTGGGATTTCAACGGTAGGAACCCCTGTATTGTCAGTACCAGATATTGCTCCTACTAAATCGTTAAGGGGTTTAGTAATGCTTCTAATTAAAAGTAGCGAAAGAATTAATGATACTAAAATTGAAATAAAGAAAATTACCTTAGCGCTTGTAACTAAAGTTGATGTTAATAAATCGATATCATCATTGTAAACTGAGGTCACCACATACCAATCAAGTGGCTGGTAATACGCTAGGAAAGCTTTTTTCTTATAACGATAGTTGCCCTTATCATCTGGCCTATCCCATATATATTTCAATAGTCTTTCATTAGACATTGCTGCATTTTTCATATCAATTAACATACTGTTACCTGATACAGGATTTATTAATTTACTCCCATTTTGTCCTGCAAGCACTGGGTGTAGCAACAAATACCCATCACTTTTAAATATAAAAAAATACCCATTCTCTCCAATTTTTTGTGGCTCTAATATTTTACTTATATCTGCTATCAGGGTAGAAAAGCTACTATTTGTGTATTCATCAATATCTTGTGTAGTTAATGTATTACCTATCACCCACCCCCAAGGTTTAAACGCCTTTGCAAAAGATATCCTTTCTGTATACAGCTGTTTTTCAGGTGAGACATCCGAGTTTGCAGAGTTTGGTTTTGAGGGACCATACAATATGGAATCAGATTGTAAATTTTTAGTAGCTGACGGCCAATTACAATCAACAAACCCGCTATCATTATTTTGCGTTATCTCAACCGCTAATCTGAAAAAGTTAGTTTTGTTATTTTCAAAACAGCTAAAGCTTTTGGGATCTATCATTTTCCCCACTAAAGCAGGAAACTCTGAGTGCATAACTATTGTTGGGGATTCGAATGTATCTGTTATCCAAAAATGGCCAACACTTTCATCTAACCGAAGTCCTAAAACATCTTTAATTGCCAGCTGTTTGGCAACCTCTTCAGTAATTTGGCCTTTTTGAAACTCTTGGAAATAATGTTCTAAAACTGAATGCGCAATGGCAGAATTGCTTTTAGCCCTCTTACGCTTAATCAAATGCATTTCGCTCTGATTTTGAAGGATATTTCTATGCTGTGAACTAATATACCCTACTGTAACATCAAGTATATTAAGTGCATTTTGGTTTATAGATTTTGTTAACGAGCTTTTGGCCTCACCAACAAGGTAATAGGTAATCACAGAAAGTGATAATACCAATAACCCCATAGTAGTTAGCATTATTCTTGCTTTAAGTGAACTTAAAACCATGATGGTTTTATCTCATGATTTGGTACACATTATTGCGATAAACCTGATTGTTTACCGATTTAGAAAAACACATATATAGATCCTTATAAACACTTAGTTTCATTAAAAATCATTGTGTAACGCTATGTTTTTAATCCAAAGGCAAATTAGCTAGTATCTCCTGATATTCATCAGTTGAATTTAAGAAAGCATCAGCTACTTGTGGGTCAAAATGTTTTCCTCTTTGCTCTTTGACTAACGCAACCACATCTTCGAATGGCCATGGCTCTTTATAACAGCGTCTACTAACAAGAGCATCAACAACATCTGCAAGAGCTGTTATTCTCCCATATATATGAATATCGTCCCCTTTTAGTCCTTGAGGATAACCAGTACCATCCCATTTCTCATGGTGCTCATGAGCAATAATTCCAGCTGCTTTCATTACCACTCTTTTAGAACTTTGGAAGATATGATATCCATATTCAGCATGTTTCTTCATCACCTTATACTCTTCTTCAGTCAGTTTCCCTGGCTTTTGAAGAATATGGTCTGGGGTTCCGATCTTTCCAATATCGTGCATTGGTGCGGCAATACTCAATACTTCTAGCTCACGCTCTTCCATACCGAGCTTTTTGCCTATCATAGTTGCTACAGCGCCAACCCGATTAACATGTATTGCAGTCTCTCTTGAATACCCCTCTACAACATCCGAGAGTATGTAAATCAGTTCCTTTTGAGTATCTTTAATTTCATTATTTAAAGATATATTTTCAAACGCGATAGCTACATTTGTGGCATATATTGATATGAGGTCATAATCGATATCTGTAAATGTTCTTTGTGACTGGAAGTATATAAGACTATGTTCACCGCTCTCCGTTTCAAAGTACCCAGCAAAAGTTTTATCCGTAAATATATTTTCTTTCTTCTCAAGTGCTTTATTTAAATTATTCAGAACTTCTTGTGATACAACTTCATCTAGAGGCTTATTCTCATTACCTACAAAGTCACCTGTTGAAGCTACTATATTGTATTTCTGTTTTTGCGAATCTTCATAGGCTGTAAAACCAGAGCTTTTTGCATAAATAAAGCTTTTATCGATATTTAACACTGTAGTTAAGTGCTCTAGAATTCCTTCAGCAAATACATTTAATGAGTTTATTTTAAAGATGGTTCTGGATGCATTTATTATATTTTCTAAACCTAGTTTATTTCGCTCAATCGATTTTATCTGTTGATATGATCTTAATGAAGCAGTTACTACGGTAAATAACTTTTGCGCTGTAAGCTCTGTTTTAGCCTTATAGTCATTAATATCATAGTTAACTATAACTTCTTGCTCGGGAGCTTGACCAGGCTGCCCCGTTCTCATAATGATTCTGACGTTATGGTTTTGTAAATTTTCTCGAATATGCTTAGCGCACTTAAGCCCAGCATCATCTGTTTCCATGATTATATCTAATAAAATTAGAGCTATATCGTCCTCTTTCTCGAGTATATCTATCGCCTCTTGTGCAGAATACGCACTTATCATTTTAAGGCTACGGTTCTCAAATTGATAATCAGCTAGAACCATTTTTGTTACAGCATGAATAATCTCGTCATCATCAACAACAAGAATTTTCCAGCATTCATCATCCTCAACAGGTTCTTCTTCTGTTGAGAAAATATTTGATTTTTGATCTAGATCATCTGCAAAAATCAATTCATCATTATTTGTCATAATTTTTTCAAGCCCATTAAGACGTTTATAACACTTTGGGTAACCCCCAACCATAACTTTACTAACAACTTTTGCTGGGTTACATACATATTCAATTTTTTTAGCTTTATCTATTAAAATAAGTACTCAGCGATAGGGGTACATTCAGAAATTGAAGCACACCTCATGATTAATTATAGTTCCAATTTGTGATTATTCCCCTTTGATTAATGGATAAATTGCATTTTTGTCTAGCACTTCATAATTTCATTAATATATTTAAATGTCAGCGGTCTTCGTGCTGACTTATCTAGCATACCTAGCTTGTTTTTTTTAGTTTTTTGTGGAATATTCGATTCATCATAAATTACTATTTTGATGGAAATAAACAATGAATAGCGTTTTTCCAATTAAAGCATTCAATGATAACTATATTTGGGTAATCAAAAATCAAGCGAATGACGCGATTATTTTTGATCCTGGCTGCTCCAAGTCAGTTATTGATGTTATTGAGTCTGAAAAGCTAAACCCTCTTGCTATATTCATCACTCACCACCACCATGACCACGTTGGCGGGGTTACTGAATTAAAAGAGAAGTATGGCACCACTGTTTTTGGCCCTTCAGGTGAAACCAATCTTGATCTTGATGCAGGCTTAAAGGAAAACGATTGCATTGAGATTTCTCAACTTGATATATCTTTAACTGCCATCGAGACTCCTGGACACACAAAAGGCCACCTCTGCTACCACAGTGATAACTATCTTTTTAGTGGGGATACTCTTTTTTCCGCTGGATGTGGAAGAATCTTTGAAGGTACGCCAGCAGAGATGTTTGACTCGCTACAGAAAATCTCGCAACTTCCTGATGATACTCATATCTACTGTGCACATGAATACACTTTAGCAAATCTAGCTTTTGCTCAGCACATTGAACCTAATAACAGCGAAATCAGTAAATATATCAACTATGTTAAAAAGCTACTTGAAGAGCAAAAGCCTTCTATCCCAACTGTTTTAAGCGATGAGAAAAAAATAAATCCTTTTTTGCGCTGTAATCAGGCAGAAGTTATTAAATCTGCAGAAACATATGCTGAAAAAAGTCTAACTACAGAGTTAGAAGTCTTTACTGTGATTCGAGAAATGAAGAATAACTTCTAACACCTTTTTAGCTCTAATTAATTAGAGCTAAAACTAATAATCCAGTGAAACATCAATACCGTCTAGCACACGTATCGCGCCATCACGAAGTGCTTCTAACTCATTCTCTCCCGGGATGATTATTACATCTGCAATAAAACCAACTCTGCTTTTTATCTTGTCGGTAAATAATTGGCTATATGCAACGCCTCCAGTAAGGGCAATAGCATCAACATTGCCGGAAACAACTGTTGCTAACTGCCCAATATCTTTGGCTACTTGATATGCCATAGCGTCATGTACTTGTAGAGCCTCTTTATCTCCTGCTTGAATTCGCTTTTCAACATCTCTTAAATCATTGGAGCCAAGATAAGCGACTAAACCGCCATTGCCTTTAATCATTTTACGAATCTGTTTTTCATCATATTCACCGCCAAAACAAAGTCCTACCAAGCCACCTGCAGGTAGTGCTCCGCTACGTTCTGGTGTAAATGGACCATCGCCATCAAGGGCATTATTTACATCAATGACTCTGCCTTGAGCGTGAACACCAACGGAGATTCCACCCCCCATATGCGCAACTATGATATTGGTCTCTTCATACTTCTTACCAATCTGTTCCGCCACCATTCTGGCGGTGCGCTTTTGGTTTAAAGCATGAAATATACTTTTTCTTGGTAACAGTGGGCTTCCAGAATATCTAGCTATATCATCTAGCTCATCCACTACTACTGGGTCAACAATAAAGCTTTCACAATTAGCTTCTTTAGCTATTGCATCTGCAATTAAGGCCCCTAGATTACTGGCATGCTCCCCCATTGCTGCTGCATATAGGTCTGCAATCATGTTTTGATTAACTTTGTAGGTTCCACCTGAAATTGGTCTGAGCAACCCACCACGACCAACAACTGCATCGATGTCGGCAATATCAATATTATTACTCTCAAGCTCGGAAACAATTATAGATTTACGCATTTGAAACTGGTCTACCATTTTTTCGAATGGAGCTAGCTCCTCATTTGAATGGTCGATATTTTTTGTTAATAGAGACTCTTCCCCTTTAAACAACGCAAATTTAGTTGAAGTTGAACCAGGATTGATTGTTAGGATTTGATATTGAGTAGGCATTAACTTTCCTCTAAAGGTGCTATATTTCAAATAGTTTACTTAGTAAATTAAGTATAGGGGGTATATCTAAGAATTATTCTAATATTATAGTATGTCAAATTTTAAAACGGCAAACTTTGACTATCCGTGACTTAGGTATGAATTAAATATCTATATTTAATGGAGGAAATACTGGTGCTGAAATTTCTAACTTTTATATGTGCTGGTACCTTTGCTATTTCACATGTATTGGCAGATACAGAATTTAATCAAATATCCTTAAAAAAAAATGATAAGACATTATATTTTTCCACAGTTGAAGCCCCACCATATACCTCAAAAAAACTACCTCATGGAGGAATTACTCTAAGAATAATTAGCGCAGCATATAAATATGAAGGTTATACCGTTAACTACGAATGGCTACCACCTAAAAGAGCTGAAATCTCTGCAAGCAAAGGGTTATTTGATGGATATATAGGGGGACAAAAAACCAAAGATAGAGAAGAACATTTTAATTTTGGGGACCCAATTGGGAGTTTAGATATTGTGTTCTTCCACCTTAATGACTATAGCTTTGATTGGGAAAAAATAGATGACCTTAAAGGGCTAACTATTGGCTTGAATACTGGAGTTACAGGTTACGGAAGTTCTTTTTTGAATGCCGCAGAAAAGGGTGTGTTCTCTATCGAATATACTAATCAGCATATTCATAGTTTTCGGCAATTATTAGCTGGAAGGATTGATGTTTTCCCTACTCAAAAAATTATTGGGTTTGCAATTATCAATAAATTTCTTGCCGAAAATGATGCTAAAAAAATAACCTATCACCAAAAGCCACTTGACTCCTCAAACTATTACATACTGTTTAACAAAGAAAAATCTTTAAACAACCCCAAAATGATAAAAGATTTTAATACTGGCTTACGCAAACTTAAACAAAACATTAAATTCAAACAGTGGGTAAATGAAGCAATTACCCCAGTTAAAGAAAAAATAGATACGCTTTTAATTCAACAATAAAAAAATTACCGTACATAACATTTGGAATCAGAGCTTCTTAATCAATCCTATCTGCTTTTCCACCCTTTTGGCAGATATTGGCATTGAGGTTTTCAGCTCCTGTGCAAAGATAGAGACCTTTAACTCCTCAATCATCCAGCGCAGCTTTATCACCTCACTAATATCACCAAACTGATTCGATAGCTTTTTATATTGTTCAATGTATGGATAGATCTCATTTGCCCATTGTGAATCACGTTTAGGGTCGTATTCAAGCTTTTCAATTCTCACTACCAGTGCATTTATATAGCGTGGAATATGCTCCAACCATTTAATTGGAGTTGCACTGATAAATCCAGAATATACCAGGGACGAAAGCTGGGTATCTATCTCTTGGTAGAGTTTTACAAATGATAGATTAACACTGCCTTTTAGTGACTTACGTAGTTTATGCGCAGCTTCTAGAGACTTTTCTGCAGTAGTTGCCAGGGTATTCATGGTTGGTATCAAATCAGCTTTATTATTCTCACACAGCTGCTGGTACTCATCCCTATTGCGCGGAAACTCTTTGTCGCTAATGAATACTTTTTCGAATACGGCATTAACGATATCATTGCGCAGCTCATCTTTTTTTCCAATGGATGAATAGTGGAGCGCCATACGCTCAAAGTTTGGGATATTCTTGGATATATATCTTTCCTGCTCTTTGTATTTGATTTGAATCAAGCGCAATACCCCTTCTTTACTGCGCTCTAGAGCATTATGTTTATCAAACATCAATTTTAATGAGATTACATCTTCGTGCAGCACAATTGCAGGGTAAGCATTTATCAGAACCCCACCACGATTAACCTCAATCTCTGTAGGTAGATCTTCAAAATCCCAATCATCAATATCATCCCTTTCAAACGGTGAATCGACCTCGGCATTTAGTGCCAGCTTAATCTGCTGTGAAAATTCACGTTGCAACTTAATAAGGTCTCGCCCGGCTCCTAGCGTCTTGCCATTTTCATCCACCACACGAATATTCATTAATAGATGCGTTGGAATCTGCACCTCTTGCCACATATCCCTTGTGACCTCTACCCCAGTCATCCGTTTAAGCTCGCGCGTGATAAATGGTAGTAGTGCTGCAGCTTTATCTTCAGCTGAGATTGACTGTGTTAGCGCCCGAGCAAACTCGGGTACTGGCACAAAGTTTTTACGTGTTCTTTTCGGCAATGCTTTTATAAGAAAAGTTAGCTTCTCCTCTATCATCCCCGGAACCAACCAACTTAATTGTTCTTGAGCGACCTGGTTTAGAGTAACCAGTGGTGCAGTTATGGTAACGCCATCTTTTGGGTGCCCAGGCTCAAAATGGTAATCGAGCATAAATGCGATATCGTCGATGACGATACGATCTGGAAACTGTGCCTCAGTTACCTCTTCTGCATTATGTTTCATCAACTCATCTTTGGTCATCAAAAGTGAGTTAACCGTTTTATCGTCTGCCTTCTTCAGCCACTTTTCTAACGCTGCTTTGCTATTGATATTCGCTGGGATTCTGGTGTCGTAAAAATCAAAGATATTATCTTCGTCCACCAGAATATCTTTACGCCTGGATTTCGATTCAAGAAGGTTTATCTCATGCAGGGTATCTTTGTTCTTACGATAAAATTCTGCCCTAAGGTCAATATCCTGCTCCACCAATGCACTGCGGATAAACACCTCACGTGCTGCAACCGGATCTAGCTGACCAAAGTTAACCTTCTTTTTAGGGTTAATTGTTAACCCATACATGGTGATACGGTCAAAGGCTATTACCTGCCCGCGTTTTTTCTCCCAATGAGGTTCAAAATAATGGTGCTTACATAGGTGTGCGCCTATCTGCTCAATCCATTGCGGTTCTATCTTAGCGATTGTGCTGGCAAACAGCCTTGAGGTCTCGATAAGCTCAGCTGCCATTAGCCACTTCGGCTGCTTTTTTACCAGTGCAGAACCTGGAAAAACGCGCAGTTTATTATTACGCGCACCGGTATATTCTTTTTTATCGGTTACAACGGCGACATTGCCTAACAACCCTGAAAGCAATGACTGATGAATCGGCTCATATTCTGCCGGCTCTTGGTTAATACTGTATTTATGCTCGGTGACTAATTGCTTAAGCTGACGATAAACATCTATCCATTCACGCATCCGCAGGAATGAGATAAACCTTTCCTTACACCACTTACGTAGTTTGTTCTGCGATAACTGTTTTCCCGCCTCATGATATGCATTCCACAAATTCAAATAGAATAAGAAGTCAGATAGCTCACTCTGAAACTCTTTATGCGCCTCATCTGCCAGCCCTTGTTTATCAAAAGGTCTATCTCGCGGATCCTGAGCTCCAAGAGCACTACCAATTATCAAAAGCTCATTCAGGCAATTATTATCAGCAGCAGCCAGGATAATTCTGGAGATTCTGGGGTCAACCGGGAACGATGCTAAAATTCTGCCAATTTTAGTTATCTCGTTCTTCTCATCAACAGCACCTAGCTCTTGCAGTAGTTTATAACCATCATTTATATAACGATTATCTGGCCTTTCCACAAATGGGAAATCCTCTATATCACCCAAGCGCAGTGATTTCATCTGCAGGATAACAGAGGCTAAATTTGTACGCAGAATTTCAGGCTGAGTAAACTCAGACTGATTGAGAAAATCTTCTTCAGAATAAAGGCGGATACAGACACCTGAGCTAACACGGCCACAACGCCCTTTACGTTGGTCGGCACTCGCTTGCGAAACCTGCTCGATTGGCAATCGCTGCACTTTAGTGCGGTAACTATATCTGGATATACGCACCTTACCGGAATCAATAACATATTTAATTCCTGGGACCGTCAAAGATGTCTCCGCAACGTTAGTTGCAAGTACAATTCGCCTGCCGCCATGAGGAGCAAAAACCTTCATCTGCTCTGCCGGTGAAAGGCGTGCAAATAAGGGGACAATCTCTGCCCGTGGTTGCGACTTTTTTAAGAACTCAGCGGCCTCACGGATATCACGTTCACCCGGGAGAAACACCAAAACATCACCATTACTTATGCGCCCCAACTCATCCACTGCATCGTTTATCCCCTGCAATTGGTCTTTCTCTTCTGGATAAGAATCATCCATATCTGGGTCTTCATTATATAAGGGACGATAACGGGTCTCAACCGGATAGGTTCTGCCAGAAACCTCAATGATTGGTGCGCTACCAAAGTGCTGTGAAAAACTCTCAGGATCGATGGTAGCCGAGGTGATAATAACTTTTAAATCCGGTCTTTTCGGCAATAGAACCTTTAAAAATCCAAGAATAAAATCGATATTCAGACTACGCTCATGCGCCTCATCGATAATAATTGTGTCGTATTCATTTAGGAATCTATCGGTCTGAGTCTCTGCCAATAGAATCCCGTCAGTCATCAATTTGACCAAGCTCTCTTTTTTAACTTGGTCTGAGAATCTAACCTTAAAACCAACCTGATTACCTAACTCAACCTTCAGCTCTTCAGCAATACGTTTGGAAACACTGCGGGCAGCGATACGACGCGGTTGTGTATGCCCTATTTTGCCGTTAATTCCTCTGCCAATCTCAAGGCAGATCTTTGGCAACTGCGTTGTCTTACCTGAGCCGGTCTCACCACAAATAATCACCACTTGATTGTTCTTAATCAGCTCAGCAATCTCATCCCGTTTTTCCGAAATGGGTAATGACTCATCATAGGTGATATCGGGAACCGATTTAGCTCTTTTCTCTAAGGTTTCAATCGATGCCATTACATCAAGAGAGAGTTTTTCAAAACCTTTATCAACGGGCTTATTCTCATGCAACCTGCGCTGAATCCCCTTTAACCTTTTATTAAAGCCAAAACGATCCGCAAAGATGCATTTTTTGATCTCTTTTTGCAGTTTTTTAATTTCGGCTGAGGCGTTTTCCACTGTGGTTTTCCGGATTGATTTTACTGGTGAATAATTAATTAGCGGGAACTATACACAAATTGGAGATTGCAGCCAAATTGGTATAAAAAATAAGATGCTGTTTCAGGGGTTATCAATTTTAATTTAGGTATGTGTGCGCAATACAAAGGTCTATATATGCAGTTTTAAAATTATAGATTAAGACAACATCCTCTCTATAACCTCAAATAATCGATCTTTATCAACAGGCTTTGTCAGATATTCATTAGTCCCAGCTGCCAAGCATTTTTCACGTTCGCCCTCCATCACTTTTGCAGTAACGGCAATAATTGGCAGCTCCTTATAGTTACTCATATTTCTAATTCTACGTGTAGCTTCATAACCATCCATACCTGGCATCATCATATCCATTAGTACTAAATCAATATCATGGTTCTCCTGTAATCTGTCAGTAGCCAGCATTCCATCTTGGGCTATAACGCATGTTATCCCAGCTTTTTTAAGTAGAGCAGAGATAGCAAAAGTATTACGCATATCGTCATCAACAATCAGAATTGTTCTACCTGATAATTTATTTAAATTTGGTTCATTCTGACCACATGCAAACGGCCCCAGCTCTTCACTATCTATATTGGAGTCCTCTTTAATAAATAGATCCTGTTCATCACTCTGGTGTTGTTTTTCTGCAGAACTTTTAATTGGAAGTGATACGGTAAATACAGAGCCTTTTCCCTCCTCTGATTCCACCTCTAACCTACCACCCAACAACCCCGCTAACTTTCTCGAGATAGTTAACCCCAACCCTGTGCCACCATATCGCCTGGTAGTTGAACCATCTGCTTGCTGAAAAGCCTCGAAAATCGCTTGATGTTTATCTGCAGGGATACCAATTCCACTATCATGAACTGAAAAGGCTATAGTTTCTTGATCTAGTGGTTTTACTTTTAAAGCTATCTCCCCTTCTTTAGTAAACTTTAGGGCATTAGACACAAGATTCTTTAAAATCTGTCGCACTCGCTGTTCATCGGAAAGGAAAAATTGTGGCAAACCAGGGTCACATTCAACTTTTAAACTCAAACCTTTTTCACTTGCTTGCATAGCAAAAGATCGGCCTAAACTATTGCAAAATGGATTTAGGGCAATTACATCTTCATTTATATCTAGCTGCCCCACTTCAACTTTAGAAAAATCTAAAATATCATTAATTAAATAGAGCAGTTCTGTACCAGAGCTTTTAATAACTGCAACCTGCTCAACCTGTTCAGATGATAAATTATCGTCATTATTTTCAGCCAGACAACTAACTAAAAGCAGCAGAGAGTTTAAAGGGCTGCGTAACTCATGACTTACATTAGCTAAAAATTCTGATTTATATTTTGAAGCATTTGTTAAAGCAGTGGCTTGCTCCTCTAATTCATCATTAGATGACTTTAATTTCTTACTTTGTTCTTCAAGCCCTTTATTGGCTACTTTTAACTCCTCTCTCTGCTGCTGGGTTTCAAGCAACAGTTCATCGGTACGTTTACGCACCTTTGCTAGGCGCTCTTTTTCTGCAATAAGCTTTTGCTCGGTGTATTTGCGCTGCGAAATATCTTCAATCATGCACAAATGAAAAGGATGAGTTGTATCTTCTGTTTCTATCTTAGCAATGGTCATGTTTATCCAAACAATGGATTCATCAGGGCGGATATAGCGTTTCTGCATATCGAATCCGTCAATGCTTCCATCATTAAGGAGCGACATATTATCCAAATCCTCCTGTATATCATCTGGATGGGTAATGCTCATCCAGTCTATAGTCAACATATCCTCCCTTGTTCGACCAGCTATTTCAGCAAATCTAGTATTAGCCTCAGATATTTTGCCGGTTAACGAATCTATCATTGCAATACCTAATGGCGCCTGTTCAAACATAGTTCTAAAAAGCTTCTCACTTTTACGCAACATCTCAGCTGCTGTGGTTGACCTTTTAATAGTCAACAACGCAACTACAACTGCAATAGCGATACTTATGAGTAAAAATATTAAAGTAATTGTTGTGGCGTTATCATTAACTTTATCAGCCTGTTTAACAAATTTAGAAGCCATTCCCAGTGCGTAATTTGTTAGTCTCTCAACTGCATTATTTAATGCTGCAACATGGTTTGCGCCTTTGCCAACTGTTATATTGGCAGCCTGTTTATATTGGTTTTGCTTAACTAACCCAATAACTTCATTTCGAATAGGGCGCCATTCATCAAAAAGTTTTCGAGCCATACTTTCAAGGGCTCTTCCCTCATCACCTAAAATATTTTTCTTAACAATATCCAGCTGTCTATATACCAATACCTCTTCCTTGTTCACAGCTTCTATATATCGATTGGATTTTGTCTGAGAATAAAATAGAACCACATCTTTCATATTTAGATGCATTTTAGTGACAGATGCTTTTGCTTGAAGAGCGGCGTTTGATACAACCAAGGGGTGGTTATAGATAGTACGGGTAAGGTTTGCAACATGCTTAACTTCATATATGGAATAAAAACCATATACAAGCAATGTAGCTATTAAGAAACTAAAACTAAGTTTAAGGCCTTTTGTTATATGATTAACAGTCTTCAAAAACAGCCCTCTATTGCCAGCAACTAAACCATAATATTTCTATATAACTTAGGTTGTTAGAAATATTTATATGAGTACCATATATTATAGTTTAAACAATGAAAAACAGTTAACCACCTTATAAAATAGTAATATTTTCTTTTGAACTGAGAATTATGTGGTTTTAAGCCTTAGAAAATCTTTAAGTTTAATATCAAATAGCTCAAACCTGACTCATTTGCACTACCGGAGTAATATTAGTGTAATTGGCAATATCACCCCTTATTGTATCTGCATGTTCATGGTAATGGTTTTGAAATGATTCCATTGACTCAAAATACACATGCCCCATAGCGTGAAAAGGCTGTTCAGCAGAAATCGCCCCTTCAACCTCAGTACGAATACAAACATCTCCCAGAAGTTTTTTAACCATTGGCATATGTGAATTTTTATAATATTCAATATCAAAATTGCTATCACTACTTCTTGGGTATAAAGCACTTACTTTTAACATTACTACCTCGTTATTTTTAGTGGCATACGCATTGTCATTAAACACATAAAATTGTTAGATTACAAAATAAAAAATCATGTGCTAAATTTTTAATATCTGACTATATGTTTTAAGACTATTGATAAAACAAATAAAGGAATTTTTTATGTCTCTAATGGAGTGGAATGAGCAACTTAATATTGGGGTTGAAACAGTTGATACCCACCATAAAAAACTTGTAAGTATGGTCAACTCTTTACATGAAGCCATGCAACAAGGCCAATCAAAAGAGGTACTGGGGAAAATACTTCATGCACTTATTGTTTACACAGAAAAACACTTTGAGTATGAAGAAGACCTATTCAAACAGTATAATTATCCTGGATACAAAGATCATAAGTTAGAACATGATGAACTAACCAAACAGGTTAAAACTCTAAATGAGCAATTTAACATTGGCAGTGTATCTATAAGTATTGAAGTGATGAAGTTTCTAAAGAACTGGCTTTCAGACCATATCATAGAATCAGACCATTTAGCCTTTGATTTTCTAAAAGAAAAAGGTGTTAAATAAATTACAAACTCTGACTTTGCTTTGAGTTAAAATCAAAAACGCCTGATGAAATCAGGCGTTAAAATAAGTTTTAATATTTAGTTCTTAAAAAATTCAATTACAGTAACGCCCTTGCTTGCTGCAATAATCATCAAAGCACCAAGAACAAATGGTAAGGCCGAGTAAAAAAAAGTGTGCACAAAAAAAGCAGTTTTGTCGCCCATCTTTTTTCGCATTGCAGAGTATTTTTTCAGCTTATTTGGAAACTTTGCTCTAGCAACAACAAAATAAAGCCCCATCAAAATAACCACAGCCCCAAGCACCATAGTACCTACATTCATATTACACCCTAAATCCTATTAGCTATTCGTTAATGCCTGTATTAAAAGTATTTAACCCAAAACACATATCCAACAAATAAAATAATAATCTCATAAAAAATTATTGTTGCTTGCTTGTAGATGCTTAAGTACTTATTAATTTTATCGTCATATACATCTTTAGCCATACCCTTGGCTTTAGACCAAAAAAATGAAATATTCATAAAAGAAAGCCAAGGATTAGCTTTTAAATCATGTCCAAGTTCTGAAAAACGACTTTTAATTTTATGCGCTAGAAATACGGCATAAAAAAAGTACACAACAAGAAAAACTTTCACAACAGTAGATAATATTTCCATACTTCCTCTTTATATATTTATATAAAACGCATATTTAGCTGAGACGTACAAATTATACATCGCTCTCTAAATCAAATAATTGAGCAGATGCTCCGCTAAAATCAACACCTTCAAAAGATGTTACATATACACTATGGCCCGCAAACAAATTATCCGTATCATACAAAATATCTACACAATTATCACCGCAAATACCAACGGATTTTAAAGTAAATAACTTTTGGAATTCACCTGGTGACAATTTTGAATTTTGAATATTTTCCCCACTCTCATCACAGCCTGTTTGGTTTTTTTCAGTCCCATCAGAGTTATAAGTTTCCAATAAGTCTCTATTAATTATATTACGGGCAATTTGGTCGTACTGTTTCAAAGATGTAATTATCTTTTCAGCTAACGACGTTGCGCTTTCAACAGAGCAATCATCCGGGTCAATTTCAACCGAAATACTATAGGATTGAATATCAACTTGGCCGACTAAAATTTCGGGACAATCTTTTTGTGCAACTAATTTGCCTAATATCTTATTCATTTATTAACTCTTCTCGGTGCATGATGCTTTTAAACTAAGTGCAGCTAGTTAGCAGTGGTAATATTTGTTAAAGGAGAGCCTCATTGTAAACTATGATGTCTGGATTACCATCAAAGCCTTTCTGACCACCATTAAAATGGTCTTGTAAATGCTCATATTCAAAATCTGAGCCGTGTTTTTCAATATCTATAGCGGCTTGCTCAAAAAACTCAGCAATTTTTCTAAGTTCCTCTGGCTTAGCAGCAATAGTAACTTCATTTAATTCAAGTAACTGTGACTTATCATACCCTTCTTTTGGATAACCGAATATTTTCATTTTGATTCCTATTAATCCTGGGACAATGAAGGCTCTTTTTTATTTTGAAAAACATGAACAACTTCACCAACAATACTTTTAGAATCTACAGTCCCCCAAAAACGACTATCTAAGGAGTTATCTCTCGAATCACCTAGCATAAAATAATGATTTTCAGGAACTATATGAGTTCCACTTTTAGATATTGGCCTATAAACAAACCTAGAGATAGAATAGGATGTTTCACCGTTCATTTCTTTAAACTCTACAAAACCATTTTTTTGATCGTTTGAAAGTGAAGTTAAAAGCCTATCCCCATTTAAACTAATTCCATCGACATCAAACGAAATTTCATCACCTGGCGATCCGATTAGTCTCATTATAAATACAACGTCTTTCTTTGGTGGGTAAAAAACATAAGCCTTCCCCCTTTGCATTAAATCTTGATGTGATACCCCAGGATTGAAAAAGTCAAATCCAAAAGTTCCATACCTACCAAATCCAAACTTTCTAACAACAACTATATCTCCCTTATTGTAGTTCGGCGCCATTGATGCTGACGAAATAGTAAACGGTTCATAAAGAAAAGATCGGAAGCAAAATACAGATATAAAAATAGCAACATATAACGCTGGAAGCACCCACAGTTTAGAATACCACCCACGCTTTGAACTGCTATCGTAGGTTTTTGTTAACAAAGCAGCATGAACAGGGCAAATAATATTAAATACTAAGCTAATAGAAATAAAATCTATGGCGACAATTTCAGCAATACTATTGCTGAAAATAAACTGCAATACAGCCACTACAGAACTGATAATAAAATAGATCCAGAACAACCTTGGGCGGTTCACATACAGCAGCGCAAATGCATTAAAGAACACCCCAACCAAAATTGCTATCCATAACTTTGGCTTCCAGCCTTCTTGAGCGGTATCATCATTTAAATTTGGCATATTTATTTCTTTTATTCCCATATATTTCTCATTATTTAACTTCAAGCTTAACCGATTTTATCAATACCATACTTCAAAGAGCAACATCCATACAAACAGCTCATCATTCAGTAAATTAGTATCAATACTTAACCGCTAGTTCTCTGTTTAATAACTCCTGATTTAAGAACCTACCCTCTTGGGCAAGTTTATATAAATCCACTTCCCCCTTCTTATAGTAAATATCTGCCAAGTATCTACTGAATTTATCGCGCCAGTAGGTTTTGACTACTATGAATTCACAGCCTTTTAATCTTGATTGCATATATTTTTTTGCACTTTGCCCTTCTGCTGTTTCTATGGCTTTAGTGTTAATTCCCTTGAGCCTTAGTTTTTGGGTTGTCCATGAATTAAAACCTAGATCGATATTTACCCATAAAGTATCGCCATCGATAATTTCTAACACATAAGCTTTGTAGGTGTAGTGCGGAACTTGCTCTTTTCCTGCTGGGGCGAAGCTATAGTTTTTATTTAGCTTTTCACAACGAACTACTGCTTCACCATCTACTAAGTAATTTTTAGGTATCTTGCCTTTGGTAACTGCTAACGGGTTTTGAATATAGAATCTAAAACCAAGGTCTACCATGTTTTGGTTTTGTATCTTTTTCAGGCGATAAATATACGGCTCGCCACGCTCAACTTTTAGGATTGGAGCGGATGTTTGTGGTGGGACACTATTGTCCCATTTTACAAGTTTTCTCAACTCAACAACTGTGAGTTTTTCAGAGACAATTTTCTCTTCAAACTCTTTCCTAGCCTTCTTTTCCGGCACATGCAATAACACTCGAATATGGGACCATGTTAATTTTCCCTTCGTGGGGAAAATCTTTGGGTATTCTTCATAAAATTGTACGCAATCGTATAGAACCGACTTGGATATATTTAGTTCTTTGGAGATTTGCGGGAATAGAGTTTTACCGTAATCAGCCCGCCCTTCATTCTGCAGAAGATGTTCTTTTATGTGTTTACCTACATTCCAGTAGGTGAGCTTTTTCTCTTGCTCCATCGCTTGATAGGCGCACTCTTTTCCGCATTCGATTTCAATGTGGATTGTTTCAACAAGAACCTTAACGGCAGGGGCTAGCAGTGAAGTACTAGATTGAGATATTGTTATTTGTTTATCCATTTGGGGATTATAGTTTATTTTTATGTCACTAAGCATTGTAACTGTGCAGAATAACTCCTGAGATAAAAACCTATTTCACAATACCAAAAGGCTGCAGTTGCCCGCAGCCTTTCCATATTAAGCCACTAACTAAGCAGCTTTCTTATCGATTTTTTCATGATGCTTACCATGTTTATGCTCAAGCACATCTATCTCTTGATTAATTGGGATACTTTTAGGTTTCATCTCCTCTGGTATCTCTTTAACCATACTTATTGTTAACAGGCCATTATGCAGGTCTGCACCTGTAACTTCTACATAATCAGCAAGATCAAACTTCCGTTCAAATGCACGATTGGCTATACCTTGGTGTAGATATTTATGCTCCTGATTTTTAGTTTTCTTACTGCTTACAGTAAGTACTCCTTTTTCAACGCTAATATCTAATTCACTTTTATCGAAACCTGCTACAGCCAGCGCAATGGTGTAGCGATTGTCATCAAGCATTTCGATATTGTAAGGTGGGTAACCAATGGTAACAGCTTCGCTATTCATAACGTCATCTAAAAGTGATGCAAAGCGGTCAAAGCCTATAGTGTTACGGTAGAGTGGAGTTAAGTCTATTGATTTCATGATATATCCTCCTTAGAAGCAATACATATAAAGTCAACATCAAGCCAAAAAGCTTTAAAACAACAAATTCCCTGGCTTTCCAATAATTTAGACAGTTTTTCATGCCTAAAGTTTATGCTTTATAGTGGTTTAAAAAGCTATTAGACAGCAGAATAAAAAACGCCTGGCTAATGCCAGGCGCTAAAAATAGGGAGTTTTTATATTACTGCTTTAACTTAGAAGTTGTACTTCATACCTACCGCTACTGCAGTAGCATCACCCGATACTTTACCAGCTTCATCGATACCTTCATCTTCAGAGCTAACTAGTAGAACATAAGCTGAAGCTTTCTTGTTGAATTTGTGGTTGTATCCTATTGCAAACATAGTTGGGTCTTCAACACCATCTGCATCTATATCAGTTTGACCGTATACAGCCTTGATAGAACCTTTTTCAGTGATCTTGAATTCACCAGTAAGAATCAGGTTAAGTTCATCAGTACCTGCAGTTTCTTTATCAACTGACTCTACAACACCGCCAAGTTTAAAGGCATCAAAGCTGTAGCTTATACCAATTTTTGCCGCTGAACTTGCGCTATCTACATCTTCATAGCCACCACCAACTAGCAATCCACCTGCTTTATATGTTGCACCGATACTTACTCTTGAACCATCGTTGTCTCCAGAGATATCGTCATCACCAGCACCATATGAGATAGCTAATTTTAGATCATTGAATTTGTTCAAATAATTTATAGAGTTATTTTCTCTTGAATCATGTGCATCTTTATCTAGGATATTGTTGTAATCAGCATAGGTATCACCCCATGGGTCAAGCTTTGAAGTTGAAGCTTTGTATGCTGTATCGTGACGACCAACGCGGATCTCACCAAAACTACCTTTAATACCAGCATATTGTGCACGACCTTTCTTAATGCTTGTTGAGCTGTCATCTGTAGTATCTACTTCAAACTCAAGCTTGTAGACAGCTTTAAGACCAGGATCAATCTCGTAATCACCCTTGATGCCAAAACGTGAAGCATTACTCTTAACCTGAGTTGCACTTCCATCTTCATTATCAATCATACCAACTGAAACATGAACACGACCGTATACAGTTGGAGCCTTGATTTCAGATGCTGAAACTGTTCCAGAGATAGCAAGACCAGCGCCTAATACAACAGGTAAAAATTTATTCATTTATTGTTTCCTCTTTAAAAATTCATTTGATGAGTGAACTTTACGTAAGAAACATTACGAATAAATTACGTTTTTGTTACGGGAATATTACAAGTTTTATGCATTAAAAAAGGGCGGTGATTAAACCGCCCTTCTTAAATAAGTTACGCTTTTAGTGGCCAAATATTTTTAGCCTGTCTTTGCAAACAACTCATTATTATCGAATTGCAACAAAGATATTGGGAAAATAAACCCTAAATTTTCTTTGCTTGTTCGATAGCTGAACCGATATAGGTCCACGGTGTTAAATCAATCAAGCTTTGCTTTGCTTCTGCAGGAAGATCTATCCCCTGCAAAAAGTCTGCAATTACCTCTTTAGAAATTGCCTTACCACGAGTTAGCTCTTTTAGCTTCTCATATGGTTTTTCAATTCCGTGACGACGCATTACGGTTTGGATTGCTTCTGCCAGAACTTCCCAGCTTTCATCCAGATCTTTTCTGATAACTGCTTCATTCACTTCTAGCTTACCAATACCTTTAATAAGCGATTGAAGTGCGATCTCTGTGTGGGCAAAACCAACACCTACGTTTCTTAGTACTGTTGAATCTGTAAGATCTCGCTGCCATCTTGAGATAGGAAGTTTAGAACCAAGGTGGGTAAATACTGCGTTAGCAATACCCAAGTTGCCTTCTGCATTTTCAAAATCGATTGGATTAACTTTATGTGGCATCGCTGAAGAACCAACCTCACCAGCTACTACTCTTTGCTTGAAGTATCCTAGTGAAACGTAGCTCCATATATCACGGCTAAAATCGATAAGAATAGTGTTGTAACGTGCTACTGCATCAAATATCTCTGCTAGATAATCGTGTGGCTCGATCTGAGTTGTGTATGGATTCCAATCTAAACCTAGGCTGGTTACAAACTTTTCTGCGTGGTCTGCCCAATCAACTTCTGGATAAGAGATCATGTGCGCGTTGTAGTTGCCTACTGCACCATTAATTTTACCCAGAATTGGTGTGCTTAAAATATACTCTCTCTGGCGCTCAAGACGGTAAACAACATTTGCCATCTCTTTACCTAAAGTTGTTGGTGAAGCTGTTTGACCATGAGTACGTGAAAGCATTGGAACAGCTGCATAGTTGATAGCCATATCCTTAATTGCTTTATTTACTAGATCTACATCTTGAATCAAAACCTGGTCTCTTACTGCTTTAAGCATTAGAGCATAAGATAGGTTATTGATATCTTCAGAGGTACACGCAAAGTGGATAAACTCTGTGATTGCAGCCAATTCTGGATTATCTGCGATCTCTTCTTTTAGGAAATATTCAACCGCTTTTACATCGTGATTAGTTGTCTTTTCAATCTCTTTTACACGTTCAGCATCGTCGATGGAGAAGTTTTCAATAATGTCATTTAAAAACTGATTTGCAGCATCTGATAATGCAGTTACTTCGGTGATTTTCTCATTTTCAGCTAGAGCTTGCAGCCAACGAATCTCTACCAATACACGAAAATGAATCAGACCAAACTCGCTGGTAAATGGGCTAAGTTTAGTAGTTTTACTGTGATATCTTCCGTCAATTGGGGATATTGCTATTAAAGAATTGATTGTGCTCATGCTGCTGTTTGCTCTCTTGAGGTTTTTAAAGAATATTGGGGTCGTGTATTATCATAAAAAAAGAGATAAAAATCACCTTTTATGCAGGATTTTTATCTCTTTTATCTGCCAAAACTTTCATCAAACTAATTATTTAGCTGCTTTTTGCTTCTTTTCTGAGTAATCCTGGCCGCTTATTACATCGATTTTACGCAGTTTTTTTAAGGCCATTTGGTTTCCTTGGTCTGCAGCCCTAGTCCACCAATTAACTGCTTCAATCACATCACGTTTTACCCCTCCAAGGCCACGGTGATATATTCTACCAATATTATATTGAGCATCAGGAATCCCTGCCTCAGCAGCAACCATGTAATATTTAAATGCCTTACGCATGTTTTTTATTACGCCCTCACCTTTCTTGTACATTCCCGCGAGTTTATAACTTGCATTCACATTGTTTAGATCTGCACCTCTTGTCAACCATTTAACTGCACGCATAAAATCACGATCGACCCCAATTCCGTTCAAATACATCATCCCAAGTTCGTAGCACGCTTCTGGCTGCTCTTTCTCTGCTGCTCGATAGAGCCAAGTAAATGCTACCTGTTCACTCTGTGATACGACCAGTCCATTTTTATAGAATCTTCCAACTGAAAACTGCCCATCCGGGTCACCATTTTTAGAGGCCTTTTCATACCACTTTAAAGCCTCACGTAAATCAGGTTTTTCACCTAGCAATCCTTTCTCGTATGCATCACCAATACGATATTGCGATACTCCATCATTATTATCTGCAGCCTGTTGGTAGTGGTGCAAAGCTTTTTCAATATCTTTTTTTACTCCCCACCCCTCAAAATACATAGCACCAAGATATCTATGGGAGCCAACATTTCCCTTATCTATGGCTATTTTAAATAAAGCTAAGGCTTTCTTATCGTTTTGTCTTACGCCGTAACCATTTAAATATAAAATAGCTAGGTAGTGGTGTGATAATGCATCCCCTTTCTTAGCAGCTTTTTTATACCAGCGAGCAGCTTTTGAGTAACTCTGTTTTGCCCCCTCACCTTTTTCATACATCTCACCGAGGTGTCGCATAGCAGTAATATTTCCGGCTTCTGCCGATTTTTTATACCACTCAAATGCCTGTTTGTAATTTCTGGGAATACCACTTTTGCCGGTATGGTAAATAACAGCAAGATTTATCTGGGCTGCATGATTATCTTTTGCTGCAGCTTTCTCAAACCATTTAACTGCTTTTACAGTACTTTGAGGAACAGCTTCACCATGTAGGTACATGTACCCAAGTTGAAATTGAGAATCAACATCACCACTTTTGGCCAGCTTAAAAAATATATTAAAAGCCTTACGGTATTCACCTGTCTTATATACATCCATCCCTTCAGAAAAATCTGCTGCAAACAGAGTAGATGAAAACAGTATCAAAACTATTGCTATTAACTTGCGCATAACTTTTATGACATTCCTTTACTTTTGTTTACTCAATAAATATAGTCAATTTAGCCTGATTATTTTTCAGATGTCCGGAATTAGAGCCCCTTTTAAAATATTACGATCGATTTTGCCCCGACAATTAAATAAATTAATTCTTATAAAATGGATGCTTCATGAAGATAAGTTATAACTCTCCCACCATACTGACCTTTTCGTTTATTGCAGTAGCTATTCAAATAGCCGCATCTACTGCCTTCCCATCTATATCGCATAACTTTTTCTCTGTAGGTTCTTCATTTGAGCTTACAAGCCCAATCTGGTATTTCAAACTAGGGTCGCATGTACTGGGGCATTCATGTTGGTCCCATTTGCTTGGGAATATCACTTACATACTCCTTTTAGGCCCTTTATTAGAGGAAAAATACGGTTCAAAGAATCTATTATGGATGATAATAATCACAGCGATAATTACTGCCATTGTTAACATCACCCTGTTTTCAACTGGTTTATTAGGAGCAAGCGGTATCGTTTTTATGCTTATCTTATTAGGCTCAATAACAGATATCCGCCAAGGGGAGATCCCTCTTACATTCATCCTTATCGCAGTTATCTTTCTCGGAAATGAGCTTATCTCTATTTTCCAGGATGATAATATTTCACAGATGGCTCATATTGCAGGTGGTTTAATTGGGGGAACTTTTGGTTTTCTTGTAGTAAAGCCTAAAAAAGCAACGAGCAGTTTTTATACTTAACTTTTGGAATATCTAGAACATAAAAAAAGCCATGGATAACATCTTCCATGGCTTTTCTCACTTCAGGGATTTTTTTAGTAGGATTCTAACCCTTACTATCTCTAATCTTTTCAGAGTACTCTTGAATCAAAGTAGCTAGCTCTTTGTTATCTTGATTAACATTGTGCAGAATTTGTCTGACAAAATCATTTTGGTCAACCAAGTACTCTCGTAATCCGTTTGTATCTTTAATCTCAGAAAAATCAGAGACTCTACTAGCCATCAAATTAGTATAACTTTTCATTCTCTTGAGCTGGTAATCAGTTAGCGACTCTATCAAGTCAAAAGATGTAGAATTTATATTTGCTAACTGTTCGATAAAAGATTTAGCCATGCCATCGGCTCCTCGTTTTTATTTAGGCCTAATTTAAGAATAGTTAACTTTAAAAAATATGCAAAGAAATGCACTGGAGGGAAATTATCATTGGGAGAAAATAAAGAGGAAAAATGGCGCGCCCGGAAGGAGTCGAACCTCCGACCACCTGGTTCGTAGCCAGGTACTCTATCCAGCTGAGCTACGGGCGCACTGCATTGAGGTGGCAGATTATGTTAGAAAACATGTTTAACGTCAACTAAAAAATTGAAAAATTTTGAATCTAGTTTTATAAACATCAAAACAATATTACTTGAATGAAGTTAACCATATCAATTTCTCACTCCTAGAAAAAACCTTGTTACTACCTACTATTCAGTATTTTTTGGTCTAAAATAATATCTTAGATGGAAAGTAATGATGAGCAGCTTTTAAGTTTATTGGTGGCTTCTAAGTTCAAACGCAAAGGTAATAATTATTATGAGTGCAAAGAACAGTAAAGTATTAATCGCAGTCAATAACTCAGATCTCAATAAAAGCATTGCGGACAGCATAGAAAACAGCAATATCGATTTCACTCTTAAAGTAAATTTAGATGAAATAATCACCGCTTTTAACCAGGAAGAATATACTTCTATCGTCATAGAGGACCATTTTCTTGAAAAACAAGAGATGCTAGCCGCTTTAAAAGCCCAGATTGCAACTAAAAGCCAAATCACTCCAATAATAATTGTTTCTGAAAAAAGCACTCCAATTGATTTTCATATTTCCAAAGAGCAAATCATCCACCAAATACCTAAAGGATGCATACAAAGAAATCTGGCTGAAAAAATAAATACCTATAGTGAGCTTTTTAACTTACGCAATCAAAATCAAGAGTTAGAGCAACAAAGAAATGAAGCTCAGCAAAAGGCAATATATTTACAGACAAATATGGATGAAATTATTGATGCGAAAGTATCAGTATTTGCAGCTGAAAAAGATAAGGTTGTTGCATTAGACCGGTCAAAATCTGAATTTATTGCCAAGAAATCTCATGGGCTTAGAAATGCACTGCACGGCATTCTTAGCTTTGCTAAAATTGGTCTAGTAAAGTATGAATCCAGCCCTAAAGAAAAAATAAAAGAATACTTCGAATATATTAATGAAAGCGGACATAAACTTCAGCACATGCTGGATGATTTAGTTGATTTAGCCCGGCTTGAGTGCGGCAGAATTGAACTTGAATTTCAGTCCCAAAAAATAAGTAAAATTATTAAGCAGTCACTGGATAACGTAAACAATCTATTAACCGAAAAAAATATACTTGTAGATATAGGCATGCAAGAAGATGATTCAAAAATAGTTTGCGATAAAAACCTGATGATACAGCTATTTGACAACCTTATTAGCAATGCTGCCACATACTCTGACAAAAACAAAAAAATTGAGATCTCATTTAAAGATACTACTCTCAATGATGAACCTGCCCTTGAGATATTAATTTACGACCAAGGTCATGGCTTTAACCGCCCTACTGAAACAGTTTTTCAAAAATATTATTTCAATGATGACAATGAGAGCAATCCAGATGGAACAGGATTAGGGCTATCTATCTGTAGTGAGATATTAAAAATTCATAATGGAATAATCAACCTAGAGAAAACAGGGGCAGAAGGAAGTCAGATAAAAATCACCATCCCCTACGAGCATTCAGAAAAACAGCAGCTAGAATATAACTCTGACAGTGACCTGGCTATAAAAGAGATCTTAAATACCACATCTCCTCAATTTGAACAGATGTTAGCCGAAGAAGAAGTGTTCGAAGAGGTACAGATTGAAGAAACCATAATTAATAATGAACCAACTGATAAAGAACCGGTTGATGAAGCAGCAGCTAAAGAACCAGTTGCCAATGAATTAACAATGGTGACTGCAGCTGAAGAAGAAACTGAAGAAGTTGCCATTACAGAAGAGCGTGAAACAAAAAAAGGGAGTGATGATAATTCAACTGATTTCTCAAATGTTGATTTGTTTTAGATCAAAACAAATCAACACGCAGCACCTGCTTAATGAAACTTTTCAATATCTAATCTAGAGATAAGCTCATCAATTTTTTCATGGTCGGCTTTGGTCACCGCAATTTCATCAGCACCAGCCATGGATATACCTTCCATCAAATCTGTAATCATCTCTAATGCTTCTGCAAAAGCCGATAGCTGAGCTCCAGTTTTATCCGTAAACTGTAATAAGCCTAATGACTGCTCAATTGATGCTTCAACACCACTAGCATCATTATTAGCTAAGGCTAGTTTTGCCTGCTGCAATAGATCACAAACTGTATCATTATTGCGCTCTACTACATCTTTTAAATTATCTACCCTTTTAACCATAGAGAGGCTTTGCATGATATGCCGTACCAAAACGACAGCCTCACTGTTAATTTTCAATAGACGCGATTTATCTTTGACGAGATTTTGCATATGCAAAACACTTCTAATTTTCTCTCTTAACTCATCAAGGCGAACTGGTTTCACTACGTAGTCCGTAGCTCCAGATTTATATGCTTTGGTTATAGCGTCACGATCGTCAAGAGCGGTTACAAATATTACCGGAATATCACCTAAGTCTGGATTTTTTCGAATATGCTTACAGGTTTCAAATCCACTCATCTCAGGCATCATTACATCAAGCAATATTATGTCTGGACGAACCTCTTGGATTTGCTCCAGACATTCAATTCCAGAGCGCGAAATAGATACTTTGAAACCATCATTTTTTAACATCTTTTCTAACAGGATTATGTTAGTAAGCTCATCATCTACAATATGTATATGATATCTAGTTAGCATAAATTTATTCCATTAATAATCAGTGCACTATTACTGGTGGTCAAAATAGCATAAAAATCAGATATTTCATAAAACATATCACTAGCAATATACTATGGGCGCACATAGTGACTAGCTTAAGAACTTTTATTATTCAATCCAACCTATCTCAGCAGCTGTATTGCGGCCAATAACTGTAGTTTTCAAACCTGCAGGCATCACAGCCTTATCTCTAGCAATAGGTACCCTACCCCCCATTATTTCTGCTTTTACTTGAGGGTAAATAGGTTTCTTATCTGGTTCAGCATAACCCAATGGGTATAAAGGGAGGGTGGTATTCATATCATACTTATCTATAGCGCCAACTGTATGCAGTAATTCGTGAGCAAGAACTACATTATTTTTTGCCCCCATCTTTTTTAGAGCAAATGCATTAACGACTGCGTAAAGACCATTTTGTATACCTAAGGAATCTGGCACTGGTTGATTTTCAATATTGTCATAATATTTCAAGAATATTTTAATATCAGTTGGCCCATCATAATTACTATTGGCATACACCCAATAGCGCATCTTAATGCTCCAAATGATAGTAGAAAGCATTGAACCACCCTGCGGAGGCTCAGGTGGAATCTGTTTTAATTCTGGAGCTAACAAAACTTTGATTGGGGAGGTAAGGCCAAGATCGTATTTTTCTGCTTCTCTACTAAAGAAATTTTCAACGGGCTCAAACCTTTTCTCTTGTAGTTTGTTGATATATTTCTGACTTACTTCACTACCATCACCATTTATTGGGTAAACAACAACCCATAACGGGTCATTCCAATCAGTGCTTCTAGCCTTATCCAAATAAACTCCACCAGAAACCAATAACAATATAAATAGTAGAATAAATACCCTGAGTGCTTTAAATGTGCTCATATTTTATTTTCCACAATAGTTAATTTATTCAGCTAATTTATGGCGGCTTATTTTTAACTGCCTATTTATAACAACTTATTTGTAACAACTTATTTATAAAAGCTTAGGGAATAATAAAATCAAAGCGTTCTAATTTATTAACCCTGATGATGGCGCGAATTGAATCAACATATTTTTGTCCAATTGCTGAATAGTTTACAACCCCATCAGCTAACATGGCACCTGATATAACCTTATCTTCTGACTCTCTTGATGCACTACGTAAATCACGAAGTAACTCATAGTTTTTATGGCTATTAAGTTGCTTGAGATAATAAAAAGCTGAACCTTGAGGGGTATCAAATTTAGCCACCTCATGCTTTTCACCATTACCGCGAGATCTTGGAACCATCCCACATCCAGGTTTAAAACACCAAATTCCGAAGTAGTTATTACCGTCAACTGCAAATCTTGATGTTCCCCAAGCTGTTTCATTAGCTGCTTGCGCTAGAGCAAGCGATACAGGAACAATATCAACCCTTGTCAAAAGCTCGTTAATTACAGCTTTATCCTCTTTTATTTCACCTGGGCAACGGTAAATATCTGCAATCGCTTTCAGATATGATCTATCCGAATCATTCAGCGCACTTGTTTCAGCAACCAGTTTAAGCCGTAGCAAATTTTTTCTTACTTCTAAAACCTCACTATTACTAGCTTCAATATAAGGCTTTAAATATTGAATAAATTTATCCTTTTTAACCATCACATCAGTAAATTGGGAAAAGTCGGGCTTTACCATAGTTGTTGATGCAATCTTCTTCTCATCACCATAAACAATTGGTTTGGTCTGAATAAAACCTGCAATGTTTGCCCTAAATACAACTAACGCAACCAGAAACAACCAAGAAAAAACTAAAACAAGTAATCTTTTATTCATGTAATCCCAAACACCTACTTCAAATTGAACTTCAGTTTCAAATATATTGATATTTTGCATAATAATTGACTAATTTCCCAAGCCTGTTTTTTGTGTAAATTGGTAAAATGGCGCAAAAACTGGCAAAAAATGAGTAAATTATTCTATCCCATATTTTTCTGTAAATATAGTTACTCAAGATGATGTGATTTTTTAACTTTTAATTAACAAAGTTACGTAACCATTTAGCGTAAAAACAATTATTTTTACAATTTGGTGCAGCTAACTTTTGATGGTTTACTATTAATCAAATATGCATAAGTATTTAATTAACTAGCAAATCCTCATTATTAAGGCTTCAAACTAGCCTTTAGAAAATCACTTACGTATAATCTGCCGTCGGACTGCATTTTATGCAGACGAAACACAAAATATTTCATTAACAACATCTCGGAGACCGCCATGGCAGATCAAAAAACTGCAATTATTGACGGAAACGAAGCTGCTGCGAAAATCGCACACCTTTGTAGTGACGTACTATGTATCTACCCTATTACACCATCTTCAAACATGGGTGAGTGGGCAGATGAATGGTCAGCAAAAGGACAAACCAACCTTTGGGGAACAATTCCTGAAGTAGTTGAAATGCAGAGTGAGGCCGGAGCTGCAGGTGCAGTACACGGTGCACTTCAAGCTGGTGCAATGACCACTACATTCACCGCATCTCAAGGTCTACTCCTTAAGATTCCAAACATGTATAAAATTGCTGGTGAATTAACACCATCTGTTATCCATGTTTCTGCTAGATCTTTAGCAGCTCAAGCTCTATCTATCTTTGGTGACCACAGTGACGTAATGTCAGCAAGACAAACAGGATACGCTTTCCTTTCGTCTAACTCTGTGCAAGAAGCAATGGATATGGCTCTTATCTCATATGCATCTACTCTAGAAGCTAGAGTGCCTGTTCTTCACTTCTTTGATGGTTTCAGAACCTCTCACGAAGTATCTAAGGTAACTGATGTCTCTGAAGATATTGTTAGACAAATGATTGACGAAGATCTTATTCGCGCGCACAGAAACCGCAATATGTCTCCTGAAAATCCTACTATTCGCGGAACAGCTCAAAACCCTGACGTATACTTCCAGGGCCGTGAGACTGTAAACAAACACTACGAAGCGATGCCTGGTATCGTTCAAAAAGCTATGGACAAGTTTGCTAAGCTAACTGGTCGTCAATACAAGCTGTTTGAATACTTCGGTGCTGAAGATGCTGAAAAAGTTATCATCATCATGGGTTCTGCTGGCGATACAACACATGAGACTGTTGAAGGTCTGGTTGCATCTGGTGAGAAAGTTGGTGTTCTAAAATGCCGTCTATACCGTCCATTCGATGAGAAAGCACTACTTGCTGCTCTTCCAAAAACTGTTAAGAAAGTTGCAGTTATGGACAGATGCAAAGAGCCAGGAGCTGCTGGTGAGCCTCTATATAAAGATGTTGTTACTGCAGTTGCTCAAGACGCTCTTTCAGGCGAGAAAGCATTCGGCGAGATGCCAATCGTAGTTGGTGGTCGCTATGGTCTGTCTTCAAAAGAATACACACCTGCTATGATCAAAGGTATCTTTGACGAGCTAAGCAAAGATAAGCCAAAGAACGGTTTCACTGTTGGTATCAATGATGACCTTTCTGGTTCAAGCATTGATTACGATCACAGTTTTACAACTGATGTTCACAACGACGCAGTACAGGCTCTGTTCTACGGTCTTGGTGCTGATGGAACTGTTGGCGCAAACAAAAACTCAATTAAAATTATTGGTGAAGGTACAGACCAGTATACTCAAGGTTACTTCGTATATGATTCGAAGAAATCTGGTGCTGGTACAGTTTCTCACTTGAGATTCGGCCCAAAACCGATGCGTTCTCCATATCTTATTGAAGATGGAAGAGCTAACTTTATCGCTTGCCACATGCCTGGTTTCCTAGAGAAAATCGACATGATCAAGAAGGCAGCTAAAGATTCAGTATTCCTACTGAACACTCAAGAGCCTGCTGATAAAGTTTGGGGTACTTTCCCTAAGCATATGCAACAGCAAATCATTGATAAAAACATCTCTGTTTACTTCATTGATGCGTTCAAGGTTGCTGAGCACACAGGCATGGGTACTAGAATTAATACCATCATGCAAACTTGCTTCTTCGCAATCTCTAACGTACTTCCAAAAGAGAAAGCAATCGAAGCTATTAAAGATGCTGCTAAGAAAACATACAGCAAGAAAGGTCAAGATGTTGTTGAGCTTAACTTTAAAGCTATCGACGAAACACTAGACCAGCTACAACAGCTTGAAATCCCAAGTGCTGCTGACGGAACATTTACCCTAATGGATCCTGTACCAGCTAATGCTCCTGAATTTGTTAAGGACGTGCTTGGAGAGATCATTGCTGGACGTGGTGACGATCTACCTGTATCTAAAATGCCAAACGACGGTGTATTCCCAACAGCAACTACTCAGTATGAGAAGCGTAATATTGCTCTTGAGATTCCAGTTTGGGAAAAAGACGTATGTATCCAATGTGGTAAATGTACATTTGTATGTCCACATGCTTGCCTAAGAAGCAAAGTATTCACTGAAGACCAGGCTGCAAATGCTCCTGAAACCTTCAAGTATGCTGCTGCTAAAGGCGCTAAGCACTTTGGAGAAGGCGCTCAAATATCTTTCCAAGTTGCTCCAGAAGATTGTACTGGTTGTGGCCTATGTGCTGATATCTGCCCTGCAAAAGATAAGCAGAACGAAGGCAAAAAAGCACTTAACATGGTTCACTACACACCAGAGCTTCGTAAAACTGAAAGCGAGTGCTGGGACTTCTTCCTGAATCAGATTCCAGATGCTGACCGTAAGATTGTTAAGCAGGACTCTGTAAAAGGCGTTTCAATGCTTCGTCCACTATTCGAGTTCCCTGGAGCTTGTACTGGATGTGGTGAAACACCATACATCAGACTTATATCTCAGTTATACGGCGACAGAATGCTTGCTGCTAATGCTACAGGTTGTTCTTCAATCTACGGCGGTAACATGCCAACAACTCCATGGGCTCAAGACAAAAACGGTCGTGGTCCAACATGGAATAACTCACTATTTGAAGATAATGCTGAGTTTGGTATGGGTCTACGTGTTGCTGTTGACAAGCGTCGTGTTTACGCTGAAGAGCTAACAAGAAAGCTAGCTGATAAAGTTGGAACTGACCTTGCTGATGCAATCCTTAATGCTGACGAGACTACTGAAGAGGGTATCGAAGCACAAAGAGATCGTATTCAAGCTCTACGCGAAAAGCTTGCTGGAATCGATTCATTCGATTCTCGTGAACTGCAAAGTGTATCTGAAGACCTTTCTAAGAAGAGTGTTTGGATCATTGGTGGTGACGGCTGGGCATATGACATCGGTTACGGTGGTCTAGATCACGTTATCGCATCTGATTCGAATGTTAACATTCTTGTTATGGATACTGAGGTTTACTCAAACACTGGTGGACAGAACTCTAAAGCAACACCTCGTGGTGCTATTGCTAAGTTCGCTGCTGGCGGTAAGCCAAACGGTAAGAAAGACTTGGCTCTAATGGCTATGTCTTACGGCCACGTTTATGTTGCTCAAATTGCATACGGTGCAAAAGATGCACATACACTTAAAGCTATCCGTGAAGCAGAAGCTTATGATGGTCCATCAATCATCCTTGCGTACTCTCCATGTATTGCGCACGGTATCAACATGATTGATAACCATAGACAACAGCAACTTGCTGTTAGCACTGGTCACTGGCCTCTATTCACATTCGACCCACGTCGTGCTGAAAACGGAGATAACCCATTAGTGGTTGACTCTAAGAAGCCACATGTTCCATACATTGACTTCCTGAAGAGCGAACCGCGCTTCAACATGTTATGGACTATGAAGCCAGAAGTAGCTGAGAAATACGCTGCTGAATCTCAGATTCAAGCTATTGCTCGCTACAACTACTACTCTCAGTTGTCACAAAATGCATACGGAGCAGATGAGTAAGTAATTACTTTTCAATCGTAGTAGTAATACAAAAAACCCCGGCATTGTCCGGGGTTTTTTTATGGTTATTAACTTTCTTGAATCATAAGCAGAAATAAAAAAACCGGCCTTATTTTGGCCGGTTTTTCAAAAAGAGAAAACTAAATTACTTAGCTTCTTTCTTCTCTTCTTTCTTAGCTTCGACAGCTTCTTTTTTCTCTTCTTTCTTAGCTTCGATAGCTTCTTTTTTCTCTTCTTTTTTTGCTTGAGCAGCTTCTACTTTAGCTTCTGCTTTTTCAGCAGGTTTTGCTTTCATTTCACCAGCAAAAGCACTTGAAGCACCAAACATAACAATCGCAGAAATAATAACTAATAACTTTTTCATAATAAAATCCTTAATAATAGTTTTGAACTAACCGTCCACAGCGGCTGATTCTATTAGATACTTGCCACCTCGTAAAGTTACTTTTTGATATTGCCTATTTTCATACTGACAAACAAAATTTAATTAATTTTTCTTATACGTATGTAATAAAAAACCCCAGCAAAACTGGGGTCTTTTTTAGCTTATAACTAAATTAAGATTAGTATTTAAACTAGTCCTCTAGTCTTAGCTTAAAGCGCTTAGCATTGTTCAGCATACGATTAGTCATACAAAATTCAAACCTACTACCACACTGGTCAAGCGCAGATGGGAAGAATGAATCTTCAGCTGTCGAACCAAGCTTTGAGAATGTTGTAACAAAGGTAAAATCAGCATCATTTTTAAATACTGAGATACGGTTATTACCAGACTCACCAAGAATAATAAACTCTTCATCTGTATCCATGGTTAGCGCATATGGTAGGAACAAACTCCCTTCTGCTTGACCATAGGCACCAAACTTAGCAATAAACTCTCCAGTCTCAGAGTTAAACACTTGTACTCGGTTGTTGAATGTATCAGCTACAAACACACGATCCTGCTTATCGATAAAGATTCTAGTTGGAAGATACATACCGCCATCACCAGTTCCATAGCCGCCAATAGTAGTTAAGTAGTTCCACTCAGAGTCAAACTTTTGCATACGGTTGTTGTAGTGCTCTGTTACATAAAAGTTACCTTGTGAATCCTGCTTAATATCATATGGATAGTAGAACTCGCCAGCACCGAAACCATAACCACCAATTCTGTCAACTTCGTTACCTTGCTTATCAAAAATAACTACTTGATGTGTTGAAGAAGCAACATATACAAGATCACCGATAACTGAAACACCCAAAGGAGCAATTAGATCACCAGGTACTGTTCCAAAACCAAGCTGACCAACATTACGAATAAACTCACCAGTTTTTTGGTCAAAAACTTGTACTCTGTGATTGCTGATGTCTGTTACATATAGCTGTTTAGAATCTTCATCAAATGCAATGCCTGCAGATTGCGCAAACATACCATCTTGATTACGTGGAGCACCAACAGTTTTATACGGTGTTACAAGATCACTTTGGTCAAACATCTTCAGGCTATAAGTATTTGCATCAACAATTACATAATCATCGTCAGCAGTTACAGCAAACCCCATTGGTCCGGATAAAATCCCAGTACCACCAAATTGAGAGATATAGTTAAAGTTAGTATCAAGAACCTGAACGCGATTATTTAATACATCAGAAACGAAAACCTTATCACCATCAACTAGAATTTGACGTGGATAAAAGAATTGAGCATCACCTGTACCATAGCCACCAGCATATGCTTGAAGATTACAATCTGTATCAAACTTTAAAACAGAGTGTGCACTTGCGTTAGCAACGTATAGGCTACCATCCTTAACATCTATATCATTTGGGAAAAACATGTAAGGAGAGGTGCATTCTGCTATTTTCTCGCCTGCAGCCGAGAAAGTCACAATGCGGTTACTAAACTCATCTAAAGCATAGATTGTTCCAGCATCATCAACTGCAACAGATCTTGGTCCTTCTAGTTCACCAACACCTATATTATCGATAAATTGCCCTTCAAGGGTAAAGCGGCTAAGGCGTCCAGCTCCAACTTCACCAACATAAAGAGTACTATCTTTGATATACATCTCTACTGGTGCATTAAGTTGACCTGGTTCATTACCATTTTCACCAATCACACTCAGTAGATTACCATCTCTATCGTATTTCTTAATATAACCTGCTGCTGTTTCAGCAACGTATATATTTTGTAACTCATCGATAACTACACCAGTTGGGGTGTTCATCACATCAATACTTTCTGTACCATATATTTGCTGAACTTTAATTCCGCTATCTGCAAGTACAGGGGTAGATAAAAGTGAAACGGCACAAGCAAGCGCCAAACTATGTTTAATCATTAGAACTCCTAAAGATAATGAAAACAAATTACTGGGAAGAAAATCCCATTAGTTATTGTTGTTAGTCCATAAAAAATCTCGTGAAGATTCTAACATATAACAACGACAAGACAATTTAATTAAATATTTATTATCTTACATGCCAATAAGCTAAAGCAATTAATTATAATATTCACAATTAACTTACTATTTCCCCATTAAAAAACCCCAGCAAAACTGGGGCTTTTATCTATAGATGACTAGGGTTTAAAACTATTTATCAAACTTCTTTATCTGCAATTTAAAGCGCTTAGCATTGTTCTGCATACGATTAGTCATACAAAATTCAAACCTGCTTCCACATTGGTCCAGAGCAGAAGGGAAGAATGAATCTTCATCAGTTGCCCCAAGTTTGCTGTAGGTTTTAACAAAGGTGAAATCTGCATCATTTTTAAATACTGAGATACGATTGTTACCTGACTCACCCAGAATAATGTACTCCTCCTTCTTATCCATGGTTAATGCATAAGGAAGGAATAGACTACCTTCAGCTTGACCATAAGCACCAAACTTAGCGATGAACTCTCCAGTTTCAGAGTTAAACACCTGAACTCTGTTATTGAAAGTATCAGCTACAAAGATACGATCTTGTTTGTCAATATACAGTCTTGTTGGGAAATACATATTTCCATCACCAGAACCAAATCCACCGATTGTTGCAAGATGATTCCACTCAGAGTCAAATTTCTGCATACGGTTATTATAATGCTCAGTTACATAGAAGTTACCCTTCGAATCTTGCTTAACATCATATGGATAATAGAACTGTCCATTTGCAGCACCATAAGAGCCAACTCTATTTATTTCAGTTCCTTGTTTGTCAAAGATCACAATTTGATGAGTTGAAGATGCGACATACACTTTATCACCAATGACCGATACACCAAGTGGCGCAATTAAATCACCAGGTACAGCACCAAACCCTAACTGACCAACTGTACGTTTGAACTCTCCGTTTTTAGAGTTAAATACCTGCACCCTATGGTTACTAATATCTGTTATGTATAACTCTTTCTCACTCTTATCAAAGGCAACACCAGCACTCTGTGCAAACATACCCTCTTCAATTCGTGGAGCACCAACTGTTTTATATGGAGTAGTTAGATCACTTTGGTCAAACATCTTTAAAGAATATGTATTGGAATCAACAATTACATAATCATTATCTGCAGTGATTGCGAAACCAATAGGACCAGATAGAATTCCTGAGCCACCAATTTGTGATTGATAATTAAAATCAAGATCTAGAACCTGAATACGGTTATTCAATACATCAGATACATATACACTATCACCGTTTACAGAGATTGTTCGAGGATAAAAGAACTGAGCATCACCAGTTCCATAACCACCAGCTGATGCGAGCAAATTACAATCTGTATCAAACTTGAGGATATTGTGTGCACTAGCATTAGCTACATAAAGATTACCGTTGTTATATTCAATATCATTTGGGAAGAATAGATAAGGCGAAGCACACTCTGCAATCTTTTCACCATCGGCTGAGAAAGTAACAATACGGTTACTAAACTCATCCAGAGCATACATCTGCCCAGCATCATCAACTGCTACAGATCTTGGACCTTCAAGGTCATCTGCACCAACGTTATCAATAAACTGACCATCAAGAGTAAAGCGACTGATGCGACCTGCACCAACTTCACCTACATACAATGTGCTATTTTTAATATACATTTCAACTGGAGCATTTAACTGACCTGGCTCGTTACCGCGCTCACCAATTATCGCAATAAAATTTCCATCTCTATCATATTTTTTAATATAACTAGATGCTGTTTCAGCTACATAGATATTCTGTTCCCCATCGATTACAACTCCTGTTGGAGTGTTCATTACTTCAGTACTTTCATAACCATAAACCTGCTTAACTTTCATTCCCGATTTATTTTTATCAGCCAGAACAGGCATTGAAACAATTGAAATTGCGCACGCAAGTGCCAAACCATATTTAGTCATCTATAACTCCTCATTTAAAACTGGGTGCTTTTTGGGATGCTTCCCTATTTATTTTTTTTAACTACAGAACAACAATGTTTTTAAATTTTATCTATCACACACCTGCAGTAAGTGTTGCTTTATTTCATACTCGGAATAGATCTTAATATAATCATTTGCTAATGTCTTTAGCATCTTTGAGCAGTAGATCTCAGTTTGAAATTTTAAGGGTGCAAATAGGCACAAAAAGAAATGAATCTGTGATTCAGTTAACAATTAAAAACAAGTGTATACACCCGTCGACTTTATTCTATGCTCGATAGTGTAAAGTAAGAATATTGGTGCATAAATCATATAGCAATCTTCTATCCCTGCTATAGCAGGGTTTACAAGCATATAACACCTTATATAGCGTTGCACCTTGCGCACATAATATCTTATTAAACAAACTGCGCTTATAGGCATTATTAGCAAGGTTAAAGAATAATAATTATTCCCAGCTGACCCCATACTGCACCACTAGCATGGTGTCTGTATTGCAAAATAAAAAATTTACCCTATCTTCGCTCAGCCTCAGCAGAGGCGGTAAACATCATCAGTGCGAATGGTATATTTGCTAAAAGACCGACCAAAAAACCTGCCATATATAAAATTATTACTGCATAACATATTCCAGCAACGATATTTGACCATGCATAAAATTTTAATCCTGGGTATTGAGCAGGTATTTTTAAAAGCTTTATTCCAAATAACGTAGCAATCACACCAATTGGACAAAGGAATAAAAAATATGTAATTCCAATGGTATTCCTTACTGATTCATTACCCGAGGCAGATAACATAATTAATACTAGGGAAATAATATTAATTGCGATTAGTAAGGTTATATATTTATTGGCATCAAAGAAGTTAAAGCGAGTCTGAAGCAAGCATTTAAATATGGTTAATAGATAGATGCTTGCTCCAACTGTGATCAAACTACAAATTATATATTCAAATGTATAAGACTCTCCCCCGCTTGCATTTGATATAAAAGATAGGATATAGGTTCCAACATCAATTACGATCATCGCTAAAGATAAACACCCTGCCCAAAACAGTTTTTTACTGCTCAAATTAGAAGCAATAAAAGCTTCGGGCAAACCGCTGTTGTTTACTACGTTCGATTCGGGTGCTTCATATGGATTTTTATCTTCAGTCATTTCAAAAAACCTTCCTTAATCATTCTTCCCATAATTTGTGCCTATTGTTGTCTGATTATTACTTTTTATTCAAGAAACATAGTATTTAAATGCATAACTGAACAGTGTTTATTTTAAAGATTAGTAACTTAACGATTTATGTTTTTTGACCGTATTTACATGTTAGAGAATATCAATGTAATTTTGTACCGTTACTTAAGTTGTTAACACTTGTGCAGTTAAACCGGTAAAACGTTAAAAAAATGTAACAAAAACAACACTGTTTTTTATCTCATTGATTTCAAAGGATTTTTATACTGTTCAATTTTTAACCAATTTGAAACAGTTCACGTTTTTATTAGCTTTTTTCCACTTATTGAAGTTTTGTCCACAAAGTTATCCACAGGATCTGTGGATAATATTTCTAACCAATTTGCCACAATATAGAACAGTAGCTTACCTGTTTTAATTCACCCTATGCATCCTAAAGTTACCCTAAATAGATGTTTTTAAAAGGTTGTCTTGATATGTACAAATAGTCATATGCCACTATATAACGTATTTCTGTCTAAAACTGCCGTATTTAACTTTATCGAATTGCAAGTTTTCAATTTTATGTGGCTCCAAACTTTCTGCTGGATAACCTAAAGCTATTATAGATTCAACTGAATAGTCATCTGGAATTTCAAGTGCAGTTTTCACGTATTGATCTGAGCTAATACTCTCATCAGCCATACGGTTTCTTATTTGAACCCAACAGCTTCCTAATCCTAATGAGTCAGCCATAAGCTGTAACTGCATCGATGCAATTGATGCATCCTCTACCCATACATCTGATTTTGTATGCTCAGCTATAATCACTATCGCCATAGCTGCCCCCTGCAGTAAGCCTGAGCCATGCTGTTTTGCAGATGCAAGATGAGCTAGCTGTTTTTTATCATCAACAATGATGAACTCCCAAGGCCTAATATTTCTTGATGACTGTGAGCGCAGCACGGCTTCTATCAACAGGTCTATCACATCCTTTGAAACAGGTTCATTTGTAAATTTTCTAATGCTTCTGCGACTTCTTAATAGCTTAATCATTATAGTTCTCTCATTAATTTATGGCTGGTTAAAACAAATTTGTACTATGGTATAACCTGATACCAATAATATATCTATTTATTCTATTAATATGAAACCAAGAAAGTGGTATGATTCCCGACCTATAGAGGTAAGGGATACCAAAAGTTGTGTTGCGGAAAAAAGACACACGAATTGATAATGGACAGCAGAAAAAAGCTTAAATTCCATTAAAAAATATTTTTTAATAATCCCGCCAAAACGTATTGACTCAAGCCTGTAGGTATCATATTTATAGGCTGTTTAGAGTATTAATTTTTCAGGAAACAGGGCTAACAAATGATTAGTTTGAATAATGTTACGAAGGTTTTTGGAAGTTTTACCGCTGTTAATAAGCTTTCATTTACTGTTGAATCTGGCGAAGTATTGGGATTTCTAGGCCCGAATGGTGCTGGCAAATCAACCACTATGAAGATGATTACTGGATTTTTAACCCCTAATGACGGGCAAATTTCAGTTGGTGACTTCGACATTATGGAGGATCCGATTAAAGCAAAGTCAATTATCGGCTATCTCCCTGAAGGGGCTCCAGCATATGGAGACATGACCCCTGATGAGTTTTTGAAGTTCATCGCTAAAATCAGAGGTCTTTCTGGAGCCAAGGCAAAAGAGCGCATTAAAGCAGTTATTGACCAAACTCATATTCATGATGTTCTATTCCAGCCTATTGATACTCTATCAAAAGGTTATAAGCGTCGTGTTGGACTAGCTCAAGCGATCTTGCATGACCCTAAAATATTAATTCTTGATGAGCCTACTGATGGCCTTGACCCTAATCAAAAGCATGAAGTAAGAAAATTGATTAAGGATATGGCTGAGAACAAAACTATTATCGTTTCTACCCACATACTAGAAGAGGTAAGTGCAGTTTGCTCGCGTGCGATCATTATCGATAAGGGTGAAATTGTTGCCGATGGCAAGCCACACGAACTTGAAGCTCGCTCAAAATATTTTGGCGCTGTTACATTAAGCTTTGCTGAAGGAGCTGACTGCAGTGAAGTATTAGATGGTCTCAATCAGATCGATAACGTTGGTAAAGTGCAGTTTGATGAGATAACAGAACGCTTTACTGCATTTCCTCAAGAGAAAAGCATGGGACAAGATGTATTCACTAAGGTTTCTGCCTTGGTTGAGTATAAGAACTGGGATGTTAAAGAGATCCATCTAGAACGTGGACGTTTTGATGACCTATTCCGCTCTATCACTGTTGGTGATGCTGAGGAAGAGATGATTGAATCAAAAAGTTCTGAATCAGAAATCACTGAGAATGAAACCATGGATAATATTAATCAGGGAGAAGCATAATGAATATGACTGGCATCATTTTTTCTCGTGAATTAAAGAGTTATTTCAGCACACCGGTTGCTTACGTCTTTATCATCATATTTTTAATTCTTGCGGGTGTATTCACCTTCTATATGGGAGGATTTTACGAGCAGGAAGAAGCAAATCTTGCGGTATTCTTTCAATTTCACCCGTGGTTATTCCTGTTTTTAATCCCCGCTATCACCATGCGCTTATGGTCAGAGGAGCGTAAGACTGGAACCATCGAGCTTTTACTAACCCTGCCTGTATCAATGTGGCAAGCTGTGTTAGGAAAGTTTCTTGCTGCATGGGCTTTCACAACGATTGCCATTATGCTTACCTTCCCTATCTGGATAACTGTTAACTACTTAGGATCTCCAGATAACGGTGTAATCTGCTCTGCTTACATTGGCAGTATTTTGATGGCAGGTGGACTCTTGGCTGCTGGATCATGCATATCTGCAGCTACAAAAAATCAGGTAATTGCTTTTATTATCGCCTTGGTAATCAACTTTATCCTTTTATTAGCTGGTTATCCGATGGTTCTAGATATTTTCAGTGGCTGGGCTCCTGACACCTTGGTTGAAGCAGTTGCATCTATCAGCTTCCTAACTCACTTCACCTCTATCTCTAAAGGGGTTATCGATCTTCGCGATATCATCTACTTCGTTTCTATCATTTTGGTGTGGCTATACGCTAACTCAATCATCATCGACGCGAAGAAAGCGGCATAGGAGAATAATATGAATAAAAAATTACTATCAGGAACCGCGCTGTTCGTTATCACCATCCTGTTTTTAGCATTTATCATGATCATCAACCTCAGCATCACAGGTGTAAGGGCTGACCTGACTGATAACAATTTATACACCATGTCTGAGGGAACCAAGTCCATCTTGAAAAAGATAGATGAACCAATAAATCTATACTTTTACTTTTCAGATAAGCTAACCAAGAAGATCCCACAGGTTCGCAATCATGCCACCCGTGTAAAAGAGCTTCTTGAAGAGTACAAACTACATTCAAACGGGATGATTAATTTAAAAATTATCGACCCAGAGCCATTTTCAGAAGAGGAAGATAAGGCAGCTGAATTCGGATTACAGGCTATCCCGGTCACACAAGAATCAAATATCTATCTTGGACTTGCAGCCACAAATTCAGTTGATGATGTTGAGATCATCTCATTCTTCCAACCAGATAAAGCTCAGTTTCTGGAATACGATATAAGCAAAATAATCTATACATTAGCTAACCCGAAGAAACCAACTGTTGGTCTGATATCAAGTTTACCTATCCAGGGTGAAATTGACCCAATGACTGGTAAAAATGTAAACAGCTGGGGGGTATATCAATATATGCAATCCCTATTTGATATACGTCTTATCGATCCTGGGTTTTCCGAGATTGATGAAGATATCGATACTTTGATTATTGTGCACCCAAAGAATCTTTCTGATGACTCTCAATATGCAATTGACCAGTTCGTACTTAATGGTGGCAGAGTTTTGCTATTTGTTGATGCTCATTCAGATATTGAAGTTGCTGTTCCTGGTAATCAGATGCAGGACCGCCTTAGCGACAAAAGCTCTAACATGGATAAACTTCTAACCGCTTGGGGTATCAAGCAAGAGAAAGATATGGTATTGGCAGATAAGACTTACGCCCTACCAGTTGCTGTTAGTTATCAAAATAGACCTAAAGCTCACCTAACTGTTCTTGGTTTTGAAGGTGATAGCCTTAATAAAGAAGACATCATAACCAGTGAACTTGCCAAGGTTAATGTTGCCCATGCTGCTGTTTTCACCCCAATTGATGGTGCAACTACAACATTAACCCCTTTAATCTCAAGTACTGTTGAATCTGATATGTTACCAGTACAACAGGTTAAATTTACCGTTGACCCTTCACAGCTATTAGATACCTTTGAAGCAAAAGGGAATAAACTGGTTACAGCTTACAGAATATATGGAGATGTTAACTCTGCCTTTGATGGACAAGTTAATGGTAAAGAGGGTTCACCAGAACACATCGCCAAATCTGTTTCACCAGTTAACATCATCGTAGTTGGTGATAGCGACATGCTTCACAACAGAATGTGGGCTCAAGTGCAGCAGTTCTTTAACGAAACTGTTTTCACCCCTATCGCACATAACTCAAGCTTTGTTATTAATGCCCTGGAAAATCTTGCTGGCAGCAGTGATCTAATCAGCATCCGTAGCCGCGGCACCTATTCACGCCCATTTGAGCGCGTACAGAAACTTAGAATAAATGCCGAAGAAAGATTCCGTGAGAAAGAGCAAGAGCTCGTTGGACAACTACAAGCAACAGAAGAGAAGATCAAGCAATTACAGGCATCACGCGACAACTCATCCTCTATGCTTTTCACCCCTGAACAGGAACAAGCAATTGCCGAGTTCAGACAGGAAAAGATAAGCACTAGAAAAGAGCTACGTGAAGTAAGGCACCAACTGGATAAAGATATTGAAGGCCTTGGCACCATCTTAAAGTGGCTTAATATTTTAGCTATTCCTGCTCTCGTAGCTTGCTTTGGAATCATGGTTGCAATTATCCGCACCAATAGACGTAATAAGCAATACAAAGCCTAATATACATTTGTTTACAAAAGCTTGGTGTTTACGCAAGACAAGGTTTACAAAAAACCAAGTTAACAAAAGATAGGTTAACGGAGAAAAATTATGAACAAAAAAAGTTTTATCATAATTCTAATTATCGCTGCTGTTTGTTTAGGGATAGCATTAGTGGTTAACAAGCAGAAAAGAGCTGAAAGCTCTATCTCTTCTGAGCAGCTATTTGCGCCTGAGCTAAAAGGGAAACTAGAAGGTGTTGAGAAGATAGTTATCCAACACTCTGGAGTTGACCCTCTAACGTTTACCCATACAAATAACAAATGGCAGTTAGTAGAAAAATCTGGCTATAAAGCTAACTTTAAAGCGATTAGAGAGCTTCTTACCAATTTATCTGAAGCTAAACTATTTGAAGCAAAAACCAAAAAAGAGGAAAACTATATTCAACTAGGTGTTGAAGAAGTTACCCAGGAGAAAGGCTCTGGCTCACGAGTAGTTATATACGGCGCTAATGATAAATTACTAGAAGATATCATTATCGGCCGCTATAAAATAAATAAAGGCACATACCTGCGCAAAGCTAATGAGAAGCAATCCTGGCTTTCAAAATCAAAGGTAATTGTAAATAGCAACTTTATTGAATGGCTGGATAAAAAAATCATTGATATGCCTATTGATTTGATTAAATCAGTTTCATATCAACCAACACAAGGTAAGCAATATACTATTACCCGCGACACCCAAAAAGATGGATTTAAAGTTAGCCATGATGGCAATCTATCAGAACCTAAGAACTTACGCTTTGCTGATAATTTAGCGCGCTTACTTAATGATCTTGAGTATACAGATGTAGCTACAAGAATTGATGACACCGCCGCTAGCAGCACCTTTAGCACTAGGGTTTATACAACCTTTGATGGGATCGAGGTAACAGTAAAAGTTTCACCACAACTTACGGATAAAACTAGCCAAGTTGTTATCAATTTTGCAGCTGTCGCAGGTAGTGAATCTACCGCACTAAGTGAAAAGCTAGCCACTTACAAAGAAAATATCTCACCTTGGACCTATACAGTTCCAGATCATATTTTCACTAAGTTTAATAAAACACTGGGGGATATTGTTGATTTAGAGGAAGAGACTAAGCAATAATCCAACTTTCTGGGCAACTATCTATTAGTTGCCCAGAAATATAATTACAGCATATTTTACAAACTGCGTTGTCCAAGCAGAAAAATTCTAACTACAAAGTTTTAAATAACTCTCTTGCATGATTGAAATCGTAGCCAGATATTAACTCATGAATTTCTTGCAGCACCTCAGCTTTATTTGGTTCATCAATATCTTTTAGCATAGACTCAATAACATCACGCGCAGATAAATTATTTTCATTGAGCAACCTACCCAGCACCTGCATACTTTCTCCTGTTCCATCAGCATCTCCATCAACATTTAGCGATTGGTTATATTTCTCTAAAGCAGTCTTTTCACTGCTTTTAAGAATTAATTCTGCTGATTCAACAAATTGAGCTAGCAATAACTCAAACCTATCGACAAGCTTTTCTAGGTTTTCCTCTCTTTGGTTATCAATCTCTTTTTGAATGATGTGGCATATTTTATAGAGTGCTTCACATCCAAAACTCCCTGCAAGCCCTTTAATCGTATGAGCTCTCATCCTAACTATATTTTTATCACCCCTTGCAATACTTGTCCTTATTTCAAATGCTGCATTTTTTTCATTATTAACAAACTCACCTAACAACCTTAAAAACAAATTCCGATTACCCGCCATGCCAGCAACAGCATGTTTTTGATCAAGAGTGATTTTAAAATCAGGAGAGAAGATAATATCATCAAAGTTTACGCTGTTCTCAGAACTCCATGATGGAGTTGATAATGAAACTTCATTGGCCTTGGTTATTTCATCTGCATTATCTCTTTGGTCAGTCCTAGGTCTTTCATCAGCCATAGACCCTTCTTCAGACATAGTTACTTCATCTGCGCTATCTAGCTGCAAAGCACTACTACTTTTACCAAGACTCAGCTCAGCTTCACTGTTAAGCCAAAATGTAATTTTATTTATGAAAGCAGCAACATCTATAGGCTTTGTCATAAAATCATTCATGCCTGCCTGTAGGCACTTATCTTTTACCCCTTTGAGGGCATTAGCTGTAATTGCAACTATTGGCATCTCAAAACCAAGGGCCCTAATTTTTCTAGCAGCCTCGTACCCATTCATCTCTGGCATTTGCAAATCCATAAGAACTAAATCAAATAGTTGTTCTTTAATTGCATCGACACCTTCAGAACCATTTTCTGTAACATGTATCTCAACATCAAACTCTGATAATAGTTCCTTTAGTACCTCTTGGTTTAACTCATTATCTTCAACAATTAATACACTCTTTTTATGGGATAAGTTTTCTTGTTGTACTTTTTGAGCTGCACTTACTGGTTTTGTAAATTGTTCGTTTACAACTACATTTTTTCTCATCCTAAATGATGCAGAAAATGTAAATATTGATCCTTTACCCTCTATACTTTCAGCAAAAATTTTACCGCGCATCAACGTCACAAGATTAGAACATATTGAAAGGCCTAAGCCAGTGCCACCCATTTTACGGCATACAGAATCATCAAGTTGATTGAAAGGGGTGAATAACAGCGGCATCAACTCTCTTTTTATACCGATACCTGTATCTTTAACTTCAAACTTTATATTTGCATTTTTACCTTTAATAAAACCATTTGTAACTGAAACTGTTACTCCCCCAGTTTCAGTAAATTTAATAGCATTGCTAACCAAATTAACCAGCACTTGATTTAGTCTCTCTGGGTCACCTATTAGCTTGCGAGGAACATCATCCGCAATCTCAAAGTCGAAATCTATCCCTCTGTTTTTGGCTTGTTCTGAAAATATCTCCCTAATATTTGAAGCTACAACTCCAATATCAAAGTTGATTTGTTCAAGTTTAAGCTTCCCTGCTTCTATCTTTGACAGGTCTAAAATATCATTAATTATTCTAAGTAAGCTTTGTGATGAAACTTTAATCTTACTCAGGTAATTTTCCATCTTCAGAGTTTTACCAGGAAGTCTTTGTGCTAGCTCGATAAAACTAAGCACCGAATTCATTGGGGTTCTTATCTCATGACTCATATTAGCTAAGAAAATCCCTTTAGCTTCAGCAGTAGCTTTGATCTCTTCCATCCGTTTCTCTGCTAACTCTTTATCTTTTTTAGCCGTAATATCCAACACCGACCCTTCATAGTACAAAGGGAAATTTGAAAAATCGCGAACCAGTCGAACAGAGCAAGAAGCCCAACCTTTTTCCTGTCTTCCTTGTTTAAAATACTCAATCTCAAAAGATGTTACCCGATCGTTTTGCCTCATAATTTTTATAAACTTTTTTACATCTGCAAAATGGGCAAAAAAGTAACGCAAAGGATTGATTGGTCTATTTAAGATATCGTCTTTAGTTCTATAACCAAGGATGTGTACCAGTGATGAATTAATATTGGTAAATTTTCCATCTAAGGAGATGCGAAACAATCCCTCCTCTGCATGTTCAAATACGGAAACATAATCATTTAGATACTCTAAAGATTCTTTTTGTACTTTCTCCCGCTGTTTTATCTCAAAATTAATCCGGTCAGCAAGAGCAAACGAAAAGATTAACAGCTCAAAAATAGCTGCAATTAAAATACCGTTTTCAGTCCAGAAACTATTTGTAATAACCCCTTTTGCCATCATCAAATAAGCGACAATTCCTAGCCAGAGGCATCCACAACCAACAACATAATATCGTGCTGCTCTTATCCCACTAAATAGCCCTATAAGACCTGTTGTTATTAATAGTCCGGCAATAAAAATTCCGAAAACTGATAAAATTCTTATCGAAATTCCATAAGGGATAACGAAACAAGCAATCATATTTATTATTGATATATACATTACCAGCTTCAGAAAACTATCTACTCTAGGAAGATTGATACTAGTCTGTAACAAGCTTCGCAAGAAGATTAAGGACATTAATATAAATATAGCCCCCCAAATACTCACGGAATAATTTGCTAGCCAAACATTAGATGGCCATAAAAATTCAAAGGCATGCCCTGTAAGGCTAAGCTGAAGTACTAAAAAAGAGATGGTATAAAAAACATAGTTCAAATACATACTTTCACGTAATGATACAAACAAAAACAGGTTATAAATAATCATTATTAGCAATGTACCGAAACCAAGACCATAAAATAGTTCCACATAACTAACATGCTCTAGCAAATGCTCATCACTTAATATTCTCAAAGATATTCTTAATGACCCTTGAGAAGAAAACTTCATATATATTGTTTTTTCTTTATCAGGCTCTGCATCAAATTTTATTATATGGTTTCTATACATTGGAGAGCGATAAAAAAATGGCTGACTATCACCATGGTTGGATACACTGTACTTGCCAAATCTATCTTGCTGATAGACCTCAATTTTATCGATAAGTGGATAGAATATTTCGATGGCATATCTGCGCTTTTCAAGCAGCAAATCTGATTCATACTTATAATTAATTTTCACCCAATATGAGGCATCCGTATACCCAAAGTTTGGTATTACACTTTCACTTTTAATAAACTCATCTGATCTTTGTATAACTTGTTCAAGGGAAAGCTGGTTGCTGGAATCAGCAAAATATTCTATTTGGTCCCCGATATCATATTTATCAATATCATCGGTCAATATGATCTGATGATGAGCAAACGAAGATGCGCTCACACATAAACATATGACTGAAAATATCAGGTTGAATGTTTTGCTCTTAAATTGCTTCACCATACTTTCCATAAGTTTTGCAGTGATAACAGTGATTACCCTTTAAGAATAGTTTATCAATGATTTTTTGGCCGGATTGACCACTAAAAAACCTATATTCATCACCTTTTTTGCTTAGGAGTTCATAGTTTTGACAAAAAACTAAACTATTAATTCCAAACTGGTATCACATCACACCGAAACTATACAAAATGAACAAAAATATGGCAGAGGGAGAGGTTTAATAGCGATAAGGTCATTGCTAAAAAATAAAAATAATTATGAAGCTTATAAAAATAATAAAGAGAACTTTAACAATAACGGTATACACACCAGTATTTTTACTTCAATTTTTTGCATTAACTCAAGTTAGCTATGCAGCAAGCGACAAAGAAGTTACCAGTATAGGTAATACCTACGGTATATGGATATATATTGTAATAGCTCTAGCCATTCTGCTCTCTTCCATTATCACTATACTAATAACTAGCAAGGCATTTAAAAAACAATTACGTCACCTATATGCTGAATTATCAACCAGCAACAACCCAAACACTACAGAAGTAGGTAGTAAACATAAAAAATCATCTGAATTAATTAATGAGCTAGGAAGCTTATTCCTAGATTTATCTACCCAGAAACATGCCCTGCAATTATCAACATATACATCTAACGATGGATTTTGGCGCATAAACCCAATTGATAAGTCTGCTGAGTTTACCCATAGATGGTATGCAATTATGGGAATTGAATCTGAGCTTAAAGACCCTAATTTCAATTTTTGGTTGGACAGAATTTACAGTGAAGACAGAGATGAATTTGAACAACTGTTAACCGAAATAACCAAAGGAAACATAGACTCATTCGAGCATATCCATAGGGTTAAACACAGTGATGCTGGCTATATATGGGTATTGGCCAAAGCGATCTCTGTTGATAGCAACTCAGATAGCCAGCCACCACTTATTAGTGGCTCAATAACCGATATAACATCATTAAAAGAATCAGAAGAGGAGATAAGTGAAGAGCGACAAAAAAATCTCATCACACTTAATGCTCTTAGCGATGCAGTTATAACTACTGATAACAAAGGGCTCATCCGTCACATGAACCCAAAAGCGGAAAAACTTACCGGCTGGCAAATTGAGGAAGTATTAAACAACCATATCAGTGAAACCTTTAATATAGTCAGTGAATTAACCAAGGAAAAAATCACCTCGCCAGTAGAAAAATCATTAAACCTAGGGCAAAACATTGGACTTACAAATCACCTATTAGTACAAAAATATGGCGGTGAGATATCAATTGAGGATTCAGTAACCCCTATAATCAACACTAGCGGTGAAACTACTGGAGCTATTCTTGTCTTCCGTGATAACAGTGGAGCAAGACAACTAACACGCCAAATAAGCTATCAATCTTCACATGATGAATTAACTGGGTTGATAAATAGAAGGGAGTTTGAACGCAAACTTAAAACCTCTATTACACAAGCACAAAAAGATGGTTCAACCCATGCAATGCTATATATCGATTTAGACCTGTTCAAAGTAATTAATGATACTTGTGGACACATAGCTGGTGACCAGCTGCTACGTGAAATTGCCCCACTAATTAGTGAAGAAGCACCAGAAGGAGATATTGTTGCTCGACTTGGTGGCGATGAGTTTGGAGTTTTATTACAAAACTCAACTACAGAACAAACTATTATTGCTTCAAATAGAATTCGTAATGCTGTTGAAAAACAGGGTTTCTCCTGGCGTGGACAAAACTTTATTCTTTCCCTAAGTATTGGGATTGTTCTGATAGACAACCAAACAGAGAGCGTATCCGATATTCTACGTAAAGCTGATAGTGCGTGCTTTGTTGCTAAAGACTCAGGTAGAAATACTGCTCACCTATATCGTGAAGATGATATTGAGATGGCGCATAGACATGGAGAGATGCAGTGGGTATCGAAGCTAACCGATGCTTTAGATAACGATAAGTTCATCCTGTACTACCAAACTATATCCCCTCTTTCAGAAGGTAAAGAGAGCGGTAAGCACTATGAGATTCTTCTGCGACTAATGGATGAAAATGACAAACTTGTCCCACCATTTATTTTCCTTGGGGCTGCAGAACGCTATAACATGATTACCAAGATTGACTATTGGGTAATAAAAAACACTTTCTCATGGTTACATGACCACCCAGACCACCTTAAAGAGCTTAGCCTATGCTCTATCAATCTTTCTGGTAATTCTCTTGGCGATAAAGGTCTACTCACTCATATTGAGATGCAATTTGAAAAATACCAGATTCCCCCAGAAAAAATTTGCTTCGAAGTAACAGAAACCATGGCAGTGGCAAATACTGGGGTAGCAAAAGATCTAATCCAATCATTACGTGAGTATGGGTGTAAATTTGCCCTTGATGATTTTGGCACTGGTATGGCCTCATTTGAGTACCTGAAGAACTTTCCAGTAGATTACTTAAAAATTGATGGTAGCTTCGTCAAAGATATGATTAACGACCCTATTGACTCAGCCATGGTTAAATCTATTAATGATATTGGTCATGTTATGGGTAAGAAAACAATCGCCGAATTTGTTGAAAATGACGATATAGGTGCAAAACTACGAGAGATTGGTGTGGACTTTGCCCAGGGTTATGGAATTCAGAAGCCTACACCACTAAAGGATATCGCCTAATTTAGATTTACATTGTAGCGATTTTAATGCCGCGTGAATTCTAAACTAAAGTGGTATCTGTTATTACTGAATAAGCGCGTTGGCATTTATTTGACGGGAATTTAATTGGTGGGTAAAAGCTATGATAAAGACAATCACCAGGATTTCATTTCTACTAATATTTGGCAGCACATTAATTAGCTGCACAACTACAGATAATAAGCCTACTCCGGTTGAAGATTTAACAAAACCAAATCCAACAGTAAGACCTTCTCCTCCTCAAATAAAGAATGATATCCCAAGTGATAAATTCACATCAAAAGTGATATTGAATATAGAATCTATTAAATCTGCTTTACAGCGGCACTACAACGAATGGAAAGGTGTTAACTACAAATATGGTGGCCTAAGTAAAGGTGGAATCGATTGTTCAGGGTTTATTTATATAACCTTTAAAAACTTATTCGATATAAATACACCGCGATCTACCAAACTTCTAGCCAACTCAGGAACGTTTATAAACAAATCCCAGCTTCAACCTGGAGATTTAGTTTTATATAAAACTACAGCCACTGTACGCCATGTTGGGATCTATTATGGTGATAATAAATTCCTCCATGCATCAAAAAGCAGAGGCGTTATGATCTCAGATATGAATTTGGATTATTGGCGTAGCAGGTATTGGCAAAGCAGAAGAGTTCTCTAAGAATTATCCCCTTTCCCCAATATAACCATAAGAATATGAATTGCGCACACGTGTGCACAATTCAACTAAATCCCTTAGGGATCTAGAAATACTTAATGCAGAACCTTTTTCTTCAAAGTGGTATGTGCAACTGCTGTACTGCTCTCAGATATCAGTTGAATAAAATCAGCCATAACTTTAGTAGCTTCATCAAGCAGAGGATCATCTTTATCTTTCTTAGCTTCTGTTACTTCAGGGCCTGCACTTTCTTCAACATCTCCTTCAACATCACCTTCAACATCACCATCTAGTTCGTTTTCGATATCACCTTCATCAAGCTTGGTTAGCAGCTCTAAACCTTTGCTCTTGCGTTTCTTATTTTCAATATCCAAACGACGCTGTTTTAAATCTTCACGCTGTTTTTTACGAACAGATTCATTAATTGAGATATGCTTTTCTGCTCTCGCCTCTTCTGCTAACTCAAGCTGTTCAGACAAGTGAATTAGATCTGGATTATCCAACATCCTTTTATTATGCCTCTGAATAAGTTCAGGTACATAGCGTTCAAAACTATTAAACCTGCGATATTTAGCTGAAGGAATTTGATCCCAAGGCATAGCATTATCTAAAGAGCTTTCACCTATCTGTGTTACATCATATAGAGCTGGAAATGAGATATCAGGCACTACCCCTTGATGCTGTGTGCTATCACCTGAGACACGGTAAAATTTAGCTTGAGTGTATTTAAGCTGACCGCTACCAAGAGATGCAAGTTGCTGTACCGTGCCTTTACCAAAGGTTTGCACACCAACAACTAATCCACGACGATAATCCTGTATTGCGCCAGCAAAAATTTCTGAAGCTGAAGCACTAAGACGATTAACCAAAACAGTTAATGGCCCATCATAGAAAATAGTTGGATCTGGATCGTTGTACTTTCCAACAGCAGCGCTTGCATCTTTAACCTGAACCGTTGGTCCTGATTTAATAAATAGCCCGGTAAGAGAATTGGCTTCAGTTAATGCTCCGCCACCATTTTCTCGCAGATCTATTACTAAACCATCAATTTTCTCTTTTTTAAGTTCAGTAATTAACTTTTTTACATCGCGTGTGGTGCTTTTATAGTTTGGATCACCAGCATAATACCCTGCAAAATCTACATAAAAAGTTGGAAGTTCAATAACACCAATTTTAAGTTTCTGACCATTTTGAGTTATATCTATAACTTTCTTCTGGGCAGCCTGCTCCTCTAGTTTGACCGTACCTCTTGTGATACTTATCTCTTTAGCGCTATCTATATTTTCACTATTGCCAGTAAGGATATTAAGTCTGACAACAGAGTTTTTCTCCCCTCGGATTAGATCAACCACATCATCTAAACGCCAGCCAACGATATCTACCATTTCACCATCATCGCCCTGCGCGACACCAATAACTTTATCCCCAGCCTTTAATCGGTTGGACTTGTCTGCTGGTCCAGCTGGAATCAACCGAACTACCTCAGTGTATTCATCCTCTTTCTTTAGCAGGGCACCAATACCTTCAAGAGAAAGCTTCATTCGAATATTAAAATTTTCAGATTTTCGTGGAGAAAAATACTGGGTATGTGGACCAAAAAGAGCAGCATAAGAATTTATGGCCATTTCAAAAACGTCACTAGAATTTATCTGGCTTATTTGATTAAGATTATTGAAATAGCGCTTACGTAAAAGGCTGGATATTTTTTCGTCTTCTTTACCTGCTAATTTTAAAGAGAGGTAGCTATTTTTAAGTCTCTTACGCCACAGATCATCTAGTTCTACTTCGCTTTTTGCCCAATTTTCATCTTCACGGTTAATTTGAAGTAATTCATCTTTAGTAAAGTCAAAATTTAAACCACTGTCGATACTCTTAATTATAGTTATATAACGCTGCAATACTTTATACGAATAAAGGTTATATATCTCAAAAAAGACTGATGTATCACCGCGCCTTAGATAGTCATCAAACTTTTTGCTATGCTCTGCAAATTTAGCTATGTCAGAATTGGTAAAAAACATCCTCATCGGATCAAGGTCTGTAAAAAATTTATCATAGATCTTTTGTGAAAACTGATCGTTTAATGCGAGCTCGGTATAATGCCCTGCCCCAAGGCGTGCTACCACTTCAATAGCAGTTGCGCGATAACTCTTTTCTGAACTAAGTGGTTGATAGTAATTTTCAAATGGCTCAAGCTCTGCTTTTTTTGCTGCAGTAGCTATCGAATTACATGAAAACATTCCCAAAAACATTAGAAGAACTAACGTTAAACTTTTTTGCATTAACTTTGTTTGCATCAACAACATCCACTCGTTTTGATAATCGCTATTTCCTCTTTGACCCTTCACAGCTTTAATAGTGCAAATTAATTACAAAGCTAAATTAGGTGAAATTGGCAAGCTGTAGTGTGCTCTTACTGAGCTATAAATAATATCCAATTTAATAACCGCTATGCGGCTATAATTATCAATAACATTGATAATATCTGACATATTATATGCTTGTCTTGAGGATTTCCAAAATTAGATAGCAAAAAATCGATAAAATACGTGCGATTATGAATTATTAAAACTATCGCCATTGACAAATTCTATTTTTATCCCATTTTTATATATATGTCTTTTAAAATTTTCATTCGTGAATCAATAATTTGTAGGTTTAAAATATGCTTGTAAAAGAACTGATAGAAAAACTGGAAACAACAGACCGAGGTGGTTGGATGCTTAATGTAGCTGTGCATAAAGCTCAAGCCAATGAGGCCTATAACAAAGTAAGCTCAGCCTTTGAAAGCAATATTTTTGTAGATGATAATGAAGAGGGGTTCTATTTTGGCCCGTCATATTCACAAAATATTGATGCGGCAATGTCTTTGGTCCCTGCTGGATGGAATAATATCAATATCTCTGAAAAAGATGGCAAATACTCCATCAAGATTGAGTTTGATTCTATAGATGATTTTTCTGGTACTGCTCATTCAGTTCCATTAGCAATTTGTGTTGCCGGCCTAAAATTTATCGCCAAAGAGCCTTAGCCAAAATAGTAAGCAATTATAAAAACAGCTAATAATTATTTATCATAATAATCAGTGCGATATTCTCCACTGAAACTAATTAATTGATTAGCTGTTTCCTTACCCTGCTCTGTTTCATATAATAAGTAAAAATTTAGTCTAATTCATTGGATTAATAAGCAAAATAATAACTTAAATGGTCTATACCCCAAGCCTAATGGAGAATTATAATTATGTCTGATACGGCAGTTACAAATGAAAAGGTAAAACGCCCTTTTTCACTTTCAATAGTATGCGCACTTTTAATCCTCATCGGAATTGTTCTTTTTATGTTTAATTGGAATAATTTCAGCAATCCACAAGTGATTAAGAATTTAGAATCAGGTCCAATTCCACTGATGATTGTTAAAATTGTGATGTTTGGCGGCTGCTTAATAAACATCCTTTGCGGCATTGGTATGATAGTACGCATCAAAGGAGCAAGATTAATTTTTATCTTATGGTACCTGGCTGTAATAGGGGTTCATATGGCTACCCACCCAGATAAAATTGCAATTATCCCTGTGATAGCAATTCTATTAGTTGTTGCATTTGTAAGCTTCAGGCCGAAGGCCAATGCGTTTTTTAATGGGCTAACTGCGCCAGTAGAAAAATAAGAAAAAAATAAGGGCAATCAAATTGATTGCCCTTATTGCATGCATTTATAGCAGTTATTTTAAAATTATAAGTAGTTAAATAGAGTTAACCCCTGCATCTTGGCAAAACTCTGCTGAGCAGCTTGCAAGCTTATCACCTGAATATCAAATTTTGTTATCGCTTCAGCCATATCTAAATCCTGCACTGACGATAGATTCTGTTTAAGAGTTAAAACCGCCCCTGCATTTGCTTCATATTCCGTATCAACGGCATTCATTCTAGCTCCAACTTCAGCTAATACGGTATTAGTATTATCCAAAGCCAAATCTAGCTCTTTCATAACTTTTCCCATCGCTGATTGGAATTTAGCACTATCTTCTGGTGATTCCTGAGGCATCTTTAAGATATCTGCCAATGCTTGAAAAGTCTCAAACATCGATTGATTAGTACTCTCATTAATGGTGAAACTATCAGTATCTTCAGGTTCACCATTTACTTTAAATTCGATTCCGTTAAATGCAATTGCATCACCATCAGTAAATGTAGTGGCATTGCGATCAATAGTGAATGAATCACCGGCCTGAGGCACGTTACTAATATCAGCCTGATAACCAGGATTAAAGCCACCAACAGTAGGAAAAATATCATCTCCCATAACATAGCCGGCAACACTTTCGATAACACCTCCGGTATCGGCATTTACTATATTGAAAGCGTTAGCTCCGGTAAAAACTATATCGATCGGAGTATAGTAATTGGCGTTTGTCTCATCAGCACCAGTAAAATTGAGGGTGATTGCACCGGAACCAAGGTTAGCGGTATCGGCAGAGGCCCGCAGGTTTGGGGCTGGCGATACCTGGGTAGGAGTGCCACCCGGATCCTGAACCACGTAATACTCCAGGTTTCCAGTGCTATCGGTCTGAAAATTGACTTCATAGGTATCTGGCACCCATGCTGTACTATCCGTTACAGTGCCAACAGTGATTATTCCAGTACCTGTATTACCTGCCGCTGGAGCAGTGGTATATGTTCCATTGCCATCCTTGATATCCATAAACACTTCATAGCCGGAATCAGTCTCTGCAATATGCCTGGATGGGCCAACCTGTGTCATCCTCACGCCCTGATCACCATTATAGGTATAAACCCCAGCAGCTTCACTGAATGGGGTGGTTTTACTCTTATACCCGGCAAACAGGTATTCATTTCCATCAGTGGTATTTGCCATCTGTAATAATGACTTAACATGTTCCTCAACCTCAGCGGATATCCCTCTAATAGATTCGGGTGATTGAGTACCATTTGCCCCCTGAATCGCTAGCTCTTTCATACGGATAGCTACATCATTTACGCCATCAAGGATCGACTCTTCTAACGCCAACCTACTCTCCACATCACCAATATTATCTTGATAACGCTCAATAACACCTACAGCTTGCTGTAAGTCGAGTACCTTAGCAGCACCTGCAGGATCATCAGATGGAGTTAATATTCTTTTACCACTTGCAATCTGCATCTGAGTTTTTAATGTTTCCGTTTGCTGACGCAACAAAGACTCAGTTCCTTGTTTATGCATTAATGTAGTAGAAACTCTCATAATTTACTCCTAAGCGTTAACCAAACATTCCAAGCACAGTTTGGAACATCTGGTCTGCTGTCTGAATCAACCTAGCTGAAGCTTGATAAGCCTGCTCATATTTCATTAAGTTTGCAGCCTCTTCATCCAGATTAACACCAGATAGTTGATCTTTTACCTGTTGCGCATTATCTAGCATAGCTAATTGCGCCTCTAAATTTATATTTGTTCTTTGGGTTACCGAACCCACGCCAGAAACTAACTGGCTATAGGCATCCTGAAGTGATTCCTGGTTTAAGATAAAATTATTAGTCTCAACATCACCTAGTAAAGATGCATTTCTGTTATCACCTACTCCATCAGTATTTGGTTCAATGGTAAATTCATCACCAGCGACTGGCACACCGCTTATGTTAATTCTAAACCCTGGGTCAAAATCAGCAGGATCTGGAGGATTTGTAAGAGGAAACTGTGCTCCTGCAGTGTAAGCTACCCCTGGAATAGTTGTTGCGCCATAGGTAATTGTATAGGTTGTAGGGTCAGTAAATTCTATCGTAACAGGAGTTGCAAAATTAGTAACATAGTTGCCAGCTGCATCAAATCCATCAGGAATTGGATCTAGTTCAATTATCCCAGTACCTGTATTAGCATTTGCTGCATTTGCAACAACTGGGGCAGCTGCAGCGATCTGTTTTGGTTGGGTCAACAACATTTCAAAAGCCGAAGATCCATTTACTGTTGGCCTTATTATCGCTTTATCACCAGCCGCGGTTGCAGCTGTGGTTGGCGCAAGAATAGAAAGGCCATCTTCATTGAATGATCCATCAGCACTAGTCCATGTAGTATTATCACTCATCCGAGTAAGGGTGTAATCTGTACCATTATAATCAATTCTGTAATCAGACCCCGTTAGCAGCCTTGTATCAGTGATACTTACATTTGCATCTTCATAAAACAATGCTCCTGCATTATCTCTTGATGTCTCCGCCTTTGGTGCTCCAACTGTATACATATCAGCACCAAGGGTATTATCCATATCATAACCTTTATTATGCTGCTGGTTCATTTGGTCAGCCAGTACAATTGCAACCCTACCTAACTCGTTTGCAGCTTCATCTAAAACCTCATCTCTAAACTGCAGTAAACCACCAATTCTGCCACCATCAATAAATGTAGATACCTGTACTGAAACACCTCCAGCTCCAGTAGTAATAGCTAACTCTTTTCTTGATGTATCATATGGATTTGGCTCAGTACTTAATGTATTTGCGGTAGCTCCATAAACTAACACCTGACCAGTACCAATAAATACATTTATCGAACCATCATCTTGTGTCGCCGTTGTAATATCAAACTTTTCTGATAGTTGTGATATTGCCAAGTCTCTTTTATCCAACAGATCGTTCGGAAAACTTCCTGGCAAATTTCCAACAATTGTAATTTGACGATTAAGTTCAGCAACAGACTTCGCTAGTTCATTTGCTTCTGACACTTCAGCTGCTAGGTCTCTATCTATATCTTGATACATATCATCCATACGATCATCAAGAAACTTAAAAGTCCCAGCCAAAGACTCACCACTACTTATAACCACCTGGCGGGCTGATATAGAAGATGGGTCATTACTTAGATCTTGTACACTATCAAAGAAATTCAGCATAGCTGGGCTCAAGCCAGCAGCTTCATCAGCTAATAACCCATCAAGGCGAGCCGACATCTCTTGGTATGCAGTTAATTTTTCATATTCTGAAGTTGATTCACGCAAACTATTTGTTGCTGCTTCACTGTAGTAACGATCAATCGATGAAGCAATAACACCGGTTCCAACGTAATTATCACCTAATCGAACGGGAGTACGAGCTTCCTGCTCGACTCTTTGACGGCTATAACCCTCAGTATTCACATTAGTAATATTATGAGATGTTGTTGTCAGATTCTGCTGCGCAACGAATAGACCTGATACGCTGATTCCGAATAAGTTTGCCATCTGCCTTCTCTCCAACTTCGCTTTAAGATGTTTATTTCCCAAAGCACCTACGACATTTTTACCAACCTGCCATCTAATATAATATCGGCAGATTACTAGTTTTCTTGATGTTCATTCCTAAGGTAACTCTCTATTAAATTACTTAGGTACTAAAACCCTCAGCTTGAAATATTATTTAGCTGCTCACTGTTATATACACGCATAATTTTCTCTGCATATTGAGGATCTGTTGCATATCCTGCTTGCTGCAAACCACTTGTGAACTTTTCTGGACTTTCACTATTCTGTAGAGCATCTATATAACGTGGATTTGATTTAAGAAACCCTACATAATCACTAAAGCTTTGCTCTGCTGAGTCATACACTCTAAAACTCTCAACGCTCTTTTCAGGAATTCCACCTCTGAATTCCAGAGTCGATACTTTGACACTACTACCATCCCAATCACGATGGGATTTGATTCCAAAAAAGTTAAACCCTTGCTCACCACCATCTTGATGAATCACATGTTTCCCCCAACCTGTCTCAAGAGCTGCTTGAGCCACCAATAATTTTGGGTCTACATTTATCTCTTTGGCTGCTTTCTCTGCTTGAGGCAACAGAGCTTTTACAAATTCATCTGGTGATGCAAATAACTCTTTCTTGTTACCGTTTGAGTTTTCTATCTTCTTTAAATCAACCTTTGAGCTAACCTTTGAAACATTATCAATCAAAGAAATATTTGAGTTTTGTTTACTCACAGGTCTAACTTGCTGATTATCTGGGTTGATAAACCCTTTAGGTGAACCATAATACCTAGTTGGTTCATACTTCAATTTAGCATCAAGATCAGGCTGGTCTAATTTTCCTTGAGATTGCAGAATCTGCTTCTCTATCATTGCAGCAATACCAAACCCTTTACCACCAGTTGATATATCCATTGAAAGCTGCTTATCCATTAAATCTCTATACTGATCCTCTGCATCACTTCCAAAAAGATCATCGCCCATATTTGCATCGCGCATACTCTTTAGCATCTGCTGCACAAACATGCTTTCAAACTGCTGCGCAATCTTTTTAACAGCATCATCTTTTCCATCACCAGCATCACGCTTAAGCCCTTTTAAGGCTCCGTAATCAAAGTAGTTTGATGATGTGTTATGGATACTCATTTCAACTAACCTACTAGATAATAATTAGTTCAGCTCGCAGTGCGCCTGCTTGCTTTAATGCTTCAAGAATTGCAATCAAATCACCGGGAGCTGCACCAACCTGATTAACCGCTTTAACGATCTGGTTTAGCTCTACCCCAGAATCAAAAAGAAACATTGGACCTGAACTTTCTGTAATTTGAATATCACTATCCTGAACAACTGCTGTCTCACCTTCTGAAAAAGCATTTGGCTGACTAACAATTGGATCTGAGGAGATAGTTACTGTTAAACTACCGTGTGTTACTGCTGCAGGCATAACCTTGACATGATCCCCAATTACAATCGTACCGGTTCGCGCATTCACAATAATTTTAGCTGCAGCCTCACCTGGTTGGAATTTAAGGTTTTCAAGAAAAGATACAAAACTAACACGCTGATTAGTATCCTTTGGTGCTAACACCTCGATTGAAACTGCATCCACAGCCTTTGCGGAGCCTGGGCCAAGAGTGTGATTAATTTTTTCAGATAGGCGTTTAGCTGTAGTAAAATCTGGGGAGTGTAAGTTTAATGTTAAGTGATCTCCCATAGCAAATGGACTCGCTACAGTTCTCTCCACCATTGCTCCATTAGGAATTCTTCCAGAACTTGGAACATTTACAGTGATTTTAGAACCATCAGATCCAGCTGCACCAAATCCACCAACTACTAAATTACCTTGAGCAACTGCATATATCTGCCCATCAATACCTTTTAAAGGTGTTATCAATAAACTACCGCCACGAAGGCTTTTGGCACTACCTAAGGAAGCTACAGTTATATCAATCTTTTGACCATTCTTTGCAAATGCTGGCAGATCTGCGTGGACCATTACTGCAGCAACATTTTTTGATTTTGGCTTAACATTACTTGGTAGAGTTATCCCATAAGCAGCTAATAAGCTCTTCATGCTTTGTGAGGTAAATTCGGCACTATCACCAGTCCCATCAAGCCCTACAACTAAACCATAACCAACAAGTTGGTTTGATCTAACTCCAGCTATTGATGCTAGATCTTTAATTCTTTCAGCATTAACACTGCTAATACTAAATAGAAATACTATTGCTATTTTAATTATATATTTCATTATGTTGCCCCTATTAAAATGGCCACAGAGGACTTAGGAAGAACCTAGACAGCCAGCCCATCATATTTGATTCTGCTATTTCACCACGACCAGTGTAAGCAATCTCAACATTAGCTATTCTGGTTGATAAAACCTTATTATCACCATCAATATCATCGGGACGTACAATACCTGAAATTGTTATATATTCATCGCCACGATTAAGGGTGATTTTTTTCTTACCTGAAACCATTAAATTGCCATTTGGCAATACATTCACAACCATACAACTAATTTCACCGGTTAGATTATTACTTTGATCAGATGAACCCTCACCACCAAAAGATTTTGCCCCACTTACTGTAGTAGCTAAACCATCCCCAAGCTGAGTTTTGCCGAATATTGCAGATGCAGATATATCATGAGAGGTATCTTTTTTTACATCAGTTGTAGCTTTTTTTGATGCCTTGGTAGTCTCTTGCAATGTTACTGTCAAAATATCACCAACATGCTTAGCAGTTCTATTTTCAAAAACTAACATGTTTCTACCAGGTTGAAAGATCGAGCCATTCATTTGCGGTTTAGGCCAATTAATCTTTGGTTTCTCAACCTTTGGTTCAGGACGTGAATTCATATCCATACAACCTGAAAAAATTAGCATAATAGTAACTGACATTAATATTTTCATAATAATTTCACCTTAGTATTTAAAGGTTATTATTCGCATACTGCATCATTTGATCTGTAGCTGATATTGCCTTGGCATTAGTTTCATATGCTCGCTGTGTCTCAATCATATTCACCATCTCCTCTGCAATATTCACATTAGAGCTTTCAAGTGACCCTTGCTGCAAGGCTCCAAGACCAGATGTTCCAGGTGTCGTTACTGCTGGAGATCCGCTACCTGTTGTTTCCTTAAAAAGATTTTCTCCAACTGGCTGCAGGCCAGCTGGGTTTACAAAATCTGCTAATTGAATTGTTCCAACACTAGTTGGAGAGGCTGAACCCGATGCAAGCACTTCGACAGTACCATCTGAGCCAATTGTAACTGATACTACATCGGTATCTGATATTGTTATTGCAGGCTCTAGAGGATATCCACTAGAAGTAACTACCTGCCCACTACTATTCAACTGAAAGCTTCCATCACGGGTATAACCGACATTCCCATCCGGCATCTGTACTTGGAAAAAGCCCCTACCAGTAATGGCGATATCCAACGAATTTCCTGTGTGGGCAATATTTCCTTGAGTATGCATCTTTTGGGTTGCAACAACTTTTACACCAGTACCAATATTTATACCCGAAGGGATATTTGTAGTTGATGAACTTGATGCACCTGCTTGACGATAATTTTGATAAATTAGATCTTCAAATACAGCTCGATCTTTTTTGAATCCAGTTGTATTCGAGTTAGCCATGTTATTAGCAACAACAGACATACGTGTTTGCTGCGCATCTAACCCTGTTTTTGCTACCCATAGTGCTGGATTCATAATCTTTCTCCTGTTCTATTCTATCTTTTCTCTTAAATCTTAATTTTGATATTTCTGCCAGATGACATTTGGAGGGCTAAAATTTTGACTGCATTAGCCCTCTCTTCTGAAATTGCAATTTGTAGGCCAACTTTTTTGGAATGGAATTTATTTTAGAATTAAGATCTTAACAATCAACTATGACCTTAGCAGCCTAGAGCTGGCACTGTCATTATCTTCCGCTGCCTTCATAACTTTAATCTGCATCTCATAGGCACGGGCATGGTTTATCATCTTAACCATCGCTCCAATACTATTTACATTACTTGATTCAAGAACACCGGTTTGAACCGATACTGCTGCATCGGCTTCCAATTGATTGCCATCTTTACTATAAAAAAGTCCGTCTTTACCCTTCTCTATCTGATTATCAACTGGGTTTACTAACTTTAAACGATCAAGAACCGCCAAAGTATTGGCGTTTTGCCCTAGAGGTATAATTGATATTGTTCCATCAACACCAATCTCAATTTTTTCAGCAGGAGGGATCGATACTGGCCCACCGTTACCTAATACCAGTTTCCCATCGCCAGTCTCTAAAAATCCTTGGTTTGAAACTCGAAAATCACCGCGTCTGGTATAGCCTTCATTACCTTCAGCATTCTGTACAGCAAACCAGCCATTACCTTTTACTGCTACATCAAGATCATTCCCAGTAGAAATCATTGCCCCTGGATTCATGTTTGAGCCAACAGACTGCTCAACCGCATATGTTCTATCAGCATAACCTGGACCGTTCACATGACTGCTCATGAATGTATCCAAATCCTCACGAAAACCTGTGGTATTTGCATTCGCAAGGTTATTAGAATTATTACGCTGCGCCATCATAATCTGTTTAGCGCCATTCATTGCTAGATAGAGCATACGGTCCATAGTTATTTCCTCTTCTTAACCCTTATTAACAGAAAGTTAATTAAATACAATTAACGAATATTAATAATAGTTTGTGTTACTTGGTCAGACGTACTAATCATCTGCGCGTTAGCCTGGAAGTTACGTTGCGCAGTGATCATCTTCACCAGCTGTTCAGTCAAATTAACATTTGATTGTTCTAATGCACCAGATTCAATTCTTCCTGCACCTGCATTTCCAGGCTCTTTTGCAATCGGAAGGCCAGAGGCGAATGTCTCAGTCCAACTTGTATCACCCACCTGCCTTAAATTACCAACACTTGGGAAGGTTACTACTGCAATTTTAGCCAGAGTGGTTGCCTGACCATTAGAAAATCGAGCAAAAACATTACCCTCTGCATCAACATCAAGATCGGTAAACTCACCAGTAGAATAACCATCTTGCGACAAGGCATTCACACTGAAATCACCGCCATATTGAGTTAACGATGTATAGTCAACTTGAACAACCAAAGGGTCTTTACCGGCAATGGCGAAATTGCCATATGGCAATACACCATTACTGATCGTTGTTCCATTATCATCCACACTATTCAAAGAACCATCATTAGCAAAGCTTAGTGTCATAAAAGTATTGGGGCGTGCAGGTACAGCTGCTGGGTCATACTGTGCAGGTGGTACAACCGTATCATCAACATAAGTATACGTACTCCAAGTATTTGCAGATTCTTTACGATAATATGTAGTCAATTGGTGGGATTCACCTTGAGAATCAAATACTGTTGTAGATGTTGAGTGGTTATAACTAGCTGGATCTGCTGTATCAAAGGTAATAGTTGCGGCAATGGCTGTTTCTGATGCATCAATATTAGCTGCAATTGTTACCTCAGTTGTCGCCTGTGGATTAGAAACACCAGTATCAATCTGCACATTCTGCGGTGTACTGGAGCTAATAGCACCTGCTGAATTAACAGGAAAACCCTGCAATCGCAAACCTGAAGCATTTACAATATACCCTTCACGATCCATACTAAAAGCGCCTGCTCTGGTATATGTATCCACAGCCCCATCACTTAACTGGAAGAAGCCATCACCGTTTACCGCCATATCCAATGTACTGCCGGTAAACTCAAACTGACCCTGCCCAAACTCTTGAGTAACACTTGAAAGCGCCACACCTTGCCCAATTGCATTACCAGCAACACCAAGGTTACTTACGGCAAATATATCTGCAAATTCACCACGAGATGCCTTAAACCCTGCTGTATTACTATTGGCAATATTGTTACCAACGATATCTAGATCTGAGGACGCTGCGTTCAATCCTGATAGTGCGGTTGAAAAAGCCATATTAATTCTCCTATTAAAATACTTTTACTGTACTAATATATTTCTATTTAATTTGAGATATCGCAGTTGTGCTAACCTGCCCAATACCTACTAAATTCAAATTTGGCGGCCTGCCACCTACTCCTAAACTTACACTCTCTACTTTAGCCATAACGCTGGCACTTAAAGCGTGTGTCTCTCCGCCATAAAGCGTTTCTGCTGTTACTCTATATTTGCCTGCAGGCATCTCTGCACCATTACTATCAGTGCCATCCCACTCAAATTCCACCTGACCTGCAGATTGCGGTCCGAGTTCAGCAGAATCAATTAAAGCACCACTTTCGGTGTAAACCTTTACACTAAGACCAGAAAGTGAAGTTGGCACATTAATACTTGCCGTTAAATCATCAGAACCGTCAAAATAACCAACGTCACTATTAACCATCACTTCTCGGTCAATAAGATTTGAATATTCTAAAATCTGGTTTCCATTTATTGATGATGCGAATTCAGAAAATGACTCTTGCAGTTCACCGATTCCAGAGGCCGTACTAAACTGGGCCATCTGCGCAATAAACTGACCATCTTCCATCGGTTTAAAAGGGTCTTGATTCTGCAACTGAACCGTCATCAGTTTAAGAAAATCTTCCTGCCCAAGTTCATTTGAATTACTTGAATCAGTAGTGGTTGAGTTACCATTAACGATAGAAGCAATATCTGAAATACTCGTCATAACCTACTCCCTATTTACCTAGTGCCAGAGTTTTAGTTAACAACTCTTTCGATGTATTCATAACTTCAACATTGTTTTGATAAGAGCGTGAAGCAGAGATCATATTCACCATCTCTTCAATTGAGTTAACATTTGATTGAAAAACATAACCATCTTCATTTGACATAGGGTTATTTGGTTCATAACGCATCATATTTTCTGCATCACTTTTGTATATCTCTCCAACCTTTACACCGCCAGTCATCTGCGCATTTAATACAGATGCAAAAATTGGATGCTTGGCCTTATAAGCTTCATCTGGAGTTGTGGCAACTGAATCAACATTTGCCAGATTACTAGCGGTGGTATTCATGCGCACTGTTTGCGCCTGCATCCCAGAACCAGCAATATTGAAAACATTAAACAGTGACATTACTATTCTCCTTTAATGGCGCTCATCAAACCGGTTATTCGGTGAGATAAAAAGTTTAGAGTTGCTTGATACTGAATAGAGTTTTCAGCAAAGTTAGCTTGCTCAACATGAGTTTCAACAGTATTCCCATCAAGAGATGGGCTGATAGGATTCCTATATAGGGTTTCATAGACGCTAGCAGAGCGACCAGCATCAAGTGACAAATGTTTGACGTTTGTTTGATCCACCTTAGCTGTAGATGTTTGTTGAACACCTTGTGCTTGGCTAAGAGCAGTTTTGAAATCGAAATCCCTGGCCTTATAGTTCGGTGTATCAGCATTAGCGAGGTTTGAAGCGATCATCTCACTACGCTTACTACGAAGATCAAGAGCCTGCTCCTGTATTCCAAATGCTTTATCGAATGAAATTGCCATACTATTAACCCTTTTAAATCTCTTCTTAAAAACCAATTTTGGTTTCTCTCGATTACTATCTAGCAATAGATATGCCAAAATCACTTTTACAAACTCCACACCACCATTACTTACCCACACACAAAACCAATAACAATTTGTTTTTAATTATAATTACTAATACTAGAGGAGCTTATGGGCATAATAAGCACATCAGCAATTCAACCAAGGGATTTAATTTTAAAAAGTTAAGAGATTAGTAATCTACTGAAAAGGCAATCACCCTAGTCAATAAATCGGCAAGGAAGTTCCATAGCGGCAAGAGGATGCCGGAACAATGCAAGTTCTTAAATTATATTAGATATATATAATTTGCTGCTGGTATTTAATTAGTAAAGATTCCAGCTTTTATAAGAGATTTTATTAGTATGAATTTATGCCTAGGATATCTATCAGTATAAATACTCTATTTAGAAAACAAAAAAGCAGCTCACAAGAGCTGCCTTTTCATTTACATATTTGCTATCTTTTGCGCGTAGCGAATTAAGCGTCAGCAGGGCCCCATTTAACAATGGTTGCACCCCAAACATAACCGATACCAGCAGCGATGATAACCATTAGGGTTCCATCTTCAAGCTTACCTTGCTTTTCACCTTCATACATAGCAATGAACTGGTCAATCTGACCAATATGCCCATACTCATCAAGGTATACAGACTGATCTACAGTAAGACCAAGCTCAGAAAGCATGTACTTATACATTGAATGTTTAAAGTGAAGAACATTACAGAAGCCAAGGTCTTCTTTTTTGTATCCACTCTTATCAAGAGCTTTATCAATACACTTAAACCAATTCGGCATAGAAACTTCATTCAAACGATCTTTCATATGCTCAGGTTCGAAAACTCTTAGAGAAAGATTACCGTTCTCACGAACTTTAGCTAATTCAGCTTCAGGAAGATTTTCAATTGGATGCTCAGTTCCACCATAAAGCACACCAGCATCACGAGCTAAACTACCGTCAGTGATAATATGAGAGCCAAGAACCAGGTTACGATCATGGTTACGCTTAAGAATCAACGCGCCACCACCAGCACCAAGGTTAAACATAAATGATACAGCAGGATCTTTATAATCGATAAAGTCGCCGTTTCTGTATCCACCAACAATCATCACTGTATCAATATCATCATCAGCAATAATCATATCTTTAGCCATCTTCAGAGCAGCAACAGTTGTATTACAACGTTGCTGAATGTCGATTGACCATGCATTCTTAGCTCCGATTTTTTCCTGAATATAAATTCCAGAAGTGGTCAATGGATATTCTTTATACTCTTCACCAATACATAGTAAAAGATCGATATCTAATGGATCTACCCCTGTTCTATCAAGGCAGTCTTGAGCAGCTCTTGCACCCATCTCTTGAGTACCATCGTTATCACCAGGAACCGGCTTTTTCTTAAATCCAAGCTTTTGCTCAACGGCTTCTTCAGTCCACGCTCCGTCTGTTGCAGCAGCAACATCAGCAGCAGTCATTACTGTTTCAGGCATGTATAAACCGTACCCTACTATCCCAACTGTATCTTTGGTCATGTTATTACCTTATCTATTCATTTGCTTGAAAAATTCGTTCCCTATTATCTATATATATGGGATACCAGACAACCCCTATTTACTTATAACCGTTATAAGGTCACAAAATAATTTATATTCTCTTTAAGTGGATATTAACAAGAGTTACCGTAACTCCATTTATGCAGTATTTCCTAACCAACTAATTTCCCATAAATTATTTCTTAATAAGCTTTATGAACGCACTTAAGCTGTGCTGTACACAGCAAAATTAAGTACTGCAAAAGAAAACGAGGATAGTGTACTGATATTATTTATGATTAATTCGCAAGATATTTTTTCAAAGACATGTTGTAACAAGAATTTACTATGGAAATTGCAGTTAGTTAACATGTTAATTATTTTGATCTATAAATTAGCGAATACTATTTAAGCGTCATGAGCGCAGCTTAGGCAAAGCAAAAGCATGTTAAAAAAATTGATTGGTAGATAATATAACAATGGCATTATTTATATGATATTTTTTCAAAGACAAGGCATAGCAATAATTTACGAAGGAGTTTACTTTAGTAAATGACTGAGTAAATTTGAAGCTATAACGCAGTATTTGGAAAAATAGACAAGAATTAAGACCAGATCTCATCAACAGGTTTAGGGTGTGAAATATAATGCCCTTGCGCAAAATCAACACCGATCTCTTTTAACAAATCTAATGTTTCTTTATGTTCGACATATTCGGCAACTGTGTATTGCCCAAAGGCCTTAGCCACTTCAACCAATGCACGCACTAAGACTTGATCATCAGGCTCATCATGCAAATGCCTAATAAATGAGCCATCAATTTTAATATAATCAATTGGAAGCTGTTTTAGATAATACAATGAGGAGAAGCCCACGCCGAAATCATCAAGCGCAAATTTACACCCCATCTCTTTAATACCACGAATAATATCACTTGTAGCACCGATATCAGCAACTGCTGCTGTCTCGGTAATTTCAAATATTATTGAGTGTGGATTTACATCCAGCTGGGTAAGACACTTTTTAATGTGATCCAGCAAGTTAATATTTCTGAATGAGAGGCCAGAAACATTGATTGATAACCTTGCATCGATACCTCTAATCTCAAGATTAGCTTTCTGCGCGATAACTTTTTCAATCACACGTTCATCCATCTCTTGGATTAGCCCGCTTCTTTCAGCAGCAGATACTAGTTTTGATGCTGGGTATGGACGATGGTTCTCATCAAATATTCTTAATAACGATTCATAGTAAGAAACTTGACCGGTTTTTACGCAAGTAACTGGCTGGAAGTATGTAGTAAAATCATCTTCATTGAGAGCCTGTTTAACTTTCTCATTCCAATAAACTCTTTCGTGTACACGCTCTTTTCCATGTTCACGGTCATCAAAAATATGCCAACAATTCCTACCACTCTCTTTAGCCTGATACATAGCGATATCAGCGTTAGCTAGAACCTCTTCTACGTTCTTACCGTGTTTTGGAATAATGGCAACACCAATACTTGATGAAACACGGTGAATTTGGTTTGCACCTGAAACCTCAATCATAGTGAGTGCTTTGCAAAAACGATCAGCTGTTTGCCCCAGCTGCTCAAGATCGATCTCTTGAACTATTGTTGCAAACTCATCGCCACCGAGCCTAGCAATGATATCTGATTCTCTGGCTGTATTTTTTAAGACCTCAGAAACCCTCTTCAGCAACATATCACCAACATGATGCCCGCTAGTATCATTAACATCTTTAAACTGGTCTAGATCAAAAAACAAAAGTGCGCTTACGCGATCATAACGTTGATTGGTTTCAATCACGCGTTCAAGGTCTTCTGAAAACCGGCGTCTATTAAATAAACCTGTAAGCGAATCATGAGATGCCAGCCAACCAAGGTTATCTTCAGCCTGCTTTCTCTCACTAATATCTAGACCTATGGTAAGAATCTTATGCCTTTGCCCCTTATCCGATAAGCTTGAGTGGTACCATGCTATATGCAGACTCTCTCCATCTTTGGTTACAAGATCTGCCTCATGGTGAAGCTCAGATCTCTTGCCAATAATTAGATCCTCAAGCTGGTGTGATAGATCAGGCAGAAGTGCATTGCGCGGCAAAATATTGGTAAATGAACCACCAACTAACTCATCCTCTGTATAACCAGTTATCCACTCACCATGGCGATTTATCATCAAGATATTGCCATCTTCATCTTGAGTAAGGATAAGAGCATGGGCAGTATTCAATAACCCAGTTACAAAATCTCTCTCGGCCTCAAGCTCACGACCTCGCTCTTGCAGCTGTTCAGCACGCCGATGCAACTGTACCTGCAGCCCCTCTAACTGATGTGAAAGAGCAATAGCTGTATTATTTAAGATATCACTCTCATCTTGAAATAAAGTATCTTTAGATTGTTTGGTTAGTGACTCTCGAACCTTCTCAAATGAATTTTGAGCAAGCAAAGGAAGGTATAATGCCGTAAAGCGTAAACGAGACATTGGTCGCCATAGAATAAACAGCATCAATAGTTCAGCAACTAATAAACCGCCACCACCAAGAAGTTTACTTTCCTGTTTAGCATTCTCCAGTTTTTTAACATCTTCTGTCACATCAGAAATGGTTATCAAGAACCCTTTATTTAACTGCGAGAAAACACTAAGCGGAAGGAGCTTAACATCACTTACTGCAACAACTTCATCAGTTTGTCTATTTTTAGTGTGCTCTAGAACAGAATCATGCTCCAAAAACAACATATCATATCTATTCGCAACCCTATTGATGATCGAGAGGCTTCTCTCTGGTTGTGTAATAGCTACAACATCAACATTCCAATCTGGCAGATACCTTTCAGACATCACCTCATGCTGATCTATTGATACAATAATCCCAGCATCAACACCTGCGAACATTTTAAAATCAAGAATAACATCTAGCAGTGGTGCACCAAATACAGCTATTCCACCTTTGCGACCATCTATCAGCATCGGAACAGCTACGTAAATTTCACAGGTAAGCCAACAATTTACTATCCAGTTTGGCCGTTCTTGATTCTTAGTGTCTTTGATAAGGGAATCAGGAATATTAGGTACACCCCACTTTCCCAAGGTTTCAAGTTCTTCTGTAAAAATAGCTGCTGAATCAATACCGCTATCAAGCTGCAACTGCCACCAGTACGCATCAAAAGAATCATTCACACCAGCAGAATCTTTTTTCTCAACTGCTGCCGCCATTCCATGAATTGAAATAACGGTTCCAGCTAGCTGCTGGATTCGTTGTGCGGACTGTCGAATCAGCCCCTGTATCTCTTGACTGTGCCTTTGATGGATCTCTTTACGTTTGGTTTCAAACTGTTGCCCTAAATAATAGTGATTGCTAAATGTCAGCCCGCCAAAAATCGCAGACAATATCAAGCTTGTCAGTAGAAATGCTTTCCACTTCAAACTCAAAAATAGTCTTTTCTGCTGCGTTACAGCTTTCATTTTAAGCTAACACCCACTAATCAACCTCAATCACTTTGATTCCATCTGTAGAATCAATATCAATATTCTCACTATCAATATATCCAATTGCCCCTTTAGTCTTGGATATAAACTCAATCATTTGTTCCTCAGAATCAACTTTCTTTGGGGGAATACCAATTCCAGAGTATGTAGCTCTATCCCACGCTAACTGTAGCTGATGAGGAAATATTTTTAGTACATTCTTACAAAATTGTTCATGTTGTGCTTCTTCTTCGCTACCATCTTCATCTGAATATGAAACTACAATAACTCTCTCACCAGTTCTCCACTGCCTAAGCTTCAAACTGAATATTGACCGTACTTCACGTATAGATAATTTTTCTTGGGATAGATTAGAATTAGCAATAATTTCCGTGCCAAAAGAAGACGGAATATAAAAAAAGGACGGGATAATAAACATGGTTATTATTATTTTTATTGTCTTACTGACCATTATTCCTTTCTTTGTTCTATCTTTGTGACAAAAATATAGCATCTTTTATAGGATACAGCTATATAACAGCCTTTAGTTACTTTGAACCGTTTAACATTCCTGTAGAAAATCAATTTAGACACAAATTAAGTTTTTATTAATCCTTTACCGTTTTAGTCTAATAATGGTTCTAAAAAAACCTTTCTTTTAACAACCATTTTTTAACTCTATATAGTAATTTCAGAGCAGACTATATATTAGCTAAACTTATAAGCTACATTTTTTGCAAAACAAACTGACAACCAATTCACAATTACAAAAATCACCTGTTGATAATATTCTTAATATCAAATACTTGCACCACAACAACACACTGTTATTTATGACTTTTTTAGATGCTAATTAATTATGATTTTTTCCTAAAAAGGCAAGATGAAAAGTTGTGAACTCCTTCTCTGGTAGCCAATTTAGCCTATGCTAGTCTTTTCTATAAAGGGGTTTAAGGGATTTCCTTTAACTTTGTTTAAGATTTATATAATTAGAGAATAAAATATGGTTATCGATGTAAAATTAAATGAGTTTTTTCCTGGATATGAAAATACTGTTATTGATCTGGGTGGAAACATTAAGCAACCAGCTAGAAGCGTTTTATCTGATGACATCTTGCTGTCTATGAAGCATGAAATCAACAATGATTTCAAAACCTTATCAGAACAAAATGACATTTCTAGAATCATTGAGCTTAATAATAAAAACAATATTAAAAATCATTGAGCTTAATATTTATAGATATTTTTACTCAGCTTATTTTCCGGGAATATCAATTATTCCCGGTAAGATTACAGCTCACTAATATCACAATTTTGACCTAACTTCTTTAAGCAAACCCAGCGAAGCATCCTGAATAAGATCTAAAACAATTTCAAATCCACTTGTCCCGCCAAAATATGGATCTGGAACCTCTTTATTTTTCCCATTAGACCCATAATCAAGAAATAGCTTAAGCTTAGCTGTAGAGTTAATTGGAGCCATCCCCTTTAATACATCAAGGTTGTCTCTATCCATAGCTAAAATCATATCAAAATCGTTAAAATCCTGCTCTTTAACCGCTCTGGCTATCTGTTGGGATATATCTATTCCTCGACTTGCAGCTGCAGAAATAGCCCGTTTATCTGGAGCTTCACCAGCATGATATGCATATGTTCCAGCCGAATCTATTTTTAGCTTGCCAGACAACGAGTTTTGTTCAATTAAATTCTGAAAAACACCTTCAGCTGTTGGTGATCTACAGATATTCCCCATACATACAAATAGTATTTTTATCATCTACCCTCCATCTTTAATAGTAAAAGGTTTAACGGTAAAAAGTTTAAAACAAAAACCGCTTCAGCAATATTTATGAGACCACTAATTTACAAATAAACTTTACGCTTAATATAAACCATCTAATTAATCAATTTAGCCCTAACTTTTTCCAGGTCTTCTGCTGTATCAACTCCCATTCCTGGAAGTTCTACCGCTTCTTCAATATGTATTTTATAGCCGTTACTAAGAGCTCTTAACTGCTCTAATGATTCATATTTTTCTAAGTATGATGAATCAAGGCTAGAGTATGACAATAGAAAATCGACTCTATAGGCATAAATGCCAAGGTGACGATAATAATAATTTTTAATCTCAGAATCTGAAATTAGATTATCACGATCCCAAGGAATTGGGGCACGACTAAAATATAATGCTTCACCAGAATTGCTTTTTACCACTTTAACCACATTAGGATCAGTGACTTCTTCACGCTCGTGAATTGGAGTATATAGTGTAGCAATACTGCTATCAGTATTATTAGTTAAGTTACCAGCAACCTGTAGTAATAATGAAGTTGGTATTAATGGTTCATCACCCTGTAGATTGACTACAACATCATTTTTATTCCAACCACAAATAGTTGCGAGTTCAGCTAACCTATCAGTTCCTGATTGATGATTTGGATCTGTAATGCAAACTCTTGCTCCAAAACTATTGCATGTATCTGCAATACGCACATCATCTGTTGCAACTACAACTTCATCTGCACCACATTGCATTGCCTTTTCATAAACCCACTGGATCATTGGTTTACCAGCAATATCAAGCAATGGTTTACCTGGTAGCCTAGTTGATTGATATCTTGCAGGAATTGCGATTTTGAACTTAAGATTATCTTGCATCTTCTATTTGCCTTGTACTTTCTACTTGTTTTAACTTATCTAAAAATTGCTCTGCAAAACTATTCTCAAAAACGGTTTCCGCAGGAACACTCCACCAATCACTCTTGGCAAACCCTTTACACTTTACTGCATCTTTTTCTGTCATAAGCACTGGAAATCCGTCAATAAAATCCAAGGTTCTCTCTGTATATGGGTAGTGATCTGCATACTCATGAGCTATTACATTAAACCCTTTACTCTTAAGTGCGGAAAAAAATCTAGCTGGGTTACCAATTCCTGCTACAGCATGTACTTTCTCAGCAACCAAATCATTTAATTTAACCTTCTCACCAGTAACCATGTTTTGCGCATATTTAATTGAGAGAACAAAATTATGCCCCTGAATAAAAGAGTTTTTCCCATTAACCAAGGTGAAATCAACAGTTTTTACCCGAGAGAATGGCTCTCTCAATGGCCCAGACGGTAAAAGAAAACCATTTCCGATACCTTTCTGGGCATCAAATACAACTATTTCAAGGTCTCTATTTAAAGCATAATGCTGCAAACCATCATCGCTGATAATTATATCGCACTCAGTTTTTTCTAAAATATATCTAACTGAACTATTTCTTTTTGGGCTTACTACAACTGGAATCTTACTACTATTAAATATCAGTAAAGGTTCATCTCCAACTTCACTAGCTACAGACTCACTTGTAACTAATATTGGCTGATCTATTTTAGCTCCATAACCCCTACTGATTACTGCTGGCTTATAACCATGATTCTGCAAAAGGTCTACAAGATATATAACTACTGGGGTTTTACCTGTTCCACCAACATAAATATTGCCAACTACAATTACAGGAACCTTATTTATTACAGGTGGTTTATTAAGAAAGTTCTTTCTTTTTTTTGCGGTAATTACACGGTAAAGCAAAGAAACTGGCAACAATACAATTGTTAACCAGTTTCTTGTTGACCATTTTTTAAGCAGCCACTGCTTCAAAATTTTTCTCGTCTAGCTCTATTCATCATAGCCAATATCGATCATGACCTATTGACCTTCATCCTCATCTGATAATGTTGTGGCAAAGGCAATTTTGCTGATATTAAGCTGGCTAGCTGCATCCATTGCAAAAATAACTGATTGATGACTAGCTTCACCATCAGCTCTTATAACAAATGGTATATCCTCTTTCCCGAGAATAGATTTAGATAATGCGTTTTTAAGTGTCTCAACATCAGTACCAATAACCTTACTCTCATCTATGTAGTAATGGCCATTCTTGTCGATAACAAGCTCAAATGCCGTTTCATCTCTTTCAACTGGTTCACCACTAGCTTCAGGGAGGCTTAATTCAAGATCAGACTCCTTTTGAAATGTAGTGGTTATCATAAAGAATATAAGCAGTAGAAAAACCACATCAATCAATGGAGTCATGTTTAAATCAGGATCTTCTCTGCGACTCTGACGTAATTTCACTATTCTTTGTCCCCGTCAAAATCCTTATCTTTAGCTCTCTGACCGTGAATAACTTCTATAAGTTTAACGGCTTCCTGCTCCATATAGACAACTAAGCCATCAACTCTTCCACGAAGAAATCTAAATGCGATAAGAGAAGGGATCGCAACTGTCATCCCTGCAGCTGTTGTAATTAAAGCCTCTGAAATACCACTAGCTAAGCTACCAGCATTACCAACACCAACTGTAGAAATAGCGGTAAACACCTTAATCATACCGATCACAGTTCCGAGCAATCCAAGCAGAGGAGATATTGCAGCTACAGTACCTAAGCTGGTAAGAAATCTCTCTAGTTTATACGCTTCATGACGGCCAATGTCTTCAATAGACTCTTTCATCACTTCACGCGAGCCGTGAATATTTGAAAGGCCTGCAGCGAGCATACGGCCTAAAGCAGAACTCTCTTTAAGAGTTCGTAGGTCAGAAGATGTCATCTGTTTATTCTTAACCTTGTACCAAACTTGGGCTACAAGATTTTTAGGAATTATTCTTTTACGCTGAAGACTCCAAAGTCTTTCACAAACAATTGCCATCGCAAAGATTGAACATGCGATGATAGGGATCATTAACCAACCGCCGGATTTTATTAACTCAAACACCCTTATGCTTCCTTTTTCTTTTATAAATTTAGCTTTATGTAATCCATTCGCTCACCAGATATTTAATCTTCAATATCTGACAAATTGAGCAAACCTGAGTATAGCATCTATCTATACCTAGAATAAATATTTGACCTAATCAAAAAGGGCAGTTTATAAACTGCCCTCTAAAATTAACTGATATAAACAGTCGATATGCTATATAAATCTCTTATTTATTATGTATATCTACTAACTTAACATCACCCAACTTTTTTTTCTGTTTGACCGAATCTGCGCGCAACTGCTCTTGATAACTAAGTAGCTCTTTACTTACATCTCCAGTTACATAAAGCCCACAAAAACATGAAGAATCAAATCTTTCAATTCCACTCTTACTATCTTTGATTACAGCCTTTTCTAAATCTTCCAAATCTTGGTAGATCATTTTATCTGCACCAAGCTCATCGCAAACCTGGTCAACTGTACGGTTGTGTGCAATAAGCTCACTTGCAACTGGCATATCTATCCCATAGACATTAGGGTACTTTACTGGTGGTGCCGCAGAAGCAAAGTATACTTTTCTGGCACCAGCTTCACGTGCCATTTCAATAATTTGCTCAGATGTTGTTCCTCGCACAATTGAATCGTCTACTAACAGTACATTTTTCTTTTTAAACTCAAGTGGAATTGCATTTAACTTTTGACGCACCGATTTTTTACGGATTTTTTGACCTGGCATAATAAATGTTCTGCCAATATATCGGTTTTTCATAAACCCTTCTCGATACTTAACACCAAGAGAGTTTGCTAGTTGTAAAGCTACTGTTCTACTGGTATCAGGAATCGGCATCACTACATCTATATCATGGTCTACCCAATCCTTCTGGATCTTTTTAGCTAGCATCTCACCCATTCTAAGCCTAGACTTATACACTGAGATTCCATCAATCATTGAATCTGGTCGTGCAAAATAGACAAACTCAAAAATACATGGAGACTTATTTGTGCTTGGAGCACATTTTGCAGTTACTATTTCACCATCATCACGAATATAGACAGCTTCACCTGGCTCAAGGTCACGAACAAGTTCGAACCCTAAAGAACTTAGAGCAACGCTTTCCGATGCAATTGCATATTCAAAACTATCTCCGTTTTGTCTTTTGCCATAGCAGATAGGTCTAATACCATTCGGATCTCTAAATGCAACAATGCCATAACCATTAATTAGTGCTATTGCGGCATATGCGCCTTTACAGCGGCGATAAACTCCAGCAACCGCTTCAAAAATTTCTGTCTCACCAATCTTTAGCTTACCTTGGCGCGCTAACTCATGGGCAAATACATTCAGGAGAATCTCTGAATCAGATCCAGTATTAATATGTCTTAGATCTTCAAGAAACAAGTCTCTTTTCAGCTCTTCAGCATTAGTTAAGTTGCCATTGTGAGCTAAAGAAATACCGTATGGAGAGTTTACGTAAAATGGTTGCGCTTCAGCAGAGCTAGACGAACCTGCTGTTGGGTAACGCACATGTCCTATCCCAATATTCCCTTCCAGAGCCAGCATATGCTCAGTCTCAAATACATCTTTAACTAAGCCATTTCCCTTACGAAGATGAACTGCTCCATCACCAAAGGTTACTATCCCAGCAGCATCTTGACCTCTATGCTGAAGGACTGTTAAGCCGTCGTATAATTCCTGATTAACAGGGCCCTGAGCAACTATTCCGATAATGCCGCACATTCTATGATGACTCCTGGAGCATTGATTTGTGGTTCTTGCATAACATACATTAAATTAATCTGTACTGATAAGTATAGACAGGATAATTATGAGCTGGGGATTATATAGTTTTCCAGTCTCAAAATCTAAGTGATTTTTCTAATTAATTAATAACTTTAACTACTAGGCAAAAAGCTTTCATTGTTTAAATTTCAGATATTGGCTTATGTCTTCAGGAAGCACCTTACGCACAGATTCAACAGCGGGCTCAACTTGCTTGATAAAAATAGAATCACTCCATACCTGAGACTGAGGCAATGTAGTATATCCAGATAGAATTATCAGTGCAGAGACAATAACAACACCCCTGGTTAAACCAAATACAATTCCAATCATTCTATCTGTGCCACTGAGGCCGGTTTTTTTCACCAGCTGCCCAATAATGAAATTTATAATTGCACCTATAATAAGCGTAGCAACAAATAGTATTACATAGGCTGATACTCGTTGTATCATCGGATCGCTAATCCATTGGGCAAGAAGAGCTGAAAGCCGCGCGGAGAATGTTATCGCCACCCAAAATGCAGCAACCCATACCACTAATGACATAGCTTCTTTTACAAATCCACGTATAACACTAATAAGGACAGAAGCCCCTACAATTACCAAAATAGTTATATCGATCCAAACCATTTATCTTCCTAGTTAATCATTCTGGCATTACTGCCCATGTTTAATAATTTGTCCTGCAAGGTTTTCTTTTTGCTTTAACTTCTTTTGTGCAGTTTCAATCTTACTTTTATCAAGTTCTGGCCCAACTCTTACCCGGTACATTTTACCAGATGTAGCATTTATAGATTCTACAAAGGTTCGATAACCCTTAACTCTTAGCTTATCTCGCAATGCCAATGCATTCTTTGAACTTGAAAAACTACCCACCTGCACGACCCATGCAAGCTCAACAATATTCTTTTTTGATTCTTTTATAAGCTCTGTTTTTACTGTTGGTTTAGCTTCTTTATCACCAACCATTTTGATTGGTTTTTCAGCTGCTACTGTTGTTTTGTTACCTGCTATTTTACTCGTATTTCGTTCATCTTCTTCAACAAGAACAGGCTTACGTGATGTTTGTTCAGGAATACTATGGATGATTTTTTCAGCACTTTGATCTGGCTTTTTCTTACCCACAACCTGAAATGGTTTTGGAGGAATCTCAACCGGAACTTCAACCACACGATTTTCAACTGGCCCGCGAAGTAACATAGGAACAAAGATCACTATTAGTGATATCAATACTGCTGCACCGATCAATCTTTGCTTCAACGTCCTCTCCAATATTTTTTATTGTTTGCTAGATTAGCTTAATTTACTAAATGCCTCAACCATCCTGAATGAACCAAAAAGCACTACCCTGTCCCCAGCTTTAACCTGCTGTAATAAATCTTTATATAACTGCTCAAATTCTGTATATGCTTTTACTGCAACTGAAGAAACAATTGGAGTTACTCGCTCTAACAATTCACCCTTTGTGAAACTATCATGATCAGAAAGTTCAGTTAACAGCCATTTATCAATACAACTATCCATTGCCGTGACAATTGGTTCTAACTCTTTGCGTTTCAGGAGTCCAAAAACAGCGTAGGTATCTCCCAAGCACTGCTGAGTAGAGATAAAGTCAGCTAAGCGCTGCACCCCATCGACATTATGAGACACATCTATAATCCACTCCACTCCATCTTTTTCAATGAGTTCAACTCGCCCCGGAAGATAGTAAGAGCTCAAAGCTGTATTTATTGCCTCTTTTGAAATTTCTATATCATAAAATTGATTTATAAGCTGCGTTATCATTAAAACTGCTGCCGAGTTCTGATATTGATGTTCGCCCTTCATAAATGGCTTACATAAATCTAAAACCATCTCTCCAGACTTTAGGTCTTGCCAACTCCACTTATCATCAGTTATTTCAAAATCAAACTGCTCCCCAATCTTTAATAACTTTGCACCAACGTTTTTTGCTGTTGTCTTAATTGATGAGATATCAGCTCTTTCACCACAAACTGCAAATGCATCTTTGCGCATAATCCCGCACTTTTCCCGTGCGATATCCTCAAGATTATCCCCAAGGAAATCCATATGATCCATCCCGATAGATGTAATCAAAGCGATATCTGAATCAATTATATTTACCGCGTCAAGCCTACCACCAAGCCCAACTTCAAGCAGAACTACATCTGGTTTCTCATTATTAAACACCTCTAATGCTGCTAATGTTCCAAATTCAAAATAGCTCAAACTTGTATCTTTACGACAGGCATCAATCCGTTCAAACGCATTGCATATCGTCAGGTCAGCAACAGGTTCACCATTGAGTTTTATCCGTTCATTGTATTTTTCAATATGGGGTGAGGTGTAACTTCCTACACTTAAACCTTGAGCCTTACATATCTCTTCCAGCAATCGCAGAGATGAGCCCTTACCATTGGTTCCAGCTATGGTGATAACTATTGAATTAAGTTTTTGGGGGATTCCTAGAGCTTCACGTACCGCATCAACTCTATTTAACCCCAGGTCAATCTCTTTAAAGTGCAGGGTTTCCTGCCAGGAGAGCCAATCGAAGAGATTTGAGAAGCGGTGGTTTGTCATGATATAGCTATTTATAATTATTTATGGTGTATGCATTCCCATGCAAAAGCATGGGAACTAAGAAATAGATTAGAGCTCTTCGACTACGTTCAAAACAAACCAAAGTCGAATAGCTATTTATATATTAAATCAAACTGCAGCTGGTAATTGTGGTACATCAGGTGATGGTTGATTTTGAAACATAGAAATTATCTGCGCAATTTTATCGCCCATCTCACGTCTATCAACAATCATATCAACCGTACCATGTTCAAGCAGGAACTCACTACGCTGAAACCCTTCAGGTAATTTCTGACGTACTGTTTGTTCGATTACACGGGGTCCTGCAAAACCAATAAGTGCATTCGGCTCAGCAATATTTACATCACCAAGCATTGCAAGACTAGCTGATACACCACCAGTAGTCGGGTTGGTTAATACTGAAATAAACGGAATGCCGTTATCTGCAAGCCTTGCTATAACAGCACTAGTTTTTGCCATCTGCATCAAAGAGAAAAGCGCTTCTTGCATACGTGCTCCACCACTTGTAGAAAAACATATAAGGGGTGTTTTTGAGCTTAAAGCAACATTTGCAGCACGGACAAAACGCTCGCCAACAACACTACCCATTGATCCAGCCATAAAGCGGAAATCAAATGATGCGGCAACTGCAGAAACTCCGTTTATCTTGCCACTCATAGCAACAAGTGCATCTTTTTCACCAGTTGCCTTCTGTGCTTGGGACAGTCTGTCTTTATACTTTTTTTGATCCTTAAATTTTAGGGTATCTTTAGGCTGAACTTCACCACCAATTTCGGTAACGCTATCCTTATCAAAGAAAAGAACCAAACGTTCACGAGCACCAATACGCATATGGTTATCACACTTTGGACATACCCAGTGGCTTTTTTCCAGCTCTGGTTTATAAAGTATTGATGCGCATGAATCGCACTTACTCCACAACCCTTCAGGCATGTTTTTCTTTGAAGTTCCCTCTGTGCGTATACTAGATGGAATTAACTTTTGAAACCAATTCATCTTTTTTATCCTATCTTAATATCTCTAATTCGACTTAACTATCCGGCAACTATACTATCACTACCAACCTATTGCTGAGCATCTATTGCCTGTCTCATGCCTGATACAAGTTTATGCAACTTATCTGGAATTAATGCTGGCTGCTGCTCATTTTCAGCATGTATTTTAACCAATGCCGAACCTACAATTGCTGCATCAGCAACTGAAGAGATCAATGCAGCTGACTCTGCATCTTTAATTCCAAAACCTACACCTATTGGCAAGTCTGTTATGGAGCGGATTAAATTCAACTTTTCTGCAACCTGATTTACATCCAATTTACTCGATCCAGTAACACCTTTAACAGATACATAGTAGATAAAACCACTTGCCATTGATGATATCCACTCAATACGCTCTTTTGGAGATGTAGGAGTTATCAAATAGATTGGATCCAGCTCGTTAGCTTTTAAAGCAGCGTTATACTCTTCACTCTCTTCCGGTGTCATATCAACTGAAATTATACCGTCAACACCAGCCTGTTTAACTCTTTGAGCAAAGGTTTCATAGCCAATAACTTCAATTGGATTTAGATACCCCATTAGTACGATAGGGGTTTTATCATCCTTTTGACGAAACTGCTTAACCATCTCTAAAACATCATTAAGAGAAACGTTGTGCTCAAGCGCTCTTTCACAAGCACTTTGAATCACTGGGCCATCAGCTACTGGGTCAGAGAAAGGCACACCAATCTCGATGATATCTACACCACCATCTACCAAACTATGCAAAGCATCTACTGTGACATCAGGGGTTGGATCACCTGCTGTTATATATGAAATAAGAGCTTTTTTACTTTGCTGTTTTAACTGTTCAAAACAACCTTTGATTCTACTTGCGTTTATTGTACTCATAGCTCAATACCTTCATGTGCTGCAACGGTGTGAATATCTTTATCTCCACGTCCCGATAAACAGACAACAATACTTTCATCTTTACTCATTGTTGGAGCAAGTTTTTTCACATAAGCAATTGCATGACTACTCTCAAGTGCAGGCATAATCCCCTCATATCGAGTAAGATCATGAAACCCATCAAGCGCTTCGGTATCTGTTACTGCAACATAATTCGCTCTACCAATATCTTTTAACCAAGCATGCTCTGGTCCAACACCTGGATAATCAAGTCCTGCAGAGATTGAATGGGTTTCAATAATCTGCCCATCTTCTGTAGACATCACATAGGTCTTGGTTCCGTGTAATACACCTTGCTTTGTATCTTCTGCTGTCAGTGGGGCGGCATGTTCTCCGGTTTCAATTCCGTGACCTGCAGCTTCAACACCATAAATTTTAACATCACGATCTTCTAAGAATGGGTGGAATAAACCAATTGCATTTGATCCGCCACCAACACAAGCAACGATAGCATCTGGAAGTTTGCCATCCTGCTCTAAAATCTGCTCTCTTGCTTCACGGCCAATAATTGATTGGAAGTCACGAACCATAGCTGGATAAGGGTGCGGACCAGATGCTGTACCAAATATATAGAAGGTATCATCTACATTTGTGATCCAATCCCTTATCGCTTCATTACATGCGTCTTTTAGAGTTCTTGATCCAGATGTTACTGAAACAACCTTGGCTCCAAGTAACTTCATGCGGTAAACGTTGATTGATTGGCGCCTAATATCCTCTTCGCCCATGTAAACAACACATTCCATACCAAATCTTGCTGCTACAGTAGCTGTTGCTACGCCGTGCTGCCCTGCACCTGTTTCAGCAATTACTCTTTTCTTACCCATGTAGCGAGCGAGTAAAGCTTGGCCAATAGTGTTATTTACCTTATGTGCACCAGTATGATTTAGATCCTCACGTTTTAGATAGATCTTGGCGCCACCAAGCATCTCACTCCAACGTTCTGCATAGTAAAGAGGTGAAGGTCTGCCAACATAGTAGGCAAGATCTTTATCCATCTCTTTTAGGAATTCAGGATCTTTCATGTATTTGTTGTAGGCTTCCTTAAGTTCCAAAACTGGATCCATTAAGGTTTCTGCCATATACATGCCACCGAACTCAGCAAAATGCCCACCGGCATCAGGGTGTTCACTAAAAACTATATCTTTTAAGTCCATATCTTTGGATTTTTTAACTGACACTATTTACGCCTCTTATAAATGCTGCGATTTTATCATGATCTTTTACGCCCTTTTTCGATTCGACACCACTGCTGACATCAACACAATATGGGCTTGCTTCAACTATTGCCTGCGCTACGTTATCTGGATTTAATCCACCAGCAAGCAATAACGGCTTTGAGAAATCTTTTGGTAGTATTTTCCAATCAAATGTTTCACCTGAGCCACCTGCTTCTCCCGGAGCATGGCTATCAACTACAAACCCTTTACAGTCATGGAATATCTTCTGGTATTCAAGTAGCTTATCCGGACCGCGCATTGGTACTGCCTTTATGTAAGGCAAACCATAACTACAACACTCTTGCTGCGTTTCAGCACCATGGAATTGGATAATATCCAAGTCTACTTGGTTTAATACATTTTCGATCTGATCTTTTGGAGTATTCATAAATAATCCAACTACAGAAACGAATGGCGGCAGGTCTGCAATGATCTCTTTCGCCTGCTCCACGGTCACTGTTCTAGGACTACCGTCACAAAAAACCAAACCGATAGCATCAGCTCCACACCTTGCAGCGCACTGTGCATCTTCAGCGGTCTTGACTCCACAAATTTTTACTCGAACTCTATCCATTAGTAAAAAGCTTAAAATATTCGGGATAACGATTGTACAGCCAGGAGGGCAAAAAATATACAGGCTAAAGTAATTATTCTTAATCAATATTTATGCGAGATGAGTTAGATAAGATGTTGTATTTGCAGGGAGTGAAAGCGTTATTTTAAATTTTCAATCCCCTAAAAAACAAAAACCCCTAATTCCTTTAGGGGTTATGTTTATCCTTTTCGCCTTCTAATCCTTGAAAGCTTTCTGAAACTACAAAATTCATTTTCGTATTGGCTGGTTATCCTTAACCTATTGCTTCCTGCAAATGCCGTGTTTCAGCGTTCCTCAATGTTGAATAAAGTATGAACTAGATCGCAGAATAATAAAATTGGCATTATTCTCGAATCATTGTAAGAATTTTCTTACAAACTACTCTTCTCCACCCTCTTCGCTCTCCTCTTCATCCGGTTCAGGAGGGTTAAATTTAGATCTATAGTCATAACACATTATCAAACCAAAAATAGTTACTATAAAACCCACCAATAACAAAAAGGCCATAACAATTACAAAAACTATAAATTTCTTCTTAAAGAATTTATGGGTTGTAATCTTTTCACGCAAGTCCGCTAGAACCTTGGCTTCCCTCTCCTTAAGCTCAACTACCATAGGGGACTCAGGGTCGGCTTCAGCTAACTCCTTTCCATCTTCCTTTATTTGCGCGAACTCAATTTTAACTGGAAGCATTTCTGTCTCTGCTTTATCCAGTTCAACCATAACGTCCCATAAAGGAAATAACAGCAAGTAAAGACCGATACCAAGGATAATAAGTCCTGTTTTAGAAACTGACTTGTGCAACTCATCTGTTGGACCATCTTTTAATACAACATTTTCTTCATCTTCATCCATGATTTAACTCCCTTATATTCATATTGTTCACGATTTTTAAATTATCACATAGTAGTTATTGTTTTGTTCTATCAATTCAATATTATTATGACTCACCTTTGGCTTTAAAACCTACTATCCACCGCTTAAATATATGAAGCAACTCTTCACGTGAAAGATGGTTAGTTAGGATGTCATCAACGTCCATTGCTTCGCAAATTTCCTTATCACTCCCCTTTAAATTTCCACGTACTGCTATAAGCGGAAGTGGGTGACCGCTATTACTAAACTGCCTAATAAACCTAACAGCCCTTGCCCCTTCAGCTTCATCTCTAGATGGTGAAACTAAGGCAAGCGAATATATGTTCTCACAGCTTATTAACTGTTCATCTACATCTATTAGATCAACACCAATTCCAAACACCTTTGTCATTTTGGTTATTTCGTTAATTGTGGAACTATTCTGTGCAAACAAAAGCACACGTTTTTTATGTGATTCGTCAATCTCCATAAATACATGCTTTGTTATTAAGGTATCTTCGTTATCTCGCATCGAAACAACTACCTCTAGATGCTCTACTAAATAATCTATATCTATTGGCTTAGTGAAAAAACCATTAAATCCAGCTTGCCTTGCTTTTTCAGCATCACCACGCTGAGCTCCCATGCTTAATAAAACCAAATCCATATTAGATACAGCAGGATTGGACTTGATGTTTTTACTTGCTTCGAGCAATACATTTAATGGAAGGTTCATACTAAAAATTACTATATCGAACTTATTCTTATCTGAACCAGGCGCATTAATTAGTTTCAAAGCCTCAGAAATACTCCTAGTAATTTGGTAGCTATAGTTTTTATTAGACAAGGCATGTTTAAATTTATCTAACTCATCATTATCATCAGAAACCAATAACACATTTTGATCTTTTACTATTGATTGATCTATAACAAGAGTCTTAGCTGCGCGACCCACAGCTCCACCAATTCTCATTGAAAACCAGAAATTAGTACCGTCATCTTGGTTTGATTCAAGGCCAAATTCACCACCCATCATCCTTATAAACTGTTTACTAAGTGCTGGTCCCATCCCTTCACCACAAAATACTTGTGATATTGATCCATCAATTTGGGTAAAGGCATTCAATATTTTTTCTTTTAAGTTTGACGAAAGAACTAAAGAGGACGATTTAATCTCAAAATATAAGAACTCATCTCCATCTTCATGATGGTGTGATCGTACATTTAAAGAAACTGCTCCATATTTCACATACCCAATTACAATTGATAATAACGTTGTGATTATTTCTCTAATTCTAGTTGGATCGCCTTTCATTACTGGAGGTATAGAGCTAGAAAAAACAGCCCCAAGCTCTACCCCTTTCTTTTCAGCCTCTTCACTATAGCTGGATATAATCTCGTCAACGTATGTTCGCAGGGCAAAATCTACAGAATCAAATTCAAGCTTTCCTGCAAGTATTCTAGAGTAATCAAGTATATCGTTAAAAAGAGTCAGAAGAGAGCTAGCAGACTGGTGAGCAACCTTAACCCGCTCATTGACCAAGTCTGTAATATTTCCTTCACGTAAAATACTATTAAGTATTTCAAGCAGGCTCTTCATAGGGGTCCGTAATTCTTGACTCATAGTGCTGACAAATTCAGTTTGTGCATTTACAGCTGTTTCAGCCATCTCTTTTGCTTCAACTAAAGATGCTTCAGCAAACTTCCTATCAGTTACATCAAAGTGAATTGATAGATATTGATAAGGTGCGCCACTCTTATCTAAAAAAGGAACGATAGTGGTATTAACCCAGTAAAACTTTCCATCTTTAGTTTTATTTCTTATCTCACCTTTCCACACATTACCATTGCTAATGCAATACCAAAGCTCCTCAAAAAATTCATTGGTATGATAACCTGAGCTTATAAGCTGATATGTCTGCCCCAACAAATCTTCCTGAGAATACTTTGACATATGGCAGAACTGGTCATTCACATAGGTTATTATTCCCTTTGCATCAGATATAGAAACCTTTGCCGCCTGATCTAAAGCAAATTTTTGTTCTTCAAGATGTTCATTTACTGCTTTTAACTGCTGGTTTGATCTTTCTAATTCTTGACTAGATGTATGAACTTTATTGGTATTAAAATCTATTTGCTCAAGCATCAGATTAAAGCCGTCATATAGCTCGCCAATCTCATTTTCTTCATCAAATTCAAGCTGGTGTGAGTAATCATGTGTGGCATAAACCTTTTTGATAACTCGAGCTAAACGCAGAATTGGAGCAGAGAAGATTTTTTGGAATTTAATTGCAATAAATGTAGATAACACCATAAGTAACGGAATCATTAAAATTACAACTTTAAAATATCCGAATACTTTCTGCTTTTGACTATCAGTTGAAACCCGGAAGAAAAGATTGCCGAAATTAGTGTTCTGGTATCTAACTGGAAGAAAAACAAAGAAGTAATCATCATGGTAGGCGAATTCCTCCATACCATCGATGCTAGGTGGTGTATATAGCGACTCTATCTCTTTACGGTAATGAAAAACTGCATTGTCCTTTTTATCAAAAAGAACTGCGTTCTCAATATTTGGAAAAGCTTTAAGTTTGATAACAGCATCAGCTGCAATATCTGCAGAATCAAATAATAATAGTTTGACCATATCCTGGCTAAGGATGGAGGCAGCAAGTTGTGTTTCTTTATATGCATCCTTACGAATAGATTTAACATCCCAAAAAATAATGGATACAAATCCAACACTCAAAACCAGAACTGAAGCCGCTAAAATAATTAACGCTAACTTTGTCTGAATAGACAAACGTCCAAAATATCTACCTATAACCGATTTATTTTTATGTTCAGCTATCATTCTAAATCATCGTATTTGTTTAAAGACCCAAACTTAACTACAGGAAGAGATATGTTTCTAGACCATTCATTCCATCCAGCACCATAAACTGCAGCTTTCTTGCCGATCAAACGTAGCGCGAAATAATTTATAGCTGCTTTTTTCCCATCATCATCATATATAAAAACTGCAATATCTTGGCTAACTTGGTTATATACCTCTGACAGCTGCGAAACAGATGCAATTCTTGGAACTCCATCTAGATAACTTAGATTTTCATTCCAAGGTATACTTACAGCTCCTGGAATATGCCCCTCTCTATCTCCACTTTCACTATTGTTTGCAGCACCATGAAACTTTTTCTTATCTCTTGCATCAACAACAACCATATCAGCCCCTTCTAAAGCAAGCAGCATAGACATCTTCGTTGCAAACCTTTCTGGGTCAACTGTTGGCCTAAACAGTTCCAACTTTGATTCATAAATATCACTAGACTGAGGAAGATTTGACCTAATCCAGCCTGGAAAACCACCATCAAGTATTCCAACTTTATTAACGTGACCAAAAACCTCAAGCAACCAAAACACCCGAGCTGCATCAAGATAATTTTCATCGTATAAAACAACTTTCTTATTATTTGATATTCCTGCTTTCTCAAAAAGCTTTTGCATAGCTCGAATTGAACGAATTTGATTTCCTTGAGATGAGTATGTCTTATCAACACTTATATTGTAGGCACCAAGAATATGGCTATGTTTATACTTTTCTGTTGGCCTAACATCAACAACAACCAAATCAGAACTATCCATATTGGTTGCAAGCCATTGTTTATCGACGAGTAAACCAGGAAGTTCAACAGCATAAGATAACGAGCTAAAAAAAAGACTTACTGCGAATAAACTACTGTTCAGAATAGCCATCTTTTTTACATTCTTAATAATTGTTTGCAGTAACATTAAAATAAATAACCCGAGACTTTTTTATAGAATTTCTTTCACAACTAATTATAGACCCAAGAACCTTATAAATCCTGAAATTACGCCAAAAATAAGCCAATAACTTCTCTGGTAGACTCAGCTAATATTAAGCATAATTTTTATATGAGACTTTTTACAAATTGAATCCTATAATCACTGCTTAATATTTAAATTATAATTTCTTAAGAACAGCGCCAAAGACTGATTTAATAAAGGACCAATAATGCTTTCCAAACTAATAATTAATGTGCTAGCCGTAGGAATCATCATTACAGCATCATCAAGCGCTTTTGCTAAAAAAAATACACTAGATACAGATGCCAGAAAAGCAAGTTATACCATGGGTATAAAAATGGGGCGTTACATTCGCGCTAACAATTTTAATGGATTTAATATTGAGTCTCTCTTTTCTGGGATTCGTGATGGCATTGTAGGAAGTAAGCCTAGGCTATCAAACGCTCAAATGGACAACTCCATGAAAGCGGTTAAAAAATTACAGGCAAATGAAAAAGAAGAGATAGCCAAAAAAAATCTTATCGAAGGCAAAAGATTCATGGCTGAAAATAGAAAAGTTAAAGGTGTAGTACAAACCAGGTCTGGCATGCAATATAAAATAATCACTCCAGGGGCAGGCGCATCACCAAAAGCTACAGATACTATTAAAGCACACTATAAAGGCACTTTGATTGATGGAACTACCTTTGATTCATCTTATGGGCGCAGAAAACCATTTACCACCCCTGTAAATCGCGTAATCAAAGGGTGGACCGAAGCACTACAAATGATGAAGGTAGGCAGTAAGTGGAGATTATTTATACCATCAGAACTTGCATATGGTTCACGCAGTCCTTCACAAGCAATACCTGCAAATTCAACACTAATATTTGATATTGAGCTTCTTGAGATCGAGGGTAAAGATGGTGTTAAAGTTGTAGCACCTCCAAAATCAAATAACAAAAGTAACAATAATGGTAAAACCAGTAATACAAGTGTAAAAACAAACAGAATGTAATCTCTTAACACTATAATAAACACAGGTTTAAGCACAACAGAGGGAGCGACAAACTCCCTCTTTCTGGATGGTAATGATTAATTGCTATTCCAACCAGCAATCACTATTATCTATGGTAGTAATTTCAGGAAATACCCACAAATGGAGCAAACAATGAAAAAGTTATTAGGGTTAATCATTGGGTTAGTTGTAATCGCAGCAATAATGGCTGCTTTAGGAGCGGGGGCCTATTCATGGTCAGGTTCTCTTGCTAAAGAAAGTTTTGAAAAATCTATGAAGCAAACAACTGGTGAACAGGTTGTTTCATACAAAATAAAGAATTATGAAAAGGGGCTTCTTATATCAACTATTGAAGCTGAAATCAGCATCAATACACAAGAGCTTAATGATGCTGCAAAAACCCAAATCATTCCAAGTGACCAACCAATTATTATCCCGCTAGAGCATAAGATCTATCATGGTCCATTTGCATTTAAAGCTCCTGATTTTGATCCAGCAGCTCCTATAGCAGCTTTTATCGAAACAAAAGTAAAGCCAACTCCTGAGATACAAGGAATTCTTGCAATGGTATGGCAAGGAGCTGAACCACTTAAAATTCGCTCAAAAGTTTCATTCTCAGGTCTTGTAGAGACTACTATGGAGATTGCTCCAATAAATTTCGTAAATCCAAGAGATTCTCAAGAAAGTGTTAAATGGACTGGTGCAAAATCAATCGTTGCACATGATACAACTACAAACTCTTTCGATTCATCAATACATGCAGGCGGAATTTCTGTCGATAGTAAAAACGTATGGTTTTTAATTGATGGTATCAAAGGTAAAGCCAAAGGATCATTCGCAGATGGCAGTTTCATTAATGCCAGTGCCAGCTATACAATTGATAATGCAAAGTTTGATATAAACCAAATGGGAATGAAAGTTATAGGGAGCGTAGATAAGTTCGCACTTGGAGCTGGAAATAAAATTGAAGGAAATGACTTTTCTAGCTTTGTAAAACTTTCCATTTCAGATGTTGACTACAACGGTGACAAATATGGTCCTGCAAAATTTCAGCTAGATCTACGAAAAGTTGATGCTGAAGCAATAAAAGCAATTGCCAAAGAACTTGAACTGGCAAAACAGGAGATGGCAAAACAAGGACTACCTCCTGAAGCAGCTATTTTCATTGCGCAACAAAAACTAATGGAAGGCCTTCCAAAGCTACTTCAACGTGGGCCTGAAATTGAGATAAGCGCACTTAGTTTAAACACCCCACAAGGAAAAATTGATGGACATAGCAAAATAGTTCTAGACCTTGAAGGCAAACCAATGCCACAAAACCCGTTCGAACTTATTCCTCTAATCTCAATAGATGCCAATATCTCTATCCCTACCTCATTAGTTGAGATGGCACTTGCTATGGATGCAAAAAAGAGTGTTAGGCGTGATCTAGCTTTAAGTGGAGAAAAAGCAACTGAAGACGAAGTTACTGAGTTAATAAACAATAACGTCAAAGCTAAAATTGAGTCTCTAACTGCGCAAAATATTATCAAGGTTGAAGCTAATAACATTGTAGGTTCAGTACAACTAAATAAAGGTATGCTAAATCTAAATGGTCTAGAGATACCTGTTGAGCAACTGATAGGTTCAATGGTTCAGGGGCAACAACTACAATAATAACTTTATTTATACTTAAGTTTTCATACCAAAACGGCAATCATAATTAATTGCCGTTTTTTTATTGGCTAATAAAATTTATATTTTACTATCTCAGCAATATACATAAACCACACCTATACATGGATGAAAACTTAAGTTGTACATGAGGTTATTCAAAAACCCACACAACCCCATCAATACTGGTTTTATCAACCTTTTTCCACCCCTAAAAAACACACCTCATTTTTTTTACTTTTTTTTAAAAAATTGCGTTTTTGGCTATTGCAATACAAAAAAAACTCTGTAGAATGCAGCGCTCAATTGCAGTGAAACGGGGTGCTAGCTCAGTCGGTAGAGCAACGGACTTTTAATCCGCAGGTCATAGGTTCGATTCCTATGCACCCCACCAAATTCCTAAAAAGGCCAACCTCTTTGAGATTGGCCTTTTTTCTAATTGTTACAAAACTAGAGGATCATTAACATGGGATCACAGCCAAGCAAAGAACTTGAAACTTTTGAAAACCCTCAGCAACAAAATGATTACGTTATCAAAATCGAGATACCTGAATTTACTTGCCTATGTCCTAAAACTGGCCAGCCTGACTTCGCCACAATTGTTATTGAATATATCGCTGACAAAACTTGTGTAGAACTTAAATCACTTAAACTGTACATGTGGTCATTCCGTGAAGCTGGTGCATTCCATGAAGCAGTAACTAATGAAATGCTACAAGACCTTGTAAAAGCTTGTGACCCTCGCTTCATGCGCGTAACAGCTGAGTTCAATGTTCGTGGCGGAATCTACACTACAGTCTCAGCAGAACACCGCGCAGAAAACTGGGAACCTAGACAACCAGTATACTTATAGTTTATAACTGCTACATGATTAGCGATTTTATAACCGGAATAAACTATTTTTTTAAGGGACTTGGGCAAATAACCAGACCAGGTCTGAAGCGATTCGTCTTAGTCCCTGCGATTATCAGCTTTGCTATCCTCAGCATTATACTTGTAATTGCGTTTTATCAGTTTAGTGACTTATTAGAATGGATAATGCCGAACGAGTCTGCTTTAAATGACTGGCCAGAATGGTTAGCATGGGTTGCAGGCATTTTTTTAAGCGTACTTAAATTTCTACTCTATATATTATTTTCTGTACTTTCTCTGATAGTAACTTCATTCTCTTATACCATTGTTGCAAACCTAATTGCATCACCTTTCAACGGCCGTCTATCCGAAAAAACTGAAGAGGTGTATTACAGCGAAAAGCCAGTAATCGATACAGAAACATCTTTATTTAAAGAGATCCCTACAGCAATACTGCATGAAGTTCGCAAGATCTTATACTTCTGCAAGCTCCTAATACCATTAATAATTATTTCGATAATTCCTGTAGTTAACATTATTGCAGCACCGCTATGGTTCCTTTTCGGAGCATGGGTATTAGCTGTAGAGTACTGTGATTTTCCAGCTGGAAACAACAATCACTCTTTTAAAGATCTAAAAGCAAAATTAGCTGAAAAGAGGGCTCTTTCATTTGGATTTGGAGCCGCTGCTTCGGTTCTTACGATGATCCCAATTCTAAATTTTTTAGTTATGCCTGCCGCAGTGATTGGTGCCACTCTGCTTTGGAAAGAGAATCACCAACAAATAAAGCAGATTAGTAACGAAAATACTGATGCACCAGCTATCACAAACGACTCTGTTGAAACGCCATCTACCACCGCTAAAGAAACTAGCGAAGTTGATGATGTAGTGATCAGAACTAGGGATTTTGACTAGCTGAGAACTGTTTCATAGCAATTCCTTTTCCAATAGTCCAAACTCAAAAAATAATAACTACATAAAGGTGTCAGACTATGCGGGAGCGAAGACGTCACCAACGAATAAGGTTTGATGGACAAATCACCATATTCAAACAATGCGGGGAGTCAGCAACAGTAACTTGTGAAAACCTTTCAGTAGGAGGAGTTGCAATAAAAAGCGATGTCCCCTTCTACTGTAATGAACAAGTAGCGATTGCCATACCAATTCTAAACCCAAAAACCAAAACCCTAGAAACCATAGATTTAATATGCTGTGTTACCCATATAATTGAGTTAACTCATCCTGCTGGGCATATGCAAATTGGTCTTGAGTTTTATAAGCCTGAAAAGAAAAAAATAAAATTGATAACCAAATATATCGACTATATGTTTGAGCAAGGCTATCAGAGCGCCTGTTGAATATTTTTTAACCACTAATTGTTTAAATTAAGTGGTTACCCCAAATATTCTTTCAACCTCTGTACGCCAAGGGTTAATCTTTCCAAGTTGCTGACATAGGCAAAGCGTACATATTTGTCTGAATTATGGCTACCAAAGTCCTTACCTGGAGTTATTGCAACTCCAGTATTTTCTAATAATTCAAAACAAAACTTATAACTATCATTGGTAAACTTACTGCAATCAGCATAAAGATAAAATGCTCCCTGAGGGGTAGATTCAATTATAAACCCTATCTTTTGCAGCTGCGGCAAAAGATAATCCCTTCTTTGCTTTAAGATCTCCTTTCTTTCTTCTAAGATCTCAATGGTTTCTATATTAAATGCTTCTATAGCAGCATATTGCGATATTGTTGGAGCTGATAAAAATACATTTTGCGATAAACGATCTACAGCATCTATATATTTTTCCGGAACAACCATCCATCCAAGGCGCCACCCTGTCATTCCAAAATATTTTGAAAAGCTATTTATTACAAAAATCTCATCTGAAATGGTCACAGCTGATGGAGTCTTATCTTCATAGATTAAGCCATGATAAATCTCATCAACAATTAGCGTTGATCCTTTTTTAGCGCAAATATTTTGTATTTGTTGAATTTGCTCTTTACTAACTGTAGTTCCTGTTGGGTTTGATGGTGTACTTACTATCACAGCTTTAGTATCAGCATCATGATATTGTTCAACTAAATCAGAATTCAATTGGAAGCCAGTAGATGCTTCCACAGGGACAGAAACAACCTCCCCTTCAAACAGCTTAACGAAGTGACGATTACATGGGTATCCAGGATCAGATAAAATAACTTTATCATTACAATTTACTAAAACCCCCATAGCTAATAACAATGCGCCAGAAGCTCCATTTGTAATAATAATTCTCTCAACAGGAATGCTTACACCGTGGTTTAGTTGATAATGCTCTGCAATCTTTTCACGCAACTCAATAACACCTAACGAATGAGTATATTTTGTTTGCCCATTTTGTAAGGCTGAAATACCAGCTTTTACAATTGGTTCTGCGGTCTCAAAATCAGGTTCCCCAACCTCCATACGCACAATATCTCTACCCTCTTTCTCTAACTCTTTTACGCGGTTTACTACATCCATTACATAGAAAGGAGCAATATCTTCCATTTTTTTAGAAATATTTGTTTCAGCTGTCACTGTTTGTTCCTAATGATATTGATTTTGGCTGCATATAATCGTACGTTAACCTCTACATTCTCACAATAATTTCATTATGCTCTTAACCGAAAGTAACTCTGATACAAATAAGAATCGCACCGATAATAACTATATTGGTAGGTTTGCCCCATCTCCTACGGGACCACTACATTTTGGCTCCTTAGTTGCTGCTGTCGGCAGTTATCTTGAAGCTAAAAAAAACAGTGGTAAATGGCTCCTGCGCATAGAAAACATAGATCCACCTAGAGAAGTTACAGGTGCAACTACCAGCATAATCAAAACTTTAGAAGAGTTTGGTTTTGAGTGGGATGGAGATATTATTTACCAAAGCCAAAGATATGATATTTACCAAGAATTTATTGATAAGTTGATAACTGAATCTCAGGCATACCCATGTGGATGCAGCAGGAAAGAGATTGCAGCGGCATCATCACGATCTGCAAATGGCATGGTATACCCTGGCACCTGTCGTGATGGCCTTAATGACAAAGAGCCTAGATCTACCAGGCTGTTAACCGAAAATATAGATATCCATTTCAAAGACCAAGTACAGGGTGAAATTATTCAAAATCTAGAAGCTGATTCCGGTGACTATATTATTCGCCGTGCTGATGGCCTGTATGCCTATAATTTAGCCGTAGTTATCGATGATCAATTAAGTGGAGTTACCGATATTGTACGCGGATACGACCTTCTTCCATGTACCTGCCAACATATATATCTGCAACGAGTACTACATTTTGCTACCCCCTCATATACCCACCTACCAATTGCAGTTAATGATTCAGGGCAAAAACTAAGCAAACAGAATCTTGCCAAAGAGGTTAACTCAATACAAAGAGTCAAAACTTTATATGATGCCATCACCTTTTTAAATCAGGCGCCAGATCAATCCTTATTAAACTCAGAGCTACAAGATATTTGGGAATGGGCAATAACCAACTGGGATATTGGAAAAATTAAGGGCATTCAAGAAAAACCAGCCCCTCAATATTGATTAATTTTTATTCGATAGGCTCTAATTACTTGTGGGGTCTGAGACTTCAACCCTGTTTCTACCACCCTCTTTAGCACGATATAAAGCTGCATCGGCTCTTTCAATAAACTTTCCATCTATCTCGTCAGGATAATACTCAGCACATCCACAACTTATTGTTACCGGGACTGCAACAGTATCTGTCTGAACCGGTTCACCCTGCACCGCTTTTCGTACCCTCTCAGCAAAGCCTCTAGCTCCTTCAAGATTACACTTAGGAAGGATTACGATGAACTCCTCCCCTCCGTAACGACAAACAATATCCATCTGCCTCGCTGCTTTGCCAATTCTGCTCGCGACATCTTCTAACGCTATATTGCCACCAATATGACCATGCGTATCATTGAAGAGTTTAAAGTGATCGATATCAAAAATAACCAAGCTTAAAAACTGCTCACCTTTACAGCGGCCATACTCATTTATTCGCCGCCCAAGCTCTTCTTGAAAGAATGCAAAGTTTTTAAGACCTGTAAGCTTATCTGTTGTTGCCATTGTTCTTAAGACCTCAGCCTTTTTTTCAAGATCTGAGTATAGTGATTCAATCTCAATTTTTGATGATTTAATCTCTTTATTCTGCGTTTCAATAGTCTCATACAGGAACGAATTATTTATCGCTGTAGCTATAAATTCGCACAAGTATTTAATAACAGACAGATCGCTATCACTTAACTCAATCTGTTTTTCAATACTCCACAACCACAAACACCCATAAACCTTATCTCTTCCTGTAATAGGCATACAAACAAGCGTTCTTGGTTCTTTTAATGCTTCCAACCCCTCTTTATCATTATCTGACATTGGTAAGTGCATAATCTCCTTAACATCAGGGACATGCACATGAATTTTTTGCAAATATGCAACTACAATAGCGCCTTCAGATTGCTTTAATTCATACGAAACATTCTTAACGTAATTATTCCATTTTCTCAGTTTATTTTTATGTTTCTCTGAAAGGACATTTTTTTTACATACAAGCTTTTCATTTTCCTCCATAAAGATCCCTGCAATATCAAAAGAAAATCTATGGATAAATTCATCACAAAAAAGCTCATAAATTGAATCTGGTGAAGTAAGACTGTTCACATCAGATACAAAGTTCAAAAACCTTTGCTGCTCTTCCACCGCAGACCGAATAGATTCTTGCTGTTTCTTTAAGCTTGAATACTGCTTAGCGTTATATATGCTTTCATTAAAGTAGGTTATTATCCTTTCTACTTTTTCACCAACCTCTTGAGATATATCATTAATTTGCTGATAAAAAACCGTAACAATACCAATTAACACACCTGAAATAGGTGAATCATTGTAAATTATTGGTAAAACCATCTGCGATCTAACCCGCCAACGTTGCATCTGATTAGAAACACTAGGGGAATATTGATCTATATATATTTTCTTAAAGGTTATGGAGTTGCCCTTCGTTAGCTCTTCAATACGATTATCATAAGCTTCTAATGGTACTCGTAGCATGCGATATGTTCTCTCCATTGCCTTATATTCAGGAGGGAGATGAGCCACTTCACAAGCCATATATTTTCTTTCATCATCAATTAAATCTACTGTGATGCCGTCAAATTCATCTAAAGCAACAATTTCATCGACCATAATATCTAAAACATCATAAAGATCGATAACCTTACACAGTTTGGAGAGTATTCTATTCTCTTCAATAAGCCACTTATGACTTTTATCCTGAGATATGACAACTTCTGAATTAGACATAACTTCATAACCAATAAATTTTACTATAAAGTAAGTCTAGTAAATGGAAAAATAATAAGTGATTAGTGCGTCACGAAATTTGACACAAAAAGAAAGAGATATCTTTGAGATTTAACTTGATTATGGTACGAGAGTCGGACTCGAAAACCAATAGCAACCAATTGTTTTTACAGATATTTCAAAACAATTATAAAAAAGATAGCACCAAAGGTAGCACCACTTTTTCATTTTTGAGGAAGAAACTCTGGAAAACCACTTGCTTTATAAGCACTTATTTTAACAACTATTTTTCTAGATTAATCCAGATTATGCACAAAAATGCAGCTTATTAATCCCAAAAAGAACTACCACCTGTTCTTGATTTAGAATCTATAGGGTAGTCCGAAAAAGATTTTCTTAGAGAGCTAATATCATCAACTCTAGTAAACCCTTTCCATATAGAAAAGTTCTGCCTATAAAGCCCGCCATACTTTACTTTAGTTACCCTATATGTAAATTCTTCAAGCTCATAAACCAAAGGATCATTTTTACTTATAGCCTCCATTACAAAACCAGATATTTTTTTTATTATAGAATCTTTTTCTACAGGAGTTTTAATCCTTTTATTTGATTCATCCTGATTATTAGCTCTATCCTTTTTCTCCTTAACAATATGAAATGGAAAACCACTTACATCATCAGGAATATTTAACTCCACTAAATCAAGCCAACTTCTAGGTATTCCAAGGTGATGACAATGAATAACTGACATACCAAAACCACTTTCATCTTCTGATTTTATAATTTCAAAATTATCACATGATTTACCATCATATTCCGCACCTTTATCAATATTTGTTTTTGATCTAGAAACCCCTTTGTTAAGGTACAAAAAATGAGCGCTAAAACCTAGTTTTTCATAGCTTTTAAGACTTGGCTTTGAATCAAAACCTGAAATTTCCTTCTTATATTCCTCAAGAGAAACAACAGCATAATACCTTAAGAGCTTTTCTCTTCTAAAAACAACAGCTTCTTTCTTAAGCGGATAAATTACTACACCTTTATAAACATCATCTGCAACGTATTCAACCCTTTGAATAGCATCTTCAGCAATAGTAAAAATGACATTTATCTTATCTTTTTCCGTGGATTTATTTTCAAAATATTCAGCATAAATACGCCCAGTAAATTTAGACAAAACGCTATCAACGTACAAATCTTTCGTTAAGCTTTCAACTTCTAATAAAACTGGAAAATAAGGGCAACTCCATTGCTCACCTAACTTCTTACTAATGAATATCTGAAAGCCTTCAAAAAACTTATATTCATATTCAGAACCATCTACTTTTTTGATAATTTCTTTTACCAGTGGAGCTTGAGCTGTCTTACTAATACGCATAATGACAGTTTGAGATTGCCCATGATTTTCGATACTTTTCTTCTCTTCATCAGAGAATGTATCCGAATTATAAGCCTGACAATATGCATCTATCTGTTCACGAAAAGATACCCCTTGTGCAAGACACATATTAACTACAAATATATTAAATAGTACGAAGCATATTTGGGCAATATTCTTCATAAGACCGTACTATTTAAAATTAAGCTTAAACTTTGAGGTCTGCTTTGCAGATTCATAGTCACCACCATATTCAATCTCATACTGCTTTGACTCTAAATTAATTAAAAATGACTTAACCTCTAAATCCATTGATACTGAATCATCAATGATTGGCGTACTGACATTTTCATTACATTTATCAAATTCAGGCTTCTTATCGAACAATTGAATAATTATTGTTTTCTCATGCCAACCACTTATACGCTCAACAAGATAATAAGTAACACCTTTAAACTCTTTTTGATCGATTATAGACGTTTGCTCTATAGTCAGTGGACACTCTGTCGTTTGGTCACCGCAAGATGCAATTACACACAGAAATATAAAAATGGATATGGCTCTTAAGTGATTAATCTGGGGTCGCACAAGAAATATCAACCTTAATTTTATTACTTCCAATAATCGAACTGCTAGTTGCCGCAGGTAACAATATCTCTCCACCTTTATTAAACCTAACCTTACCGCCAATCAAAAAAGAGTTGTATTGCTCATGCATGGAATAAACATAATAAGAACTGATCGCAGACTTACAACCACAATCAGCCGTTAACTTCAGCTCTTTATACTGCAGCTTAAGCATTGGAATCTCATTAAATACTTCTACATTAGCATTACTAATGGCAATACATTGTCCAAGCTGGTTATCAATCTCTATTTTATAATCAATAGCCTTAGCAAGACTTGTACACGAACAAAGGATAGTTGCAACTGCTATAAAGTTATATTTTAGTGCCGCCATTTGTTGATCCTCCTGAATATTCAACTTTTAGAATGATAACTCCTTTTCCATGATTTTGATTATACTTTCTCAGCAAAGGGAAAATTCTGTTTTCAACTTCTATACATCCTGAGCTATAGCCTTTTGTTGAATCATGCAAATAGAAACCACCTCTATTTATTGGTGCACATTTCACCTTAGTCTTCTGATCTGCTGGCTCCATTCTAGCTCGATTATCCCCCCAGTTTGCCCAAAATGGCTCACATTTACCTGCAGCAGCACCTCTTGGAATTTCCTGAATTCCCCATGATGGTTTTAAAGCACACATATTTCTTCCATCATCCTTGGCGGAACCATGATCACTAATAAAAATTTTATAATATCCTTCTGGAACAGGGCCTTTATCTGGAATGCATTGATTATTTGGCACCTGATATTTTGGCTTGCCAGAAGTAGCTTTAAACGTACCAAGTCCAGTCCAATGAATTTTTTGTCCATCATAGATCATTTGATAATTCATAACTTTTACATCCCATAGAATTAATATTCAATATAAATATTACTTCTTTGATATTCTCAATAAAAGCAATACGAATCAGCATTATAACAACTTACTTTAAAATAACTATATATAAAAGTAATAGCGCAGCGGATAAGGAAACCGGCGCGATTTAAAATCGTTGCCTGTGGGTTCCCCACAGACATCTACAAAATCATATCTGACAAATAGCTTTGCTCGCCAATGCCAAGGCAAGCGCAGCCAAAAGAACATATAAAAGCATTAAAGGCTGCGGCATTGACTAGCAGCATTTGCCAGCGCGCACCTTCATCCGCTGCTTACTAAAAAATCCAATACAAGCCTTAAAATAAAATCATGGTGCTCCAACCTTTCTAAAAACTGACATCATTGATGTCAATTGTTAATCACATTTTTAAAGATAATTTATAGCAACCTATCGATTATCAATCCTTAGCTAAAGCCAACAAGTCAAAAACCACCCTGGCAAAATCCTTGGCCTTATTAGGATCGGACAAAAGTTGCATCATTTGATTCTGGTGTGCTTCGCTACTATCCATAACTGCATCATCTACGGCTTTTGGGAAATCCCCTAACATTGCCTGTTCAGCATTATTATTGGCTATCTGGTGCATGACAAGTTGGTTTTCGCGAATTTTATCTCTTATGGTATAGGCATAATTCACCAAGTCTGACTCTGTCAGATCATCAGTGACAAAAAGCTCGTTCAGGCTATTTATTATCTGCGACAAAAACTCTTCTTTTTTATCTTTTGCCCTACCCGTACCCGCTTCACTACCACCCATTACATACTCACCTGCATCTTCTTTCAGGGTTATATCCTGCTGTCTAATTTTTGATAGGCGATAGTGGCTAAGCACTACACTACTTAAATCCACGTCATCTTCTTCTGCACGGGTTTCACGAAGCATTGGGCGCAGGTTGCGTGCGTATAAGCTGAGCTTTTCCAAATCTTTGTCATCATAGTCGACAATTTGCGACAGGAATTCATAGTAACGTACAAAGCTACCAAGGTCTTTTTTGAAGATTTCCAGCGCATCTTTTTCGGTTTTGCACTCTTTGAAGCTATTCTCAGCATTGGCTATAAGCACTGCATCACCAGTGTTTTTGGTGCGCTCAAACATCTCTTTAGCTTCTTTGTACGCATCAATTGCCATTGCATAACGCTTCTGCCAGCGTTCTACAGCTGGCTTACAAACATTGGATAATGCGGCATTACTTTTGCTCTTTACATAAAAGACCTCATAGAACTGATCGACCTCATACCATTGGAAGATACCTGCAGATCGTAGTTTATCGAACAGATCATAGATAATATTCGGGTCGGTTACATCATCCAGCTCTGCGGTTTGGAAATATGGCTGAAATGCGTTCAGGATCTCTTCTGGTTCATTGAAGAAATCCAATACATATGTTCCTGATTCTGCCTTACCTGGAAAAATTCGATTAAGGCGCGATAAGGTCTGCACACATTCAACCCCACCAAGTTTCTTATCCACGTACATCGCACATAGCTTGGGCTGGTCGAATCCAGTCTGAAATTTATTGGCTACGATCATCACCTGATAGTCTTCACTATCAAATGCCTTGCGCATATCGCGCCCTTTTAGCCCAGGATTCATATTGATTTCGGTAAACTGTTCCCCAATCACCCTTTCTGCATTTGGGTCGCTTTCAGAGAAGGTTACCTCACCTGAAAAAGCCACCATAGCATGGATCTTATCGTAACCTTTCTCCGTAATGTATTTATCAAATCCTATCTTGTAGCGCACCGCCTCTTTACGAGAGCTGGTTACAACCATAGCCTTAGCCTGCCCACCAAGTAAGTCCATAATATTGTCTTTATAGTGCTCGATGATTACCTGCACCTTTTGCGCAATATTATAATCATGCAGACGCACCCACTGATTCAATTTCACCTTGGCCTTTTTGCTGTCTACCTCTTCATCAGATGACTGCATTTTCATCGCCAGATTGTACGCAACCTTATAGTTGGTATAGTTTTTCAGCACATCGAGAATAAAGCCTTCCTCAATGGCCTGACGCATGCTGTAGACATGATATGCCTCTGGCTTGTTTTGCTTTGATGGCTGCTCATCAGGGTTAGGCAAGCGCCCGAACTGCTCAAGTGTTTTTGACTTTGGCGTGGCAGTAAATGCCAGGTAGCTCAAATTGCTTGATGCCCGGCGCGAGGCGACAGCAGCTTCTAGAATTTCATCAGGCGTAAGCTCAACATCATCATCTTTGGCATCTATCATCAACACTTCTTTTAACTGGCGCGCCGTGCTGCCGGTTTGTGAACTGTGCGCCTCATCAGCAATCACTACATAGTTACGTTCTTTAAGGCTGACGTTGTTTTCAATAGCCTGCAATACATAAGGGAATGTTTGGATAGTAACAATAATAATCGGCTGCGAACCTTCAAGCGCTTTTGCCAGCTGTTCTGATTTTGAGCCTTCGCTTTCCTTGCGATTTATCCGCCCCACCACACCCTCTACCGAAGTAAATTGCGAGATAGTTTCCTGTAGTTGGTCATCCAGCACAGTTCTATCAGTAACCACAATCACCGAATCAAATAACTTATTGCCCTGTTCTGTATGAATTGCTGATAACTGATGTGCTGACCAGGCGATGGAATTGGATTTGCCAGAACCAGCACTATGTTGTATCAAGTATTTATGACCAGGGCCTTCTGTTCTGGTCTAATGGAACCGG
>JAWSVB010000021.1:0-25701 GCA_033852135.1 Gammaproteobacteria bacterium | reverse complement strand
CCGGTTGGACTTGACCAGTACAAATATCCAAACACTTTGCCAAAACATATTGTTCTAGCCAAAAGCCCAAGGTTGTACTGTGCGGGATTAACCCTGGAAGATTAGGGGCAGGAAAGACAGGTGTTCCTTTTCTTGATTTTGCATCTTTATCTAAACTGTTTCCAGAAATTAACAGAAATGATAAAGAGCGCTCTGCGCAATTCTTTTTCGAAATTATTGAGCATTTCGGTGCTAAAGAATTCTACTCTACTTTTCATGTCACAAATATATCTAGCGTTGGTTTCGAGCGCAAAGGTTCAAATGTCAACTATTACGATCTTTCTGAGCAAGCTCTTAATTATATTTTTGCTGCATTTTGCAAAGAAATCGAAACAATTCAGCCTATTGCCATTATCTCTCTAGCAGAAACTGTTCATAATACCGTAAGAACTCTACTGCCAAATTCTCCAATTGATATATCAGAACGTTTACCTCACCCTAATTATTGCGCTTTCCCTAAACAACGTGATCGATGCAAGGCTGAATATATTAGAATTCTATCAAAATACATTTAGGAGCAATATTGTGCTCAATAAAAAAACAATTAATAAAGTTATTGATGAATCTGCCTGGGACCTTGGCAACAGGGTGCTATATGATTTATGTAAAAAAAACCCTCAACATCAAGACTACCCAGAAATATTGGCCAAAGTTTGGCTCATTGGCAGATCATATGCCGCGGCCATTGAACGCCGCAAATCTGAAGCTGTAAAACCAGGGGAGGACTTCTATATGGATAAAGTAGCCCCTATCATCTATAACTCATCAATAGATAGCTGGTTTAGTGCTCTAAAAAAATATAAAACAATTAATAAGAATTCTATTCCTTGTATTCTTGAAACTCACAAAAAGGTAACAAAATTATTTACTGACATTAGCCAACTCCAAAAACGTTCTTTGGCATCAAAATATCTCCATTTCCATTTTCCAAATTTATACTTTATTTATGATAGCAGAGCATTGAAATCAATTTCCAAACTAAGTGATTACACAGGAAACATCAGAAAATCTAACTATGAATCTGATAATGAATATAGAAAGTTATTTGAAAAATGTCTTGCACTCAGAACTTATATTAATAACAAATACAATATTAATTTATCACCTAGGCATATCGATAATTTACTTCTTATGCTTGATCGAAATGTGCAATAACAGCCCTGCTTATTGACTGTATTATTAGCACATGCTAAATTACAAATTCACTTAATATCAAAAGAGGAGGGCATATTTTGACAAAACTTTTGGATAACGGCGGGCCTAGATAAATCGGATTTCTGTCTAGGGTGGTAGAGCCGAAGTGAAGTAAGGCACCTATAAGGCAAAACCAAGCTATCAGTCTGACAATATATAGCTATGTTAATTCATACAATAGTTGGAAATGACCGAAGCAATGCAGGTTGACCGACAATGAACCAGTTACCCCTTAGGGGAGTTGCTACCATAATTAAACCAACTCAGCCTTACCTTCATCGCTAAACAACAATAAGCTTCTTTTTTACAAAATCCAACATTGTCTTGAACGGTTACACCTATGTTTTTAAGCTGCCACTTCAAACTGCAAAAACTCCATTAACTCTACCCACTTACCCACACTAACCAATCATTCAAATCCGTATATTCAGAATAAGCTTCCGATTTGTCATTAATCTTGGTAACAGGAAGCTGATCTTTTAGATCATTGAGGGTTCTTAAACCGGTATTCTTTCCTTCTAATTCATCCCTATCACGAAAATAGTCGATACTGGAAATATTGGGGTTATTTTGAACATAACTGATAACTCTGCCGATCATGGCGCTACTATTAAGCACTACAGCGGTAAATGGAGGTTTTTTTATATTTTTGGCAGTAAGGTAAGACAGAAAATCCATAAATCCCTCAAATAGTAAAATATTTGATGTTTTATGATCGAAGATAGATATATCAGCACCTGTTCCGGCAAAGCCTTTGAAATTTTTATTTCTCAGAGCGTAGGCTGTCCCACTAGGGAAGCCTATAGCGTAAAAGGTTTTATTGGTAGCTGGAATTTGGCAGTGAACTTCTTTCACGTACTTGCTTGCGATATCCAGATTTATTTTTCTTTCTTGTGTCAGATAGTCTTTTAAAGGAAAACTGTATAGCTCCTTTACTTGCTGGATATGAATCGCACCTGATTTTTTCTTTAAGCCAGTTGCGCCTTTTTTGCTGTTCTTTGAAGATTGCGGGGGCTTGGATGTTTGGATTGATACGTTTTTGCTGTACTTAGAAGGCGCAGAGATAATGTCAGCAACCTTGTTTGAAGATTGCTTCACTACCGGAAAAACACCATCCAAAATTGATAATGCCCTACTAACATCATCAAAACTCAATCCGTTAATATGGCATACAAGCTCAATTAACCTTCCGCCAACGCCTTCCGGCACATCAGACCAGATATTTTTTTCTACGTTAACACACAGAGATGGCTTTCTGTCATCTCTGTTAGGACTATGATAAACATATTCAAGGCCGTTTGTTCCCCTTTGGGTTCTGGCGAACTTTGCCCCGATTCGATCAAGATAATCGGTTATCGGTATTTGTCTGGTATCCTGTGTTCTCATCTTAGTTTCTATTGGTTAATTTATGCCTGTCACCGAAAAGCAGTTTTCAGTTTTCTATATGGTATTGAGTTCTAGCCTGTTTGTATTGTCATTCTGTTGCATATTCTGAACGTTGAGGCTCGATCATTAATTTATTCTGGCTATCAATAAAGGCATTTTTTGCACGTTTAGTCATCTTGTTATTCTCAATCATTGTTTCAATAAAACTGTCTGAAGGGTGGATATACAGGATGGCTCATATTATTTTTCTTCCTTCCAATTTCTTATCAACAACGACCTTTTCAACCTCGTGCATTGAATTAATAATTTCAACTACCTTACGAAGAGTTACTCTCATTTCCTTGTATTCATGAAAGCTGATTTTATCAACGATATAACTCAGTGATGGACTAAAGGTTGCGCCTTTTTTCGCATAACGGAACTTCATATTAAACAAAGTTCTCAGTTTGATAAGATAGAACGACTTTGAGGCAAGAATGCTGTCTGAATCGGTAGCTTTCCAATCTCAGCTTACTATGTAATTTGAGATCATATTTCAGATTTCAATGACTACTTTTTTGTTATCAATGTAAATATCCTTGATACGATTGAAGATATATACACCTTCACCATTCTCATTCTTTACGGAAATATCTGCACGTTTCAAAACCTCTAATGCCTCTTTGATATGGGAAACATTATAAGGGCAATCACTTGGCTTTAGGTTTTTACCCTCATGCTTGTTAATCGCATTGATAATCTCTTTTTGAATCTGATAGTAAGTTGTGTTAAGGAAAAAGATCTTGTTGTTGTCCTTGTCGGAATCTATCTCCATTATTTGTTTTGATGCCATTGAGATAATCGCGTACTCGATACGCGCTTCACGTAAATGCGGAAAGTGGCTCTTAAATTTCTTGGTTATTCTGCTCTTAAAATTGGCTGGCGAGATCTCAGCAACAAATACCTTATCATCAATCGTAAACGGCTTTTCAACGGACTCAGCTATTCAATCACCAATCCACTTAATACTAGGATCATTTGCAGACACTTCCTTTGGAATTGCCTCGTAGGTTTCAGAAAGATTCAGTTTTTTAGTAGTCTGAAACAACTCAAGCTGGATAGATGAGCTTTCTTCTCAAAAGTTAATTTTTCTTGGTTGGTGCATATCAGGAATTTAATAGTATTCAGTCATTATTTTAATGAATATATGAAAAATGCAAGTTATTACCCTGTAGAAAATTTCCTACAGGGTAATAAAGCATAACCTAATGAGATACTGGTGTAACACTCTCTACAAAGATTGTTAGATCACAGAAATCCATATCCGAATGTTCATAAGGTAAATCTTCGAACGCTATCACATATTCATTTTCACTCCACGTACTTGTAGGATATCCAGGAAGCTGAATTTGATCACCTTTACCCTGATATGAGAGCATATGATCATCTCCGTTATTCAAACTGCTTTCTGAATAGAAAATTTCTCCTGCGCCTGAATCCAAATAAAAACCAAATGTATCACCTGAAAAATCTACTCCAGAGTCTTGGAAATTCACATATACAGAACCATCTTCCTTAATAGTCAACAAAGCCTGGTCTCCTGCATTATTAGCGCCAGAAAATAGCTCAACGCGATTTTGATTTCCATCATAAATACCAAATGAGTTAATTTCAGCGTAGCCACTATATTCACCAATAAGCGTATATATTGAACCAGCAGCAGTATGTTGCCAAATACCATCATTCTGGATTTGATCTTCTTCAACATTAACGGAAGAGTCTCCATCTACGGTTGTATCATTGAGAATCCCTTGTAATGGATTATTATCATTAACAGATGTTTTATAATCTGGGTTTTCATATAGAAACTTAATTTCATCATCATTCAAAATTCTATTGTAAATTCTGAATTCATCTACAGTTCCCATAAATGGATACCAATGATCTGAAAACTTACCAATATAAAGTGCTTCGCTATTCATTTTTTCAAAATTTACTGGTTGAGAGTAACTGTGCCACAATTCACCATCTATAAATATCTTTGTTCCACTCTCACTTGAGAACGTAACTGTTAGATACGCCCACTCTCCGATTTCTTTTTCAGGACTCAAATAACTTGATGCACCGACATCCCAATCTTCATATGTCTGTATAAAAGAAGTAGCTTTTCCTGTATTACTAACATGGTACTGAAATCCAGCCCCTGCTCTATCATGCCTTTTAGCGAAAACAGCGCCTCCGCCTTTTCCTGTATATCCATGTCCATATCCATCCATATATCCCATCTTATCTACGCGAACCCAAACGGAATATGTAGCCTCATTTTCAAATTGCAATGATGATGAATTAGGAATATATACACTTCCTGGAGCATCTATACCTCTAAAAACAGCTGCTTGTCCATTAATACCTACTCCAAATCTAACATTATAAGATGGGACTCCATTATCTGCTCCAGCTACAGCGTTATTAGCATTTTCTTCAAATGGATAATACCCAACCAAACCAAATTCCAGGTTGATATCTTCGCTTGCGGCTTCTCTTAAATAACAAACCAATTTCTCTGCATTATTTGGCATTGGATATGAGGCAAACATAATATTATATGGATCACAGCTAACTTGTTCATACCCTGGCAATGACGCTTCTATATAATATGAAGTGCCTTCTTCTTGTTCAAAAAACAGAGTTCTTATTCCGTCAGACAAAGTTGTTCCTGACTCTATCAAAGACCCACTAGCCTCTTTTATTAAAACTGTTGCATTTGGAATAATTTCACCTGTATTCTCATCGCGAACTTCTATGGTTGCAGCTTTGTAATTATTTAACCCCCTTAGTTCCTTAAAGAAGTTTTTAACTTCTTGGCATTCTTCATTAACAATCACATCTGATAAACAATTATTGAATGCGTAATTTGTTTTATTTAACCATGTTGAGTATGGGATTCTTATGAAAGGAGGAAACCTCTCATCAGAAGCCCATCTAACATCAACCCACGAACCACTATAAGACAAAAAACCTTGGGTGCTGTAATCCAATTTGGCAAGCTTTTCTTCATTTGGTAACAATATCTGAGAGTTTTCAACAGATCCTGCTGGTTCTGTTAAGGTAAGTACAGAATAAAAACCATATGCAGGATATATGGCATGAGCACCTTTAGCCTTGTAGATAACAGGATGCTTTCCTACTTTATTGATATACTTCCAATCAATTGTGGTTTTTCCACCTTTCCAATCTAGCAGTTTTGTCGATCTCCCTGAATCACATTCTGAATGCTCATCACTGTCACAACCCTTAAATTTTATTGTTTGATCTTCTAAATGACCAGCATAGGTAACATCAATTGGCTGATATTTACCATATTGATCTTTAACCATTTTTATAGTAAATGATTCTCTGTCAAGAGCATGAGAGAATCCATTTGGCTGAGACGATGTGCCATCTTTGGGGTCAAACGAATAAAAATAATAATATGTTAAGTATATTACTTCATCTTCTTCTGATATATCCCAGTAAATCTCTGAATCAGTTATATTAAAACCAGATTCTTCTTTTGTTGAATTCCTTATAAACAAAGGGGTACATAAAATTACATTACACGTTGTTTCATGATAATCAAAGTTGAAAAAAGCATCTGAATGACCATTAAATTCCATATAGTTCATCAAGTCTTGTCCCATATAATGTAGATTATCCATATCAAGACCTGAAATCTTTATTTGTTCAATCCCCTCTTCAAATGAAAGAATTTTTTCAAGGGATTGAGGGAAGTATTCTTCATTCTTATTGAACACTGTAACTGGCATAAACTGCCTTGCCAAATCTTCGGCATTCTCTGGTTGCTGATATGGAATATAAATATTTTGTCTCCATATAGTCACATCCCAAGGGCGATTAAAAACTTCAATTCTTAGTTCGTATAAGCCAGCACCAAAAATCTTAAATGACTTTACTTCAGTATCTAGTCTAGTCCACTCTTTATCGCCTACCTTCTTGTATTTAGCTCTATTAAAATACTTAGATATATCTTTTTCAATATAAACCGTAGCTGTTGAGTCATAATTAACATCCACTCTAACTCTTTTCTTACCTTCATAAGCAGCATAGGTACAATTTGAAAATATTAATATAGCTAGTACTGTTAATAATCTGAAATACATAATCCCCCTCCTATTATTCAGAAATATATATAAGTGAAAAAATAACCTTACCGTCATTTGGCATCACCCTAAACTCAACTTCCCCTCTATCATTAACTATATAAGGTGTCATCACCATATCTTCATTTTCAGGATCATAAACCATGACAGTATTAAATTCATCCAGTGATTTTATCGAAACAATTTTACGTACTTTATTGGCTGGAGAATAAGTTATTTCTATAAACCCATTAGTTAAAATTTCCACATTATCTGGCTTTCCATAATCAATTCCTTCTTTAATCTTAATAACTTTATCTTCAATATTTTGTTTAGCATAAGTAGTTACAATATTTCCCTTAAGATCTGTTTTAACAATTCCTTTAACGCCGCTAGGGAAACCCTCTGGATTTTCGATTACATCCACTTTATTTCCATATATTAATGCGTCAAAAACTGCTCTTGCTCTCTGCCTAGAAAGATCATTTTCACTTTTCTTTTTAGTATCTTGCTCCCTCATGCCTCTTTGCACTGGAAAGTTAACTCTAATTGTTTTGGTATCTCCGAAAGTAATTTCTTCCCTTATAACAAAAAATGGATTACCTTTTTCATCTATTCCATCTTGATTGACAACTGAAAAGTTGCTATTGCTTATTACCAACCTTGAGCCAATTTCTACAAGTTCTTGAGAGTTATTAGCAACATTTACATCTACAAATAGAATCTTGTTTATATTGTCAAAGTCTTGAGATGCTTTGGTTATTGTCACGTTTTTACTAATATCTAAGAACTTCGCATTAACCAGCGAAGATAATAGTAATAAGGTGAAACAAAAAACCTTTGCTATTAATTTATTTTGAAGCATTTTTATCCCCTAATTAACATCCATTGATTTCTGCTATCCACAACTCCGATAAAGAGCACTCCTCATAGATAAATATAAAGCGTTCTAGGTGGTTACAAAACTTTCTTTGCAGTAGTTCATGATTTGAAAATTGTCATTTAGTACGTTTGCAAACAGCATATAGAGTTTACTGTAATGCCACTTACTAGATACCAATTTAACAGACAGTCATACCAAAGCAACTATTTATTATTGAAAGGCCTACTATCTGTAACAATTGTAATTTTCATATATTAATTCAAATATTTTTATTGCTAATTTTGTTATCTAGAAGTCAACACGCCAAACAGCATATTCAACAATCAATAATTTGACTTATGGCATTACTCAATATAATCATCTTAGTCAATGTGGTATATATTTTTTAACCAATAACACTCATGAATAACAGAACACTTATCGCCATAGGAATAATTGCTTTATCTATAACTTCTATATTTTTTTTAAAATGACTATCATCCCCCACAAATATAGATATTATTCATAATCCAAAATGATTTCCGCCTTGAGTCAACGAATTTATTAAAAAAGATTTGAACGGGAATTTAATAAAAACATACCTTCCAGATCATTTTAAAGCAAAAGATATAATAATTACTGAATGACTTGAATTTGATTGAGCGTCTTTCGATAAATTACCTGAAAAAACAATTGTAGTAACTAATAAATTTATTCAAATACAATATCCCAATGATGCACCTAATCCAATGAAATATATTCGAATCAATCCAGTTGAAGATTTCAATGCTATTACGGTGTATGATACAATCGAAAATGAAAAAATTATCGTGCCTTATTCTGTACAAGACAACTGAGATATTGAGTTCAGAACAAAATCGATTAATTGAAAAGTAACTTTCATATTACTAAACATTCCAGATTTTGAGTTCTAATACTTTTACTAACAGACCATTTTTTTGAACATTGCTCAACTAATCAGTTATCAACAGAGCAGGTAGTTATATCTTGCATAATTAAGCAGACTTATCTAACAGTAGAAAAACTTCCTAATTTGCTTTAAATTAATTGCTCCATTTGGAGCTTTTTTTTATTGTCGCAAACGGGTATTTATAATAATCAAGATGGAACTACCGGAACAAATACAATCATTAATCCCTATCGCAGATGAGCTTGGCGTGGCTCTGTATCAGCGATTTACAGATGATGATGCTATTCAGTTCCTAAATATCCCATCTGAGTCATTAACTCAGCTACGTTCTCAAGGTAAGATTTCATTTATCCAGCTCGATAACAACACAGTAGAGTATTTCGGTTACCAGTTATTGGAATATATTCTTGGTGCGGTAAATCCAGCAACTACAACAAAGAAACCACCTTCTAGTTCAGAACGAATTATCCGGTGCAAAGACGTGATAGAAAAGACAGGATTATCACGCAGCACGATATGGCGTATGGAAAAAGAAAAAACCTTTCCTGCCCGAATATCGTTAGGGAAAGGTTCTGTGGGGTGGCGACTGAGTGAAGTCGAGACTTGGATAAACACCAGAAGATAGATAATCAGCTATACACACCTATTCCGTTCACCGTCCAAGAAGTCAGCCCACCACTGCATCATCTCCACCCTTTCCCCCATAAATCTCGCATGATGAATATAAGCTGCTCTTACGCCGTTTCTTTCCATATGCGACAACTGCCTTTCAATTGCGTCAGGATTAAAACCCTTTTCATTTAGGATAGAAGAGGCATTCGCCCTAAATCCGTGAGGTGTAGCCCTGGATTTTTCAGCAATACTACCGTCATATCCCATGCGGTGCATAGCTAATCGCATCGTATTATCAGACATAGGCTTATTTCGATCTTTATCAGATGGAAATAACAGTTGATAACCTCCAGTTATCTCCTGAAGCTGTTTAAGGTCTGCTATTACCTGCTTGGATAGAGGCACTAAATGCTCTGTTCGCATTTTCATCCGCGAATCAGGTATTCTCCAAAGCGACTCTTCCCAGTCAATTTCGTCCCATGTAGCGCCTCTTAATTCTCCAGAGCGCACAAAAGTATAAACCAGTATCTTTAAAGCAAGCTTGGTTATTATCCTTCCCTTCTGCTCATATGAATCAAGCTCCTTTAAAAACTGACCTAGCTCATAATTTTGCATAGAAGCTCTATGTTGTCGTTTTCTGGTTTTAACCACACCTGATAGCTCAGTTGCCGGATTATGACCTAACTTCCCTGTTTGTACAGCATATCGAAGAGTTCTGCGAATATCCTGTAGAACGCGGCTGGCAACATCAAGAGCATCACGTTTTTCGATGGTTTTAGTAACCAGTAAAATATCTTGGGGTTGGATTTGGTCATATGGCTTGCTATCAAGAATTTCAAAACTGTTATCTTTGAGGCGTTTCCAAACCCTATTAGCATGGTCTTTAGTCCAGCTTCCTTTTTGGTGCTCCCACCACTCCCTTGCCAAACAGGAAAAGACATTTGAATCATTTAGAAGGTTTTTAGTTTTTTGTATCTTTTTAACTTCACTAGGATCTGTTCCCTGAGAAATTAACTTTCTGGCCTCTTCCCTTGCTTCTCTTGCTTGTTTCAGAGACACATCAGGATAGACCCCAATCGCCAAAGTTTTTTGCTTACCATTGAAGCGATAACGTAATCGCCAATAACGAGAACCGTTTGGTTTTATGAGAAGACGCAGCCCTTTTTCATCAGTAAGCCACAAATCTTTCAACTGAGGAGCTGTACGCTTTATTTTTAAATCAGTTAGAGCCATTTTGGTGCTACCTCACTTAAAACGAACTGAGATAGCACCAATTATAGCACCATTTGTGGTGCTATACAGTGAACTCACCTGAAACACCATAAAACAATAAAACCTTGCAACACCGCAAAAACAAAAGGGTTTCAGGACATCCTGAAACCCTTTGAAACATTGCTTTGGTGCCGAAGGCCGGACTCGAACCGGCACGGCTTGCGCCACTACCCCCTCAAGATAGCGTGTCTACCAATTCCACCACTTCGGCAAATTCACTCTTTTACTGAGCTGGTTTTTCTGCTGGCATTTCAGCTTTTACAGCTTCTGTTGCCTGCTCAACCTTCTCTTCAACTTTTTCTTTTACTTCTTCTACTGCTGCTTTTACTTCAGTCTCAGCGGTAACTGCTGCTTCTACTTTTTCAGCTTCTGCTGGAGTAGCTTCTTCGTCTGCAGTTGCATCTTCTTCAACTGGAGCAGCAGGAGCATCATCAGGACTAATCTCTTCAGCTGGAACTGTTACTGCTTCAGCAGGAGTATCTTGTAGAGCTTCACCGATAATATCTTTACCGTCAGACCCTCTACCTGAGATCACAGCTAGAACGATTGTTGTTACAAAAAACGCTAGCGCGATACCGCCAGTTAATTTGCTCATGAATGATCCTGAACCGCTAGCTCCGAATACAGTTCCTGAAGATCCGCTTCCGAAACCTGCACCCATATCAGCACCTTTACCTTGCTGAATTAGTACCAAACCTATTAGTGCTAGGGCAATAAGAACATGAATAATTAGTAATATTGTTTCCATTTGACTCTTCTTAAAACTATCTTTGAATTCTAATTTCTAATTGGCTGCTGCACAGATCGCTAAGAAATCTTTTGCATCTAGCGAGGCGCCACCAATTAACCCACCATCAATGTCTTCCATAGCAAAAAGCTCTGCTGCATTGGATGACTTCACACTGCCACCGTATAACAGTCGCAGAGAGCTCGCGATTGTATCATTTTGTTTGCTAATAGTCTCGCGAATTAATTTATGAACTTCTTGAGCTTGTTCTGGGCTTGCTGTTTTGCCGGTTCCGATGGCCCAAACTGGCTCGTAAGCAATCACTGCATTTTCTAGAGCTTCTACACCGCAGGTTGAAATAACGGCATCGATCTGTCTGATTACAACTTCTGCTGTTTGGTCTGCTTCACGCTCTTCCAATAACTCACCAACACAAAGGATTGGGGTGATTCCGTGCTCTTGGGCTTTTTTAAACTTGTCAGCCACATCCTGGTCAGTTTCGCCAAATATATGTCTGCGCTCTGAGTGACCAATGATTGCATAGTTGCAACCGTAGTCTTGTAACATTGAAGCTGAAATCTCACCTGTATATGCGCCAGATTCATATTGAGATACATTCTGCGCACCAAACTCTACAGCTGTATCGATAAGTTCTCCCGCTACTAACGGCAAGTATATTGAGGGACTACATACTATTACTTGCGTAGCTGCATTTGCATCTACCCCTGAAACAATTCCATCCATTAGAGAAACAATGCTCTCTAAATTACCATTCATTTTCCAGTTTCCAGCTACAATTGGTTTTCTCATTGAATTCTCTTTTAATTGCTTACGGGGATTCATAATTTATGCGGTGAAGATTACATTTCTAGGGATTAGAAATCAATCCATATCGATAAGTTTTATACCATTTATACACTGCCTGCTAAAGGTGGCTTAATAAAATAATTCATGTGATAATCAGACTAGGATTTATTGAGCAAGCTAACTGCTTTGGAACATAATGGGTTTGCGGTTTTAGCTTTGCATTTTATTTTCACAGCAATATTACTATGACCTATGGATTAAGGGAGCGGTTAAGTGAAAAAGACCTTTTTAATTATAAATACTTTATTTCTTTTCTTTGCATTAATGACATCAGCTTTTGCTAAGCCAAACTATATTGATGCAAAACCACTTAAACAGGTGGTAAAAACTCCTGTTGGCCCCCTTAAATATAATAATACGCTGCAAGTACCTATTATTACTTGGGGTGGTGATATTGCTACTATCTATGCAAATGGTAATAACAGGACTACTCAAGACAAAAGTATCTTTGCTGAAGCTGGCCTCAGAGTAAAACTTTCACGCGTGGACAACTTCACTGACCAGCTTTCTTCATATTTAAGTGGCAGATCCCCTTTCCTCCGCTGCACCATCGGTATGTGCAGCCAAGCTATGGAACTTATTAATAGCAACCCGGCCACCAAGCCAGTTTTTATTTATCAGCTAACATGGTCTGCTGGTGGCGATGCTTTGGTTGTTAAAGACAACATTAAAACCACTAAGGATCTTAAAGGAAAGACCATTGCAGTTCAGGCTTATGGTCCACATGTAGATTATCTTACCAAGGTTCTTTCTGATGCCGGGTTAGATTTAAACGATGTAAAAATTAAATGGCTGCCAGACCTTACCGGTACTGACAATGCCCCGATGGCTGCTTTTTATGAATCTGACATAGATGCTACATTTGTTATTATTCCCGATGCTTTAGCACTAACCTCAAATGGTACTGTTGGAACTGGGGCTGAGGATTCGGTTAAGGGTGCGCAGATTCTTATGTCCACTAAAACTGCAAACAGAATCATTGCCGATGTATATGCCGTTAGATCTGATTTTTACAACTCTAATAAAAAAGAGGTTGAGGCATTCGTACACTCTCTATTTAAAGCTCAAGAGAAAGTTGCTTCCATTATGTCTTCTGGCGGTAAAGAGAAAAGCAAGCTGATGGAAAACTCTGCTGATATCCTGCTGGATTCTAAGCAAGCGACTGCTGATGCCGAAGGGTTATTCTTAGATGCCGAGTTTGCTGGCTATCAAGGCAACGTAAAGTTTTTCAATAACAGTAAATACCCAAGAAACATCAATAAGCTTGCGGCTGAAGCTCAATCATCTTTCCAAACTATCGGTCTGCTGGCGTCCACCTCTACAATTACCTCTGCCAATATCGATTATAAAAAGATGGAGGCTGGGCTATTAAATACAGCTAAAGTTGAACAGCCTAAATTTGATAAAACCCAAGTTGCAGCAGTTGTTTCACGTAAGCAGCAGCAAGGTACACTCGGCAATGACGAGCTTTTCTCCTTCGAGGTATTTTTCAAACCAAATCAGAATGAGTTCTCTGCCGATCTTTATGCTGACTCATTCAAGAAAGTTATTGAGTTTGCCAGCACCTATGGTGGAGCACTGATTACCGTTGAGGGGCATAGCGACCCAATGGGGTATCTGCGTAAAAGAAAAGCAAACTCACCGCAGGTGGTTCTAACCCGAATCAAACAATCTGCAAAAAACCTTAGCCTATCCAGAGCGGTAAAAGTTAGAGAAACAATAATCAAGTTTGCTGAAGATAGCGGCGTTGCTTTAGATGAATCGCAGTTTGCTACCATTGGTCACGGCATCAACCAGCCAAGCACCGGGATATGTGGCAATACACCATGCGCCCCAAAAAGTGAAAAAGAGTGGCTGAGCAATATGCGCGTCCAGTTTCGGATAATTCAGGTTGAAGCGGAATCTTCTGTATTTAAACCTTTATAACCAAGGAGAACTAAGATGAGAAAATTTAAGTTCAATTTAGTTATATTTATAATAATTGCGGTCATTGTTTTTTTTAATCAAGACTGGGATGACTCTTCATCCACGAAACAACAAGCTCAACCACAAGTTGTGCAAAAGACTATAAAACCAAGCCCTGCAGCCAAGCCTGATATTCAGCTAGCTCCATGGCCTATGTTAAATAAAGATGAAGCTAATCAACAGATCTCAGACAATTTAACCGCGAAGAACTATTACTTTGTTATCGATGGTTCTGGCAGTATGAGAAACATCGATTGCTCTGGTGCTTATAGCAAGATGGATGCTGCAAAAATTGCACTGACAGAATTTGCGCGCAATATCCCTAATGAGGCAAACATTGGCATTGTCGCTTTTGATCGGAACAGCATCTCTGAGCGCCTAGCATTACAGCAAAAAAATGAGGGGGAGTTTAACTATGCGGTACAACAGATTGGCTATGGTGGAGGAACTCCTCTCCAAAGCGCAATAGATATCGCGTACACCAAGGTAACTGAGCAGGGGCGCAAGCAATTAGGTTACGGCGAATACAATATTATTGTGGTAACTGATGGTGCTGCTAGCGAAGGGGAAGATCCAACCAGAATTATTAATCGTATTATTGATAACACACCTATTCTGGTGCATACGATAGGATTTTGCTTAGGTGAAGACCACTCCTTAAACCAGCCGGGCAGAACTTTTTATAAAGCGGCTAATAATATTGAAAGCTTACGCCAAGGGCTGGATGATATTTTGGCTGAATCAGAAGAGTTCACCATAACTGACTTTAATTAAGCTGCCGTTTTAGTTAGAAATAATCTAATCATGTCGCAGAAAGAGGAATAGCATGAACGCCCATTTTAAAGCCTTTTTAACCTTGGTTTTCTTTGGAATTGTTGCGCTTATCGGGGCCAAGTTTATCTTGCCGATGCTGGATGAGAGTAAGCAAGTTGATACCTCTGATGCTAAAGAGACTAAAGGCAGCATAAATATTGGCATAGACAACTGGGCTGGATATATTCCTCTCTGCTCTTCGGAGATGAAGAGCAGAATGCGCCGCAGCGGGTATATTCTGAATTGCCAAAATGACAATGCTGATTATCCAGCAAGGATGAAAAATCTTAAGAAAAATAAGATTCAGTTCGCGGTAGCCACGGTTGATTCATACATTTTAAGTGCTGCTGAATTTGGTTTTCCCGGCACTATTATCTCGGTAATTGATGAGTCTAAAGGTGGGGATGCCATCGTATCCTGGGAAGATAAAATCAAAACCATTGATGATATGAAGAGTAAATCTGACCTCAAAATCGCCTATACCCCCAGCTCTCCAAGTGAACACCTACTAAAGGCTGTTGGATACCACTTTGATGTTCCCACCCTTATGGGAGTCAATAATAATTGGCGTGATGAGCGTGATGGTTCGGAAGAATCGTTAAAAGCCCTATTGGACAAAAAAGTAGATGCTGCCGTTATTTGGGAACCAGATGTTTCTAAGGCATTAGAGAAAAAAGGGATTGTTAAACTATTAGGAACCGAGGACACCAATAAGCTTATCGTGGATATTCTGCTGGTTAATCGTGAATATTCTAATAACGATCCTGATGCAGTTAACTCACTGCTTACTAATTATTTTAAGACCCTGAAACACTACCGCCAAAACCCAGAAGAGTTAGTTAAAGAGATCGCATCTCAATCTGACCTGTCTAAATCTAAAGCTAAAAAGCTGATGCAGGGGATCTCTTGGGCTAGCCTTACCGACAATGCCGCGCAGTGGTTTGGAATCTCTAGCAGTTATGCATCGAATACAACAGAAGATCTAATCGATACTATTGAATCTACGATTGAGATCTTAATCGATAACGGAGATTTTGGCAGTAACCCTATCGCAGATGGCAACCCATACCGCATCACCAACAGCTCATTTATCGCCAATCTATTTGAAAAGAGTATGAGCAGCGGTTTCGGCAGCAAAGATACCACTGGCAACAACAAGCCAGCCCTGGAAAAAGAGTTCAGCGCATTAAGCGCAGGAGCATGGGAGCAGCTAAAAGAGATTGGAACCTTACGCGTGCGCCCTATCGCTTTTCAAAGCGGCACATCATATCTAAGCCTCGATGGCAAAGCAGAGGTTGATAAAGCGGTTAGACAGTTGAAGCACTACCCCAATTTCCGCGTTGTGATTAAAGGTCACACTGGGCTACGCGGAGATTCTGAAGCCAATAAACAGCTATCGCAAGAGCGTGCTGAATCGGTTGCCCGCTATATTGAGATTACCTATAGTGTTGATATTGACCGCTTACGAGCGATTGGTTTTGGCGCCAACAAACCATTAACAAAAAAACCCGGTGAATCAAATCGCGCATATAACTACAGATTGCCGCGAGTTGAGTTAAACTTGGTAGCAGAAGAGTTGTAATACAAAGGTTTTTAATAGTAGAAGATGAGCAAGCAAACACTGGAAAAGATAGATTTCTCAAAAAAAGCTATCTCTAAAGCGATAATGAAAAATAGCATCCAGCACCCTCTGGTACTCTACCCTGGCGCTATTGGGATCATTGGCGGTGCAGCCGCTTTATTGCTTGGCCCAACTATTATCCCAATCGCCGCTGCAGCTGCTGGTGGGGTTGTTAGTATTGGAGCTCTGATTACTAATTTCGCTCTACGCAAAGAACAAATCACTAACGATTACGTACAAAGCCTGCACCAGCAACTCTCGCAAAGTAGGGAAGAAAGCCTACAGGAGCTCAAAGGTAAGCTGCATCATGCCAAAAGTAATAAAGGGCTGGACCAACTAGAGCGCCTGCAGGAAAAGTTCGAACTGTTGGAAAAAATTCTGTCGGAAAAATTAAATCCGGGCGAGATATCATTCAATCGTTATCTAGGTATAGCGGAACAGGTGTTCCTATCTGTTGTCGATAATTTAACCGAAGTAACGACTCGAACAGAAAGTATCAAAGCGATAGATATCGAGATGATAAATTCCAAAATTCTCGATATGGATAGAAACAAGAATATCGATGAACACCAAAGACTGGAGATGGAGTCATACAGTAAGCGGCGCCAGATTTATAACAGTCAGCTGCAATCAATCAAAAGTCTGCTGGCACAAAATGAATCGGCTATGACGGTGATTGATGAAACCACTGCAGCACTATCAGGAATAACTACCAGGAAAGGGATGTCTACCCTTGATTTAGAGACAGCAATGCAAGAGCTTAGCAACCTTGCTTCCCGAGCCGATGACTATTCGATAAACAAATAACTCAATAAGTAAGTAATTAAACATATGGAGATCAAAGCATGAGTACAACTGTAGAACAGATGGAAAAGCCGAAAACAGTTATGCATCCAATTGAGATAGATGCGGTGAAAGAGGAGCTGATTCTGGCAGAAGCCAAGATTAATGAGGATGACCAACAGCTAGTTAAACAAGCTAGCGATATCACCAGCAAACTCCTGCTAATCAATCCTGAAGATTCTGAAGGCAAGCTTCAAGCACGCGGCGCAATGGAAAACATGAGCTCCAAACTGCAGCTGGAAGTAGCCAAAAAAAGTGCGATGCTGAAAGAACCTATTAAGAAACTTTCTTCCCGTGGCGATGATGGCGGCCCAGTTGCCAACTCTCTGGTTGATCTAAAGATGCAGGTGGAAGATCTTGACCCTGCTGACTTCAACTTTGAGGCTGGCTGGTTTTCACGCACTCTTGGCTTCCTCCCTTTTATTGGCAAGCCAATCAAAAAATACTTCACCAGATATGAGAGCGCATCAACAGTTATCGAAGCTATCGTAAACTCTCTGGAAGATGGTAGCGACCAGCTCAAGCGTGACAACATTACGCTACAGTCTGACCAAACTGCAATGCGCGAACTAACTCACAAGCTTAATAAAGCCATCAAGCTGGGGCAGCTGATTGACCAACAATTAACCGACAAGTTAGAAAATGAATTAGTAAGTGATGACCCGCGCTATGCATTCATTCAAGAGGAGCTGCTATTTCCACTACGTCAGCGCATCCAAGATCTACAGCAACAGCTTGCAGTTAATCAGCAAGGGGTTCTGACCATAGAGGTTATTATCCGCAATAATAAAGAGCTGATTCGCGGTGTTAATCGAGCTACCAACGTTACTATCAATGCACTGCAGGTTGGTGTAACTCTAGCGCTGGCTTTGGCAAATCAAAAGATCGTTCTAGAGAAGATTCAAGCAGTTAACAAAACCACTGATGATCTAATCGCAGGTAACGCTGCACGCCTAAGACAGCAAGGTGCTGAGATCCATAAGCAAGCAGCAAGCACGCAACTAGATATGGCAACCTTGAAAAAATCATTTGCAGACATCAACGCAGCGTTAGAGGATATATCTATGTATCGTCAAAATGCTCTGCCACAGATGGCACAAAATATTATGGAGCTTGATACCCTTTCGGCAACTACTGAGAAAGCTATCGAGAAAATGGAAAGCGCGAAAGAGGTTCGTAACGACTTTGACGCTCTGGAAATTAGTTAAGTGATTTCCTATACAGGAACAAGATGGATTAAGGAGAAAACCATGAGAAAACTAATCGCATTAGCCCTATTTGGACTATTAAGTATCAATGCATTCGCTGCAGAATCTTACCGCGTAGCTTGGTCACATTATACCGGATGGGAGCCATGGGGTTATGCCGCAGATAATGGCATCATCAAAAAATGGGCAGATAAATACGGTATTGAGATCGAAGTAACTCTCATCAATGACTACATTGAATCAATCAATCTTTATACTGCAGGGCAATTTGATGCCGTAACTTTAACCAACATGGATGCTCTTACCATCCCTGCTGTTGGCGGCATCGACTCAACCGCTATTATCATCGGTGACTTCTCCAATGGTAATGACGGCTTAGTTGCAAAACAGGCAGCCTCAATTAAAGACCTTAAAGATGAGCAGATTCGTTTAGTGATGCTTTCTGTATCCCACTACATGTTATCTCGTGCTTTGGAGATGAATGGGATGAGCGAAAAAGATGTAAAATTGGTTAACACTAGTGATGCAGATATCGCTTCAATCTTTATCTCAGAGAAAGCTGGCGCAGCAGTAACCTGGAACCCTCCTCTACAGCAAGCGCGTAATGCTAAAGGCGCAAAACTGCTATTTGATTCATCAAAAATTCCTGGTGAAATTATCGACATGATGCTGGTTAAAACCCAAGCTTCAGACAAGCTTAAAAAGGCTCTTGCCGGCGCTTGGTATGAGACCATGCAGATAATGAGTGCTAAAGGTAAAGCTTCTGCCGATGCTATTGCCTATATGGCAAAACTATCTGGTGCAACAGTACCTGAGTTTAAAGCCCAACTAAAAACCACATCTATGTTCTATGACCCGAAAAAAGCAGTTGAATTTGCTAAAAGCATGGGGCTAAAAAAGACCATGACAATGGTAAGAGACTTCTCCTTTGATAAAGGTCTATATGGCGATGGAGCACCATCTGCGGATTTTGTTGGCATTGAGTTCCCAGATAAAGGGATACTTGGTGACACCAAAAACGTAAAACTTAGATTTGATGCAAGCTACATGCAGATGGCAGCTGAAGGTAAGTTGTAAGAGTAGCATTTAGCACCTAGCTATCTGTGAGCACAGGAACAATTGAGGCAAACTATCGTAATTGTTGCACAATAACTTTTGAAGGTATTGCCAAGATTAAGAGTCTTGGCAAATATTTCATCAATCACCCCCCAATAGTTTTTTGCCTCAATTATTTCTGTGCTCCTAAAAACAAAACACACCCTAACAGTTATTTTTGTGGGTTAAATATGACCGATGTTAGTTTGACTATTTAATAAGCAGGCAGCAAATGAGAAAACAAAACCAAATCTGGGGTATTCATGCCCAGCCGGGAAAAAAGACAAATATAATCCTGCTGTTGCTCCCTTTCATCCTCCTGGTGGCAACTTATCTAGCCGCATCCCACATCCGTCATCAGGAAAATCCGCAAGATAAGTTACTTCCTTCTGCTACTCAAATTGTAAAAGCTATCGACCGTGTAGCGCTTACTGAAGATCGTCGCACCGGAAAATATCTTCTGTGGACAGATACTTTAGCCAGCCTTAAACGTTTAGCAATCGGCGTTGCGGCGGCAGCATTTTTTGGCCTGTTAATTGGTTTAAACATGGGGATATACCCTGGCTTTCGCTCACTATCATTTTCATTTATTACATTCTTCTCGATGATCCCCCCTCTTGCTATTCTCCCCATCATATTTATCAGTTTTGGAGTGGATGAATTCGCAAAGATAATGCTGATATTTATCGGTATATTCCCGATAATCAGCCGCGATATTTTTCTTACTGTACGTAAATTACCGCAGGAGCAGATAACCAAAGCGCTGACACTTGGGGCATCATCACTTGGTGTAACCTACCGCATCATTCTGCCGCAGATTTTGCCGAGGCTAATCGATGCGATACGCCTCTCACTTGGTGCTGCCTGGCTGTTTCTTATCGCTGCTGAGGCAATAGCTGCAATGGATGGTCTTGGGTATAGAATCTTCTTGGTACGCCGTTACCTGGCGATGGATGTAATCATCCCGTATGTACTCTGGATAACTCTACTCGGTTTTCTTTTCGACCTGATTCTACGCACAATAATCAACAAAAGGTTTGCTTGGTATGCCGACAGAAAATAGCAACTCAACTAAAAAATTCCTTCACCTTGAGGATGTATATAAATCCTACGACCGTGTGATCCTTGATGATATCGACCTATCGGTTTCTAAAGGTGAATTTTGTACTGTTGTTGGTCCCAGTGGTTGCGGTAAATCTACCCTGTTACGCCTAATTCTTGGGGTGGAAACTCCTGACTCAGGAACATTACACCTACATGGAGAGGAGATCGGTTATCCATCCCCATCGCGCGGGATTGTATTTCAACGCTACTCTCTTTTCCCCCACTTAACCGTGCTAGAAAATGTAATGTTAGGGCGCACTCTTCCAGCTGGATTATTTGAACGCCAGCGTCGTAAAAAAGAGTTTATAGAGGAGGCGAAATACTACCTTGAGCGCGTAAGACTAGGTGGGCAGGGAGATAAATACCCCCACGAACTTTCTGGCGGGATGCAGCAACGTGTCGCTATTGCGCAATCATTAGTTACCAGCCCAGATATCTTATTGATGGATGAACCGTTTGGTGCGCTTGACCCTGATACTAGAGAGGAGATGCAGCTGTTCCTACTTGAGCTGTGGGATGAGCAAAAGATGACAGTATTCTTTGTTACCCATGACCTAGAGGAAGCGTTCTTCCTAGGAACCCGTGTTTTAGTATTATCGCAATACTATACCGATGGCAGAGGTGATAACCATGAAAAGCGTGGGGCTAAAATAGTTAGCGACCACCCACTGCACAAGACAGGCATATCATCTACGCAGATAAAAAGTGATCCAAACTTTATTAAGCTCACCAAACAGATTCGTAGTGAAGGGTTTGACCCCAAGATTAGGCAGCACGTAAAAGAGTTTAACCTGAAACACCCGGATTCATTTCAGACTTTGAGCAAAGTTGAGGCGGATATTTGAGGTGGATAGATAAAGTTATATAAGAATAGTTTATACGACAGGCTTATATTTCTAGGTTCTACTTTTAAGCCAATCTACAGCATGATGCTCATGAGAAAAGTGTTGAATCATAAACTCATCTGCTTGGGTGAAAATTCTTAACAAACCTGATTGCTCGTCAATTAACTCTCTTTTACACCAAAATGCAATGAAGATTTTATACAACCCAATTTTAGACATACCTACACTAATGTCTAAAACCTCAGTTCCAGAAATATCGCGCCTTTGCACAGTTCTTTCATCCAAAAGCACCTTATTACAATCATATTTTTTACAATACTTAGCAATAGTACCAAGTATCTCAAGAGCGCGATTAGAGGTTATAACTACGTCCGAAATGGTTACTAACAAATAGTCCTCTATCTGTTCAACTTTAATTTTTTGTGTTTTATTAACTAACTCATCCATGGCTAACATACCGACTATCATGATTCTATATTATTGAATATAGCTCATTTTCTAAGGTATTAGATACTTTTATTTATTTTTCTGGGGTGGCAAGGGTAATAAAAATAATGGCGAGAATATATGGGAAACTAATGGATAGGGCATAAAAAAGCGCCCCCATGTATTACATGGGAGCGCATTATCTAATTATTAATTAGACTTTTTTTCTTACTGCTAGGCCAAGAAGACCAAATAGGAAGATAGATAGTATTGCTGGCTCTGGTATTGAAGCTGCATCTACTGATATATTATCCCAAACAGCTCTGTTATTACTACCAAATGCAAGAAACTCTACAGAAACAAGATCTGTCCAAAGTGAAGACATCTCAATTGTTGTCCAACCATTAACTGTGTTGGTAAATGATTCAGTAATAGTTGATCCATTTGCAAACGAGCCAGTCAAGGTGATAGATGAAACAGAATTGTTTCCTGCTACATAACCATTACCATAATCAAATGAACCCAGTGCAAAATCTACGCTATCGGTTCTTTCTAGTACAAAACCAGAAACGCTTCCAACATTAGACCAACTTAAAAGACGACCTGTTCCGTTGCCTCTCCAGTAATCTTCTCTATAACCAGCTGCAAGTGTTCCAAGACCATCGTTTGTGCCTTCTACATCAAAATCACCATCTACTACACCATCAATAAAAAATGCTGTTTCAACAGAATCGAAATCGATAACTGTAGCGTTTGCATTTTGAACGCCGCCAACTAGAGCTGCTGCGATTACTGCTAATACTGCAAATTGTTTTTTAAAAATCATTATTTGATCCCCTTAACTAAAGCTTCCACTTAGAATGTTACTTATAAAAAATTAATTCGGACTAAACAAGCAAATATTAAGCCATTAAACATAAAGCATTGGTATTGAAGATTTTTACATGAAACATATGCCGGCTATTTTGCGACTAGTGTAAATAATTGCGACACCTATATAACCAAACACAAATTTAGCTCGTTACTTATTTATATCATGCAGCATCACTTAGCATTAAAGAATTCCCCACGCCAATGGAGAATTTTTGTCTCATAAAAAAAGCCCCCAGAAACTGGAGGCTTTTTCAGTTTTATTGTTGCTGGATTTTAGTTACAAGCTGACTCTGTCTTGTAACCTTTTCCATCAGTTCCTTGGTAAAGGGTATAAGTCATCCAAGACCATACAAGCTGATTGTCGCCAGTTGTGTAATAGTACCAGCCAACCTTTTTAACCAGACCTGCATTCACTAGAGTTGGGTTTGTTGTACCAGTAACTTGAGCACACTCTACAACTTCCTCTTCCCACTTAGTTGGATCTTCTGGGTATGCATCTGCATTATCGCCTACGCCGTCACCATCTGTGTCTACAGTTTCAGTTGCGTCGTTAGGGAACTCATCACCATTATCACCAACGCCGTCACCGTCTGTATCTGTAGTTTCGTTTGGATCATTCGGGAATGCGTCATCTTGATCTAGCACGCCATCACCGTCTGTATCTACTGGCTCTTGCTCCCACTTATTTGGATCATTTGGATAAGCATCTGCATTGTCACCAACACCGTCGCCATCTGTATCTACAGTTTCTGTTCCGTCAGTTGGGAATGCATCTGCATTATCACCAACGCCGTCACCATCTGTATCTTTAGTTTCATTTGGATCGTTCGGGAATGCATCATCTTTATCAAGTACGCCGTCACCATCTGTATCTACATCTTCCTGGATGCTATCGTTGCACTCATCTACGTCTGTCCAGGTACCGTTATCTTTATAAAGGGTAACGCTATCTGAGTAACCATATTTCTGACCCATTGCGATGTATGCGTTTACATCTAGTCTACCTGCATTGTAGTGAACTGTTACTGTTCCTGATGCTTCTTCAAGTACTGGGCATTCTGGAACTGCGTTGTTGAACTCCATCTCTTCAGTAGTTACGTAGTCAGCTCCGTCATCACCAGCAACTGTTACAACTATGCTTGCTGTGTGTGCGCCGATGCCTACACTGAATACTTCATTGATTGCTGTTGAAGTTACTGTTCTTGATTCGTTATCTACTGTTACAACAATTGATGTCAGAGTTGATGTTACTGGAACTTCAACTGTAGCTGTTATTGTTGCAGAGTTACCATCCATTGGTGCATTTACATCTGCACTTTTGATGCTTGCTTCAAAGTCATTTGTTGGACCAAGACGTACATTGTTCTCTGCGAAGTAATCAGCTAGATACATGCCGTAGTTTGCACTTTTGCCATCGATGTAGCTACCAGAAGCGCCTGAACCACCTGGCCATGCATGACCAACACCACTCATCTCTACCATTGATGCGCGACCATCGGTCCACAATGTTTCTTTGGCACCTGAGATTCCTTGAACTGTATTTGTTCCAGATATCTTAGAAGCACCATAGATACTCGCCATCGCTTCAGCATTTTGTAATCCGTAACCAGTATTTACTGTTGAATCTGAGGTGCCGTATGCTGTTGATGTAATTTGAGTTTCGAAGAATGATGCGTTACTACCTGCATAAGACTTACAACGTGTTGCTGTTTGAGAAACTGTACTCTCTTTTCCACCCATCGCACCGCTTGAAGATGTGCCTGCTGATGGAGCTGCATCTAGACCCATACCTGCGAAGATATCTGGTGCAAGACAACCAACTGTCATGGCAAATGCGCCACCTGAAGAAAGACCAGCTACATAAATTTGATTAGGATCGATATCGTAAGAAGCATCATCTCTTAGGTTTTCAGCAAGAGTGATGACGTTTTTATAATCTTTAGATGTTCTTGAGATTCCGCCAGTCCAATATCCCCAGCAACTAAACCCTTCTTTATATGCAGCTTCAGGAGCGGCGATCACCATCCCTTTTTGGTCTGCTACATCATCAAGATTTGCTGTTTTAAATGCACTTGCAGCTTGAGTACAACCGTGAAGCACAATAAGCAAAGACTTACCATTACCAACTGGTGACTCTGTTGTTGGGTTATAAATATGTACTTGAGAAAATCCACCTTCACTTTTTGTGGACCAGCTTGCAGCATTTCCTGCTACTGAAAATGTTAGAGCTGCGATCCCTGCACCTAGCGCTAAAATATTCCTTTTCTTCATTATTCTCTCCTCAGATTAATAATTATTATATTGGTTCTATTTGTGAACCTATGTCTTCATATTAATATTGCTACATAGGATTATGGAATTAGTAAACACTGATAGTGTGAACCACTTCATATAAAATATCGTCACATTTCAATAACTTACATTGTGCAGCGCAATATAGCATTTGAATTTTCTTTTATTTATCAACAAATAAGGAGTTATTAACATATACAACTTTACCTCAAGAAATCTTGGCTAAAATTTTAACTTTTTGCACTTTTGTGCAGAAATGTTTGATCTCCAACACAAAAACCCGAGTCACTTCTTGAGCTAGTTATCGTTAATATGCTATTTGGAATTGGCACATTGTGAAGAGCTAGACACTTTGCAGCCAACTACAAGGCCAAATGTGACTTACTTTTATTTATCACAGTCACAAGAAATTAATATGTATAACGAACTTCACACCAAATAATTACCCCCACAATCAATGGGGTCCAATCTAACCAATGAGGTCAGAGTCTTTGATTTTGCTCTTCGCTGCACTCAGAAATCAATAGACTACCGACCCCAGTTGATTCGTGATATTAGTTTCTCATTTAAATCCCCAATTAAAAAAGTGTCTCGTCCTAAAATACGTT
>JAWSVB010000041.1:0-497 GCA_033852135.1 Gammaproteobacteria bacterium | reverse complement strand
TTGATGTTCTTTAAGAGGATGACGTATTTGTCTTCTGATCTTCTGACGCTTTTGCTCCAGCTCATTAGATGTTCCGGACCATTCTTTTGAAGCATTAGATGGCATCTTGCAGCCATCTATGGCAAAGAGTTCGTTACCTAATAACTCTTCTTCATTACATATCAACAATACTTGTTCAAATATCTGCTCTATCTCTTTGGGACTGCCGCTGACAAATGATGCAATGGTTGTAAAGTGAGGGACGGTATCACATGAAAGAGCTTTGAAGATTACATTTGTTTCACAACACCACTGGATCTCCCGACTGGATGTTATTCCCTTGGAATAAGCAAAAAGGACGATCTTGAGTAAGATAGCAGGATCATATGCAAGCCTGCCTGCTGATTCATTGCTGTACTTATGATGAAACACAGACAGATCAAGTCTGTTATCAATAAGATAGTGTACCGCATGTTCGAAAGTGCCAGACTGAAGCTGATCCCGGTAGTTGATTACAA
>JAWSVB010000020.1:0-53477 GCA_033852135.1 Gammaproteobacteria bacterium | reverse complement strand
ACGTATTTTAGGACGAGACATACATAAAATAATTGCTGAAATTTAATTTTTGGTTTAAGTGGGAAGCAATCTGTATTAAATGAATAAGGGCGTAACTTCTAGTGCAGTAACTTACTCAGTAAGTGTTAACTGAATCATGTTTTGTGAATATTGTTCAAACCTCAAGCATTATGACTCCCGTAAGCGTTGTTTGTCTTGCTACTTATGGTGTTTGTGCTATCCATCTGTTTTTAAATATATTAAGTGTGAAATATAAAGACGAAGGTTAGTTTAAATTAAAGCACTATAATCATTGTGAATGATATGCATAAATTGCAATGGATTTACTTATAGTTGTCGGTATTATAATGTGATTATATAGCATTAATGAATGGCAAGTAATAAGCCAGAAAATCTAAGAAACTTGGAGATTACATAATGAATTCTTGTAAAGTCGGTGTTGTTGATTACTCAATTTACCTTCCAGAAAATACAATCACTGCCGATGAACTATCAGCTCAAATAAATGTTCCTGCAGAAGTCCTTAGAGATAAGATGGGTATCCATCGTAAATACGTTGGTGGGCCGGATGATCAGCCTGGAATAATGGGGGTGAAGGCCGCTAAAGATGTGCTTAAAAAAACTGGTATCGGTGCAGATGAGATCGATATGATTGTTTATTGCGGTGAATCTTATGCTGAATACACCTGTTGGACGGTAGGTATCTATATTCAACAACAGATTGGAGCTTCAGCTGAATCATGTTATGCCTTTGACCTATCATTTCGCTGTGCTGGTTCACCTTTGGGGTTGAAAGTAGCTCAAGAGATGATGATGGCGGATGAAAACCTTAAAACAGTCATGGTAGTTGGTGGCAATGCCAATGCCTACTTAGTTAATTATAAAGACCCTAACCAGAGCTTTATGTATAACCTAGCGCCATCTGCTTTTGCAACTATACTTAAACGTGATTACGATCAAAATCAACTGGTTGGGACAGGTATTCTTACAGATCCAGTATTTGCAACTGATGTGGTTTGTACTCATGGTGGTTCGCGAAACCATATGACATTAGAAAAAGCTAAGGCAATTGTGGAAAATCCAGCTTTGCTTGATGAAATTAACAAACTCACCCTTCCTGATCCAGAACGGATGAAGGCTGATCTTGGGAGTAGATCTCTTGGGGATTTTGCTGGTGTAGTAAAAAGATCGTGTAAAGCTAACAGTTATTCAACTAGCGATATAGATTTTATGTCAATGGTTACAACTAATCCACGGGCACACTTTGGAGTAATGGCAGAACTGGGCATTGATAAAGAAAAGACTGAATATCTTTATGATTATGGTCACTGTGGACACAGCGATAACTGGATTGCATTAGACCTTGGAGTTAAGTCTGGAAAAATCAAAGATGGCTCACTAGTGTGCTTATTAGGAGCAGGTACAGGTTACGCTTTTTCAAGTGCTCTCATTCGGTGGGGAAAAGCTAAGTAGATATAAATTAGAGTTTATTAGGAGGCGATATGACAGCTTATAATGCGCTTTATCAGCAAAAGACCATGTGTATTGAGGATGCTTTAGCATTAATACAATCTGATGATTATATCGTAACTGCCTTGGGTGGTGGTGAGCCTATTCAGCTTTTGCATAAGCTTCATACTGTTAAAGATAATGGTGTGCGGAATTGTGAGCTATCAAATACTCTTCCCATGGCAAATTATGAATTTATCAAGAACCCAGAGTACGTTGATGCAATATCTGTAGGTTGTTGGTTTTTTTCTGCTGGAGTGCGTAATGCTCACGCTGCAGGCAATGTAAGTCATGTTCCTAAGCATCTTCATTTGGCTCTAAAAAAACGGTTATGCGCCATGTCTGACAGGCGCAAAGTACTATTTTGTAGTTGTTCCCCCATGGATAAGCATGGCTATTTAAGTATGGGGATGGGGTGTACTTATGAAAGAGATCTCGTGGATCATGGTGCATTAGTTATTGTTGAAGTGAATCCAAATGTCCCGCGCTCTCTGGGTGATACGAGAATCCATATCTCTGAAATAGATGCAGTTGTTGATGTTAACTATGATGTGCCAGCACTACCAGATGTACCTCTAAATGACAAAGATAAAAGAATAGGTGAGTTAATTGCGGAAAGAGTTGATGATGGCTCTACATTTCAACTTGGGATAGGTGCGATTCCAAACGCTGTTGCAGAAGCACTCAAGGGGAAAAAACATCTTGGTATCCATACAGAGATGTTTACAGATGGTATGGCTGACCTAATCGAATGCGGTGCAGCTGATCATTCGAGAAAAACCCTTTGCCGTGGCCAGGCAGTTGCAACCTTTGTACTGGGAAGTAAGCGGCTTTATGACTTTGTGGATGATAACCCTGGAGTGTTATTTAAAACCGGTAGTTGGACCAATGATCCATATATCGTAGGGCAAAACCATAAGATGGTATCTATCAATACTTCTATTGAGGTGGATCTGACTGGTCAATGTGCTTCTGAGTCTATTGGTTCCAGGCAGTATTCTGGCACAGGCGGTCAGGCTGATACAGCAGTAGGTGCACAAATATGTCCAGAGGGTAAGTCATTTATAGCTCTATATTCAACAGCTGATGTAAAAGGTGCTGATGGTAGTGTTAAAACAGTATCTTGTATTGTGCCTACATTAAAGTCAGGAACAACAGTCACTCTATCTCGCAATGATGTTGATTATGTAGTAACAGAACATGGTGTCGCTTGGTTACGAGGCCAATCTATACGAGAAAGGGTTATACGCTTAATTGCAATTGCGCACCCTGATTTCAGAGAGCAATTAGAGTTTGAGGCAAAGCAAAATCAGATATGGTGATGGTTAGAGCAAATTAGGGTAATAAGATTGGAATAACTGGATGCAAAAACTATGGATGCTGATTCTGTGTTGTTACGACTTGAATCAGCACCATTTGTTTAAAAGAACCTTATAATTTCTTCTTCTTTTCTTTTTTCGGGAACTCAATCTTTGGTTCTGGATGATTACGCTTAAATATCAGAATGATATGACCAATACTATTAACTAAAATAGCTCCACAATCCTCACATATTTTTGCGGCGATCTCTTTTCTTGCTTCCCGTTCTGCAGGAATCTTAATTTTAATTAATTCATGGTGATCAATTGCAATATTGATTTCATTTATAACAGCCTCAGTAAGACCAGCATTGCCAAGTCTTACAACAGGGCTAAGGTCATGCCCAAGCTTTTTAAGATACTTTTTTTGAACAGTCGATAATGAATCCATGTAGTTTTCCTGTAAGAATATGCAATCTATGCAACAAAAATTGTTGAATAGTATAAAATAGGCGCAGATTTTATCACTGCAGAGTGATTAGTGGAATGAATATTTAGTATTTAGATCAATGGGGTCAGAGTCTTTGATTTTATTACGCATACATTTTGCTATATTGAAATACTTTAAAATCAAAGACTCTGACCCCATTGATCCCTAGCGGGTTTAAAAATGGCAAGAAGTAAATCAAGCGGCAGTTGGTTAAAAGAACATTTTGATGATGAATATGTCGCAATGGCGCAAAAAGAGGGATATCGCTCCCGCGCAGTTTATAAGCTTAAAGAGCTGCAACAAAAAGATCGCCTCTTCAAACCAGGAATGTTGGTTATTGATCTTGGTGCCGCCCCAGGAGCTTGGTCGCAGTATATAGCTGAAGAAGTTGGCGACAAGGGTGAGGTTATAGGACTTGATATTCTGCCAATGGATACAATTCCTGGAGTTGTCTCAATTAAAGGTGATTTTCGTGAAGATGAAGTTTTTCATCAACTTTTAGAGATAATTGGGGATAGAAAAGTAGATGCTGTTGTCTCAGATATGGCGCCAAATATGAGCGGTCATAATGGTGTAGATCAACCAAGAGCAATGTATTTGGTTGAATTGGCAATAGAATTTGCTAAAGAAACTCTTAAGCCTGGTGGTGATTTTGTAGCCAAAGTCTTTCAGGGAGAAGGGTTTCAGGAGACAATGAAAGATCTAAATCAAGCGTTTACAAAGGTGTATACGCGTAAACCAAAAGCCTCAAGGCCAAGAAGCCGAGAGGTATATTATGTGGCTAGAAATCGAAAGATAGATTAGAATCACAGTTACATCTTAATATATAGAGGTATCAACCTTGAGTGATAAGGCGAGAATATTCTTACTGTGGGTCGTTGTTGCAGTTGTTTTAATGATGATTTTCAGTAGTTTTCAGGGTGGAATGGGAGTCTCAGAGAGACCATATTCCGAGCTGTTAAGTGACATTAGGCAAAATAGTGTTGCTGAGGTTACCGTTGAGGATAAAGAGATCCTGGTAACTAAAAAAGATAATACTAGGTATAAAACATACAACCCTGAAACTGATAACGGATGGCTGATAGGTCAATTATCCGATAATAATGTGACAATTAAAGGGCAAGATGCAGAAGAGTCCAGTATCTTGATGCACATTCTTGTTTCGTGGCTGCCAATTATTGTTATTGTTGGTGTTTGGATATTCTTTATGCGCCAGATGCAAGGCGGCGGTGGAGGGGGCAAAGGAGCCTTCTCATTCGGTAAGAGTAAAGCGCGCCTTCTTAATGAAGACCAAGTTAAAGTTAGCTTTAATGATGTAGCAGGGGCTGAAGAAGCTAAAGAAGAAGTTAGCGAACTCGTCGAGTTTCTACGCGATCCTGGAAAGTTTCAGCGCTTAGGTGGAAAAATTCCTCGTGGTGTTTTGATGGTAGGCTCACCTGGTACAGGTAAGACGCTGCTTGCAAGAGCAATCGCTGGTGAGGCAAAGGTTCCATTCTTTACTATTTCTGGCTCAGACTTTGTAGAGATGTTTGTTGGTGTTGGTGCATCACGTGTACGTGATATGTTTGAGCAAGCTAAAAAACAATCTCCTTGTATCATTTTTATCGATGAGATCGATGCTGTTGGTCGCCATCGTGGTGCAGGACTAGGTGGTGGACATGATGAGCGTGAACAAACACTTAATCAACTGCTAGTTGAGATGGATGGGTTTGAGGGTAACGAAGGTGTAATCGTTATTGCTGCTACCAATAGACCAGATGTACTTGATCCAGCTTTATTAAGACCAGGGCGCTTTGATAGACAAGTAGTTGTTCCTCTTCCTGATATCAAAGGTCGTGAACAAATTTTAAAAGTACATATGCGTAAAGTTCCGCTTGCGGATAACGTAGTACCAAGAGTCATTGCTCGTGGAACTCCAGGGTTTTCTGGTGCTGATCTGGCTAATCTAGTAAATGAAGCAGCTTTATTTGCAGCTCGTGAGAACAAGCGCATTGTAGAGATGGATGACTTCGAGAAAGCCAGAGATAAGATAATGATGGGTGCAGAGCGTCGCTCAATGGTGATGAGCGAGGAAGAGAAGCGTAATACAGCTTATCATGAATCAGGTCATGCTATTGTTGGTTACCTAATGCCAAGTCATGACCCAATCCATAAAGTCACTATTATTCCGCGTGGTAGAGCCCTTGGCGTAACATTCTTTTTGCCAGAGCAAGATAAGTTTAGTGCCAGTAGGCAGAGTTTGAATAGTCAGATTGTATCGCTTTATGGTGGTCGAATCGCAGAGGATATGATCTTTGGTTCTGACTCCGTTACCACGGGTGCATCGAATGATATTCAACGTGCCACAGAGCTTGCTCGTAATATGGTAACAAAGTGGGGGCTTTCAGATCTTGGACCACAAGCTTTCGGTGATAACCAGGAAGAGGTGTTCTTAGGTCACTCAGTATCGCAAAATCAGACTATATCAAGCGCAACCATGAAGTTGATTGATGAAGAGGTTAGAAGAATTTTGGATGTTAATTATGAACAGGCCAAAACTATCCTCACTGAGAATATCGATAAGCTACATACAATGACTGATGCATTGATGAAGTATGAAACTATCGATGATAAGCAGGTCAAAGAGATTATGGAAGGAAAGCCTGTATCTGAGCCAGAAGGTTGGAATGGCGATTCAGATAATGGTGGTGGAAATAGCAAAGCTGACAAAGCTACTGTTAATGTTAATAATGACGGGGAAAAGCAGGATATTGATGCTTCAACTGAGTCAGGTACAAAACACTAAAATTGCATAAACTGTTTTGTAAGGGCAAGCCTTGTGCTTGCCCTTTTTGGTTAAAGGCGTTTATTTATAAATATGAAATTAAAATGCGCAACAAGAACAATTGATCTTTCAACTTGTAAAGCTATGGGGATTATAAATGCTACCCCAGACTCTTTTTCGGATGGCGGGATTAATTTTGCAGCAGAAATGGCTGTAGAAAGTGCCTTGAAGATGATAGAAGATGGTGCTGGAATTATTGATATAGGTGGAGAGTCTTCGCGCCCAGGTGCAACTCCAGTTCCTTTAGAAGAGGAGCTAAAGCGCGTAATTCCAGTAATTGAGCAATTAAGGGCAAAAAGCGATATACCTATCTCTATAGACACAGTCAAGCCAGAGGTTATGCTACAGGCCGTTAATTCAGGCGCCGATATAATTAATGATATTTCAGCTTTATCATCAGAATCGTCCATAGAGGCTGCAGGGGAAAGTGGGGCAGCAGTATGCCTAATGCATATGCAGGGTAATCCACTTACTATGCAAGATTCTCCTGAATATTCTGATATATCTGCTAATGTTATAAATTATCTTGAAAAAAGAATTGATAGTTGCGTTAAAGCTGGAATAGGGGCAGATAAAATTATCTTAGATCCTGGTTTTGGTTTTGGAAAAACTACTGAGCATAATTACCAATTATTCTCTAAATTGGATGAATTAATAGCCATTGGTTTTCCTGTTTTGGTCGGTGTATCACGAAAATCAATGATAGGAAATGTGTTAAATAAGCCGATTGCTGATAGAATTGCCGGAGGTTTAGCATTAGCAACACTGGCTGTAAAAATGGGAGCTGCAATCATAAGGACGCATGATGTAGCGCACACTAGTGATGTTATTCAGATTACTGAAGAGTTGATAAAGTATTAGGTTAAAAGGAAAATCATGGGAAAGAAGTATTTTGGGACAGATGGTATTAGAGGAAAGGTTGGTCAACACCCGATTTCAGCAGATTTCATCCTCAAACTTGGTTGGGCTGCAGGGAGAGTTCTTTCCCGTAACGGCGGCAAGAAAGTAATAATTGGTAAAGATACCCGTATCTCCGGCTATATGTTTGAATCTGCCCTTGAAGCAGGCCTTGTAGCAGCAGGACTTGATGTAATACTTTTAGGTCCGATGCCAACTCCAGCGATAGCTTACCTCACTAAAACCCAGCGTGCGTGCGCAGGCATTGTTATTAGTGCATCTCATAATCCACACTATGATAATGGTATTAAATTCTTCTCAGCAGAGGGAACCAAACTAAGCGACTCTATAGAGCTAGCGATAGAAGCAGAGCTTGAGAAAGATATTGAAACGGTAGATTCGGAGAACCTTGGTAAGGTTACTAAAATTGATGCGGAAGGTCGTTATATAGAATATTGTAAACATTCGGTAGAGGCCCCACTTAACCTGCACGGAATGAAGCTTGTGATTGATTGTGCAAATGGCGCTACTTATCAGGTTGCTCCAAGTGTATTTCGCGAGATGGGAGCTAAAGTCGTTCCAATTGGTATAGAGCCAGATGGTTTGAATATCAATGTTGATTGCGGATCAACAAAACCTAGTATCTTGGCTGATATCGTTAAAAATACTGATTCAGACATTGGTATTGCATTTGATGGTGATGGCGATCGCTTGATAATGATCGATGAGAATGGAGAAGAGGTCGATGGTGACGAGCTGGTATTTGTAATAGCTCAAGCAAAGAACCAGAAAGGATCTCTTCAGGGGCCGGTTGTGGGTACTCTAATGAGTAATTTTGGCATGGAAAAGGCGTTTAAAGACCTGGGAATACCTTTTATACGTGCAAATGTTGGTGATAGGTATGTTCTTGAACAGCTACAGAATGAGGGTGGTATTCTTGGCGGTGAATCATCGGGGCATATCATTTGCCTAGAAAGATCAACTACAGGTGATGGAATTGTTGCAGCTCTTCAAGTATTAGAAGTTATGGTAGCGACAGGCACCCCTTTATCAGAGCTTAAAAAAGGGATGTCTAAATATCCGCAGCATATGATAAATGTTAGAGGTGCTGATAAAACTCGTTTGGCAAGTTCAGAGGTGATTGAACAAGCTGTAAAAGTCGCTGAAAAAGAGCTGGCAGATACAGGAAGAGTTTTATTAAGACCATCAGGTACAGAAGATATGGTGCGTGTCATGGTTGAAGGCGAGAATAAAGAACAGGTTCTAAATCTAACCAAGACTCTTGCAAGTGTTGTTGAACAAGAGCTAGTAAACTAGTTAATACAAGGCCTGAAAAATCATCTAAAGTAATTTCTCAGGCCTTGTTACTAAAAGTATAATTAAATTATAAAATCTTAATTAACAGAGTTTTGCGTCTAGTTTGTGCGGATAAAATTCTTTTATTGTCTCTGTTAAGATAAAATCAAAAATTATAATGACTTCTTTTATGATCTATTAAGTTATTGCAGCTGAAAAGCATCTTTTTATCAGTTTTATTTCCGTTTAATCCACAATAATATACCGTTCATGCGGAACCTTCCTAAAATCATAATTCTTTAACAGAAAATTATTTTATAAAGTTATATTCTGAGATTGTAGAGGAAGTTTTTGTGAGGAAAAGGGTTATGCCAGGCTTTACAACCATCAATAGGATAGTGGACTCAGGTTTTCCATTGGCAATAATTGAAACAAGCTCAAGCCAAAGGGTCATATCACTATTGCATGAGTACAGTTTAAAACATGGAGGCGCTCTCTATCATTGGAAGAAAAATGATGGAATTCATAGGTATGGAATGAACCATATCGTAGTTCCCCGTACGGATACTGCTTCAGGTTTTGTTTCATATGTTAAACGTGCAAGTCATTTTGGCATTTACATAGTTGAAGATTTTTATGAGTATCTTGAGCAAGATTCAATTCAACTTGAACTGTTAAGAATTGCAGCAAGCACTGATAATATCAGGCGTGTTATCATAGTTATTGCTGAAAAAGCTCGAATTCCTAAGCATTTAGCACAAATAACAATGACTATCAGACATGATAGTAAACCAAAAAGTGTGGTAAATAATTAAATCGTACTTGGTTTTTAAAAGTGTCTATTCAATAGTAATAATCTTCACTGCTATTAGCGGTTAAGGATATTTTTTATAAAAAATATAGGTAATTTATGAATGAACTAAAACATTTAAGAAATACTCTTTGGACCAGTAAATTTTCTAAACATGATCAGAAAATGATGGAAAGCGTTATTGAAACAATTTCTAGCTCAGAATCACCTTTTAAAGAGATGATTTTATTCGCTTTACACAACTCTAAAGAAGATATAGAGAATAGTGAATTTAAAATAGCGGCAAAGGAGTTGAGTTTAGTGCATGAACTTCCTGTTGATGTAGATGATATTGAAGACTGGGATGATTCTTGGTTTTATAAGAACCAACTAGGTGAGTACTTTGATAAGAATAAGAACATAGAACGAGTAAAAAAGGTTGTAGATCTATTATCGATAGCTCAAAAGGGGATGGCAGATTAATTAAGACTTAGGCTTATATCGCTTTGATGCATCAATATTATATTAATGTGCTAGGTTATTAACATATAAATTGTGCTGGATAAGCTAAGATTTACAGTTCTGCTAACCTATAAGTAACGCGCTTTAATAAAATGGTCTTTGATAATGATGATGAAAAATATACTTAAAATTTGTATCTTGTGCTTTTTATTGCCAGGCTTGGCTTTTGCAATACCTATTGAGGCATATGAGCAATATAAGTTGGGAATGAAACAATTTCGATCTAAAGAATATCGTAAAGCCAAAGAGATATTTATCAATTTATCAGAAAAATACTCATATGCAGATGCTCAATTAAATCTCGGAATAATGGAGCAAAAAGGGTTTATATCTAAACCAAACTATATTGTTGCCAGAGAATGGTTTTTGAAAGCCGCAAGGCAAGGACAAGCTGATGCACAGAATAGATATGCTGCACTACTTGATCGTGGTATTGGTGGTGAAAAAGATCCAGCTCAGGCTGCTGAATGGCGTAAGAGATCTGCCAGTTTGGGGCATAAAACAAGCCAATATGATCTAGGTGTAATGTACTTTTATGGTAAAGGTGTAGAGCAAGATTTAGAGCGTGCAGCAACACTCTTTATTAAATCAGCCGACCAGGGCTATGAGTATTCTAAAAACAGGCTTTATGCCATTAAAAGAATGCTATTGTCTTTAAAAGATCAAGGGGATCCAGTTGCTTACTATCTACTTGGTACCTTCTATCGCAAAGGCTTTGGCGGTTTACGTCAAGAGGATAAAAAAGCCTTTGAATACTATAGTTTTGCAGCAGATAAAGGGCTAGCAAATGGACAATATGAATTAGCCCAGCTTTATTTTTATGGTAGAAATGTAAAGAAGAACCATAATATGGCTGCAAAATTATATAAAAAAGCTGCTGACCAAGGGCATATATTTGCTATGAAAAAGCTTGCGGTTATGCACCTTAATCGTCAAGGAGGTTTGAGCGATAAGTCTCCTGAAATCGTAATCTTGCTTGAAAAGTCAGCAGCAGCAGGGCATCAGTATTCTTTAAAAAAACTTGGTCATATGTATTTAACAGGGGATATGGTTAAGCAGGATAAGGCCAAGGCGTTTAAATTGTTATTATCAGCTGCGCAACAAGGTGACTTATTTTCTCAAAAAGCGTTAGGTAAAATGTATATGAAAGGTGATGGAGTTGCCAAAGATATGCAAGAGGCGGCGTATTGGCTGACGTTAGCTGCAGAAAATAACGATAAAGAAGCTAAAAAACTTATAAAAGAAATTAATAAATAAAATTTATTTGGGTCTAATTATATACAACGAATACATTATAGTTGGCAATATAAGCTTTTAATCTATAAAAGATATTAGAATGTTTTTATATTGGATCATTATGTTATCGTAACTAGTAACAGCGTCCTGTGCGAGCTATCTAACATATTATTGTAGTATCTGCTATTTAAGACCATCATAAACAATGGTACTATCTGCTCACCCCGCTAAAAAACAACAGGTAGTTACGTTGAATAATAGAGCACATAAAAAGCGAATATTATCGCATACAGAAAATATTCATGGTCATGACATAAAATTTTATAAACAGTCAATAGATGGTAATGAATATATAGTTCCAACGCATGTTAATAGAGTAGATTGTGAAAAAGCCAAAGGTTGGCAGATTCGTAGAATAAGAAAATACCAACCAAAGTTGGATAAATTTATTCCAGATAGAAAGTTTCACGATGAGCAGTCATCGTTAAACATGGCTGTTGAGGTTTTGCGTATTCACCTCAAGAGCATTCAACCTATGGATGTTATTCCTTTTGCTGTAAATGATGCCAAAAAAGGTGTTAATAAGACTGGTTATCCGGGTGTTCGCCTTGATTGGGATAAGCGTAAAGGGAAGAAATACTACGAGCTTAGTATCGAGGTAACAATCGGTAAGTATGATCCGACTACATATAAGGCATTTTATGTAGGTACTGAGAATACAATTACTCAAGACCGCCTTGAAGGTGCTTTAAATGAAGCTATTGAATGGCGAGAGCACTTGGTAAGAAAGATTATTATAGAAAAGAATGTTTCAATTCCTTCATCTATTGATCTATCAAGAGGCACTAATCATAAGGTTACGGTTGAACAAGCGCATAGGTTACTTAAGAAGCTTAAGACTAAAGAAAAGCAGAGATTAAAACAGCAAAAAGAATCTGCATCTAAGCCGCAAGAGAATCAAACTGATTCAGTTGTTGCTTAGTTAGCATTTTTTAACTTGAGCCTCAGCTGCTAAGTTTGAATATTATCGTGTATTGGGCGAGGTTATTACTCGCCCCAAGTCTAACTTCACCTATTTCTTAAGAAAATTTTAATCATAATATTTTTGGTTTTGTCCCAAGAATATTGCTCTTGCCAAAATTTAAAATAAAAGTATTATGAACCTGAATGAAGTATGTTCAATCAGCATATAATTGAACGGGGTGTAGCGCAGCCTGGTAGCGCACATGCATGGGGTGCATGTGGTCGGAGGTTCGAATCCTCTCACCCCGACCATTTTATTATTATCTTAAACTGAATCTAAAACCTGAGTTATTTTTGCCATAACTAAGCTTAGAATTTTATCAAGGTTATATCCTTTTTGATTAGCTTCAACAGCTTGGGTTATGCTGTCGTTTACTAGTTCAACAATTATCTCTTCCTGGTCCTCATCAAGTCCTAATTTTAAAAACTCCATTTCAAGAATTTTGACCATATCAGTCATTAATTCTGAGTTTCTCTCTTGTTGCTGAGCAAATTGAGTTTCGATTTGGTGTAGTGATTCATCTATCACTTTTGCCATTTTGTGAAGAGACTCATGCTTTTCTTTAATATGCTGATGGAAACTAAGGCTTTGTATTTTAGATTCAGCGCCTTCAAGCATAATTGGTATGTGTTCAGTAATACGAGTACATTTTTCTTCGTTATCCGTTGGCATGTTCTTGATAAGCAGAGATATATTTTTATAATTAAAAATAACTTTTGCACCAAACTTAAGAGTTTTTCCTTGAGAAGCGGACTTAGTTAATATCTCAGCTTCTATTGGAATAAACTGTCCCTGTTCATCCGTTGTTATATTTTCAGTGTCAGTTCTTGTTTGGATACTGCAGGATAAATTATAAGCAGTTGTAGCTTTAAAAAGTTTTTGCAGCACTTCGCGAATTGTTAAGCACTCAAAGCACCCCTGGAAAAATTCAATAATTACCCCAAGCTCACCAGCATCAGTAATTGCTTCCACCGCAGCTTTTTTTGCACTCTCGACATCAGCATGAAGTTTTTTGTTCATTGAATTGTTTTGCAAAGCCATTTTGGCTTTAGTTAAAAGCTCTTTAGGCGAGGCTGGTTTTATTATGAAGTCGTCACCACCTACGTCATAACACTTCATCCGTTCTTCTGAGGAGTTTAGTCCCGATACAAAAATAACAGGAATGTTTTCAGTAACAGGGTGGTCTCTTAGTCTTTTACAGACCTCTAAACCATTCATTTTCGGCATAAGAACATCTAGAAAAATAATATCTGGCTTTAAAGTTCCAACTTTATCTAAGCAGTCAAAACCATTATCAACTAGAGTGACGTCATAATCTTGGGAAAGTGCAGCTTCCATAATCATAGGGTTGACTGGTTCATCATCCACAATCATTATTTTTGGTTTATCGGTCACAAAAGACTCCTGTAGAAAAAAAACAACTCCAAATGGGTAAAAAAGGAGTTTTTATAAAGATATTGATTAAAGAATATTAGTACAAAGCTGATATGACAAGTCTCAGCATTAAAAAAATAAAATGTTGAACGTTTTCCAAAAATAGATGCCACTAAACTATAATTGAAGCTAATTCTTGATAGTAGTAAGATCAAAGATCATCCACGGAGTATCTTTACCAATGCAACAAATATTTGAGCATAAAATAGTAAGATTTATTCTTCAAAGAAGAGTTTTTAACTTAATTGGTTTTTTAGCATGTGTAGGCTTAATATGTGCAGCTTATTTTTTCCAATATTTTGAAGGGGAAGATCCGTGTCCTCTTTGCTTGTTTCAACGCTACGGTATAGCTCTTGTTGGTTTAGTATTTCTTTTTGCAGCGATATCTCATCCAAATAGAGTTCTCTTTGCCAGGGTGTTTTCTGTTTTATTACTTGTTGCTGCAATTGCTGGTGGATCCGTATCTGGTAAACATATTTGGATTCAATCACTTCCTGAAGATGAAGTGCCTGAGTGTACCCCTCCTCTTGATTTTATGGTTGAGATGGATGGTTGGGTGCAAACCGTAAAGATTGTACTTTTAAAAGGGACTGGTGACTGCCATGATTCTTCCTGGAAGTTTCTATCTTTAACTATGCCAATGTGGGTATTACTTTGGTTTGTCGGTTTAGGTGTTGGTGGCTTTGCCCGTAATTGGATACCAGATAAAAAGTTAGGCTATTGATGAACTAGCTTATGGTTGAAAAGAAACCATCTAAAAGTAAAAAAGTAGGCGTTAAAAAAAAGAGAGCCAGTACGAAGAAAAAGCCTTCTACTAGTGTGAATCCGGCTGCTCAAACCAAAAGAAAAAAAACTAATCAGAAGAAAAAAGTAACATCCAAAAAACAGCGCAGCATATTTTCCTGGTTGCGCCTTATTTTTATAAATAAAGTTAGTTTTATCCTTATCGTTTTCTTTTTTATATATGTAGCTTATTTGGATGTTGTGATAAGGCAAAAGTTTGATGGGAAAAAGTGGGCGCTTCCTGCACGAGTATTCGCACGTCCTTTAGAGTTATATCAAGGCTATGAAATCACCCATGAACAGTTTAAACGAGAACTAAAATCAGCAAATTATAAGCTCGGGTATAGCCCTAAAATTCCAGGTACTTACTCTAAGATAAAAAATGGTTTTAAAATTAAAACTCGAGAATTTAGTTTTTCGGATGAAAACTCAAAATCAATACCCATAGAAGTAATTTTTGCTAAAGACTCTATTGCAAAAATAAGTCATGCAATTACAGGAAAAAATATTGACTTAATCAGGCTAGATCCAGCTTTGATTGCAAGCATATATCCAGCTCATAATGAAGATCGTGAGTTAATTAAAATTACTGCTGTACCAACAAAACTCAAGGATGGATTGATTGCTGTTGAGGATAGAAACTTTTACAGCCACTATGGTGTAGCTCCATTTTCAATATTACGCGCCCTATGGGCAAATATCCGTGCTGGAAAAGTTGTTCAAGGTGGTAGTACTCTCACACAGCAATTGATAAAAAACTTTCATCTAAGTAGTAGTAAAACCATCTGGCGTAAAGCTAACGAAGCAATAATGGCACTATTGCTTGATGCTCACTATAGTAAAGACGAAATTCTTGAAGCATATATAAATGAAGTGTATTTAGGGCAGGATGGAAACAGGGCAATTCATGGATTTGCATTAGCAAGTAACTATTATTTTAATAAGTCATTAGATCAACTAAGTGATGCAGAGATGGCCCTTCTAATAGGGATGGTGCGAGGCGCTTCATATTATGACCCAATAAGGCACCCTAAACGAGCAAATAAATTAAAGAACCTTGTATTAAAGGTGATGCTAGAACAGGGGGTAATTTCAAAACAAGGGTATAACCGATCTATAAATTATACCGTTAAAACAACTGGCAGGGCGGACAAAAAGCGTAAATATCCTGCATTCATTGATCTTGTGCGACGACAGTTGATAAATGATTATGATGAGGATGATCTGCGCACTGAAGGGTTACGAATCTTTACAACTCTTGAGCCCTATTTACAGCATGAGGCAGAGCAATCACTTAAACAGCAAATAAATCGTTATAAAAAGCGTAAAAACCTTGATGGGGCTGTAGTCATAACCAGTACAGATAGTGCTGAAGTTTTAGCAATAGTTGGGGGAAAAAACACTCAATATTCTGGTTTTAACCGAGCAATTGATGCAAAAAGACAGATTGGATCTTTGGTGAAACCAATGGTGTATTATACCGCGCTGAATCAGCCAGAGCGCTATACATTAGTTTCAAAGATAAATGATGAAAAAATTGATTTGATTGATGAAAAGGGTAAAAGTTGGTCTCCTCGTAATTATGATAAGAAGTATAGAGGCGAAGTGACACTGCTTGATTCGTTAGTTAATTCTTATAACGCTTCTACAGTTAGGTTAGGAGTTGATCTTGGTATAGATAATGTAATAGATAATATTGAATTAACCGGCATTGATGCAAAGATAAAACCCTACCCATCAGCCCTCTTAGGAGCAGTTCAACTTTCTCCAATGGATGTTGCGCAAATGTATCAAGTATTTGCAGCAAATGGGTATAGAATTCCACTAAGAGCTATCAGGGAAGTTTTAGATAAGGATAACCAACCATTAACAAGATATGGGTTAAGTTTAAAGCCGGTATTAAACCCTCAAACGGTATTTATTTTAAATGCAGCCTTACAAGAAGTAGTTGAGTCAGGCACTGCAAAACTTTTGTCAAAACAGTTTGATAGCACAAATTGTGGTCAAAGTTGCAAAATTGCTGGCAAAACTGGAACTACAAATGATTTGCGTGATAGTTGGTTTGCTGGGTTTTCAGCAGATAAGCTAGGGGTTGTTTGGATGGGAGCAGATGGGAATCAACCTATTGGACTAACTGGTTCCACAGGGGCGATGCAGGTGTGGTCAGGTGTGATGCAAAATGCCCATATTCATACATTAAATAATTTACCTCCAGACGGTATCGAGCAACATTGGGTAGATAAGGAGAGCGGTTTTTTAGCAGATAAACACTGTAAAGGCGTGATACCATTACCATTTGATAAAGATCATTTGCCGCAATTGTCAGTTAACTGTGAAATTGATGGTTTTTCAGGAGCTTTAAACAAGGCAATTGATTGGATTAAAAATTAATTTTATTAGGTAAATTATTTAATGAATAAATTTGTGGCCATTTTTTTATTATCTTTCTTATCGATACTAAATGTTAGTTGCGGGATCTCTAATTCTAGAGTTAAGCCTGCACAAGTAGTTGAAGCTAAACAGAGTAGCTCTGAAGCTAAAAAAGGTAGCAACATAACTGGAAGTAGTGCAGTAGTCTCGTTAATGCAAAAAGCTCAAGAACAGTCAGGTGAAGGAAATAATTCAGCTGCCGCTGCGACAATTGAAAGGGCTTTACGAATTGAGCCTAAAAACCCAGCGCTGTGGTACAATTTAGCGCTTGTAAAATACACCGCTGGAGATTGTATATCTGCAATAAATCTAGCAAAAAAAGCTAATAGTTTTTTGATGAGTAAGCATGAGCTATCCCATAAAAGCAAACAATTGATTAGTGAATGTACAAAGTAATATCAGGATTTATATCTGTTGAATATTAAAAGTAAAGATCTATTTCAGTCCCAAAGTGCAGGTGAGATGCTTGGCAGTCAAGGGCCATTTATAGATGCTGTTTCTGGGTTTTCACCACGTGAGCAGCAGCAACAGTTAGCAAATTATGTCGCTGATGCAATTGAGCAACAACATATATTGATTGCAGAGGCGGGCACAGGAACAGGAAAAACATTCGCATATTTAGTTCCTGCACTACAATCAAATAAACGCGTCATTATTTCCACAGGGACGAAGACCCTGCAGGATCAACTTTTTAAAAAAGATATCCCTGTAGTACGTGATGCTTTGAAAAGGCCGGTTTCAGTTGCACTTCTAAAAGGTAGAGCAAATTATCTTTGCCAATATCGACAAGAACTTTCTGAATCTGAAGGAAGGTTTTCAAGCCGGGCTGAGGTTGGTCAACTTAAGAAAATTACATCTTGGTCTAAACGAACCAAGTCAGGTGATATTGCTGAAGTAACATCTGTTCCAGAAGATGCTTTGATATGGAGTAAGGTTACCTCAACATCAGATAATTGCTTAGGTAAAGACTGCGCATATTTCAATGATTGTTTTTTGCAAAAAGCTAGGCGAAAAGCTCAAGATTCCGACATTATAGTTGTTAATCACTATCTGTTATTTGCTGATATGGCGATTAAAGAGACAGGTTTTAGTGAGATCTTACCCAGTGCAGATGCATTTTTGATTGATGAGGCCCATCAGATCCCTGAAATAGCTTCAGATTACTTTGGCGTTTCTTTTAGTAGTCGGCAAATAATGGATCTAGTTAGAGACACTGAGATAGAATTTTTACGTGAAGCTGGCGAACAGAAGAAATTCATTGAGACTTTAGATTTATTAAAAAAATCAATTCAAGACTTACGCTTATCATTTGGCCTTGATCCGATGCGAGTAGCATGGGATCAATATAAAAATGAAAATAAGATAACTATCCTGTTAGGGAATATTGATAGTCTCCTCAAAGAGTTAAAAGCTAAGCTTGAACCACTAGCTCAGCGTGGCAAAGGGCTTGAAAACTGTTTGCACAGGGTAGAAGAGATAATAGAAAGTTTTGAGCTATTTGAAAAAGCAGATGATGGTAGCGAAAATGTTCAATGGTTAGAAACTTTTACAAAAGCTTTTATTTTGCGCACAACTCCTCTTGATATATCAAAAGCATTTCAAGATCAGTTAGAAAAGTACTCGGCTGCTTGGGTGTTTACCTCTGCCACTCTAACGGTGGGGGGAAGCTTTGAGCATTTTCAGCATCAATTAGGTATTGGAGATGCTGAGACATTACTGGTCGGCAGTCCATTTGAGTATAAAAAGAATTCAGTTCTTTATTCTCCTAAAGGGATGCCTGATCCAAATAGTTATGATTATACTGATGCAATCCTTGATGATGTTACTGATTTAATCAACGAGTGTGGAGGGAAGACCTTCCTTCTTTTTACAAGCTATAGATCTCTTAATATTGCAGCTGAAAGGCTTGAAGATGAACTTGGTTTTCCCCTTTTAGTTCAGGGTACAACCTCACGCACTGAACTTCTAAAACGATTTCGTGAGTTAGGTAATGCAGTATTGCTTGGGACCGGAAGTTTTTGGGAAGGGATAGATGTAAAGGGGGAAGCTCTTAGTCTGGTAGTGATTGATAAATTGCCATTTTCATCCCCAGGTGACCCTGTAATGCAGGCTCGAATTAATTCAATTAATCGCAGTGGTGGAAATGCCTTCATGGATTACCAGCTTCCAAAGGCTGTAATTGCTCTTAAGCAAGGGGTAGGGCGTTTGATTCGCGATGATCATGATAAAGGTGTTATGGTGATAAGTGACCCACGCTTATTAACCAAAAGCTACGGCAAGAAATTTATTGATAGCTTACCTCCTATGGCTAAAACCCGCGACAGAGAGAAAGTGTTAGGGTTCATCCGCTATATAAATAAAGATTAATTACCATGTGTAAATGATTAAATGTAAGTTTTTTAGCGGTTTTAAGACTTAGTACGTTTATTTTTATAAAAAAATAGGTTACATTGCGGATATATTGCTTAATAGCGGTATATTTCGTAAAACGTTATTGAAAAGTCAATCAGCTTTTATATCCATTGTTTATAGATTTATATAGCACATGGATGATACGGACAGACCAAAATCTGCCGTCTAAAAAGTAAGACAGCTCATAACTAACCTGGCAAAAATCGCATATTAATTTTTCCCAGCGTATTATTTAAGTTCAATACAGGCTATAGAAATGTTTGCAGAAGATATAATTGGTAGAACTTCAAAGGTGCAGGTTGCCGTCCGCAGTAAGCGTAGACTTACCAAAACTAGCCCCGGAAGAGACATGGATGGGCTTAAGCGCCAAAAGGAATATTTGGTTTCAAGGCTTAATGATGTCGATAAACAACGAAATCAAGTCAAAGCACAGTTAAGAGCATTACACGGTCAAGCAGGCCGAGCTAAACACGTAGCAAGATTAAAAAATGAAGATGCTAAGCTGCTTGCTGATAGAAATGATACATGCCAGCAAATTGGCGATATCAAAAAATTAATAAAAGCTATTAATAAAGACACTCAGCCAAAGCATGAAGTATTGGCTGCAAACTTTATGCGGGTTGTAAAAGATAAAGTCTCCGAAGAACAGTACCAAGAGTTTTTAGATGCAGCTCGCGTTCTGTGTGCAGAAGAGGAAGAGACTGCTCCAGGGATCACAGATATAAAAGACTCCTACGATTTGGCGAAAAAACAGGCTTAGTATTATTTAAAAGGCTGGGTGTATCTACTATAGATACATAGCGGTCTCGATAAGTACTCATAAAAACCTTTGCTGTTAATGCGGCAAAGGTTTTTTTATTTATCAATATATATGTTTTTGTGCTAGTTTATTTTTCTATTATTTAGTGATAGTGAATGAAAATGGCAAAAGGTGCGCAACTATATAACTTTAGAATTGATCTGTCAGATATTGATAATGGTCTGTATGAGCTTATTACATATAAGTCTGTGCTCCACCCATCTGAAAAACTTGAAAGAATGGTTATTAGGTCAATACTGTTTGCTATTTATAGATATCGTGGAGTAGATTTCACAAAAGGTGTATGTGTTGCTGATGAACCTGATCTTTGGGCTAAGGCTGAAGGTGATAAAGTTGTTTTGTGGGTTGAGATAGGGCTGCCTTCAAATGATAGACTGCATAAGGTTTGTAGAGATAGTGATGAGGTTGTGTTGGTCCTTTATGGTAAATCATATAATAAATATAAATCACAAAAAAGCGTTGGAAATATTCATGATCACAATATGCAAATATTTACCATCGATGACAAATTTGTAGAAGATGTTTCAGTAATGGCACTTAAGAATAACCATTGGTCTATTATCGTTCAGGATGGTTTGATAACTTTAATAAATGGGGAAACAAGTTTAGCTACATCTTTACAGCTAATTAATATTTAGCCTGAATTTATATATTGCCCTGCTGCCCTGATTAAGGGCAATTTGAATAAATAACAGGTGTTTTTCAATCTCTATTATGAGATTATTGTCGCGCTTAGCGATGTCAAAAGTAACCTTTTTGGCATGGTTTTTTAAACTGTTTAATGAAAAAACACTGTTAACCGTATGATCTTTAAGGCTTATGCATAAGATATTTAAAAAGTTTTTGCTTGTGGATCTGTTGCAAGGGATGTGGGTGACTTTTCGTCATATATTTCGTCCTAAGATAACAGTTCAGTATCCCGATGAAAAAACACCAATCTCTGAATCTTTCAAAGGTAAGCATGCACAAAATATGTATGCTGATGGAAGTGAGCGCTGTGTTGCCTGTAAACTATGTGAAGCATCTTGCCCATCTAAATCCATAACTGTTGAAATTGATGTAAAAGATGGTGTTCGCTATGCTAAAAGATATGAGATAGATCAATTTACATGCATTTATTGCGGAGAGTGCGTAAATGCTTGCCCTGAAAAAGCGATTGTGCAGACAGCAGAGCACGAGTATCAGCTATTTGCAGGTGAAGAAAAAGTGATGAAGAAAGAAGAGATGCTAAAACTAGGTAAGAAAAGTGATTGATACTATTATTTTTTACAGCATCTGTACCGTGACAATTGGTGCTGCATTAGCTGTTATAACCGCCAAGAAATCTGTTTATGCGATTATGGCAATGGTTTTAACTTTCTTTTCAGCTGCAACGCTTTGGGTTTTATTAAATGCTGAGTTTCTAGCGATGATGCTTGTTGTAGTTTATGTCGGTGCAGTGATGGTACTGTTCCTTTTTGTGGTTATGATGACAGATGCTGAAACAGTACAACATCGCCCCTCCAAGTTGTTATCAGTTTTTATTGGTGTTCCAACAATAGCTTTTATTCTCGAGCTAATTATCGTTATTTCAAAGACTGACTATAAGGTTGTAGCAGATGGTGCAGCTGGTTTTGATGTTAAGGCGATTGGTTATGCGCTATTTACTGAGTATGTTTATGCAACTGAAGTTGCGGCTGTAATTCTTTTGGTTGCAATAATTGCTGCTATTAGTTTGCCCGGAGTCAAACCACCGAAAAAGATTGAAAAAGATCTTGATCCGAATCATGCCGATAAACGCAACAGACTTAGCATTGTTAAGATGAGTAGTGCTGCTAGCAATAATGTGGGCTCAGAATCATGATAGAGATAAAAGATGTACTAGTATTAAGCTCCATATTATTTTCCCTTGGTGTAGCAGGGGTGATAATGCATAGACGTAACCTTGTACGTTTACTTATGTGTGTTGAGCTGATTCTACTCGCTGTTAATATTAACTTTATCGCTTTTTCAAATTCTCTTGGCGATATATCTGGGCAAATATTTGTTTTCTTTATTTTAACTATAGCAGCTGCAGAATCCGCAGTTGGTTTAGCTTTAATTATTACAATCTATCGTGAATATAATACGGTTGATCTTGATAAACTAAATAGTTTAAAAGAGTAATGGCATGGACTTAAGCTTTATAATTCTTCTTGCTCCTCTGCTTGCAGCTATACTAGTGGCTCTATTTGGCAATAAATTTGGTCGAAAATTTAGCCATTTAGTAACTAGCATTTCAGTACTTATCGCACTCATACTATCTTGTGTCCTGTTTAGCAGAGTATTTATCGCGCAACAAACCCCATATTATGTTGAGATGTTTCGCTGGCTAGATCTTGGCGCTTTAGATGCTATGCGCATAAGGATATCTATTGGTGTATTTGTTGGCCCATTATCAACACTTATGATGATTGTAGTTTGCTCAGTGTCTTTTTGTGTTCACGTATTTAGTATTGGCTATATGGCAGAAGATGAGAGCTATAACCGCTTTTTTTGTTATATAGCATTCTTCACCTTCTCTATGTTAGTGCTTGTAGCAGCAAATAACTTTCTGCAGCTATTCATTGGTTGGGAGGCTGTTGGATTATCATCTTATCTACTAATTGGTTTTTGGTTTACTAAGCAGTCTGCAACAGCAGCTAGTCTAAAAGCATTTTTGGTAAACAGAGTTAGCGATATTGGATTAGTACTTGGCGTAGCAGTTGTTTTTTATTGTTTTCATACATTCGAATTTGCCGAAGTATTTGCACAAATTAGTGCAGGAGAAACAGCAAAGCAGGTTGATATTTTCGGGTATTCAGTTTCTGCCTTTGATGCGATAGCCATACTTCTTTTTGTCGGTGCTATGGGGAAATCAGCACAGTTTCCTCTGCACGTTTGGTTGCCTGATTCAATGGAAGGCCCAACGCCAATATCTGCCTTGATTCATGCAGCAACAATGGTAACAGCTGGGGTGTTTATGGTTGCAAGGTTAGCTCCAATATATGAATTAGCTGATATAGCAAGATCGTTTATTCTTATAATCGGAACAATTACTGCCATTTCAATGGGGTTTGTTGCAATCTTGCAGTATGACATCAAACGTATCGTCGCTTATTCAACTATCTCTCAGCTTGGCTATATGGTTATTGGATTAGGGGTGTCAGCTTATAGTGCAAGTATTTTTCATCTAGTTACCCATGCTTTTTTTAAAGCGCTTATGTTCCTTGTTGCAGGTGCCGTTATTTTAGCTTTACATCATAAGCAAGATGTAAAAGATATGGGGGGGCTGAGTAAAAAAATGCCTATCTCCTTTATTTGTTCCGTAGTTGCAGCTTTAGCTTTGGTTGGTTTTCCTGGAACATCAGGTTTCTTTTCTAAAGAGCTAATTATTGAATCAGTGCATAACTCAGGTGGGGAGTATGCTCAGTTATTCTATATCTTGGCATTATTTGGAGTACTATTAACTTCAATATATTCCTTTAGATTTGTGTTTATCGTGTTCTTAGGTAAGACTAGGTTGTCCGATAAGGACTATAATCATGTCCATGAACCAACTAAAAGCGTTACCATCCCGTTAGTATTATTGGCTATTCCTGCTCTTCTAAGTGGGGCCGTATTATTTGATTCACTTATTTTAAATAATGCTTTGAATATTAGTGCTCTTGTTGATAAATCCAACCCTCTCGCTTTAGCAACTTCCGAGTTAAGTGGATGGTGTGACATGCTTCTATCTGCAGTAAAACATCCAGCAGCTCTTATATTAATATTACTAGGAGCTGGAATTGCCTGGTTTATTACTAAATCGGCTGAATTTAAGCGGCACAAACAATTTTCCATGCATGGGATTGTGAGTAATGGTTATTATCTTAATGAAATATATAAGTTATTTATTGTTCATCCTGCTCATATAATTGCATCAATAGCGCACAAATTTTTTGATCTAATAGTTATTGATAAGGTTTTTGTTAATGGTATTGCCGTCCTGGTAGAAAAGTCTTCACGATTGTTTAAAAAGTCTCAAACAGGTTATGTTTATCATTATTTGCTTGCAATGCTAGTGTTTGTTGTTGTGTTTGGCTGGCTTTCAATTCGTAATGGGGTGGCGTTGTGATAGATAGTGTAAATTTTCCTGTATTATCATTGCTAGTATTTTTGCCAATTATATTTGGTGTAGTTCTTTGCCTAACTCCTGAACGTCATGAGAAATTAACGCTGCCAATTGCTATTCTAGGTAGTGTACTAACTCTATTATTATCACTTTTTCTTTGGAGTGATTTTGATGCAACATCTGGCGCTCTGCAGATGATTGAGCGTTTCAGCTGGATTCAAAGATTAAATATTGAGTACTACCTTGCGATTGATGGTATATCGCTCCCTTTGATTTTACTTACTACAATCACCACCATCATAATTATAGTTACAGCTGATAGGTCAACTGAAGATTATAAATTATATATAGCCCTATTTTTGCTGCTTGAGGGTGTTCTAATAGGTGTTTTTGCAGCTCAAGACTCAATCCTCTTTTATCTTTTCTGGGAGTTATCCCTTGTTCCTTTATTGCTTCTAGTTGGTATTTGGGGTGGTGAGAGAAGAAAATACGCCGCAATAAAGTTTTTCCTTTATACATTCTTCGGTTCAGTTTTAATGTTAATAGCCTTGATATATTTAGGTAGTAACTCAGGTAGCTTTGCAATAGCAGAGCTAACTACAAAGGGTATATCACCGTTCTATCAGCAGATGATGTTTTTGTTTTTCTTAATAGCGTTCGCTATTAAGGTGCCTATGTGGCCTGTACATACATGGTTACCTGATGCACATGTTCAAGCGCCAACTGGTGGTTCTGTAATTTTAGCAGCAGTTATGCTTAAACTTGGTGGTTATGGTTTATTGCGTTTTAATCTACCAATTTTTTCCTCTGTTTCAGCCGATTTTGCCTTGTTTGTAATAGTTTTATCGCTGATAGCAATTGTTTATATAAGCTTTGTTGCCTTGTCACAAAAGGATATGAAAAGCTTAATTGCATACTCTTCTATTGCTCACATGGGGTTTGTAACACTAGGGATCTTTGTGATCTTCCAGTTTAAACCGTTTGATTCTGACACTGCTGCACTAGCAATTAATGGTGCTGTATTTCAAATGGTATCGCATGGTTTAATATCTGCAGCGTTATTTCTTGGTGTTGGGTACCTATATAAACTCACAGGTACCAAAATGATTGCCGACTTTGGTGGTATTGCGCAAAAAGCCCCAATTTTTGCAGCGTTTTTTGTGTTTTTTGCTTTTGCTAATGTTGCATTACCGGGAACATCTGGGTTTGTGGGTGAATTTTTGGTGATCATAGCCTCATTTCGAGCAAATTTTTTAATTGCATTAATATCAGCCCTTACAATGGTGCTTGGAGCATCCTATACTCTATTTATGATAAAACGAGTGATCTTTGGTCCGGTTACTACTGATGCTGTTTCTCGTGTAAAAGACATTGGTTTTATCGATAAGTGTATATACGGATTCATAGCGGTACTTGTGCTGCTACTAGGGTTGAAACCAGCAATTTTGATAGATATGTTTCAACCTGTTGTGGAAAAAATTATTAAGCTTGCTATCTAGCAATAACGACACTCAGGATAAATGCAATGGAAAGAGAACTTCCTGTCTTTACAATTCTAGCCCCAGAAATTTTTTTACTAGCCTCTGCTGCAGTAATCTTAATAGTTGATCTTTTTTTGAAAGGTCAGCAAAAGGTTATTAGCTATTGGATGTCTGTAGTTGCGATTTTGACCACAATTATAATAACTGTTATAGCCCAGATTGGCTGTGATGACGTTATTTTAAGTGGTACGTACAAAGCAGATATATTTGGGGTTGTTTTAAAGGTAACTATCTTATTTATTGTTGCTGGAGTATTTATTTATTCCAGAACCTATCTTCAAGTGAGGGAGCTCTTTAAAGGGGAGTATTTTATTCTCGCTATTATGGGTACCTTAGGGATGATGATTCTGGTATCAGCCCATAGCCTTATCACTATTTACCTTGGAATAGAGCTGTTATCTCTATCTATGTATGCACTGGTTGTTTATTGCCGTGAGAAAAATTCATCTATAGAGTCAGGTATTAAATACTTCATAATGGGAGCAGTTGCTTCCGGTATTTTACTTTTTGGTATGTCTCTTATCTATGGAGTAGCGGGAAGCTTAAATATCTTTGAGATACGTGAAGCTTTGATGACTACAAAGCCAATTCCTTTATCAATACCATTTGGTCTTACTCTTATGGTGGTTGGCGTTGCCTTTAAGTTTGGAGCAGTACCGTTTCATATGTGGGTGCCTGATGTATATCATGGTTCTGCTACTGCAGTTGGATTATATGTTGGTACAGCCCCTAAAGTTGCGGCTTTTGCTTTAGCAATGCGCCTTTTAGTTGAAGGGTTTGATGCTATACATACTCAGTGGGCCGACATCTTTATTGTATTAGCGATTTTATCTTCTGTTGTGGGTAATCTTGTTGCAATCACTCAGCATAATATCAAGCGAATGTTGGGGTATTCTGCTGTGGCACATATTGGCTTTATTCTCTTGGGGTTTGTTACCGGGGTAACAGATGTTACTAATGGTTATCTGTCCTCCATGTTTTATGTGATTGTATACTCCATTATGGCAGCTGGCGCATTTGGTATCGTTATATTCCTTAGTGATAAGGGTTATGAATCCGGTGAGATTGATGACTTTAAGGGGCTGCATAAGCGTAACCCATGGTGTGCATTTATAATGCTTCTAATTATGCTTTCTATGGCTGGTATACCTGGTACGGCTGGTTTTTATGCGAAGTTTTTAATCATTCAGTCAGTATTGGATGCTGAGATGATGTGGTTGGCAATACTATTTGTAGTATTTGCTGTTGTAGGTGCATTTTATTATCTTAGAATTGTTAAATGTATGTACTTTGATAATGCATATAAAGAAAAACTTCCTGACTCAAGATTTGAATTTAGGATTCTTCTGGGTGTTAATGGGCTAGTGATCTTAGGATTTGGTATATTCCCCGAAGGGATGATATCTCTTTGCCGTATGGCATTGCTATAAACTAATACTTTATTGCTAAATTTAGGGGTAATTATCCATTAATTTGGATATAAAATATTTTTTTGTAAGAAAGATAAAATAATTACCCCTGTTAAAATGTAGCTATTTGCAAGATAGTTAAAAAGATCAAAATTATTAACTGTCATTAAAACAATGAAATACAAATTAAGTAGGTTTTTTTTGTAATTTCCTATTGCAACATTGCACTGATGCCATTAGTATACGCTCATCTGATGCGGGGTGGAGCAGTCAGGCAGCTCGTCGGGCTCATAACCCGAAGGTCGTAGGTTCAAATCCTGCCCCCGCTACCAAGGTTTCAAAGTTTAGACCTATATTAAGAGACCTCTGAAAAGAGGTTTTTTTATTTTCAGGTTTAATGTATGTAGAAATGGGCTATAGGCCCATTTTTGTTATGTGTTTTTAGTGAAAGTTTTAACTTATATAGAGGGTGTTGATTTTGCAGATTCAAAATCAGTTAACGGAGATGTTTGAACCAGTAGTTATTGGTCTAGGTTATGAGCTAGCTGGTTTAGAATATAGACCTAACCCTAATTATGGTTTGTTAAGAATTTACATTGCTAAAAAAGATGGTGGCATAACAGCTGATGACTGTGCAGTGGTTAGCAGGCAAATAAGTGGTGTTTTAGATGTGGAAGATCCAATACCTGGACACTATAATCTAGAAGTTTCATCTTTAGGGATAAACAGGCCTTTGTTCAAATTTGCTGATTATGAAAGATTTGCTGGTGAACCAGCGAAAATACAACTTGATGGGTTGTATGAAGGCAGAAGAAAGTTTAATGGTACTATTTTAGGTGTAAACAAAGATGCCCATAATGTACTTATTGAAGAAAATGACGAAAAGTTTGAAGTACCCTTTGATCGGATTTCAAAGGCAAGACTAATACAAGAGGTATAGATAATATGTCGGGGCTTGAAAATGAGTAAAGAACTACTGCTTGTAATAGAGGCGGTCTCCAATGAAAAAGACGTCGATATTGAGATCATATTTGATGCAATGGAATTAGCGCTTGCTTCAGCAACACGCAAAGGCCATAAAGAAGATATCGATGCACGTGTAGCGATTGATCGCGAATCTGGTGAATATGATACATTCAGACGCTGGCTTGTGATTGATGATGAAGCTGAAATGGAGAGTGTCGAAAAAGAGATTTTCCTTGCAGATGCCAAAGAGAAAGATTCTGAGGTTGAAGTTGAAGGCTATATCGAAGAGCAGATTGAATCTGTTCCATTTGGTAGAATTGCCGCGCAAACTGCTAAACAAGTAATTGTTCAGAAAGTTAGAGAAGCCGAGAGAGCTAAAGTTGTAGACGCATTTCAAGATAGAGTAGGCGAACTGCTTACTGGTATTGTTAAAAGAATTGAGCGTGGCAATGTATTTCTAGATCTTGGTAACAACATTGAAGCATTTATCTCTCGTGAAGATATGATTCCGCGTGAAGCCGTTAGAAATGGTGATAGATTGCGTGGGTATCTAATGGACGTTAGACTTGAGCCTCGTGGTCCACAGTTGTTTATGAGCCGTACTGATTCAAAGTTTCTTGAAGAGCTTTTCCGCATTGAGGTGCCTGAAATTGGTGAAGGACTAATAGAAGTTCGTGGAAGTGCTCGTGATCCAGGTGCAAGAGCTAAAATTGCAGTACAAACTCATGATCAACGTATAGACCCTGTTGGTGCTTGTGTTGGTATGCGTGGAGCTCGTGTTCAGGCTGTATCAAATGAGTTAGCTGGTGAGAGAATTGATATCGTTTTATGGGATGAAAATCCTGCTCAGTTTGTTATTAATTCAATGGCACCTGCTGAAGTTGATTCTATCGTTGTTGATGAAGACGAGCAAAGCATGGACGTTGCGGTCCAGGAGACTCAACTATCTCAGGCTATTGGTCGTGGTGGGCAGAATGTTCGTTTAGCAAGTGAGCTAACCGATTGGACGCTTAATGTAATGACGCTTGATGAAGCTAACGCAAAGAATCAAGAAGAAGCAGATCAAACAATCAGGATGTTCATGGAAAAAATGGATCTTGATGAGGATGTAGCTACAGTACTTGTTGAAGAGGGGTTCACCTCTTTAGAAGAGGTTGCATACGTACCTGTTGCTGAGATGCAAAGTATCGATGAATTCGATGATGACATTGTTGAAGCACTACGCTCTAGAGCTAGAGATGTATTGATTACGCAAGCAATTGCAACTGAAGAAACAAGTGAAATGTCAGAGCCAGCTGATGATCTTCTACAGATGGAAGGGATGGATGATACATTGGCTCATGCATTAGCAGCTATTGGTGTTATCACAATGGAAGATCTTGCAGAACAAGCTGTTGATGAGATTATCGAAGTTGAAGGGTTAACTGAAGACAGAGCTGCTGCATTAATTATGAAAGCGCGTGAACCTTGGTTTGCCGAAGGCGCAGAATAGTTAATTAGTAGATCAAATAGTAGGTTTAATATTGAATATTTTCTTAGGAAAGAAGAGATTGGGAGAAGTTAATTGTCGGATGTAACAGTAAAACAATTTGCCGAGATTGTAGGAATACCTGCCGATAAGTTGCTATCCCAGCTTAAAGAAGCGGGAATAAGCGCAGAAAGCGAAAACTCGACTATTACTGATGAAGAGAAGACCTCTTTATTAGGATTTCTTCGTGCATCACATGGTAAAGATGATGATGAGGCTGCTTCTGCTCCTAAGAAGATAACACTGAAAAGAAAAACTCATAGCGAGATTAAGATGTCTTCTACATCTGGTCAGCGTGGCGCTAGAACAGTTAATGTTGAGGTTCGTAAAAAGAGAACTTATGTTAAGCGTACATCGATCATTGATGAAGAGCGTAAAAGACTTGAAGATGAAGCGCAGAAAATTAAAGATGCTGAAGAGGTGCAAGCAGCTCAAGATCTTGCTAAAGCTGAGGTAGAAGAAAAACAGCAAGAAGATGTAAAAGCAGCTGCAGCTTTAGAAATCACTAGTCAAGAGGTTGAGCAGCAAGAACAGGCTAAACCTGCAGAGACAGTATCTGAAGAAGAGGTTAAACAGCCAGAAGCTATTCAGCAAGAGGTTGAGCCTGCGGTTGCTGAGAAAGTTGAAGCAGAAGACACAAAAGTAGAAAAAGATAAAAAAGCAAAGAAACCTGAAGCACAGCCAAAAGAAGAGTTAGACGAAAAGCAGAAAATTGCTGCTCTTGAAGCTGAGATGGGCACTGCTGAAGGCAAAGATCATGCTAGAAAAGATGATAAGAAGCCGAAGAAAGCAGTTAAAAAAGCTAAGGCTGCTGGCGGAAAAGAGTTTTTCGAAGAAGCGCCATCTAATAAAAAACGCGCTAAGAAGAAGGGTGCTGCTTCAGGTGACAGATCTAGATTTAAGGGAAGATCTAAGCAGTCAGCATCAATCACTTCTACCCTTACACAAGAGTTTGAAAAACCTACAGCACCTGTTTTAAAAGAAGTTCATATACCAGAGACTGTATCGGTGGCTGAACTAGCTAAGAAATTAAGCGTTAAAGCTGGTGAGGTTATTAAAGAGCTCATGAAGATGGGAATAATGGCTACCATCAACCAGGTTCTAGATCAGGAAACAGCAGGTCTTGTTGTAGAAGAGATGGGTCACAGCTATAAGTTCCAAAGTGAAAATGAAGTTGAAGAAAATGTTCTTCGTGATGCTCACATCGGTGGCGAAGAGGTCGCTAGACCACCAGTTGTTACTGTAATGGGACACGTAGATCATGGTAAGACATCACTGCTTGACTACATTAGAAACTCAAGAGTTACTAGTGGCGAAGCAGGTGGAATTACTCAGCATATCGGTGCATACCATGTTGAAACTGATAAAGGTGTTGTTTCATTTATTGATACACCTGGACATGCTGCATTTACAGCAATGCGATCTCGTGGTTCTAAGATTACAGACATAGTAATTCTTGTTGTTGCTGCTGATGATGGTGTGATGCCGCAAACTGTTGAAGCAATTCAGCATGCTAAAGCTGCTGGTGTTCCAATAATTGTTGCTGTAAATAAAATTGATAAACCAGAAGCTCAGCCAGACAAGGTTAAACAAGCGCTATCAGGCTATGAGATCATCCCTGAGGATTGGGGTGGTGAAAACATGTTTGTAAATGTTTCTGCAAAAACAGGTGATGGGATACCAGATCTTCTTGATGCAATTCTATTGCAATCAGAGATTATGGAGCTAACTGCTAAAAAGAATATTCCTGCTACAGGTGTTGTTCTTGAGGCTAGCCTTGATAAAGGTCGCGGCCCTGTTGCTACAATTCTTATTCAGCATGGGGATCTTGCTAAAGGCGATATTATCCTTTCTGGTAAAGAGTTTGGTAGGGTGAGATCGTTGCTAGATGAAGACGGAAAGCCGGTAAAAAATGTTGGTGCATCTATGCCTGCTGTTGTACTTGGTCTTTCTGGAGTTCCAAATGCTGGTGATGATGTTATGGTCATCCAGGATGAGAAAAAAGCACGTGAAATTGCTCTGTTTAGACAGGGTAAGTATCGTGATACAAAACTAGCACAGCAGAAAGCAGCTAAACTTGATCAATTCTTCTCGCAGATGGATGATGGTGAAAAAGCTACTCTTAATGTATTTATTAAGTCAGATGTGCAGGGTAGTGCAGAAGCGCTGCAAGAATCATTGAAAAAGCTTTCAACGGATGAAGTTACTGTAAATATAGTAGCTGCTAATGTTGGTGGTATTAATGAGTCTGATGTCCACTTAGCGATTGCATCACAATCTATTCTGATAGGCTTTAATGTTCGTGCTGACGCAACTGGAAGGCGCTTAATTGAGTCTGAGGGTGTTGATATTCGTTACTATAGCGTTATTTATGATGCTATTGATGATGTACGCAAAGCATTGAGCGGCTTATTATCTCCTGAAATGAAAGAAAATATCATTGGTCTTGCTGAAGTTCGTGATGTATTTAGATCATCAGCAATTGGCGCAATTGCAGGGTGTCTTGTGATTGAAGGCAATGTTAAGCGTAGTAATCCTATCCGTGTTCTTCGCGACAATATTGTGATTTACGAAGGTGAACTAGAATCACTGCGTAGATTTAAAGATGATGTAAATGAAGTTCGCTCTGGAACTGAATGTGGCATCGGTGTTAAAAATTACAATGATGTTAAAGTTGGTGATCAGATAGAGTGCTTTGAAAGCTATGAGGTTGCTCGACAACTGTAAGTAAAATGCGAGAATAAAGCTTTTGCTTATTGAATAAATAATTATAAACATCTGGGCGGTTCATGAACCGCCTTTTTGTATTTAAATAAACGAGATAGAGATGCCTAAAGATTTTTCAAGAAACCAAAGGGTTAGTGATCAAATTCAAAGAGATTTGTCACAATTGATTCGCCAAGAGATTAAAGATCCGCGTATTGGAATGATTACTATATCTGAAGTTCAGGTAGCCGGTGATCTAGCTTATGCTAAAGTCTATTTTACTGTCCTTGGCGGTTCTTCAGAACAAAATGCGCAAAGTTGTGAGATATTAAATAAGGCAGCTGGATTTCTTCGTTCGCACCTTGGTAAAGGTATGAAAATTCGTACAGTTCCACAACTTAGGTTTGTGTATGATAATGCTTTTGAAAATGCATCTCATATATCACACCTGATAGATGAAGCGCGTGCTACCGATAGTGATTCAAATGACGCTGAAGAGTAAAAAATTATTATCATATATCAAAGTTTAGAGTAGATTTTCGATGGCACGTAAGAAGAGGGGTAATCCGATAAATGGTATTGTATTGCTGGATAAGCCCTATGAAATTAGTTCGAACAAAGCGCTTCAAATTGTAAAAGGTATATATAAGGCTCAAAAAGCTGGTCATACAGGAAGCTTGGATCCTCTTGCAACAGGTATGTTGCCAATATGTTTTGGTGAGGCAACCAAAATATCAGCATTTCTTCTCGATGCAGATAAAAGATATAGCTTCGACTGTAAGCTAGGAGAGATTACCTCGACTGGTGATGTCGAGGGTGAAATATTAAAAACTGCACCAGTGCCAAACTTAACTGAGCAAGAAATTAAAGCAGTTCTTCAGAAGTTTCTAGGTGAAATCAACCAAGTTCCACCTATGTACTCAGCCTTAAAGCAAGATGGAAAACGTCTTTACGAGCTAGCCCGTAAAGGAATTGAGGTTGAAAGAAAGTCACGTAAAGTTACTATCTACGATCTTCAGCTTATTAGTCATACAGCTGATACTCTTTCTTTGGAAGTTCAGTGCAGTAAAGGCACCTATGTTCGATCTTTAGCTGAAGATATAGGTAATGAAATTGGATGTGGAGCATTCGTAAGTAGATTGCACCGTATATCTGTTAATCCATTTCCTGTTGATGGTATGGTTACCCTTGATTATATACGTCAACTTCAGGAGGATGGAGATGATGCCTTGCATAAGATTTTACTTCCTATGGATTGCGGTGTACCAGAATGGCCGGCGATCTCATTAACTGAAGATATGGTGTTTTATTTTCGCAGAGGACAGCAGTTAATGCTCTCTGGAAAAAATTTCAACTCACTAGTAAAAGTATATGATCCAGATGGTGTATTTATTGGTATAGCTCAGGGTGATGGAAGTGGAAGCTTTTCCCCAAAGCGGGTTTTTCAGCTTTAATCAAGGCGAAGACTTTTGAAGGTAAGTATAACCGGCTTTTTCTCAGTATTATTACGTTTTTCATTATTATTTTGTTTTTTAGTACCTTGTGGTATTTATTTGAGTAATCAGACTTTTTTTAGGTCTTTTATCCATTTTTTATATGATTTATGAGTAAAGCCGAATGGTTAAATAAATCTAAATTAATAATTAGCTCATAACCTAAACCCAACAACCCATTATATTCCAATAAAATAGATGCTTTTAGGCTATATCTAAGCTAGAATAGCCGCCGTAAATTAACTTAAACTAGGAGTAAACAATGGCTTTAACGAAAGAGCAAAGGTTACAAATCGTTAAAGATTACCAGCGTGATGCTAATGATACTGGATCTCCAGAGGTACAGATCGCATTGCAGACCGCTAGAATCAATGACTTATCAGGCCACTTTAGTGAGCATAAGCACGATCACCATTCAAGACAAGGTCTTCTAAGAATAGTGAATGCGCGTAGAAAGCTGCTAGACTATTTGAAGAAAAAAGATGTTCAACGTTATCAAGCTTTGATTAAGAGCTTGGGATTACGTAAGTAATATCTTTTATAAAGAACTTCCTGAATCTCTGGACTTTGCCCTGGAGATGAAAAAGCGCTTTAAAAACGCCGGAAGTTCTTTTTTAAAAAGCCTGTAATCGTTATTCAGAGTGGAAGTAGTGTACATAGGATTGATTCATAACTAAAAAGTTAATTAATGATCCAAAAGTTAAGAAAATACCTAACCATGGATTAATCTTATGTGCAATACACCAAGATGATGATACAAACCCAGGCATGAGTAAAGCCTACATATATATTAAGTTTTCACAGAGATTAAAACTTATTTAATAATTTGTAAGGTAGTTTGGAAAAGTTAAACAAAATAAGGAAAATATACGTGACTCCTATTATAAAAGAATTTCAGTATGGCGATAAAAAAGTAACCCTGGAGACAGGTCGTATAGCTCGTCAAGCAACGGCAGCAGTGCTAGTTGATATAGAAGGAACTTCAGTTTTAGTTACTGTAGTTGGTAAAAAAGCTGTGCAGCCAGGAAGAGACTTCTTTCCACTAACAGTTAACTATCAAGAAAAAACCTATTCTGCAGGAAAGATTCCAGGTGGATTCTTTAAGCGTGAAGGTCGTCCAACAGAGAAAGAAACACTTACATGCCGTTTGATCGATAGACCAATTCGCCCACTATTTCCAAAAGGCTTCATGAATGAAGTCCAAGTGGTAGCAACTGTTGTATCTTTGAATCCAGAAGTTGATCCAGATATACCAGCTATTATTGGTACTTCTGCTGCATTAGCAATTTCAGGAATCCCTTTTGATGGGCCTCTAGGAGCAGCTAGGGTTGGTTATAAAGATGGTGAATACCTTCTTAACCCTGATCTTTCAGTATTGGCTGAATCAGATCTTGATCTTGTTGTTGCTGGAACAGAATCAGCTGTACTAATGGTTGAATCTGAAGCAAACCTACTTCCAGAATCTGTAATGCTTGGCGCTGTAATGTACGGGCATCAGCAGTTGCAACAAGTAGTTGCAGCGGTAAATGAATTTGCTTCCATGAATACAATTGATGTGTGGAACTGGGAAGCACCAGTTAAAGATGAGTCTTTAGCTGCTGCAGTCGCTGAAAAAGTTGGCACCCAAATTGAAGATGCATACAAAATTGCAGATAAGATGGAGCGTCAAGATAAAATCGCTGAAGTTAAAGAGGCGGTTGTTGCTGCTCTTGTAACTGAAGAAAGCGGCCTTTCTGCTGATGCAGTAATAGGTGCTATTTCATCGCTTGAAAAGAGTGTTGTTCGTGGCAGAATCCTTTCTGGTGAGCCAAGAATTGACGGTCGTGATACAAGAACAGTAAGAAAAGTAACTGTAGAAACCGGTATTCTTCCAAGAACTCATGGTTCAGCACTATTTACTCGTGGTGAAACACAGGCAATCGTAGTAACTACTCTTGGTACATCTAGAGACGCACAGATTATTGATGCGCTTGCTGGTGAGAAGAAAGAGCCATTCATGCTGCACTATAACTTCCCTCCATTCTGTGTAGGTGAAACTGGTATGATTGGTAGCCCAAAACGTAGAGAGATTGGTCATGGCCGTCTAGCGCGTCGTGGTGTTCAGGCTATTCTTCCAGATATGGAGAACTACCCATACGTACTGCGTGTTGTATCTGAGATCACAGAGTCTAATGGTTCAAGTTCAATGGCTTCAGTCTGCGGTACAAGTTTGGCTCTTATGGATGCTGGTGTACCAATTAAAGCTCCAGTTGCTGGTATCGCAATGGGTCTTGTAAAAGATGGTAATGCATTTGCTGTACTTTCAGATATCTTAGGTGATGAAGATCATCTTGGTGATATGGACTTTAAAGTTGCTGGTACTCAAGAAGGTATTTCTGCTCTTCAAATGGATATTAAAATTAATGGTATCACTGAAGAGATCATGGCAATAGCTTTAGATCAAGCAAAAGAAGGTCGTTTAAATATTCTTGAAAAAATGAATGAAGTTATCTCAGAACCAAGAAATGACATGTCTGAATTTGCTCCACGCATCATAGCTATCTCTATAGATAAAGATAAAATCAGAGATGTAATTGGTAAAGGTGGTGCTACTATCAGATCAATTATTGAAGAGACTGGTGCACAAGTTGATATTGATGATTCTGGTCTAGTTAAAATCTCTTCTGTTGACCAGGCAGCTGGTGAAGAAGCTAAAAAGCGTATCGAGCTTATTACTGCAGAAGTTGAAGTTGGTGCAGTATACGAAGGCCCAGTAACTAAGATTATGGACTTTGGTGCATTCGTTACAATTCTTCCTGGCAAAGATGGTTTAGTACACATCTCTCAGATCTGTAACGAAAGAGTTGAGAAAGTGACTGATAAACTTAAAGAAGGCGAGACTGTAAAAGTTAAGGTTCTTGAGGTTGATCGCCAAGGTCGTATTAGACTAAGTATGAAAGCGTTGTTAGAAGAAAGCGCTGAAGCATAATATACAGTCAAACAAGTAAGTTGAAGGGGTAGCTAGTGCTACCCTTTTTTATATCTGTTGATTTTTGCATAAGTAGTTGATAATATTGCAGCGGTGGTGGATGAGCAAATTTAAATTTGTTCGCATAATAAATATAGAAATTGGATGAGCGCTTAATCGCTCACTATGGGAGGTCATTATGGCATCAATTGAACAAGATTGGGCTGGTATTGATAGAAGAAGGAAAGATCGTCGCGAAGCATTAGATCGTCGTGAATATATACGTTATGTGTCTGGCCCTTTACGCTCAGATCGTAGAGCAATGGTGAATAGACGCAGATTAAAAGGTGAGTGGTTACCCACACATCTTATGTAGTTTCTATTCAAAGCAATTAAATGCATTATGAACCCATATTTATAATCCCAATTATAGGTATAGGTATAGGTTTGCTTGGCTAATATTTTTATATGGTTATGATTCTTATACATTATTCTCACAAAAATGTGCAAGTAAAGATAAAGCATATTATCTTTATTATTTTCTTTTTTACTATGCTATCAAATAGTGCTATATGCTCTGCAGGCATGGGTGAATACGTAATAACTAAGCTTTTAGATGTTGCAACGATAAAAGCTGTTAATACTGCAACAAATAAAGAGAAGTTAATTAAGATATCTGGCATTAAAAACACGGGGCTAACCTGTGATAGCCCTTTGTTTATTAAGTCAGGTGATCAGTTATATATTGATCCAAATACACCTGATAGCAATGCACTAGTTTACCTAAAAAAAAATAATCGGTTTGTAAATTACTCCAGGTATGCAGTTCAAAATGGATTTGCTTCTACGGATCTCACTTCTCCTGATGTTAATGTTTCTGGTTTGTCAGAGCTTGAGTGGATTGCAAGATTTCAGGCTGCTGGTAACTGGCGCTGTATGGACTTTGTAAAATTTTATAACATGCTTGAGAGGCGCTTTGGGGTGCCTGATGGTGTTTTATATGCCATTGCAATGACAGAGTCTAATTATAAAGGGTGGCCTTGGCCTTGGTCTCTTAACACAATAAGTAAGCCGTATAGATTTGATAATAGGCAGGAGATGTATGCCGCGATACAGTTTTTACAAAAAGAAGGTATTTCATTTGGGGTAGGGCCGATGCAGATAGAATATAGTATACATAAAGATAGGTTCGATTCACTCTGGAAATCAACATCTCCACTTGAAAATGTTTTTGCGGCAATAACTATTCTGCTAGAGAACTATAAACGTTCAAAAAGTTGGGATAAAGCGGTAATGAATTATCATAGCTATAAAGAAAAATATTACGGGCCTTATTTTAAAAGGTTTTTACGTTTCTATCGAAAGGCTATAAGGCAAGAAGTTAACTCTATTATTGATAATAATATTAAATTATCTGCAAGATAAGTAATTTCAGATATGTAGATGTAACTATTTTGGATTAAGCAAACCCGTATATTTACCGAGATTTCTGAAAATAAATTAGCACTAAAATATTGGTAATATTTAGATTATAGTTCCCTAACAACCCTGAAGCCAAAGAAGTAGAAGTGCGAAACCTTTTTATCGCGGCTTCTGCTTGCAGATCTAATGCTTTTAGCTTGGTTTAACCACGAACCACCTCTGAGTACTCTTTGTGAACATTTGCCATTTAACCTTGGGGATCCATCTGTTGGCGCATATTCGTAGGTATCATTCCAGCAATCTTCAACCCATTCCCAAACATTTCCAAGCATGTCATGAACACCAAAATTATTTGATTTATAGGTTCCTGTTGGTGTGGTTTTATTGTGTGATCTATCACTTTTGCAGCTTTTGCAGTTTGCCATATCCATTACCAATTCGTCACCCCATGTATAGGCAGTTTCTGTTTTAGCTCTAGCTGCGTATTCCCACTCAGCTTCAGATGGTAAACGATATTTATAACCGGTTTGTTTAGAAAGCCAGATGGTATATGCTTTTGCGTAGTTCCAGTCAACGTAGATCACCGGTCTTGTTCCACGCCCCCAGCCACTATCGTTCGGAAGTGGGGCGCCCATCGCTTTTGCGAATCTATCATATTCTTCAAAGGTCACCTCTTTTGTTCCAATCGCAAAATTCTTTGCTATGGTAACTTTGTGTACAGGTTGTTCGTTTTTTAGTCCTTTGCCAGTGATGTCTCCCATGTGGAAACTACCAGCAGGGATAACTACCATCTCAGGTCCTTTTGATCCATTTGCAAGGCGGTCATTAAATTTTTCGCCAATGGAAAAACTTCTGTTTATTGATTTGGCAAGTTGAGAATTGATTTCTTTATATTTTTTAAGCTTCGGGTTGATTTTTTTTGCTATTGCCAGATAGTTAGAGGCTTTTATATGATTTTTTTGGATAATAGCGTTTTCAGCAAGATCAGTATACCTTTGTGCAATTCTAAGTATTCCGTTTTTTGCTTCTTGATTTTGTGGTGAAATCTCCATTACTTTTAAATACTTATTGTAAGCTGAGTTTTCTTCAGGGGAAGTTAGTCTGTTGTCCTGAAAATCTAGTGCGGCAGCTTTTAAAAGTGATCTAATTTTCTTTTGTTGAGGGGTTAAAAACTGTTCATGATCCACTTGTGGTTTAAGGTTTAACACTAGTTTTTCAACCTTATCTGTTTGTAGGTCAATAGACACCTCTTTAGTAAAAAAGCCTTTATGCTCAAGTCTAATTACATGGTTTCCCGTTGCTAGATCGTTTAATGTGTATGGTGTTTTGGTATCAAGCCTTGTGTCATCAATAAAAATAACGGCATTTTCTGGGTCAGAGAAGATAGATACAGCGCCTTTACCGCGCTTAAGAATAAAGTGCTGTTGTGCAGAAATATCAGTTGCCACATCTAGAGTTTTACTTATTTCAATGTAATGAGGATGTTTAATGCTTAGCTTGTGAGCGCCGTACTTAACCGTGTAATTATTTATTGGGGTTGATCCTATGCGAGTACCATTTATAAGAACTGATGCACCTTCAGGAATTGTGGTGAAATTAAGTTGTGCTGAAGGAGTTTGAGTCTGTTCTATTGGTTTGGTGTAGGTAGTATAGAGGCCACCTCCAATAATACTAGCGATTAAGAAAAGTGTAATTGCTAATATAGAAGCTTTATTCTTTTTCTTATTATTTGTAGAAGTAGTATCTTTTTTATTGCCCTGTGGTGCTGATGCGATCACGGTTTGGTTGCCAAAATTTTTAGGAGAAGCAGGGATGTCTGGAGTCTTACCAGATTTTACTTTCTCAATATGCTCAATCAGCCTTTCTGCTGACTCACACCTGTCGTTAGGTTGCTTGGCCATTAAGGTGTTAATTATAGGTTGGTAGTGCGCTAATAATGGATTAATGCTAGCTAATTGTGGGATATCTGCAGATATATGCTTTATGCCTATTGCTACATCAGTATCTGCATCATATGGAACTTCTCCGGTAAGCATCTCATATAAAACAACTCCAAGGCTGTATAAATCAGCTTTGAAATCAACTTCGATACCTTTGGCTTGTTCTGGGCTCATATAGCGAGGTGTTCCAACGATTGAGCCAACGGCAGTCATATTGGTAGTATTGGTTTGTGCTCTAGCAATACCAAAATCAGAAAGAATTGCATTGCCATTTTCATTAAAAAGGATATTTTCAGGTTTGATGTCTCTATGTATAAAACCCTTTTTATGCGCGTGCCCTAATGCTTGCGCAACTTGTTGAATATATTCTAAAGCCGTAGTAGGTGATAAATAGTTATCTATTTTATCTTTTAAATCTCCACCAGAATGATAATCCATTGCAAGAAAGTACATGTTTTCATGTACGCCAACTTCAATTACAGAAACAATATTGGGGTGGGATAACTTGGCAATAATTTTTGCTTCACGAATAAATCTTTCACCAAATGATGCATCGCTTGAGAAAGCAGGGTCCATAACTTTTAGTGCAACTTGTCGATCAACACAGTTTTGGTTTGCTAAATATACTGTAGCCATGCCACCACGGCCCAGTTGATCGATTATTGTGTAACCTGGAATATTATTATTGTTCATAAACCCTAAATTTAAAAATCTTCCTTAATTCTGAGCACTGATGTTACAAAATATAGGTTAAAAAGTCTAAGTAATAGCCTAATTAAATCTGCACACTGGTTAGTGTTATAGCAATATTAGATTAACCAATTAACTTTTGTTTTGGTTGTTTGCGCTGTGAGACGTCACGTGTTCGAAGTGGATTTTTAATTAATGCTTAGTATGCTGTTATAAATATTGAATATAATATCTAAATAACTGTTGTCTTATGGACTGGTTTTAATTATGATTGGTGCCGGATACCAATTAAATGTTGGTTAAAAAAGATATGAGGGAGTCTTGGTTTGCAATTATGCTGCTATACTGAGATCAAATAATAAATATATTTGGGACGTTTATCAGTTTGTCGGACACTTGATTTTTATAGTAAAAATTATCAAAACGAATCTGTTTGTTCTCAAATAGCAAATGCATGTATTTGAAGGATCTGTTTATGCGTACAATTAGCAAAGCGTCAACTTTAATATTAACTGTTGGTATTCTTGGTTATGGTGGTTGCAGTGTATTTACCGCAAAAGACAATGTAGCCACGTATGAGGCGCCACTATCCAAATATAACTTTTCTTATAACGTTGTTATGGATCAAAGGCCTGCAGTAAATCAGGTGGTCTTTGATGATGGAGAAAAAACCTATTTTAAAATACCTAATGGTGATTATATAAAAAAAGCTTATAAGGTATCTGATTCAGGTTATGAGTTAGTTAATGTTCAGCAAGGTGCGCCATATTGGTCTGCTAACGAAACTGGGGTTAAATGGATTCTTTTCACGGCAGGTGGGCATAATATAGTTTCACAACAAATTGCACGACCTAATAACATTCATGCAGCTGTTAATAATGCACAAGTAGTCAAAAAAGATTCCAATAACAAGCCTGTAAATTTAACTAAGGCTTCAGTTCAGCAAAGAATTAAACAGCTTGAAAATAAGCTTTCCAGCCTGGCAAATGTGTTGACCAAATTTTCTGGTGTAAAGACTGATACTAAACAGGTGCTTGCTTCAATCAAAGTAGATGATAAAGTTAACCAAAAAATTAAATTAACTCCAGTAGTAAAAACACCATCTATAGCTGACAAGCTAGTTAAAGTTAAAACTGAAAAGCCTGATGATTCAAATGTTTATATCAAACCTGATGTTAAGATGGTTAAAGTTGAAGATGTATCATCAGGCTATAAGAATATAATGATCAAGCGAGATGGTTATTATTCTAAACCTTTAAACCCTGCCCAGCAAAAAAACCTGGTTGAAAAGTCTAAAGCGATGCGAGCAGAGAATGTGGGGGAAGGTCTTTTAGAAGCAGAAGCTACTATTGATGTAGCTACCAAAGAATCCGAACAAAATAAACCTCAAAGTCTAGGCGAGAATAAAGAAGCAGTGCATGGCCAAAAACAAGCTGCAGTAAATGTAGAGCAAGTCCCGGCGCTTCATGGCTCTTCTATGGTTAAAACAATTCAGCCGAAAGTAACAAATTTTGCTTTAACTGAGGGGCAGCGAGTTACTCGAATTCCTTTTGCTCATGGATACAGGGTCTTAGGACCTAAAGGTAAAGATGAGATTCAAAGCATTGGTTTAGCAAGAGAATCTGTAAATTTATATCAATTAACTGGTATGGCTACATCTGATGGTAACTATGATAGAAATCAGTGGCTTGCAGAAGAGCGGGCAGAAGCGGTAAAAGCTGCACTAGTTAAAACTGGTGTTGCACCAGAAAAAATTAAGCTTGTACCTAGATCAGGTGAAGAGTATGGGCTGGCAGTAAAGGTATCTGTTAGCTATAAATCAAAGTCATTGGCAAAGAACTAATCAGCCATTAAGCCAAGTGAAATAAAATAAATGGAGATAAAAAAGAGTATGAACAAAAATACAATAAAAAGAGCCACAATTGCAGCAGTATCATCTGCGGTAATACTTGTAGGTTCTAATGCATTGGCTAATGGCGAACAGAAGGTTAAAGCTGATCAGATTGCCTCAGCAGAAGAGATACAAAAGCTAAAGATGCTGGAGAATAAGGTTGATTCAATGACTCAAGTTGTTGAAGAAATGATTCAAAAGGATCAAACCGTTGTTGAGACACCATATCTTGATGCTGAATTTGTTTTTAACGAGCGTGTTAACGTAAGTTTAGGAAGTGCAACATTAGAAGAAGCGCTAACTGTATTGCTACCAGATAACTGGATTTTGGATATGGATATAACAAATCCAAAATTACTTAATAGTCGTTATAAGATCCTTTCTACCTCTCCTAGAAAAGAAGCGGTAAGTAAATTACTTATCCAAATTTCAAATACATTGCCTGGTGTGAAGTTGGTGGATCAATGGTTCTTTGATCTAGCTACTGAAGATGGTACACCTACACCAACTTTATTAATTCACCAACAGTAAAATAACCGGAGAGAAAGATGAAATATATACCAGCGATAATAGTTTGTGGCTCAGTCTTGTTCACCGGCTGTAGTTCAATAGTGGATACTGAGCTAAATCCAGAGCATGTTGCTAAACCACTAGTTGTAGAAAAAGATGTATGGCGTGAAAGACCTTCTAGTACTTATGTTCGCGTAATAGAGCAAAAAGAGTGGCAGGTTGAAAAACGTGTAATGTTAAGTGTACCTGATGGGTCACTTTTGCAAGTCCTCAAAATGGCTGTGCCAGACGCAAGTATTGTTCCTGTTGATACAGGTGTTGATCTGAAAATGCGTCTTGCAGTAATTGCAGATAATATGACGTTAACTGAATACCTGAAGATGCTTGAGGGTATGACAGGCTACGGGATAGTTTATGAGAATGATCTGCTAAAAGTTTCAAGCCTAAAAAGTAAGAAGTGGAATCTTGCAGCTCTTGCTTCTAAAAGACAGTCAAGTACATCTGTTTCACAACAGCTTAGTGCTGGTGGTGGTGGTGGAAGTTCTGCGTCATTAGGTGTTGAGAACAATGAGGATGCTTGGGTGTCATTGATTGATAATGCTGAAGCAATATTAGGCCTAAAAGGAGCGGGAGCGAATGAAGGTAGTGAGGATAGCAAAAAAGATCAGCTTAAACCTTATGTTACCGGTATTAGATCAATTGGGTTGGTAAGTGCTGCAGGTGCCCCTGCGCGTATAGATGTATTGGATCAGTATATCAAAAATCTCGAGACGATGTCGTCAAAGCAGATCAATATAGATGTAAAAGTTTTTGATGTAAGGCTTGATGATAACAAAGGTTCAGGAATTGACTGGAATGCTCTTGTAAAAGGCACAGTTGATAGTAAGCCATTTAACCTTAGTTTTGGTCAAGATCCATCGTCAGACGGGATATCTTTTGTAACAGGTAAGCCTGCATGGCAATTTGGTGGGTCATATACAGATCCTGCAAGAGGAAATGTCAGCTCAATGGTTAGGTTTCTTGAGCAGTATGGCACGGTTGAATTAGCTAATCAGCCTAATGTTACTACATTAAATGGTTCAACAGCATACCTTTCAAGTGGTGATGAATTTTCATATATATCTTCAATAACTGAAGAGGAAGATGATGATGGAGATAAGTCTATTACCCCTGAATTTGAGCGTATTAAGGTTGGAGTATCGTTATCAGTAACTCCGCGAGTATTAGACGGTGAAAGAATCCTTCTTGATGTGATACCTGTAGTTAGTTCGATTCAAGGTAGTGACCAATATCAAGTTGGTGGTTTTTCATTTTCAACCCCAGTTATTGCACTCCAAGAGTTAGCCACTCAGGTTATTACTCGTAATGGGCAGCCAATTCAACTTGGTGGGCTTATATCTAAAAAGATATCCGAGTCATTAACACGATTACCTTTTAAAAATGAAGCAACTGGCGATATGCTAAATTTTATGTTTGATGCAGATGAGAATGATCTAGAGCGTCGTGAAATTGTGATTACTGTTGTACCAACAATTCTGGAGTCTGGTAAATGGGCCACATCGGCAAAATAGTCAGCGAGCATAAGCCGGCTAAAATATCTGGGCGTGAGGTGATCCTGATAAGGGATTACCTCAACGCCCCTCCAACTGTTGGCGATTATACTCAGGTACAGGAACGAACAGATAAAAAACCTGCTGTTTATGTCTTGGATGAAGATATTGTTGCAATGCGTAGCTCCTATCCTGATATTCCCATATATGGTTTTTGGCAGCTTATAGCGGCCAATGGATTTATAAACCCAAGCTATAGTCTTCAGGTCGTTTACGAGGCAGATAAAACAGGTTTTTATGTTTATCTCGATGAGAATGGCCAGGTTATTGAAACTGGTGAGTTCCTTGATGGGTTATTTGTTGGTAGTGATAGTGTTGTGGGTATGCTCCCTGCTGATGCTGTGCAGATCGATGTTGATTTCTCTAAGCTTAAGCTCCCTGCTGTGCAATGCTTCTCTGCTAATGAGATACGAAAAAAACTCGCAAAGATCAAAAGACAAAAAGTAGTAGTTAGATATTCTATGCTTGCATTAATTGGCTTGATTGCATTGGGTATCAATAAAGGGCTTGATCAGCAATATAAAAAGAAAATGGCTTACTATAGTGAGATGGACCAAAAGCGTCAGGATGTTTACAGTAAATATTCGATTTTAGTGAATGAGAAGTTAACTAAGTGGCCAGATCAAAGTGATACTATTGACCGTCTGTTGGCTCTCACTAAGGTTGCAAGTTATTCGCTAGAAATAAAGAGCGTTAATGAAGGATTGCGTGAGGCTTTTATAAAAGAAGATCTTCCTTTTGACCCTAAGAGTATCTATCCATGGCTAGATACTTATCATATACCAACAGGCGGATGGGAAGTTAGCTGGTCTTCTAGTTTGGAGCAAAACAATGAGTAACTCTATAGGCGCTATTAATTTTAAAGAAGAGGTAAAATCAAGCTTGTGGTTGGTGTTATTAGTTGTACTTGTTTTTGGTTATCTAGTATATGCAGAGCAGCAGAAGCGCAGAGTGCCAGCTGATTTTGATACGATTGGATCTAATATTCAAAGCACACAGAAAAAAATTGTTGAATTAATTGAAGGTGAGAACCTTCCTGATCTAGAGCGCTCTCTGAAAGAAGTGCAAGTGTTAGCCGAAGGTTTTGGTATTCGTATTCAGCTTGAAGGGCATAAAAAATATCTTGAGGAGCAAAAACGTCGAAATATCGGGGACCTTGAATACGCTCGTTCTCATCGCTGGTCTGGAGGAATTGATGGAAATGCAAGAGAGGTGTTGATCTTTGCGCGTATGTCGCAACAGTTGGTCCCAATTGAATTTAATTCACTTAGAATTAGTGGCAATACAGCTAATGCTAAGTTTACAATTGTTGGGTCATAGAACCCAATATCTATAATTTCGAGGTTTATATGAGAAAATTATTACTGCTAACCATAGTCTTTGTTTTAACTATTTCATCATCTTATGCGGATGATTATTCTGCTGATGCGAATCAGATGGCAAGGGAGTATTTAGAGCACAAGCGTAAGATGGAATTATTAAAAAGGGCGCAGGAAGAGGCAGGGCTAAAGCAGCAAATCGCTTCACAGTATAAACAGTGTATAGCTACAGGTGTTGCAGTTGAGGAGTGTGATGCCCTTATTGCAAATATTAGCGCATCAGGTGCTGTTCATGATAATAAACGGCTTCAAGATAGCTCATATTTTAAGCGAACGGATTCAAATAGTGAGTATGAATCTGGGGAGGGATCTGCTTCTATGGAACTTCTTAAAAAACTGCAGAATGATGTTGATGATATGAAGTCAAAGAAGAGTAGAAACTCTAACTCTGCAGTTAAAACTTCGCGTACAAATATTAGGGTTCCTAAGATGATTAGAGTAGTAAATGGTAAAGTTGTATTTAAAACTGCTCAGGGTGAAGTTAGTGCCAGAGCTGGTGATACCTTGCCAGGTGGCTTTGTGCTCAGGAGTTTCTCTCTCACGCGTGCTATGTTAAGTTTAGATGGAAAACGCTACGAGTCAGAAATTTCATGGTAAAAGTATTGTAAAGCTTACTGATATTAACCGAAGGGTTAATTTATAAAAAATTCGGAAAATAGACCCATAAATGTCCAAACCAAATACCACTGCAGAACATTTTGATGCAATCCTTGATCTTTTGATTAAGAAAGGGGTTATAACATCAATGCGAAAACGCTCTATTGCTGCACCTGCATCAATTGGCGGTTTTGTTTCGCGCCTTCTTGATGAGGCTATAGCAGCCGATGCTATAGCTGATGTTATGTCTCAATATTTTGATCTTCCGTTTTATAATGAAGGTTTGCAAGTTACAGCTATCGGTTCAGACTGGGTTATTTGTGATGATAATATAGCTTATTGCATTTACCCTAATGGTGATAGTCAGAGTATTTTATTGAGTCGCAGACGTGCATCTGGTCAAAATCGTCTGGAGTTCAAATCATTTGGTGTAATTTCTCGTAATAAATATTATGAGGCTGCAAGAAATTCATCTGACGATATAAAAAGTATAGAGTTAGGTACCAACCAGGAATCTAGTGATGGTGAAACTGTACTCAAAAGAATTATGGAACAATCGCTGCTTAGAAAAGCTACTGATGTTCATATTGAGCCATCCAGGGCAGAAGCTCGTGTAAGCATTAGAGTTGATGGGCAGTTAGTAGCTATTGATATCATAATACCAATAGGTACCTCCTTTGATAGCTCACCGTACAGAAATCTTGCTAATGTATTACTAAATATGGCGCGTGGCGAGCCAGGTTCTTTCCGTCATCCGCAAAGTGGTCAGTTTCGTTGGATGGATCAAAATAATGAAGTTAGCGTTAGGCTTGAGATGCTGCCAGTAAAGGTAGGTCACTCCGAGATGCCTAAGTTTGTCCTGCGTATACTTGGACAGGAGTTAAGTCTCAACCGTTTAGATAACCTAGGCTTTTCAGGTCATAGCTTGGCTCTATATAAAGAGGTAGCAGAGAAAAACCCACATGGTTTGATCTTGGTAACTGGTCCAACAGCATCTGGTAAAAGTACAACTTTGTATGCATGGATGACCTATCTGAATGAGACATACCCAACACGCAGCTACTATACAATAGAAGACCCGGTCGAAAAGGAAGTGCGTGGATTTCAGCAGGTACAGGTAAACGATGATGCAGGCCTATCTTTTTTTCAGGGACTTCGCAGTTTATTGCGTGCCGATCCTGATGTGGTAATGGTTGGCGAGATTCGTGATATTGATACTGCACAGTTAGCTCTCAGAGCAAGTATGACTGGTCATTTGGTGATGGCGACTCTACATGCTAACTCAGCAATCAAGGCGATTCCAAGAATGCTAGAGATGGGGCTTGATAAAATCTTATTGGCTGATTCTATTGTCAGTATTACTGCACAGCGTATGGTTCAAATGGTTTGCTCAAATTGCGCAAAAACGATACCATTTGGCGATCACTCACAGTATGATATACTTTCTAAGTTACAAAATGCACCAGCTGATATCGAATTCGTCAAAGTGGCAGATACATCTGGTTGTTCAGCGCCAGATTGTATTAATGGATTTAAGGGTAGGCATGTAGTAACAGAAATTGTGAAGGTTGATTCCCATATGCAAGAGTTGATTGGACATGGGGCTACATCGGCCGAAATATTATCCGCAGCTTATGAGAGAGGATTTCAGGAGATGTGGGAAGATGGCATTAGGTTGGTTAAAAATGGCATAACTTCAATTGAGGCGCTCGAGCGTGTGCTTGAGCCATATGAAGCATAGAATCTAAAATATTATTAACTAAGGGGATATTCATGAATAACATTTATTATAAAAATCTACAAACTATTACTCGTTGCCAAAAAGGGTTTACCTTGATGGAGGTAGCTATTGTAATGGTTATGATCGCTGCACTGGTTGGGACCCTTGCAAGTAGTCTTTGGAGCAAACAGGATACTTTAACAACTCAACAGGCTGTTATTCATTTCACTAAAACATTTCCACAGGCAATACTAAATGCCAGGATGAATGGAAATAATGGGTGTTTTGTGCAAAGCCAGTCGAGTTGGGATAATAAATGTGGTACAGGGGTTGCGGATACAATGACGCAAGCATTAAAAGATGGTGGTGCACCTGACAAGACTGAGTGGGGCGAGGATTGGACAGCAGATAATAAGTTGGGGTATGTGCGTATATCATATGGGATCACAAGGTTGTCAGAGACTGAACAAAGAAACTTAGGTAAAGCAATTGCTGATGCAGCTGATCTTCCAAATAGCCCGCTGATGGAAAATACTTTAACTAGTAGTTTTAAGACTCCTGCAGTTACTGGGGATGGTAAAGTTGACAAAGGAACTGGTGGTAATGTATATACTGCAAAACAAGGGACCTTTGATGCAGATAGTCCTACTAAAGTATATATCTTTATTAAAACAAGATAGTATGTTGATGTTGGTGTGCATGAAGGGGTTATAAATGCAATTTGAATTATCAGTACTGGAAGCTGATGGTGCAGTAAGCAAAATTCAAGTAGAAGCCGACTTTCGTGATGAGGCTGTGCGAAAATCGGGATATACTGAAGATCGCATAATTTCTATTCGTAAGGATTATGTTGCTCGCATTTATAACATTATAAATGATAGGTCACCAACTCTTGATGCTCAAGCTGTATTTTTGCAAGTATTAGCTGGATTGGTCAGTTCAGGCCGACCTGCGATAGAGGCTGTTAACAGCCTACTTAAGTCGATGGGGCAGCGGGTTAATGTTGCTAAGATTGATCTTGGTGATCAGCTTGAGGTATCAAGAATACTGCAACAACTCAAGTTTGATGAGAGTGCTATACTGTTAGCACAGGTGGGTGAAGAATCTGGTCGCCTTGCTGATCTTTTGGGTGTTTCAGCACAGAACATTATGAAGCGACTTGGTGCTAAAAGTGAGATGCGCAAGGGGATGGCAATGGGAGGTATCTATTTCCTTGTGGGCCTAGCTATGCTTACCATATTTCCTCTTTATATTGTGCCGCAAATGCAGCGCATAATGGATCATCCAAGGTCACAGTTTGCAGCTAATGCCGTTACTGATATCTTGATAACACTTTATGATATCTATACTACTATGTACCCTATATTTATTATTGCTGCGGTGATTGTGCTTCTGTTAAGAAAGAAAATCTGGCTTTATATTAGAACACAACCTGTCGTTTCTTTGGTTTATGATTATCAGCGTACTTCTCGAGGTCTTACCTTTTTACAAGCCTTTCGCCCACTATATGAGGCTGGAGTTGTCACGGAGAGGTCAATTTTATTGTTGCGTGATAAAGCATCTGGAGAGATGTACAAGATCTACGATAAGATGTATCAGAGTGTAATTACTGGTGGAGATATCTCTTCTGCACTTGATACTGACGACTGGCCTTTAGTAGTAAGGCAGGGGTTTATTGGTTTTGCTGGATTAGATCATAAACAGCGGGTTCCTGTTATAGATCAACTAATTCAATCACTTGATTTAGATCGAACTGCAATTAGTCGTACTATAGGAAAGATTCTTAATATGATGGGACTAACTACCATTTTATCTGGCATATATCTTGTTGCGCAAGGATTTTATATCCCAATTGTTTCTATGTCAGTCGGAAGTATGTGATTTGAGCTATGTCTGCATGTGACAATAAGCGATATATGATTGCAGAAAGAGATCAGCGCGGTTTTACGTTGATTGAAATATCATTGGTTATTTTGATCCTAGCTATGCTTATCATGATGTTTTATTCTGGCGCAAATTCAGCTAAGGATGGACGGCTCGCAAAGGCTGCTATTTTTGAAGCAAGAGAAATTGTTCAGTTAGCTGAAGAGTGTAGAAATAAAAGCAGTTCTACTTTTATTAATGTTGATGGTGTATACGAAAATACATATTTAATTCCTGATGATGGAACAATGGACTTAGTAAACGGATCGGTTTCGAGTATGTTAACTTTATGTGGTTTTGACGCAAAACTGTCTGATAATACCCCTTTTGATTACGGTGGGAAGTACCTTGTTTCTATAAATAAAAATAGTACTTCGGTGAAGTTTCCCATACCAATCGAAAATTTTTCTTTTCCGAATACATCTGTTGTTAATGTCAATGGTGTTGAAATGATTTTGGTTGAGTCCCAAAGAAGGGCTGGTAATTCATTTGGCTTCACTAGTAGGGCTCTTTTGGATAAGAAATTATTTTTTAAAGAGATAATTGAAAGGTGATGGTATTTGCTGGTAGCAGAGTATTATCGCTCGAAATATATTTAATTTAAATATGTCATTACGGACGAGTTATGTGTAGTAAATTCAAATTACAATATGGGCTAACACTTATTGAGTTAAGCATTGTCTTAATGATACTTGCATCCCTTGCGGTTGTTTCTACTAGATTTATGTATGATGATTTTAATCGTGATATTGCAGATAAAACTGTTGCTGAGATGTGGGCTGTTGGCGAATATGCTGTTGCATATTATGCAATGCATTCAGGTTGGCCAGATATGAGTTCAAACTGTGCAAATGCTACGCAAGAGATGGAAAATAAAAATTTATTGCAAGGTTTAAAAATAAAAACTATTGGTGGTGGTAGAAACATTCTATCACCATGGTATGGAGTATCTGAATATGAACCGTATATTACTAGTTGTACGACTCGTAGTAAAGGGTTTGAAATTAAGATAGTTATGCCACTGGAAACTGATTCTGAGTGGTCAAACTATATGCACCACAAACTTCCTTTAGCAAAGTTAACTAGTGCAACGGCAACGGTTGGCCCAATAGTTACCGTAACGGTACCTCCTCCTGCAGGTGTCGTGGCATTAAATAGCTATCTAATGAGAAAAGATGATCCTAATAGGATTTCTGGACAAATATCGTTAAATGATATGGAAACATATATAAATATGAACGGTAATAAGATTGTAGATTTTGATGTTGCAACTGGGACCTTTAACTATAGCAATTCGCAATTTTATATTGATATGCAACAGAGATCCGTGCTTTCAAATTTGATGATAATCCCTCAAACAGTAAGTTCATTTTCACCATACACTGTTCCTGCAAGCTATGGTAATAAGAACTGCTCGCTTGGGTCTCATGGGAAATTTTCTTTAGATATTTGCGAGAAAGATAAAACTCAAACTATTAATGCGAATGGAGGCACTGTTACTGCGCCTTCAAATCAGTATGCAAAAACACCCCAAGGGTCAATTAAAGCAAATGACATTTATCTGAAATCAATTAATAAATGGGTTAGTCAGTTAAATAATATATTGCCTAAAAGAATACAAGTTGAACATTATTCAAATGTAGTAAATGGCATGACTCTTACAACTACTGTTAATTGTGTGGCTGAGTTTGGTGCGGCGTACAATACATTAGAATATGAAGTTTGGCCCCAAAAAATTTATCCTAATTCTAGAAGTACGGAGCATGAATTTTCTGTAAGTGCAAATGGAGTAGTATCAATTAAGCATTTAATTGGTGGAACAAGTACGATTGATTTATTTTCAAGTGCGTATGCAGATGCATATTGTGTTAAGCCGTAAATGTTTATGAATAGATATCGAGTTTTATATAATAATGGTTTTACCCTGATTGAAATTGCAATTGTTTTAATTGTGATTGCTTCTATGACAGTTATTACCGCTAAGTTTTTTTTTAAGGACTTTAATACTGCTGTAGTTGATCAAACAATCGAGGAAATTAAGTTAATACAGCAAGAAGCTATATTTTATTTTGCGAAAAATGGAAAATGGCCTGATCAATCAGCTGGCTGTGTCAATCCATTTTCTTCAATTTCAGGGCTTAATGTCGTATTGGGTAAGATTGAATCGCCATGGTTTGATGGTGCAGCTTCAAAGATAGCTTATAAAACTGATTGCAGTTATAGCCCTGCATCATTTTCAGTCGCTCTGACCTTGATCGGGGATGATAAAGAATATATTGACTATATAAATAATAAACTACCTTTGTCTGAGGTAAACTCTTCAGGAGACACCATTCATGCAACGATTCCTGCTCCATCTGGTGCAGCAGCTTTGAATAATTTCTTGAAGCGAGAAAACGATGCGCCTTTTAATAATATGGAAACATCCTTTAATATGAATGGTAATGTAATAAAAGATGTTGATGTTGGTGCAATATCTGTTTTTGAGGCTGATATTGATGGTGAATCTGTAATTTCAGAGTTGATGATAATACCTGAGGATTCATCTCTTGCAGTACCATGTAACTATGGTTATGGCAATGATGCCTCATGTTTTTCTATAGATGTGTGTCGTGATGATTCGTCGTGTTATGGATCCATGGCTGGTTATAAAAAAGCCGCTTTTGGATCAGTAAAAGCTAATGATATTTTTTTAAAATCAACTGGCGAATATATAAGTGATTTTAAGAGTAAAATGAAGTGGCGTCATATGGAGCATTTTCCTTCAAAAACTGATGGTGATAGTATCAGTAAACCTGTTTGCGAACCATGGGAAATTCCAAGGTTTAAGTTAAAGCCTGTTAGATTAACAACTAAGGGTGAGAGGTGGTATCATCCTGGTGGTTTACGTAGGTGTCGCTGGCGTGATTTTAATTTAAGCACTTATATAGAGTTTGATTATTCATCTAACTGGGGTAAATGGGATATAGATATAGATATTGATTATGATAAATACGCTTCTAGCATCTGTATATCTAGTGGTGAAGATGTTGAAGTAAAGGATGCACGTGTTAGTGTTGATACCTATTGCGTAAAATAAGATGTAAGAATATTGTTATTTTTAGTTCTGGTCTTATTCAAAAAAACTATTCTTTTACTCTGCAGTAATTGTCCGTAAGACAAATTAACTCTTTAAATTATTGAGTAATTCATATAAAATATGTGAATTACTTCTCATTTTTTTATGTTATTTTAAATGTTAAACTGTTTTCCGGACTTATAAAACCCAAAGGGTAATTGATGTGTCTTCATTGCTGGCAAAAGTTTTGGTTCATCGTCGATTACCGGGA
>JAWSVB010000040.1:0-989 GCA_033852135.1 Gammaproteobacteria bacterium | reverse complement strand
CGGTACGTAGAATACTGTGCGACTCTTGCGGACCTAAAGTACAACACATTGAGTGGCTTCAACCTGTTGCTCGAATAACTAAAAAATTACGTTCCTATGCAGAATCACTTTGTAAAATAATGCCAATAAAACATGTAGCGCAATTATTAAACTTAAGTTGGCATACAGTTAAAAACATAGATAAGAAACGTCTTCAAACAGAAGTTAAGCCACCAGATTGGAGTTCCATTACAAGATTGGTAATGGACGAGTTTGCTCTTTTTAAGGGACATAGGTATGCCACCGTAGTAGCAGATGCAGATACTCATCAAGTACTTTGGGTAGGAATTGGACGTAGTAGAGAGCAAATAAGGCCTTTCTTTGAACTTATGGGAGACCATTGCAAACATATTACTGCTGTTGCAATGGACATGAATACAGCCTTCGATCTTGAGGTGCAAATGCACTGTCTAAATGCTTTAATTGTTTATGATTTATTCCATGTAATTGCTAAATATGGCAGAGAAGTAATTGATCGTGTTCGAGTTGATGAGGCCAACCAGTTAAAGAATGATAAGCCAGCAAGAAAGTGGATAAAAAGAGCTCGATGGGTATTACTGAAAAATCGTTCAAATATGAATGAAGAACAGGAAAGTTATTTAAATCAGTTGCTAGCAGTTAATAAGAATCTTATGACTGTATATATCCTTAAAGAGCAGCTTAAAGAGCTTTGGTATTGTGATTCAACAGAGCAAGCTCATTCCTTGTGGAAAATATGGTGGCAACAAGTACAGGAAAGTAAGATTGAATCTCTTATGAATTTTGCCAGAAAGCTAAAACCATATCTTAGTGGAATTGTATCTTCAGCTGTTCATCATCTGCATACCAGTAAGCTTGAAGGAATAAATAATAAGATTAAGGTTATTAAAAGAATGGCATATGGCTATAGAGATACCGAATACTTCTTTCTAAAAATTAGAGCAGCTTTTCCCGGTAATCGACGATGAACC
>JAWSVB010000039.1:0-1729 GCA_033852135.1 Gammaproteobacteria bacterium | reverse complement strand
CGTTAAGCTATTCGATAAGGAATCAATGGGGTCAGGAATCAATGGGGTCAGAGTCTTTGATTTTCCTCTTCGCTGCGCTCAGAAATCAATAGACTACCGACCCCAGTTGATTATCAGCCTACGAAGCTACCATCGACATCCAAACCAAAAAAGCTTTCTGGATACCGGCCTTCGCCGGTATTGAAAGATAGGGTATTACATGTACTTTTTGTACCAAAAGTATCATATAATCACTTTTATTATACTTTTGGCACAAAAAGTACAATAAAAAATCATAAAATATACTTTTCCCCATAAAAGTATATTAACCAAACATTTGCATATACTTTCGGAATACATACATTCTATTACGCTGAAACCCTGTGGTTTCTTCCAAAATATCTAATAAGATAAACTGCTCAATCAAACCATTTGCAGATTTTGGTGTTACATCCAAAAGCTCAGCTATTTGTTTACTAGTAACGATTGGCTGCTGATAAAGGTGCAATAATAATTTTCTAGCATTCTCAGCTCTACGCCCAAGGGTAACCATCTTACTTTCCAAAGTATTTCTTAAAGTCATGATATTTTGAAAGGTTTGCTTACTATTTTCAGCTGTTTCAATAACAGCATCCAAAAAGAATACGACCCAATGAATTAGGTCATTGGAAACTCTTACTCTGGTTAAGGCTTCATAATAAGAGCTGCGATTTCGTTCAAGAAAGTCAGAAAGATATAATGACGGCTTTTCTAATAACCCTTTATTTACCAAATACAAAGTAATTAACAATCTGCCTATACGTCCATTACCATCAAGAAAAGGGTGTATCGTTTCAAACTGGTAATGACTAATTGCAATACGGACCAAATCGGGAACTTGCACATCTTGATTATGCCAGAACTTTTCAAGGTCACTCATAAGTTCTACAACATCATGATGATGTGGTGGTATAAAGACAGCATTCGATAAATTACTACCTCCAATCCAATTTTGCGAACTACGAAAATCCCCTGGAGCCTTGTGCTCACCACGTACTCCGTTCATTAAGATTTCATGTGTTTCTTTTAGTAGTCTCACAGATAATGGTAAACGCTCTAATTCTTTCAGCGCAGTATTTAGCGCACAAACATAGTTTTGAACCTCTTGCCAATCATCACGTTTTTCTGGGTCAACCTGGGAAACATCTAATACAGCTTCATCAATATGCGTTTGAGTGCCTTCAATTTTACTTGATTGGCTTGCCTCTTTAACAACATGCATCTTAATAAAAAGATCAATATCAGGAACAATTAGAGAATAAGCATTTAATTCAGCCAACGCGCGCGATGCCTGCTCCAGCTTAGTATTAATGGCAGGAGTATCCCAATGCCACTGAAGATTAACCGGCACCGGTTGAAAACTCTTATACTGATATTGCTGTCTGAAATTTCCAGCAATAAACTCTTCCATTTTAATTTTTTGTTCCATAATTATCTGCCAATAACTCAAATATATTTATATTTTTTGATGTTTTCATGTACTTTTATAGCTGAAAGTATAATAAAAGCTGAAATCTATAGCCAGTAAGAATAATTGCGGACAGACCTATCTAATTAATTTTTTCAAATTAATAGGGCCAAAATCTTTGATTCCCCTCTTCACTGCGCTCAGAAATCAATAGACTACCGACCCCAGTTGAGCACAATACCAGTTTGACAATCCAAAACCATTCAAGCTATCCGACCAATGCACTGGCAAAATCCAGTATCG
>JAWSVB010000019.1:0-6802 GCA_033852135.1 Gammaproteobacteria bacterium | reverse complement strand
TGTATTCATTAGAACCTTCACAGCGCAGAACTAGATTTTCAAACGGTTGGCGTGATTCAAATCCAGGGTTTGGAAGCGGGAAGGGGATCTCACGCGATTCGGCATCGCGATAGATTACGCCACCTAATCCATCAGGAGTGGCATCGACAATTATTTCTGTATCAAATACGGTGCCCCAGCCAAAACCTAAACCATTATCTATATTGGCGGCAGTACTGCGATAGGTGCGCTGCCATACAAGAGCTAAAGGCCCGGGCATTTCAAAGTCGGTGAGTTGTAGTAACTCTTCTCCTGTAATCATACTAACTGGGTCGCCAGCAGTAGGTGTCTTATCAGCTGCAGGTGTGCTTTTGCCCTGAGTGGTTCCGCCTTTGCTGGTGCAAAGGTTCTCGCCGGATTCTTCCTTAACAACCTTCTTCTTAGCTGCTTTTTTAGTTGCTTTGGCTGGTAGAGAATCCACTTCGTAGATCTCTATTGATGCCTCAGTGTTATCAGCTTCTGGTGCAATGTGTTGTTTGATCTTCTCTTCAACGATGATTTTTTCATCGTAAAGTGCTTTAACTATCATCTCTAGTGATTCAGGAGATGGTTTTGCAGTTGGGTTAACTAAGCGTAGTAGATGATCAAGGTTATTGGGTGAACCACTTTTAGTATTGCTACTAAGGAACTTAATTAGTTCGCGGTAATAGCTTATCTCTTTTTTTTGTCTGCCAGCAGGTGCAGGTCCTTTGTCGAACAAAAAGGATCTGTTGTTAGTTGTTTCTATTTGTAATTGTAAACCCATATTTACTGTGGCCATCTATTATTAATATATTTCAAATGATAACTGCAATTCCAGTTGCAAGATTATTTAGCAAAAAAATATCTTTCTGATTGTGACTATTTTTGGTCAGAATATTTTCTATTGATATTAAATCTATCATAAAGGGGTTAATCGAAATCGTTTATTTGATTTAACCCATTCAAACTTACGTTATTGTGGCAAAAAATGTCCTTATAATCAATCTATTTGGTGTTAGCTCAATGCAATAAATTATTGCACTATAGCAAAAGCCCTATGGTCTGTATCAGAGGCAGAATAAATAAAAGAAGCTCCATTGGATAGGTTCTGTTCGTTTGAATCGGCAGCAACTGCTAATGAAAATAGTGCATGTGCAGCTCCAAGGTCGCCACAGCTATATGCTGGTATTACCATGTTGTTTTCAGGCTCTATTTTTTGTAGAAGATTCTGCATGCAATACCCCCATTCACTTATCCAACAAGATTCACCGTTAAGAGGGGGGTAGGTGTTTTTAATATCTATATCTAGAGAGGTGATCGGTTCGACAAACTCAGCAATTTTTTCGTTTAAGGCTTCTTCATCATCTTCAATATCAATTGATGTGCAATTTATATCAATTATTGATGGTTTTGATGTTGGTCCATGCTTGCTAATAGTCATAAAAACAGCCCCTTCTGATGGAATCATCCCTTGGTTACCATCTGGGGTATCATTGGTTAGGATGCGCTTATCTTGGAGAAGTTGATGAATGATTCTAGGGTCTTGCATGCAGTCAACAGCTCCTACGATTGCAATATCAGAATCAGATTGTTGTAAAAATTTTATGGCGTTATAAAGAGCGATGAATCCAGATGCTCTACCAAATGGAAAATATCTACTGTTGTTAACATCAATCACTTTTCCGCAGAGGTTATTTAGCCAGGGGATAAATACTTTTTGTTCCTCTTGGGCTGCTGATGAGTCTTCTTGTGGAAGGCCTAAGAATAATGGGATTGCTGTATTAAGTCGTATTTTATCCGTGTTATCAGTAAAGGCACTTTGGGCTATTTGTAGCATGCGTTGGTAGCGTGGGTGCATGCCACACTGAGATAAGTTGCTTGGAATTATTGGTAACGCTGTGTCGTTTATTTTGGCAGATAAAATAGACGTGTCTTCATCTATCTCGATGGTTTGGATCTCAGGCATGGATCCATGTAAGCGAGCAAAGCATGTATTGCTATCAGTTCCAAGTGGTGTGGTAGTGCCACTTGATAAGATTTTAATTTGCAATTTATCTAACATTGACGAAACCCTGGTGCTTTGTGCTCAAAAAGAGTGGATGAAGGTTTGGCCAGTGCCAGCTCAAGAGCTGCTCTCTCTCTTTGCTTTTGATTGCCCTTTAACCATATAAATTCGAGGTTGTCTTGATTAACCTCTTTTCCTGAAAAATACCTTTTATCAGATTGAAATTCATCCTTGTTATCGCCCCACCAATCATTGAAGCCAGATTGAGGAAGCTGCTCCCACAACCCCAAATAGTCATCACTCGCAATAGCTTCAGAATCTGCAAGTATTGGTAATAGATCACCATGATCTTCAGAAAAGAGTGACATACCTGTGATGGTACAAAATGCATGGCTTGCAAATGGTGCGGTAGAACCATTTTGCGTCAGGCTTGCTAACCAAGGGATAAATTTTGTGCTGCCAAGAATTTCGAAGCATTTGATAATCTTATGAGGTGAGATATCGCTGGCAGTTAGGTGGTTGATCCAAGATGTTGCCTGCTCAACATTTAAAGTGGCAAATCCAGTATTTATCGCCGTTTCATATGGTTGTTCTATGTTTATTATAGATTCAATGAGGTTACTTACCCCTTTGATATCCCCTAATAGGGCGCAGGAGTAACTGGCCCAAAAGCGTATGGTTAAGTCCTTGTCAGCAAGTTTATCTTCAGTTTGTTTGTGGAATTCTTCTAAAGCTAATTCGCCAACCACTCTAACAGCAGTAGCTGAAATTTTGGCATTAGTACTGTTTATTGCGGTGATTAGGTCTATCTGAGGTTTTATGCGATGGAGACGCCATGTTTCCAGGGCTATATACTGAAGTTGTATTTGGTTAGAATTGTATAGCTGATGTAAAACAGGCTCGACAATGGAATAATCGATCCAGGATAGTGAATTTATAATGTCCTCTTCAGCTGCATGCTCTTGTATCGCTTTTTTAATAAGTTGAAAAAGATCAATTTCTGTATTTGCTGCTGCGATGACTAGGCAATAAAATTTATCTGGGTCTTCTGGATCAAATTTTTCATTTGCTGCATCAACAATATCTGGTGATGATGGGAGTAGTCTGAATAAACCTGCTAATCTGCGGTCAATCTGTACTAAACTGTCTAGGTTAAAATACTCAGAGTCAGCCGCATGATTTCTCTGGAACCAGAGAAATGAAGCTTCATCAAGTATTTGTCTAAATAGTGTTGAGTCCAAAAGTTATCCCATAAAGCGCAGGTATGCTGGGAATAATAGCAAAAAAAAATAGCAAATGAGCTAATTAATTTTAACTATACCACCTTTAATGGCTACCATAGCACTGCCAATTACGTCAGTTGTTGTCCCCTCAACTTTAACTGTCGTTCCTTTAATTGTTATAGCTCCAGATGATGACATTTTTATCTCTGCAGCCCCAGTTTTAAGGGTTATGCTGCTGCCAGCTTCAATAGTCATATTGCTGCCAACGTTAATAGTATCATTGGTACCTATGTCGCTAGTACGGTTATTGCCGACAGATCTTTTTTCATCGTTACCGATAGAGCTGGTTAGATCGTGTTCAATAGTAACGTCTGAATCGTTTTCAACGTGTTGTTGGTAGTCTTTTTCTGCGTGAAAATAGACGTGCTCAGAACCAATGGAGTCATCAAAGCGCAGTTCATTAAAGTTGGCTGTGCCGCCCTCTTTGGTAGATCTACTTTTTATACCACTCTGGTTTTTATTTGCAGGGCAGTCATAAGGTAACCCTTGTTCACCATTGTATACGCGGCCAGTGATGATCGGTCGGTCTGGATCACCTTCGATGAAATCAACGATAACCTCTTGCCCAACGCGAGGGTGGAATACGGCTCCCCAGTTTTTTCCAGCCCAGTTTTGCGATACACGGATCCAGCATGAACTGTTTTCGTCACTATTGCCTTCGCGGTCCCAGTGAAACTGAACTTTTACACGTCCATATTCATCAACATAGATCTCATCTGCTGCTGGTCCAGATACAATGGCAGTTTGTACCCCGTACATCTGCGGTTTTTTAGCTGCTCTTTTCGGGCGAAATGGAACGCTTTTGGGTATACAGGTGAAGGTGTTACTAAAATCTTGTACTGCAAATTCGGCATTAGTTTGAGACCTGTCTTCTGCATAGATCTCAATCCCGGTGATTAAGAACTCTTTTTTAGATTCAGCTTTTACTATATATTTATCTAGCTTAAAAGTTCCACCAGCATAGAAGCTACGGCAGTGGCTGGAGCCGATAAAGGTATTTTCATCAACCTCCATCTCTTCCATGCGAATTTTGGTTTCGTTCTTGCCGTCCCCATTTTCATAATACTCACCAGGATAATCATAAACCTCGTAGTTGCTTGTCTCAGAGATTTTAGAAAGGCCGTTTGCTTTGGTGGTAAGGTCAGAACTTGGTTTGGTGAAGTTAAATGCTCTTTGGGTATATTTTCCTGACGGAAATCTAGTAGATTTTTCCCAAGTGTATATGTGATCGTTGGCTCTAGATCCGCTATGAAACTCAATGGTGTTTTCTGAACATGGCTGATAGTCTGATTTATCATCAGAAAGGTGGATGATATGTTCGCCATTTTTGTGTTCGGTATAGTATGAAATACCAGCTTCTTGCATAAGGCGGGTAATGAAATTTAGATCTGATTCGCGGTACTGGACACAGTATTCGTGTTTTGGATAATTACCTGAGAGTTTATCTTTAGTGAACTTTGAAACGCCATATTCATTAAATATGCTATCAATGATTTCTGGTATGGTTTTGTTTTGAAAAATTCTGCAATCGGATGTTTTTCCAAGGAACCAAAGCCATGGAACAACTGTTGCTTTGTATTCTCTAACTTCACCTTTTTCGGTGCCTATTTTTTGAGGGGAGCTTGCCCAAAATCTGCTTACATAGCCATTAAAAGGTCGCCACTCACCTTTGCCTTGAAGTTCAAATAGGAAGGTTATATTTTTGCCTACGATCTTATTTGGATCTAGATTAATATCTTCGGATAACATTGTTAGTTGATATTTAAAAGGCTGCCCCAGCGTCTCTTTACCACGGAACTCTACAAGTTGTAACACATCTTTGCCAAATGGTGTTTCAACGTTTAATAGTCGGTTTTCCTGTTTGATCTGTTCAGACATTTACCGTCCGGCCTTTTGAAAATTCAACAAAAACCCCGTGTTAGATATTTTATGTCTAATGAGGTTGTACAAAATGTGACTGATATTGATTTTGTAAGAAATTCGTTATTCAGTCTTTTGAGTTTATTGCTAGAAGATACTCTTCTTCATAAAGCGCTGCATTTAAGCATTGCTTAGAAAAAATAGGCCGCAGCTAAGCGGCCTATCTTCTATTCCTATTGGATAGGAATTATACCATTTTACCCAAAGATACGTCGTAAATTTGAGAAACTGGAGTAGCAACATTATTTTGATCATCGTGTGGGATGTAGCGAAGCTCAATTTTAGTGAAGCTTAGAGAGATAGTTTCAACTGGACGCTCGCCATCAGAGTTTACTGTGTAGCTGCTGATCATGCAGTCACGTAGTGTGTACTCAAGGTAGCTTTGTAGAGTGTCATCAGTTTTGGTAAGGTGAATTTTGATCTCTTTACCTTTACCAACGCAAGATTCCATGAATAGGTATGGAGTAGCGTTATCAGTGATTTTGGTGAAAGTAACTTCGCTGATAGTAGTAGAAGTAGCTTCACGGTTTTGATTCGTACCTGTTTTAGCAGATAGTGCGCGAGAAACACCCCAAGATAGAGTGTCGATATCCATCCAGTCTTCGTGTCCTTCAGCTGTAGCTTCGCCTTTAATGCCTTCATAGTTTAGATACATTGACATAGTATAACTCCTTAATTTTTTTCGTTTAAAAATACTATTAAAAAACTAATACTCTGCGCTTTCAGATACAACCCATATTTTGAAATATACTGAACGACATCAGTGTAAAAAGTCCTTGTTTTATTTTGATCTTATTATTGTCCTTCGACATACGCTACTTTGCTATTAAATATAGTAAAAAGCAACTTCTGATTTAAAGAAAAATAATTTCTAAGATCGACTCTTACAAATAACATTATAAAGCGAGAATATTTTCGGTTAAGCCTAGATTTGAATCTGTAAAACTATTATTTCGAATACAGTTTTGGTCTTAATCAAAGATATTATCTAAGTCATTTCTGACTTTCTATAATATGTTTAAATGTAAGATATCACTTTGTTTTTAGAAAAGGAAGGGTTATTTTTATTTTTTTATAAATATTTGTTTACGATTGGTTTTAGTTAGGTTAAGTATGGTTTAAGGTTGTTTTATATAATGCTTTTGAGTTGTGTCGCTGTATTAGAAAAGTTATGAAATATTGATAGTTATACTATCAGTCAATGGTATCAATTTTAATTTTAGGTATTAGTCGCATAATTATATTGCCCATTAAAAAAGGTTCATCGTTAATTAGCGTGGAGATCTAAAAATAAACGACGAAATGATTTATGGTGAAGTCGCCAAACAATCATCACAACCAGGTCGTCGTTTATGCTTAAAGATTCTGCCCTTTGCGGCTATTTTTGGAAAGGTTTTATTGTAGATTTCTATGAACATGCTGGGGAATGGCTGCATATTTATCTCAAACCAGATACCAACCAAGAGCTTATTTGTCATCATTGCTTAGCAACATCAACCCAAGTTCATGACACATCATATAGACAGATTAGAGAACGTGACTTTCTGGATCTGAAAGTAATATTACATGTACCGGTACGTAGAATACTGTGCGA
>JAWSVB010000018.1:0-22984 GCA_033852135.1 Gammaproteobacteria bacterium | reverse complement strand
AACGTATTTTAGGACGAGACACATACTTTTGTCTTTTATAACTTAGGCGGGTATGCCTCCTTAATCAAAGCCCCATTATCATCACTTAAAATCAGCATTGAGAGCTTTTCAATCTGCTGCAAGTCATCTGCATTCTGGGATAGGTAATCAAACATTCCACGCAGATCTGTATATCCATCTTTGTAGAAACGCACATCACCATTTTTCATCTTTGCATACACTTTTATATACACAGAGCTTAAAGGCTTATTTGATAATGCAGATGAAACTTTTGCTATTCCATAGTTTTTACTAATCTGAGCAACAAGTGTATTTGGGTAATAGTTAATACTGTTTGTAACACCTGCACCATTTGCTTCAATCAATAAACTTTTACCTTTTAACTCCTGCGGAATATCAATCTCAACCAACCCTGAGTTTTGTGGTTTATCAATAACTATGGATAGATTAGGTTTTATCAAAGCAAATTGATCTGAAAGCTGCATTGCAAATGGGTTTCTTGAGAACAAAACCTCTAGGTCCATAGAGTAAAAATTAAGATCACAACGCTCAATATTCTTTAATCTTAACTGCACCTTTTTATCCACTGCTTTAAGATCTAATGCAGGATCTTTAGATGCAAACTTAAACATCCTTCTATCTCTATCTTTATTATATGATACAGCCGCAACCTGCTCCATCTCATCAGAATTAATCTGTTTAGATTGCGATACGATATCAAGGAACATATCTCTCCAGTGTTTAACTGGATAGTTTGAATACCTTTCCGCAATTGAATATGCCTGCTTTATATCTGACTTATAAAAAGCAAGGTATGCCGCCATATAATCAAACTGCATCTGTTCAGCTATCTTCGATTTATCAATCTTCGAAAACCACTCAATCGCTTCTGCTACTCTATCCTGTAACAAAAGGTAATATGCAATCACTAGCTTGTCGGAATTATTAATACTGCCTTTGTAGCTAAGAAGGCTTAACAAGCTATTGTATTGTTCAAAAAGCTGCTTATTTTCGATATATCTTGTCTTGCCGAATTGAAACACCCTTTTATTAATTAAGGGCCAAAACTCTTTGTGTAGATATTTACCAGAGTCAGCAGCACTTACCTTAATCAAAGTTGAATCCAAGTAATCCCCGCTCTTAGCGGCAAAGCCATTAATGTGTAGATACTCAGCAATTAACTCAGGAATATTGTGCTTTATCCCATATGACCATGCGGTAGCGTCATATCTATGTTTATCACTTAGCACCTTAATCAAACGCTGGTAGAAATGCTTATTCTTATAGCGATAGGCAATTTTATTAAGTTCCAGACGAACCGTATTTTCCTTTTTTAGATACTCTATTTGTTGGTCTGCAGTGCCATTTTGCGAGATGTAATCCCAGGAGTTTTTATCCCCTATCACTTCATCAGCATGCACAGTAAATTTAATATCTTTAGCATATGACATCTCATTACCGCTTTTAGATGAGTTAGCGGAAAATGAGTGCGCAGGATATAAACTAAATTTGCCAGACTGAGGAAAATAGAAATAACTCTCGACCGTCTGAGTTGCGAATGGATCTAGCTGCACTTTGATACTCTTACTAAAGAACCCGTTACCTACTGGAATGGCACCTTGAGGGATCTGAACAAATAGCTCCTGCACTTCTTGTATTGAAGAGGTGTTAGTTAAGACTGTTTGCATCCCATAAATTTTACCTTTGACAAAACCATCTTGGATAAAATTTTCCTGCTTACGATTATCTATATATCTATAGCGTTCATCTTTAGGGAAAATATTTTGTCCGAGCAATATACTGCCACTTTGCTGCATTGAATCGCTCTTATGATTCAACTGCGCATAGACAACCCCTTTGCCTTTAACACTAGCCATATTGAGTGAGCCATCTTTTATTGGCAGATCCAAAATAGCTAAAGCGAAGACCATCTCAGTCAAATTATTTGATGGCATAGCCATATGCTGCGAGATAATTTTTCCACTTTTAGCTTGAGCGTAATCAATCCAAAATCCATTTAACTCCACTAGCTCTTTTGTCTGTTTAGTCGGAAGTAGATTGTAATAATTTTGTTCAATCCATGATTTAGTTTTATCCGGAGCCGTATAGAACTGTTTTACCTTGGCTCTTTGCCCAATTTCATACTGTTCATCAAGATCTGCACTTTTCTCAACAGCCATAAACATTTGCTTTTTCATCGGTGCTGCTGCCCTAGGCTTCATTAACCTACCAAGCGTGCGCTCGTTTTTAGACCTTGCCCTGATCTCTCTGTGTATCGCTAGATCATCAGCTTCACCAGTTACTACATTAGTATCTGATGAGGCGCCACCGGTAAGCGCCAAGGCAAATAGCTTGTCGAGCCTATATAGATCGACGTCTTTAGCCATCAAGTTATTCTTAAAACTTGCCACGATAGATTTGCTTTGTGATTTTACCCTCTTTGCCAACAAGGCCTTTTCAATCACATTAAGTTGTTCAAATTTTTCTGCCTGCACATACTTAGATAGGTCACGATCTAGCAACCACTCATCCACAAAATCCTTCTTCACCTTGTTGGAAATACCAGGTTTTATCACCTTCTCAAAAAACTTTTTATCACGCTGGTAAAGGTAAAAATTAAGTTCGTGTGATGCATACTCAGAGTACAAGCGCAGTTGTTCTGCATAATCGAGAGAATCCCAGTTAAGGATAAACCTGAATTTATCCAGCTCAGAATCATTATCAATGGTTTGATATAGGGCAAAAACTTTCTCTATCGATGAGTAGATCTCATACTGAAAAACCGCCTTATCATCTTGATTGAACTTCTCTAGATTTGCATAGCTCTTGATAGATTTTTCTTGCTGATAATGGTCCCCAGCAGCAAACTGCTGTTTCTGTCTTATATCGCGCGTTTTGATTTTTACTTGTTCACGCTCGTGATAACCATAAGAGACCTCTTTCCCGCTAGATGCGATAACAGAGATCTGCTGAATCCCGGCTAGTTTCTTAATATCGATCTCAATCAAGCCATCTTTATTAGGGACCTGATTAACTAAAATAAACGACGTATCATCTAAAAAATTATAATCATGTGCAAAATAGCGCGACAAACCATAATCTCTCTTTGCATCAGCAAATGATGGAGAGGCAAAACCCTCTACATTACTTTCCCCATCCCACATGCCACCTTTTTTAAAGCTCTTATCGGTTACACTGGTTTTGCCAAACTCTAATGGCTTAATCAACATACTTGGTCGTTTAAGCATGTTTCCTGGGTATTTATCCGATAGTTTACGCTCCATAATATAACGCAGCTCATCACCTAAATGCCTTCCAGAACTAAACTTTGATTCCCCATGATTTATCGGTATAAAGCCGTTAGAAGTTGATGCCTTATATCTATAATCTAGAGATAAATCTTCACTTACAAAGCGTGAGCCAAGTATGTGCACCCTAGTTTTTTCATCCCAATTTTCGAGTTGAATTTGTAGTTTTTTGGAGAACAAACCATTCTCACCAATCTCGGAGATAAATAGCGGTTTATATGAGGAGTGCTGCAGGAACTCTTTATCGGATAATATAAAGCCATTTTTAACGATCCCTTTAGAAACGTTAATAATGCTCTTTTGCAAGCCATCTGCTAACTGGTACTGCCCTAACTTAAGATCTTTGATTTTTATAGAATTACTAACTGCAGAGATCTTATCGCTTTCATCTTTTAAATACAGTCCATCAACCAATTTGAACAGGCTTAACCGTTCACTTTTACGCATAGGTATGGTTAATACCTCGCCAGCAGAAGCATTAATCACATTGGGGATATCAGCCAGCTCCTTTTGCATATCCCAAACTCGCGAAATTCCGTTTCCATCATGCACGCGTACTTCTTTAATCTGGTCTAATTTTCCCAGGTTAATCCTACCGTTAGCATCAGTTTGAAGATTAACTTTTATACCTTTACTGAACTGCTTATGTTCAAAACCAAAATTTAAAGAGTGATTAGCTACTGTCTCACCATTTCTACCTAAAACTTCTACCACATATCCATAACTATTTTTCCTTAAATAAGCGTCAGCAGTTTTATTTCTATATGAGTCATTATTTAGAAAGCCAGAATAAACAAATTCAACATCATCGGTTTTACTCTGGCTTATATTTTCCACCTTAGCTGAAACAGTTAACCCATAGGCAGCGATACCTATATCAGCATTCAGGTTAAACGGAATAACGATATCTTTATCCTTATTCAACTTAATATCGGTGTAGATTTTCTTATCTAGCACTTCGTTATCCCCTGGTGGAATTTGCAAAAGTGCAATCTCAACTGAGATATCCTTAAGCACCTCCAGGTTTACCGTTTTTCCATTGAGCAATAACTGCGGGCTTATAACGATCTCTGTTGGATTAGATCTTATTAGTGACTCTCTGTTGCTGAGAACCGCCGCATGTAATTCATACCGCTCTGCATTGTGGTAAAAGTTATGTAAAGTAGATACGCCAGCAGCGCTTACAATGATTTTCTGTTGACCAGCATTTTTACTGTAAGGGACTATTATTCTCCCCTCTTTATCAGCCTCATAGTTATGCCCTTGTAACCAAATAGAGCCGTTGTTAACCTGTTTATTGTCTTCATCATATATACGGAACAGATGGCCAGAAACGCCCTCTTTTTGAGTAAAATTCAATCCACCTTTGTCTATCACGGCACGGCTATTGATACCGTTGCCAACTAGGTCAACAACATATACACCTGACTCGTTAGCTTCAGGAATCGATAATTTAAACCTATGCAGTAAATAGGATGGTTTTTTAAACTCAATCAATTTTTCACTGTTAGCTTCAAGCCCATCCAGATTGATTGATACAGCAACCTTCTCGGAGAATTTTTTATAATAATTAAGGGTATTTATTTGATAAACCTTCACCATCAATTTATCAATATTCTTCAGAGCAAGCTCAAGCTCAACCTTTTCATTGGCTTTATATTGGTTCTTGTTCTCCGGTACAATTTTAAGCTCTACGCGGCTATTTAACTCTTCATACTTATTCGCTGGTAATTGAGCAAACCAACTCTTTTTATCACCTACCCCATTCAGAATTTTCACTTCAGCAAAAAGGTGCTTTAAATATTTTTGCTCTAAATAGGGTAAATATTCGCTATACCCTTTTGCATCAACAAGAAAATGGTGCAGATACTCTTCAACTAGATTTGAGTCATCTGAGATTTGACTAAACCCTGACTGCATAGCTGTTCTTGTATTAAATGATGCTATCTTCCTGCCCCGCTTATTCAGATACTGCTGATTAGCAAAAACTGAATATTTAGGGATCTTTAAATAACTTATGAAGAGGTTTTTATTGTACTTGTTAATCTTCTGACCAGATTTCAGCAGTTCATATAACAAGTGTAATTTAAGCGAATTATGGATATCAGGAAGCTGAGATACGAACTCCCAAGCCTGCAACATTTTTTTATGTTTATAGTTGTGGTCCTTGCTTGCTTTAACCTCTCTTGGCAGGATCCTTTGCATATATGAAGTAACGAAAGAGTTATTGCTAGTAAGGCCTTTAACTCTCTTTTTAAGCTGGTCCATCTGCGCCAAAGTTAAGTTTTTATGGATTTGACAAACACCAAATCCTCTACTATTTTTGCCTTTAAGATCTGTTGCTATCAGCTTAACAATATTGGGGAAATTTGGTGATGTAACTCTGGCTAAAAGCTCTCTGACCTGGACTAAAGATAAAGAGCTAGTATCTAATTCATACAACCCATCCTCAGTAAACCCATCGAGCTTTCTATTTTTTCTCTCTAGCAGCTTAGCTGCTAACTTATCAGCAGATATTAAATTTGAATTAAGACTTGATGGATAGCTTCTCTCTTTAGCCCCTCTTTTTTTAAAGTGATTAAAGTTAAGCCCTAACTCTTTTTTTAAGTATTTTAATGTTTGTGTAGGATCTACATCATACATCAGCAATGCCTGACGATTTTTTAACTCCTGCAAACCGTCTATTGTGATGCTTCGATCTCTTTTATGAGCTAACTCCCACTCATTTAAAATCTGCGCAGCTTTTTTAAGTTGGTTGATACTCTTTGCGCTAGTATTTTGATAATGCAGAACATGAAAAAAGTAATAGTCACGAGTTCCTGGCACCAGCTGCGATAATACCGCTTTGCGATTTGTGGCTAGGGCATATTCCTCAATAGTCCCAATCTCATTAGCAGAATTAGCTGATGTCAGCTTATTATTGAACCCAATATTTCGAGCTACTACCGATTCATTAGCTATAAATAAAAATATTGATAAAAATAGATACAATCCATGTATTGGTCGCATAACCAAAACTCCTGATAAAATTATTAGCCACAAAAAAAACAAACTTTTTCTTCAAATTCAGAATCTTAACAAGCACAAATAAGTATAGGTGATTTCCATGGATATTACCGACAAATCAATACTTACAAAATACAAATTCTAATTCACGCATATATTGTAATGACAGACTTGATACATATAAGTTTCAAATAGATGAATTAATTGAATTCGCCTTAAATTCTAGCGTATTATATGCCCCCTCAGGAGCTTTTATATTATTAAGAGCATTTACTTATTTAACCGCAACCACAGCAATATATTTTTAGCTAGCATGGACAGTTTAAATATAAAACAGGGCAAAATTAACAATCAAACGCTCAATTTTAAATTCCAACTACACACAAATTGCTGAAGAAAAAAACCGCAAGGTATCTCAGGAGAAAGAAATGATGAATTCTGATAACTTATTAAAAAAGAAACTAATCACTGTTGACGATGCACTCGACATGATCCAATCAAATTTCAGCATTGTTTCTGCAATGGCAGCTTCTGAGCCAACAGGAATTTGCTCAAGACTTCATGAAGCAGCAGCTAAAGTAAAAGATGTATCTGTATGTTCATGCCTTCCTATGCAGCCATACAAATGGTACACAGATCCTGCAATGAAAGGTCACTTCTTTAACGAAGGTTGGTTCTATGGTCCTGCTATCAGAAAAGCTCACAAAGAAGCAGGTACATGCTCATTCATTCCAAACCATCTTCACGCTTCTGGAACAGATAGACTTCAACACCACAAACCAAATATGTTCATCGGAACATGTACCAAACCAGATAGATTTGGTTACGTTTCACTTTCACTAGGTGTTACCTATGAAAGGCTAATGATTGAAGCTGCTGATACAGTTATTCTTGAAATAAACGAAAATATGCCTAGAACCTACGGCGACACAATTGTTCACATCGATGAAATTGACTTCCTAATCGATAACACTGCTCCAATCCCTGAGCTTGGTGAAGTTCCTGTATCAGATAAAGACCGTATGATTGGTCGTTATATCTCAGACATGATTGAAGATGGCTCAACTATCCAGCTAGGTATTGGCGGTATCCCAAATGCTGTAGCTGCTGAGCTAATGCATAAGAAAGACCTATCAATTCACACAGAGATGTTCACGGATGGAATGGTAGATCTATATAACGCTGGCGTTATTGGAACAGTTCCACGAAGCGTACGTGAAAAGATCCTTACCGGTAAAATGGTTGCTACTTTTGCTCTTGGAACTCAGAAACTTTATGACTTCCTACATGAGAATCCTGCAATTGCGATTATGCGTGGCGATTGGGTGAATGACCCATATGTAATCTCAAGAAATCACAAGCAAGTATCTATCAACACTTGTCTTGAAATCGATCTTACTGGTCAGGTTTGTTCTGAAAGTATCGGTCCGGTTCAGTTCAGTGGAACTGGTGGACAAGCAGATACTGCGATTGGTGCGCAGATGTCTAAAGATGGTAAATCATTTATCGCTCTTTACTCAACAGCAAGCATCAAACAACCAGATGGAACAAGAAAAACTGTTTCTAAGATTGCTCCTCACCTTGCACTAGGTGCGGCAGTTACTCTGCACAGATCTGATGTTGACCATGTTGTAACTGAATACGGTGTAGCAAGACTTAAAGGTGTTTCGATTCACGAAAGAGCAAAACGCCTTATCTCAATTGCTCATCCAGACTTCAGAGACTTCTTGGAAGAGGAAGCTAAAAAAGTTGGATTTATTGTTTAATTAATCCAAAAGAACTTAAAAAAAACGGCTCCATGAGCCGTTTTTTTATGGCCAATAATTTTAGAAATTCTCATATACGCAGCTATAATGCATAGTTCAGTACATAAGAACACATATTTATTCGTAGGATATTTGTTTAAAGGCAAGGCGCGTCTTAAAATTTTTGAAGGCGTTTGCTAGCTGCAAATAACTGAAATAAATTTAAAGCAGCAATATAGAGTTTGAACAAATAACTAATGAATATAATTCTTAGCATATTTGTTCAAAGACAAGGCATAGCAAGAAATTATAAAGGAGTGCACTTTAGTGCATGACTGAATAATTTACGCAGCTATAACGTAGTATTTGAATAAATAGGCAAGAATTATGAACAAAGTTGCAGTCTTCGGCTCCGCCTTCAACCCACCACACCGCGGCCACATGGATGTTATCGACCAACTTAAGCACAAGTTCGATAAAGTTCTGTTAATACCTAGTGCTGCTCACGCTTTTGGGAAAAACCCTCTTCCTATTGAAACTAGAACTGAAATGCTCAGCCTAATTCTTGCTGACTATTTCCCTAACGATCCCAAAGTGGAAGTATCTTTGGTTGAATTCGACATTTTGAAAGAGTCTAGTGAAGATAAACCTGTTTATAGCTACGATCTACTACAAAAGCTAAACCAACAAAATCCAGCTGAATATCACCTCATCATTGGGCCTGATAATGCTGCACCTGAGATTTGGTGTAAATTTTATAAGCATAAAGAGATAGAAGAAGAGTTCACAGTAACTACGGTGGAAGAGCGTAGAAAAATTCGTAGCACGGAGATTCGTGAGCTACTAACCAACATTGCTGCCGACAAAACTAAACGCAGCCTACACAATAAACTTGAGAATTTTGTTGGTAAAAACCAGTGTAAATTCATAATTGAGAATCTTGACACTATAATTGAACAAATTTAACGGTAAGTTAAGCCCCTATTTTTAATTATATTTGCAAGCGTTATTCAAGAATTCAAAGGAAAGAATAGATGGAACAACTGATTTTACGTAATGATATTTCTACCGCTAACAGTAGAACTATCGCTCACCTTACAATCAATCGTCCAAATAGACTCAATGTTCTATCTCTTGAGGTTATCAAACAATTAAAACAGCAGCTTGAAGCCATAGCAACTGACGACCAAGTTGCAGCTGTAATTCTTGATGGTGCTGGTGGCAAAGCATTTTGTGCTGGCGGCGATGTAACCGAGATTGTTTCATTTGTGCAATCAGCAGAACATGGCGAATTAAACCCAGCCAGCGAATATTTTATCAATGAATACAGCACCGACTACCTAATTCATACCTATAAAAAGCCAATCATTGTTTGGGGCAACGGTATCGTAATGGGTGGCGGCATGGGCTTAATGCAGGGGGCCAGTCATAGAATAGTTACCGAAAAATCTATGCTTGCCATGCCAGAAATTACCATTGGTCTTTTCCCTGATGTTGGCGGCACACACTTTCTCAATAACATGCCGGATAAATCCGGAATCTTTGCCGGGCTCACCGGATTAAGGATGAATGCAGCTGATGCAATTCTTTGTAACTTAGCTGATTACGCCCTACTATCATCAACCTATGAATCGATAATAGAAAAACTCGCTGCAATTAGTTTTAGCGCTAATGACAAAGATAACCATGACTTAGTTTCGGATCTATTTGAAGAGCTTTCCCCGCAACATCCAATGTTACAAATTTCAGAGATTGAAGCTCACTTTGAAGAGATTGAAAAAATAATTAAACTCGAAGACCACGAAGCCACATATAACCAAATAATTGAAAAGCAATCGTACAGTCCATGGATGCAAAATGCTGTAACCCCAATGATAAACGGCTCACCCACATCTTTTGCAGTTATCTTCGAGCAGCTTGACCCCACTCACAACCTTTCATTAAAACAAGTATTTATGAAAGAGTTAGATATGGCGGTTAATATGACTGCGCATAGTGATTTTACTGAAGGGGTAAGAGCTCTTCTGGTTGAAAAAGATAACAACCCACAGTGGATTCCTAATTGCCTAGATAAGGTTAGTCTACAGACCGTAGATAATATATTTACATCACCATGGAGTGCGGATAAGCATCCATTACGAAATTTATAACCCCTAGCCACGTCATCCATGGCTTGATCCCACTAGTGCCCGGGGAAAATATTGCTAATTGCTGGAAAGTATTATTGGGTATGATTTAGGAAGGCGGTTATTGATTTTGGGCTTAATTTTAAAGATTCCTGAGCCTCTCGACTACGCTCGAGATAAACCAAGGCCGAAGGGTCAAGAAAAATTATGTAAAAACAATGAGACTTCGGCTACGCTCTATTAGACTTATACTTTTGATTTTCCCCGGACAACAATGCACCTGTGCGGGAATGACGCTTTTTCTGGATACCGGCCTTCGCCGGCATGACGTAATTTGTTCTTTTATCTACAACACAGCATAAGCAGGCGCAATAGTTTTCAGGATTAAAATCCTAAGGATGGCTTCGGCTTAGAGACAAAGTACCCTTGGGCATAATCCACACCAATTATCTCTAATAGCTGAACAATTTCACGATTATCAACATATTCAGCAACTGTCTTTTTGCCGAAAGAATGAGCTATCTCATTAATCGATTGGACAACGGCTTTATCCATACTGTCGGATAGAATCCCCTGAATAAACATCCCATCTATCTTCACATAATCGATATCGAGATGTTTTAAATGTCCGAAAGATGAGAAACCACTACCAAAATCATCCAGAGCAAAAAAGCACCCTACTTCTTTCAATTCAGAGATTAATTTATTAGCCGCATCGATATTTGTGATGGCACAGGTCTCAGTTATCTCAAACGTTATCAATTCTCCAGAGATACCGAACTTAGCCAACATCTGCTTAATGTCAAAACTGATGGTTTTATCAACCATTGTGCTGCCTGAAAGATTGATTGTGAATCTTATATCTCTTCCAGTACTTCTTTCCTGAGCCAATCGTTTTAACGCATTGCGGATAACCCATCTATCAATTTCAGGCATCATATTAAAACGTTCTGCTGTAGGCAAAAACATATCTGGGGCTACAATCCCGCCATCCTCTTCCGATAAGCGTAATAGAACCTCAAAAACAATCTGCTCTTTTCTTCCATCTTGATCTAATTTTTCCCATGGAGATATATCATTTATCATACCTTCACGCGGCAGATCTATACCCTCTAACATGGAGATAGGGATAATCGGTTGAAACACTAATTCAAACTTATCATTACCTAAAGCCTCACGCAGTCGTGTAGACCAGCCAAGCTCCTTATCCATCACTAATCTAGCATCGGATGCAGGATCATAAATATGACACTGATTGCGCCCTTTATTTTTAGCTATATGGCAAGATACATCTGCATTAGCTAGCACCTCTCCGGCACCAGTAGTTTTGGAGCAAATAACAGCCCCACCTATTGAAGCGCTGACAGGATAGCTCTTACCTTCAAACTGGAAGCGGTGGCTTTCTAAAATCTCTCTAAATCTTTCTGCAGCAACATAAACCTCTTCATTTTTAATATCACGCAAAATGATTGCAAACTCATCACCACCAAGCCTGGCAAGAGTATCTGCTGAACGCAGGCTAGTTTGTAATTGATGGCCTACCTCAACTAAAAGTTGGTCCCCTGCTACATGACCAGCTGTATCATTTAGATATTTAAACTGGTCGAGGTCAAAATAGAGTAAAGCACTAATCTCATCAGCATCAGGATTGCGCAGCTTTCTGCTAACCTCCTGTTCTAACTGTTGCTCAAAATAATGCCTATTTAATAACTTAGTTAATGAATCGTGATTAGCCTGCCAACGTAACTCATCTTGAAACAGTTTTTTCTCCGAGATATCTCGAAACGCAATTACCGAACCTTCATGTTTCCCTGCAATTTCTAAAGGGTAAAGGTCACACTCCACAGTGATATTTTTGCCATTAGACTTAACGAATGTAATCTCAGTCTTATTGATAAAATGCCCACTTCTATGAGCTTGAAATAATGGCACTGTGTATTGAACCTGGTCTAGCTGTTCATTGCCTAAAAAATTAATCTTATTCAAAATTGAATTGCCTAAAAGATCTTTATCATCTTTAAGGCCCAAAATCTCTTTTGCAGATGAGTTCATAAAAGTAACGTGCATATCATGGTCAATACCAAATACACCATCAGAAACTGCTTCCAAAATTCCAAGCAGTCTATTTCTTTCAGACTGAGTGTGTTTTGCAGCGTTCACTACCCGTGATGCAGAAGCAAGACGAGCAAGAAATAGTTCATCGTTCTCATCTTTAAACATGAAATCAACAGCACCAGATTCAAGGCCGTTTTTAACAACATCTTCATCATAGCTAGCAGTTAAGATCACCGAAACTATATTGCTGGTTTTATCATTCTCAGAAAGGCTTTTACATAGCGTGCTACCAAGCTCACCATTTAAACGGTAATCAATAATCGCGATATCAAATGAAGATGACTCTGCTATCTCCATAGCTTGATTTACATTCTCAGCAAAAACAGCCTCATAACCATTTTTTGCCAATAAGATTGAATACTTACTGCGAATAGTTGCTGAATCATCAACAAAAATAATACTGATTGGAGATGTCTGTACCACATCAACTAAATTGCCAATTTTTTTACCATCAGAACGATCGAGCAGGTTCTTCATATGGTATTTAATGAATTCTAAATATGTATCCCAAAGCAGTAATGCCGTGTTCATACGGGAATTAGTAAAACTTAAAACGTCTTCAGATGCTTTTTCAGCGATAATTTGAATCGGGGTGTTAACGAATTGGTCATCACAAAGATAACGGGTGAGTTCTTGAAAAGTTTCATCTTTTTCAATAGACCAGCCAAGAAGGATGGCATCAAAACCTACATCTTCATAAGACTTAGACATAAGTTTAACCGCTTCAGCATAAGAACTTACCTGTTGAAGCTCATAGCCACTCTCTTCAAGAGCATCTGCGACAGAGTTACGCAAGAGATCGTTTTGTTCTATTAAAATAATTCTTTTCAAAACAACACCTTAAAAACAGAAATCACCAAAAATACGTATTTAAATTATGTTTCTCTTTAATACTATGGTGCACTAAGTTACATAAAGCAATTTGAAACTAACCAATATTTGAACAGCTTCACCTTTTATAGCTATGTTTTTAAATAACATTTTTAATGAATACCAGTCACATAATTTCATGCCAATTTTCATTCTATAAAAACAAAATAAGCATTTGTATAATAAAGAAAAGATGTATAATTTATCCGAACAAGGGGTTATCAAAGAAAATCATGAATAAATTCAAATGTTTTACCAATTATGAATGTGAGTACTATCCATGCCACGATGTGGGTGGTGATTTAAACTGCATGTTTTGTTATTGCCCTTTATATTTTCTGGACTGCCCTGGCAACTACACAATGATTAATAATAAGATTAAAGACTGTTCCAATTGTACATTCCCGCATAATGGAGAGAAATCCTGGGAACTAGTGCAAGAGCAGTTACAAAAAGAGATTTCAAAATAACGAACAAACTGGCTAAAGACAGTCGATTAGGCATTGTTTTTATGAGCTTTTATTCTCCATTCAGCTACATTTTATAACCTTTTATAATTCTAGTTTTAAACAATAAACCCCCTTTAAAACCAGACACATTCTCTATCTCACAAAATAATCCCATTAAGGAACATAATAATCTTATTTTTTTATAAAAATCAGGTATAATCGCCCGACTTTCCCTTCCTACATTAGATGTAATTATGATTGATAAATTAAGAAATGTTGCCATCATCGCTCACGTTGACCATGGCAAAACTACACTCGTTGACGAACTATTAAAACAATCTGGCAGTATCAGTGAAAGATCTGGGCCAGTTTCTAGAGTTATGGATTCCAATGATCTTGAAAAAGAGCGTGGAATTACAATTCTTGCTAAAAATACAGCTATTGATTGGAATGGATATCATATCAATATCGTAGACACCCCTGGACATGCGGATTTCGGTGGAGAAGTTGAACGTATTCTATCTATGGTAGATTCGGTAGTACTTCTTGTTGATGCTGTTGAAGGCCCAATGCCTCAGACCAGATTTGTTACCCAAAAGGCATTCGCCATGGGTATCTGCCCTATCGTTGTAATCAACAAAATTGACCGCCCAGCTTCACGCCCTGATTGGGTACTAGACCAAACATTCGATCTATTCGATCGCCTTGGTGCTACTGAAGAGCAACTAGACTTCCCAGTTATCTATGCATCAGCCCTACAAGGTTTTGCTTCTCTTGATTCTGAAGTTAGATCTGGAGACATGACTCCACTACTTGAAGCAATCGTAGAGCACGTATCTCCACCTAAAGTTGATGTTGATGGCCCGTTCCAGATGCAAATCAGTCAGCTTGACTACAGCAGCTATGTTGGTGTTATCGGTATCGGCAGAGTGACACGCGGCAAGATTGCAACTAACCAATCTGTAAAAATTATCGAATCAGATTCTAAAGTTAAAAACGGTAGAATCCTGCAGGTCTTAGGTTTTGAAGGCCTAAAACGTGTTGAGGTTCCTGAAGCTCAAGCTGGTGACATCATCGCTATCACCGGTATCGCGGATCTAAGAATCTCAGATACACTTTGTGACCAAACATGTGTTGAAGCTTTGCCATCCCTAAGCGTTGATGAGCCAACTGTAACTATGACCTTCCAGGTTAATAACTCACCATTTGCTGGTAAAGATGGAAAGTTCCTAACCAGTAGACAGATAAGAGATCGTCTAAATCGCGAACTTCTGCATAATGTAGCTCTTAGAGTTGAAGATACAGAAGATCCAGATAAGTTTAGGGTTTCAGGACGTGGTGAACTTCATTTAGGTATCCTGATTGAAAACATGCGTCGTGAAGGGTTTGAGCTGGGTGTTTCTAAGCCAGAAGTTATCGTTAAAGAGGTTGACGGCGAACTACTTGAGCCATATGAGCAATTAAGCGTTGATGTTGAAGAGCAACATCAAGGTGGTGTAATGGAAAGACTAGGTTCACGTAAAGGTGAACTTAAAGATATGATTCCTGATGGCAATGGCCGTGTAAGAATGGATTATGTTATTCCAGCTCGTGGTCTTATTGGTTTCCAAACCGAGTTCCTTACATCTACTTCAGGTACTGGTCTGCTTTACCATGTATTTGACCACTACGGACCAAAAATCGAAGGTGACTTCACCAGCCGCAGAAATGGTTCTCTAATTTCTAATGGCCAAGGTAAGAGTGTTGGTTTCTCCCTATTTAATCTACAAGAGCGTGGCAAGATGATGATTGGTGCCGGCGTTGATGTATATGAAGGGATGATTATCGGCATAAACTCCAGAGAAAACGATCTAGTTGTTAACCCTCTAAAAGGTAAGCAGCTAACTAATGTTCGTGCCTCTGGTACTGATGAAAACATCGTGTTAACTCCGCATATCAAGTATTCACTAGAGCAAGCTATTGAATTCCTGAACAATGACGAACTAGTTGAGGTAACACCAAACTTCATCCGTATCCGTAAAAGACTATTAAAAGAGCATGAGAGAAAGAAAGCCTCTCGCGGTGCATGAACTTCCTAGCTCATTCTTATTTATCTAAGAGTGATGACGAATCGGTGGTCGGAAACATGATCGCCGATTTCGTTAAGGGACGCTTAAAACAACAATACCCTCCACAAATACTCGCTGGAATCGAATTCCATCGCAAAGTAGATACCTACACCGATTCCCACCCAATATTCCTTGATTGCAAACAATACATAGCAGAAGAAAACCGCCGCTATGCCGCAGTGATACTCGATATATTCTTCGACCATTTTCTAGCAATCAATTGGGATAAATACAGCTCGATTCCACTTGAACAACACGCCCAGCATATCTACTCCATACTTGAAAAAAACAAACACACCCTCCCCCGTACCTTTCAAACCATCCTGCCAAGCATGATTAGAAACAACTGGTTTGTCTCATATAAAAAAATCAAAGTTATCGGCTATGCATTGGATAATATATCCAACAGAATCTCCAGAGAGAATTCTATTTCAGAAGCGGTGAATGACTTACAAGATAACTACCAAGAGCTAGAGGAAAAGTTCTTTGAGTTTTTTGGGGAGTTGGTGGGGTATTCATCAACCCTATAATTCCAAATAGTGCGTAATCGGATTAACATAAATGTAGGTTGCTGGTGAGCCCTTCGGCTCCGCTCAGGATAAACCAAGGCGAAGCCCAACATGACACAGTTTAACCAGCAGAGTAAACGTTGGGGTTTTCTGGATACCGGCCTTCGCCGGTATGACGGTTTCAAGCGATGTTAATAAATACGCAGGGCGAGCATTACCCACCGAACATAATCATAATTTCATACATGGTGGGCAGTGCCCACCCTACCTAACTAGTTAAAAATAACTTTACATGGGTCGCTAATATCAGATGAAATATCTTTTCGTATTAATGACTTTCCTGTCTCTATATCAACTTTCCATGCAGCTTTATTCTTCTGTAATCTACCGATAGCTTTTAATTCGTCACCACACATTTTTGGCATTATATCTGTCCAATTGATTTCAACAGACCACTCTTTATTCACTGAGTAACATTTTCCTCTTTCTTTTGAGTTTTTAAATAGTGAAGCTGGCTGACATGCAATAATGTCATCTTCGGAATATATTACATAAGAATTTTGCTGCAGTTTTATACCTGATAACTTCCACGCTTGGCCTAAAAATTTAAAAACTGCACCGGTAGAATCAAGCAGATAAATTTGGTTGTTATATTCAAATATATCCTGGATATCATATTCAAACCTTTTGTAAAATGACCTGGAATATTTATCGTTAAACCAAACTACAGATGGATAGTTAATCCCAGATGAATCAATTTGATAACCAGTAATAAATAGCTTTTTATTAATTACAAATTCTTTTGCAACATCTTGCAAACTAATATCAATCTCATACTTTTTCCCATCTGCTATAACAGCATCACCATCCCAGGTTATTTTACTACTAGCACATGCAGTAATTGTAACCGAATACAACAGCAGGAGATTGGCTATAATAAATTTAAAATCTTTCATTGTATTTACGCACTATGAATAAAGTTTCTGGTTTAAATGCACCCATTGAAAGCAGTTTATCTCTATCAGCAGGTTTTAAATGAATACACCCATGAGAGTTACTTAAGTTTACTGGAAACCCTCTTTTTTGTTGTGCTTCATTAATTGGAGTCGTATGAAACATTTGACCTGATAGTCTTTCATTTTTATCAAGCCGTTTATTTCCATTTATATCTTTAAACCACCTAATAACCAAAGGTCCAAAATCATTAAAAAGCCATGATTTAGGGATAGACCTTACGCCATATAAATCATAATTTAGCTTCATCAAATAAGATCTAGAGATTCCAATATCTTTTTTAACTGACCCCCATTTACCACTTTTTAATTTATACCACACATCACTTTCATTTGGTTTTTTACTTGGCCTATCCATTAGTTGGGTTCCCCACTTAATTTTTGACATTGGCCAAGTAGGAGTAATATAACTCTGTGTTCCATGAATAATATAGGTACCAGGCCACGTTGGTTCTTCTGCCATATGAGGATCTGTTCCCATACTAGAAGGACCACCCCATGCTTCAAAGCGCTCGTATGTACTTTTATTATGAAGAATTAATAAATTCTGCCCAGGATAAAAATGTAATTCCATTGTATGCCCCAAATATTTAAGTTATATCAAGTTAAAAAGCAGGTTTTATATGTCTAATTAACTGAATTTGTATTAATTTATTCACCGTCAATATTGCATAATATCAAGAGTAATACAACGAATATATATTTAGATGGTTGACTCGATTATTTGCCTACAAAAATTTGTAATGGAAAACTTTTTACCTTTTCATTCCCACAAGAGGGCTTTGCGCGACAAAAAATTACTAGATCCCCAGGACAAGCCCGAGGATGACGGTTTCGCACTTAAAAGCAGTTTAGTTGCATTACTGCCAGACAAATCCGTAGGGTGGGCATTGCCCACCGAATATAATCATAATTTAAACATGGTGGGCAGTGCCCACCCTACCAAGCTTATTTAGATAATCCATAAAAAAAGGCAAGCCTGGTAGGCTTGCCTAAAGACGCATCTTAAAAGATGCTGGCGATTTATATCTAACTTATCTGGGGGAGTCTTTAGACATAATCACCTACGGGTCAAATAGCTAATTTACCAATTTTTCAATTCCCTAGTGATTCAATCTCTGACCAATCTTGCTCGAACATATTTTCCAATCTATCACTATTCTCTTTATCATCATGGCGGCTTTTATTGGTTATTACTCGCTTCATCCACCCTGGTAGTTCATCGCTTTGTAGCTGCTTTTGTAGCTCCTCTACCAAATCAGTTATTGGTGTACCTTCATCCACTTTGATTGGGTGGATATCTTTTTCTAAAAGACGAGAAACTGCGCGTGGGCCAACGGCATTGCTGTATACAGCTACACAATCTTGTATCAGCTCGATCTTGTCGCTGAGTTTGTCTTCGCTATGGCCTGCTTCATAGGTTTTCTGGCTATCGAAACCCGCAGCTTCTAACACCTCAAAATCATCAGCACTAATGGAATAGATCGCAAACCCCTTGGCTAGTCCAAAATGCTGGTTGACCTCTTTTAAGCCGATACTTGCAAAGGCTACCTTTATCTTTGTATCGTTTTCTCCATATGGCTCCCCTTTAATGAGTCGCATGTGACGCCTCCGATTTATCATAGGCACCTCCTATACCGCTACTAATTCCTTTTTTAAACACAGATACATATGCATCTGCACCTTCTGGTCGATGTTGCCACACGAGGTTTGCCATCTCTATCACCATATCTGTTGTGCCTGCATAGCCTACTCGACACACGCGGCTTCCACCCATACGGTCATAGATTGGATATCCTGCACGGTAAAGTGGTAGCTCCTGTTTTTCACAATAATCTGCTAGATATGAGTTACCAACAACTATGTCTACCGCATACTCACAGGTGAGTTTTCTAAAGTCTTCTAGATCCCCCTCCTGTATGGTTTTGTAGTCGAGTTGTTCCAGCCCATTTTTTAACTCTGTTGTTACTGCATACTGCAATTCTAGCCCGGTTTCTTGTGCTAAGGATTGCAATGGAAGAAGAAGATCTGGGTCAGATGCAACGGCCAGTCGGCACTGACCCAGATAAAAATGCGCGTCTAGATACGCATCTCGGAGACATTGGCGCTGCCTTTTTAGCATCGCTGGAACTGGATTACCTGATAATTTCATTAAAGTGGAGATAAATTCATCGTTGTCCTTAAGCCCAACTAATCCATCGAGGTGGGTAAAAGAGATGCCGGCACGCAGATGCAGTAGCGTGCCGGCATTCTTCATTGATAGCCCAATAGATACTACTCCACATGCATTTGAAATTCTTTCAAACACCTCCTTAGAGCACCCCCCGTATGATATTGAGCTATAACGCGACTCGGATAGATGCCCATCTAGTGAACCACTTAAATCTGGCAGAAATATTGGATTGAGACCAAATAGCTCCACAGTTAATCTTATCGACTCTATGTCAGCTGGCGTGTGCATTGCGCTCGGTAAGATAACCAGATCTTTGCTTTTAGTCTTTTTTTCCTTAGTTTCGATAAACTCTGTAACTATGCAATTTTCAATTATTGTCTCGACAGCCTTGGCATACCCAGTTTCAAGACACCCTTGATAATCAGGGGTATTCACTGGAACCAGCGTGATATGGTTGTACTGAGGGTATTCAAGGCGAAACTCTTTTATGATGCGATGGATATCTGTCCCCTCTGCTTCCGACAACCCTGTAGTTAATACTCCAATGATCTCTGGTTTATTTTTCTCACATACGGTTGCCAATCCATCTATCAGATTTTGGTCTGGTTGCATCACTGCAGCAAGGTGGTCTAGGCCGGTTGTTTGCAGTGGTACCGGCTCAAAAAAATGGCGAATAAAGAGGATCTTGCCGTAAGCAGAGCACCCCTGATTACCGTGCAATAGTGGGATAGATTTATCCAGCCCAAGAAATGCAAGGGAGGCTCCCATGGTTTGGCTTACCTTTACCGGATCTACTGTCATTGGTTTGGTTTTTTTGATTAGCTTAGCCATGTTGTGTCTCCTCGCTTATCTCCCATGGAGCAGGTTCGTTGATTGCTTTCCATAGAGGGTTATTGATGGTTCTATCCAGCTCTTTAGCTAGAACAAGCATCCCTTCATACCCGGCATATGGGTGTTCACGCTCCTGATTGATATGCAAAAAGGGGATACGAGCCTTTAATGCTGTGTACATATTTCTTCCGCCAGCAACCAACACATCTACGTTATAGGCATCACATAGTCTTATTAGATTTTCTGGATTACCGTTATCTATCATCTGGATATCATCACCGGTAATCATCTTTATTCTCTCTTTATCTTCTGGTGTGGATTTTTTTACCCCTGTTACCACCACCTTCATCCCCAAATCATCCTGCAAGGCTGAAAGAACTGACCATGATTTAACTCCACCGGTATAGAGCAATACTCTTTTACCAGCAAGCTTTGAGCGGTAATCTTCAAGCTCAAAGTTAATTTTATCTTCCTCTTCTGCAATCAGCTCTTCGGTACGTTGGATTAGATCGTCATCCCCAATCATCGACGCAAACATACGCAGAGCATTTGAGGTATCACGCACCCCGTAGAAACTCCCTTCAAACCATGGGATTCCATATTGTTTTTCAAGCCCACGAGCAACATTCATCAATGCCTTGGAACAAACCACCATCGATACTTCAGCGCGATGCATATGCTGAATATCCTGGAAGCGTGCATCGCCTGACATGGTGCCTCTGACATTTATCCCTAGCTTGTCCAGCAGCGGTAACACATGCCAAAACTCACCCGCAATATTAAATTCACCAATCAAATTAACGTGGTGTATTTTATGCCCCTCAGGGGTTGTTTCTGGTAATGATTTTGGCTCAGATTTTCCTATCACATGCTTGAGCATGGTGTCGCCAGCAATGCGATTACCAAAGTTTTTGCTGCCATAGAATCCTGCTGAAGGGACATGAATTACCGGCACCCCTAACTTTTGCTCTGCAACTTTGCAGACAGATTGCACATCGTCACCAATTAAAGACGTCAGGCAGGTCTCATATACAAAAACAGCCTTAGGAGAATAACTTGAGACCGCCTGACGAATACTGTGTAGGAGCCTGGGTTCACCTCTGCCCATAACCACATCGATCTCATTCATATCGGTGGTCATCCCCATTTTGTAGAACCCTTCCCCTGTTGTGCCAGAACCTCTTATTCCCCACGCACTTCCAACACACGCAATTGAACCGTGTACTATATGCGCCACATCGGTAATTGGTAAAAGAGCTATCATTGCACCATCAAGACAGCACCCCCCAGCAGTTGCGCCAGGTTTAGGGCGAGCACACCCCTCTTTATTACCACTATTGGAGTCACAAGCTGGCTCATCGCGTAACTCTTTCATTTCGGCATTTGTTAAACTCATACTTTGCCTCACTTCTGCATCTTTATTTATCCCCCACCACTTACTTAACCCGTCTAAAGGTGGAGGAATTTTATCGTGTTACGAAATATGTTCTGAAATCTGTGTCTGTTTCGTCATCCACCTTGGAGGAGCCTTATCCAGCCTTTCCTGAAGTAGAGCAATTTTCTCGTGTGCCTGCATAGGTGCACCTATCTTCACCGGATGCCCCCCCATGCGTGTAACACGAGCTGCTGGTGGCCCTCCAATAGAGCAAACAAATAACATATTGCAGTCACTAACTAGCTCCGCTCTGCGCATTGCGCGGTCAGTATCTAAACCTGGTGCTTGGTCAGCCTCTATAGCAGTACGAATATCAATTAAGCGAACCTCGGTAGCAGATACCTGGTAGATCAAAAATCGCGCACACGAACCAAAGTGGCCATCTATCATCTCTGCTGAATTTGAGGCACAGGCAATCTTAATTGACCCTGGCATATCACCATCACTATAGGGTACAACTTCAGGCAGTGGCTCTTGATTTTGCCCAGCATCACCTTTAAGAAAAGCAATTGCCTCGCGCAGCATAGACCCGGGGATCTCTCCCATATCTCCATTTGCTGCTTGCTTCATAGACCCAGGTGTAAGGCGGTCTAACCCCTCCTGCGTCAACGGTAAACCGATGCAATCATCGAGTACTGTCATCAAACGACGCGGATCTGTTTCTGGCAATACGCGTGATGCCAGTGCAATACGCAGGGCGATGTCGTTATGATTGTTAACATCAATGGCTGAATCGTTCATATCATACCTCCACTACAGGAATTAAGGCTCAGCTTTCAAACTAATAACCAAGGCTGTAATAGCCTTATCACTGCTTACACCATTACAAATGGCGTGCCAAGCAGCTAATAACCTGATTAGCCGTTGTTTTTTAAGGCATTATCCTCTGCAGACAATCTGTTACAAACACAACAATCAAACCTAAAGCGCGACAATATGTAGCGATTACTACAAACCCCATCATCTATATTTTCGTTTTTTACAACAATGACTGTGAAGGGTGGGCACTGCCCACTTACTTAATTCCTTGTGTTTATTTATTGGTGGGCGATGCCCACCCTACAAAAAAATAAATTCTCGTCGTTACCACACAGGGGGAAATCCATTTTATTTAACTATATTTTTACGCACTTCGTGCGGCAAACATTCGTTTGCTGGATACCGGCCTTCGCACACTACTGTCCTGGGAAAGTAATTTATTGAATCAAGATAGAGCGTAGCCGAAGTCTCATTGATTCTATTAAATTTTTCTTGGCCCTTCGGCCTTGGTTTATCCTGAACTCCATGACTTTATCA
>JAWSVB010000038.1:0-1537 GCA_033852135.1 Gammaproteobacteria bacterium | reverse complement strand
GTAGAAACTATGAAGGATTGAAGACAAATCGGCTACCATTAAGTTTGACTAAAAACACTGGGAGCAAAGAAATGAAATCAATCCTTCAAACAAATGGTACCGCAGAAACAACAGTTTTGTATATGGCTTTAGAATTAAGTCATAAGAATTGGAAGATAGGATTTAGCAATGGTGTTAAACACCGAATCAAGAATATCTTAGCCAGAGACATTGTTTCTTTGATGCAAGAAATAAAGTTGGTAAAAGAGAAGTTAAGCTTAGATGCTGGCTGTAAAGTACACAGTTGTTACGAAGCAGGAAGAGATGGATTTTGGATACACCGATATTTGCAAGAGGAAGGAATAGAGAACCACGTAATAGATTCTGCGAGTATAGAAACCAGCCGTCGTAAAAAGCAGGTGAAGACAGACAAGGTTGATGTTAAAGCGTTGTTAAGGTTATTGATGCGTTTTAAGAGTGGAGAAAAAGAGGCGCTAAGGAGTATCAGGGTGCCAACGGTGGAAGAAGAGGATCTTAGGCGTTTAACACGTGAGCGAGATCGTTTGATAAAGGAAAGAGGTAGTCATTCAGCACGTATCAAATCTTTGCTCATAGCTCATGGGGTGGCAATTAAACTGCTTTCGGAGCTGCCGGAAATATTGGCTGGCAATAAACCAACACTAGGAGGTTATGAGCTGCCAAAGGATTTAAAGTCTGAACTAAAGCGAGAATATGATCGATACAATCTAGTTCATGAGCAAATTAAGGAACTAGAGAAACTGCAGGTTCAAAGAGCTAAAGAAGAAAATAAAGACATGAGCAATGTGAACCAAATGATGTTATTAAAAGGGGTTGGTTGGCAATCCAGCTGGATATTGGGAATGGAGTTTTTTAACTGGCGAAAGTTTAGGAATGCAAAGCAGGTTGGTTCTTGTGCAGGCCTTACGCCAACGCCATACGATAGTGGCGATAGTACGAGAGAGCAAGGAATAAGCAAGGCTGGTAATAAGCGAATCCGAAAAACCATGATTGAATTAGCCTGGCTTTGGTTACGCAACCAACCACAAAGTGAAATAAGTAAGTGGTTTGAAAGTCGCTTTGCTGGTGGTGGAAAACGGATGCGTCGTATAGGTATTGTGGCAATGGCAAGAAAGCTGTTAGTTGCTTTATGGCGTTATGTTGAACATGGCGAGATACCTGCAGGAGCAGCCTTAACAACATAAAGAGATAGAAGAGGTAAGCGAGTAAAAGAGAAAAGAGTTGTCAAAGATACCCGTGCCCACCCTTGGTTGGCAAAGGTCAAACCGTCCATGTAGAAGGGGTATTTTTACATCAGGTTTAAAGCGGCGTTAACGCGAACGCAGTTTAAGGTAACCGGCAAATGAACCGGAACGGATAGAAGGTGGTCATGCCCTTTAATGGTATTGACGAGAATATAAAACCTGAGCAGCGACTTTCTCAAATACTCTGCAACTAAGAGATGGAAATATGAATTAGTAGAAAATAAGGTTTATTAGAATTGGTGGCTTGACAAAGTCATCCTCATAGAAGGGTGGGC
>JAWSVB010000017.1:0-162813 GCA_033852135.1 Gammaproteobacteria bacterium | reverse complement strand
ATTCTTAAAGATCTCTGGCCTTTCAACCAGCGGACGGCAATTATATACTTCGTCCTTTTCTTGTCAACCGATTTGTTCACCTTTTTTTATCATCTAAACAACAAAAAAAGAAACCTGCCAACTCACTCTAGAGCCCTTTCGTCCAAGGCCATCTCTAAAGCAGATGCGCATTCTACACCCTACATCCATTACGTCAAACGTTAATTGTCACATTTCTGCAATTAAATTACGGTATCGTTTTAAACTACTGATACCTTTACAATTCGTTTTTTACCAACCTGAAAGATAGCTGTCTCTCCAGCCGCAGTTTGATGCGATTTGTCATCTATCTTTTCACCATCTTTCTTTACTGCGCCTTGCTTTATCATGCGCATTGCATCAGATGTGCTCGCAGTTAACCCTGATTCTTTAAGTAGATTAGGTATTCCAATGAAGCCATCAACTGCTTTCACTTCAACTTCTGGCAGGTCATCTGGTATCTCATTCTTCTTAAACCTAGATATAAAGTTATCCCTTACCTTTCCTGCTGCCTCTTTATCATGAAAGCGCTCTACTATCTCTTCACCGAGTAAGAATTTAATATCGCGTGGATTTGCCCCACCTTCTATATCCTTCTTAAACTGTTCAATCTCTTCTAGCGGCCTGAAACTTAGTAGCTCATAATAGCGCCACATCAACTCATCAGAAATTGACATGATTTTTCCAAACATCTCATCTGCTGATTCATCGATACCAATATAGTTAGCAAGTGACTTTGACATCTTCTGTACGCCATCAAGCCCTTCTAGAATTGGAGTGGTAATCACAATCTGCTGTGACTGCCCGGCCTGGCGCTGTAATTCTCGCCCTACTAATAAGTTAAATTTCTGATCTGTCCCACCCAGCTCAACATCTGCTTCTAAAGCTACAGAGTCATAACCTTGGATTAAAGGGTAGAGAAATTCGTGTACTGCAATCGACTGCCCACCTTTATAGCGCTTTTCAAAATCATCACGCTCCAACATTCTTGCTACAGTATATTTTGCTGCTAGCTGAATCATATCTGCAGCATCCATTTTTCCCATCCATTCCGAGTTATAAACAACTCTTGTTTTCTCCGGGTCTAGAATCTTAAACACCTGGTCTTCATAAGTTTTGGCATTTTCTAAAACTTCCTCTTTAGTTAAGGATTTTCTAGTTGCGCTTTTACCAGTAGGGTCACCAATCATTGCGGTGAAATCGCCAATAAGTAATATCGCCTCATGCCCTAGGTCTTGAAACTGTCTCAGTTTATTAATTAGAACTGTATGCCCTAAATGGATATCCGGTGCTGTTGGATCAAAGCCAGCTTTAACTTTTAGCGGCTTTCCCAGCTTTAGTTTTTCTATCAGATCTTTCTCGATGAGTACTTCTTCAGTACCTCTTTTTATTAGTTCTAGGGACTTTTCAACCGATGTCATTTTGGATCTCCAATTATATCTTGCGCATAAAATACCGAATTTTTAGGCAAACTAGAATAGAAAGCTGTTTTAAATTTGACCAAATACCACTTTACAGTTAATGTTTCACTAATATTTCTTACTTTTTATATGCATAATTTGTCACTTTTTCTAACTCTTGTGGTCAAAGACTAAGTGATGAAAAATCAAGGTTCATAAAAAATACCGTGAAAAATAGCTCTATACGCAACATCGATTTCAAATCTCGTGCTGGTGACTTTAGTTTCGGCCCTAAAAAGCGCTCTAAAAAAGCAAAAATTGGCTTTATCTCTATTGCATTAGTTGCCGTAATTGGCATCTCTTCAATATTCTTTCAAACTGATGCAGGGGCTGTGCGCAGTGATTCACCGAATATAACTAGTACTGATATAAGCACAATTCCTGCTGCGGTTAACAAAAAAGATTTAAACAACTCCGCTGAAGCTGAAACTGCTACGCAAGAAGCTGATAATAATCACATTCAGCTTAGTTTACCTGTAAATGCAAAAGCTCCATCAGGATTTAGAATACCTTTAAAGACATCTATCCATAAGCCCACACCTATTGAGATAAATGATAGCTCTATTGATAATAAAGCTAAGTCTAAAATAGAATCTTCAAAAACCGCTACCAATAAAACTGAAATTAAAAAAAAAGCTAGTTCAATAACCCTTGGTAAAGAAGAAACATACAAAGTAAAAAAAGGGGACTCGCTTTCATCTATCTTTAAGCGTGCAAAGATTAGCGCTAAAGAGTTGATGCTTTTAACCAAGCTTAAACACTCAAAGTTTTTACGTGAAATATATCCAGGTGATGCCCTCATCATTCAGAAAACTAGTGATGGTAAACTTGGACACTTACACAAACGAATTGATATCTCTAGAACTCTTGTTATTGACCTGAAAGATGACAAGTTTATTTCTGACATTGCCATTGACTCACTGGATATTCGTTATAACCGCATCAGCTCCGTAATTGACTCATCACTTTACCTATCTGCAAAAGCTGCGGGTCTTAGTGATGGCGTAATAATGGATCTAGCCAATATTTTTGGCTGGGATGTGGATTTTGCCTTAGACCTTCGCAAAGGAGATTCTTTTGCAATCATCTATGAAGAGATCTTTCGCAATGGCGAACTAGTTAAAACAGGGAATATCGTTGCCGCTGAATTTATTAACCGGGGCAATCGTTTTGTTGCCTTACGCTATACCGACCCTAAGGGTAATACAAGCTACTACACCCCTGATGGCAAAAGCATGAAAAAAGCGTTTTTACGCGCTCCTGTTGATTTTCGCCGTATTAGCTCCCACTTCAAACCACAAAGATGGCACCCTGTACTTGGTAAAAAACGTCCTCACAGAGGTGTTGATTATGCAGCTTCGCCTGGAACCCCAATTAAAGCATCAGGTAATGGCAAGATAATTTTCCGTGGTTGGAAAGGTGGCTATGGTCGCACCATCATCCTAAAACATGGTACTAAATACACCACTTTGTATGGGCACATGTCAAAATACAAAAGCGGCCTTAAAACTGGATCTAGAGTTAAACAAGGGCAAACCATTGGCTATGTTGGCAGCTCTGGCCTTGCCACAGGCCCACATTTGCATTATGAATTTCGGGTAAACGGCGTGCACCGCAACCCAGTTACAATTAAACTTCCTGACTCGGCTCCTATAGCCAGCTCTATTCGTAAAGATTTTAAAGCTAAAACTAGTGAAATTTTATCTGAACTCAACATTTATTCTAAAACTGTTGTAGCATTAAGAGATAACTAACTTTCATGAGATAGAGTATGGACATATACATAGGGATTATGTCGGGAACTAGTATGGATGCAATCGATGTAGTTGCTGCATCCTTTACAGAAAAGTTTCAAATAATATCACACCAATCTTGCCCCTTTCCCCCCGGTGTTCGCCAAAGGTTACTAAATTTAACACCACAGTCTACTATCCATGAAATTGCTGAATTAGACCACATCATGGGGATGCTTTTTTCTGATTGTGCAAACGAACTTATCGCCCATAGTGATAATGAAAAACATGTTATTAAAGCTATCGGATGCCATGGTCAAACTGTTTACCATAATCCTAACGGCGCTTTAACTAACTCTATACAAATTGGTGACCCAAATATCATTGCCGCTAAAACTGGCTACCCTGTTATCGCTGATTTTCGTCGTAAAGATATGGCTCTCGGCGGCCAAGGGGCCCCTTTAGTCCCAGCTTTCCATGCTAATATTTTTTCATCTACTGACCATAACCGAGTTGCGGTTAATATTGGTGGAATAGCTAATATCTCCTTACTACCCATGATAGGCCTTGTTAAAGGTTATGATACTGGCCCTGGTAATACACTGATGGATCTATGGATCCAGAAACATTTAGGCAAGGATTATGATAAAGGTGGGCAATGGGCTAGAACAGGAGATGTGATAGAACCTCTTCTTATTGAAATGCTATCAGCCCCGTACTTTAAGACCAAACCACCCAAGAGCACTGGTAAAGAGCTATTTAATGAGAACTGGCTGTCACACTACTTAGACAACACTAACTATCGTGCTGAGGATGTTCAGGCGACTCTCAATATGCTCACTGCGGCTACGATCACTGATGCGATAAGAAGTGATATGCCAAATTGTAATGAAGTTATTTTGTGTGGAGGTGGTGCTTATAATGAATTACTCAGCGCAAATATTTCAAAGCTACTGCCACAAGCAAAAGTTGATAAGTCTGATAATTTCGGCATTGATCCAAAACTGATCGAGGCTGCTGCCTTTGCATGGTTTGCAAGACAGCGAGTCATGCTTAAGCCCAGCAGCTTATCCAGTGTAACTGGCGCTCGCGAAAACACCATTATTGGTGCTATTTATCAGTAACTATTGGGGTAAGGCTATTCAGCTGGTAATAGATCTGAAACCATCTGATCAAGGTTCTCAGCCGTTTTCCCATTTCGCTTCGGTTTAGTATTTTCTTTCTTTTTTGATTCTTGCTTCTTTGACTCTTTGGCAACATCTGCAGCTGTTTGCTTTACCATATTTCCATTAACTTCAGCGCCAACTGCCATCTCTATCAAGTTATAATACACATTGCCATTGATCTTAGCATCATGTGACAGCTCTAACCTATTGGTAGCAAAAACATCTCCATTTACTACACCATTAATAATCACATTAGGAACTCGAATATCACCGATTACTTCGCCAGTTTTACTTATTGTAAGTGTGGCTATTTCATCTTCAACACCGTAGATATTTCCAGTAATTTTCCCATCAAGATGCAAGCCTGCTTCAAACTGAATATCTCCAGTTAAACAAGTCATATTTCCAATCAATGTATCTACTTTTGGTGCTTTAATTTTCTTAATAAACACTATCCCGCTCCTAAAAATTTATTCATTTACTAATATCGGCGCTGTATACGTTTTCATAACTATATATTTATAACAACCAAAATATTTATAACATCCAAAAATCAGTTTAACTCTGCCCATGAGTAATCTTCATTAACTTCAGTTTTATTTTTTCCCTTTAAATATGCCCTTACAAATACTTTAGCAGGGGTAAATCCATTCGGAATTTTTATTTTAGCTGCAATATTCTGGAAATATTTAAAGGAGAATGTAATTTTTTTCGCACCAGTTGTGATATCTGCATAAGAATATGTGACCGCTTTACCTTTATAGGTCCCTTCAACTAGTATCTCTAGCGACCCAACCAAGGTAGTTCTACGCTTTTTGGTTTGAACTAGGGTTAAGTTAAGCTGATAGGTGTTTTTTTCCACCTGCGGTTCAATCTTAAATGTTTGCAATGAAATTAGAGATGATATTTTTTCTGGAGCGATAACTTGACGGTAAAATGATAACTCTTCGCGCACAGAAACCAATTCACCCATTAAGTCTTTATGTGATTTTTTAAGCTCTTCAATTGTAACTTGATCAATCTTTGACTGCCTGCGCAACAAGGCCAACTCTTGGTAAATGGTCCTGTTTTTATTTTCTAATGATTGGGCCTGCCTTTCAAATCCATCTTTAATAGCATCTCCACTTAGAACCATCTCAACTCCATGACTGGCTCCAAGGTCATATGAGATATAAATCAAACCAAGAAAAACGAACATTGACAATATAAGTGCCACGCTCATCCGTTTTGAAATCCATTTCTTATGCATTTTTTTCCTATTTAAATCTGCACTACTTAAACGAAAATATCTAAGCAAAAAACATCAACTAAACCGTATAGATAAACATATAGTTCAGATGATGTTTTCAATCGTTATTTAAACCATTAACGGCACAATATCCAGTCCCTGCTCTTCAGGAAGACCGAGCATTATATTCATATTCTGTACTGCCTGACCCGATGCGCCTTTAACTAGATTATCAATAACAGACAGTACTATTAACTTATTACCTTGTTTTTGCAGGGCTATGCGACATATATTTGAGCCACGAACAGTCTTTGTATCTGGGTGACTACCAAATGGCATAACATCAACAAATGGCTCATCCGCATAACGCTTTTCAAACAGTGCTTGAACAGCAGCATCATTAGCTTTTAGATCACTATTTGTTAAATCACAGTACTGAGTTACAAAGATTCCTCTAGTCATTGGAACTAAGTGTGGAACAAAAGTTATGTTCACATCAGTTTGTGCTGCAATCTCCATCTCTTGAGATATCTCTGCCCAGTGTCTATGGCCATTAGCAGCATATGCTTGAAAGCTTTCACTTGCTTCCCCAAGAAGAGTTCTTGTCATTGGATTTCTACCAGCACCAGAAACCCCTGATTTCGCATCGGTGATGATGTTGCTTAGTTCAATTGCGCCTGCTTCAATCAATGGCAAAAGGCCTAATTGAACAGCTGTTGGGTAGCACCCTGGGTTTGCTACTAGCTCTGCAGTTTTAATCGTTTCTCTTCTTACTTCAGGCAATCCATAAACTGCTTGTGCCAAATACTCTGGGCACGCATGCTCCATTGAATACCAGCTTTCCCAAGTAGATTGATCTTTGATACGAAAATCAGCGGCTAAATCAATAACACGAATGCCATTTTGAATCAGTTCAGGAACCATTTTCATGGCGATACCGCTTGGTGTTGCAAAAAATACCAATTCACAATCTTTTAGATTTTCTAGTGTTGGAACTGTAAATTTAAGATCAGTTTTTCCACGTAGACTTGGGAAGTAGTCAGCTATAGCAGTTCCCTCATTGGCTCTAGACGTAATCGACACGAGCTCTATTCCTGAATGATTAATCAGGATTCTGAGTAATTCAATTCCGGTATACCCGGTTCCACCAACTATTCCAACTTTTATTTTTTGCATTAGCTTACTCTTTCGCTTGAATTAATTTCTCTTCTCAACACAGCCTTATCATATGCATCTAGAACATGTGTATCTGTCAGACTACCTAATAGTATACGATTTTCACCCTCACTTACCACTGGCAACTGCGTCACACCCCACTGGTTCATTTTAGTTCTAGCATCATGAATACTTTCTGATGGGGATACAGTGATTAGTTCATCCTCTGTAGCTATATCATGCGCCAACATAAGAGGAACTACTTTCTCCTCATCCAGGATCATTCTTAAATCACGGTATGAGATATAACCTACCAATATATTATCATTATCAACGAGATAAAGGTATGAAGCTTGTTTGTTCTCAAATGCTTTTACTACGTCACCAAAAGGTGAATCATATAAAAGTGTAGCTACATTTTTTGACATGAAGTTCTTAACTTTGAATCCACGCAATACATTTTGCTCTACACCTCCAGCAATATCTATTCCGCGGCGTAGTAATTTGGTTGTATAAACCGAGCCTTTCTTAAGGGAAGATGCGACGACAACACTTATAATACAGCAGGTCATTAATGGGAGAATGATCTTGTAGTCTCCACTGAGCTCAAAAATTATTAATATTGCCGTGATAGGTGCAAAGGTTGTGCCTGCGACCATAGCTCCAGTTGCAACTAAAGCGTATGCTCCAGGTGATGCTGTCACTTCTGGAAAAAGGAAATTAACTAAAAATCCAAATGCCCCACCGACCATTGCTCCAACGAATAGCGATGGTGCAAAAACACCCCCTGAGCCACCACTACCAATTGTCAAAATAGTAGCCAAAACCTTAAGTCCTATCAAAGCTAGCACTAACTCAACATGCATTGCGTTATTGAAAACTTCAGTTAAAGATTCATACCCAACGGCAAAAACCTGTGGCCACTCTATAATCAACAAGCCAGTTAAAGCAGCACCGATCACTGGTTTTAAATATTCAGGAAGCTTTACCTTATGCTCAAAAAAATCTTCACTTTTATATAGGGCAATTACAAATAATACTGCGACAACTCCGCATAAAATCCCTAAAAATGGGTAAATTCCAAGTTCCCAATAACTTGCCATCTCATAGGCCGGAACTGAAAATGCTGGTGAATCACCAAAAACCATGCGGGATATTGCTGTAGCTATTACAGAAGATACGACAATTGGGGAGAAACTAGCTACGCCAAAATCACCGAGAATAACTTCCATTGCAAATAGAACCCCAGCTATCGGCGCATTGAATGTTGCGGCAATACCTGCTGCTGCACCACAACCAACTAAAGTTCGTTGTTGCACTAAACTGACACGAAACCACTGCCCTATAGAAGAACCAATGCTGGCACCTATCTGCACAATAGGGCCCTCTTGACCTGCTGATCCCCCAGAGCCAATAGTGATGGCTGAAGCGATGGTTTTAATAAAACCTACGCGCGTTTTAATCACGCCGCCACGAAGTGCTACCGCCTCCATAACTTCGGGAACTCCGTGCCCTTTGGCTTCTCTCGCGCCAAAGTAGATCATAACCCCAACAATCAAACCACCAAATGCAGGCATCATGATCAGATAATACCAAGGTACTTTGTCATAAAACTCCATGATTCCAGGAGCTTCATGTCCGACCATATTCCACACCCAACCAAAACTTTCAGTAATACCACCTTCCACTGATTGCGGATAAAAGACTGTCTGCATAACTTTGATGAACCAGCGAAAAACAACTGCACCAAATCCTGCAAGTACACCAACCATTAAAGCCATTACAAGTATTGGCAGATGATCACTGAAACCAGGTATTTTAATCTTATGAAATAGGTATCCAAGCCGGTTTGACTTCATTTTTTCGTCCTAGCAATGAGTTAAAGACAGGGTCGACTTAGCATCGGCCGCTAAAACAGTGAGTCCGTTCTTTTCGTTAAAACGAAAAAATATTGAGATCCATTCGATATGTTGGTGCAAATATGAAAATTGGCAGCACCAATAGGTACAGTTGGAGATAAATATAACCTCTACTGAGGTGCAACATAGTAACAGAAATAGTTTTTTTTCGCATTAATAATATATTTATACCCACCTAAGATCTCTATTTTTTTGCTACAATTAACGCAATCAAAACTTAATGGATTAATTATGCGAATTTTGCACGTTCTTGATCATTCAATCCCTTTACATAGCGGCTACACATTTAGAACCAGAGCTATTCTTGAACAACAAAGAAAACTAGGATGGGAAACTTTTCATATCACCGGGGTAAAGCAGGGAAAATCTGATTCGAGTAAAGAGCTGGTTGATGGACTTGAGTTTTATCGCACCAAGCAATCTGATTCTATCCTTTATAAAATGCCAATTATTAATCAATATGCAACCATCTTAGATCTAGAAAAGCGCTTACTTGATGTAGCACAAGATATTAAGCCGGATGTTATTCACGCCCACTCCCCGTCACTTAATGGGATGGCTGCAATAAAAGTTGGCAAGAAGTTAAACATCCCGGTTGTATATGAGATACGCGCTTTTTGGGAAGACGCTGCAGTTGATCATGGCACCACTACAGAAGGAAGCTTGCGCTATAAAATAACCCGCGCCCTTGAAACGCATGTAGTTAAAAATGCCGGACACATCACAACCATCTGCGATGGCCTGCGCCAAGACCTGATTACTCGAGGCATTAATGGCAATAAAATCACTTTAATCCCCAATGCCGTACACCCGGAATCATTTAAATTTGATCAAAGTGCAAATACTGACCTTATCTCAAAACTTGGTTTAAAAGATAAAACCATTCTAGGATTCATTGGATCTTTCTATGCATACGAAGGTTTAGACCTGGTACTAAATGCTCTTGCCAAAATCAAAGAACAAATATCAGATGTTCACCTACTTTTAGTTGGTGGTGGACCACAAGAACAAAACTTGAAGCAGCAAGTAAAAGACCTTCAACTTGAAGATATTGTTACATTCACTGGGCGCGTTCCCCATAATGAAGTGCAAGAGTATTATAACCTGGTGGATATTCTAGTGTATGCGCGCCATAAGATGCGCCTTACCGACCTAGTAACGCCATTAAAACCGTTAGAGGCAATGGCGCAAGGTAAGATGTTTATCGCATCTGATGTTGGCGGACATAAAGAACTAATTGAAGATGGCGTTACTGGCACACTGTTTAAAGCCGATGATACTGACTCGCTAATCGCAGCGATTGAAAAATTAATCTCAAACAAAGACTCTTGGCAAAAGATAAAAGAAAATGGGCGTGAATTTGTAGAGAATGTGCGCAGCTGGGAAAACAGTGTTGCGAACTATAAAGATATTTATTCGCGCCTAACAAGTAATTAGCAATATCAAGGTTCATGTTGATGATTAGTTCCAGTGCAAAATATTAACTGACTATAGGAGTTTTATGAGTAATGTATTTAAGAATAGGTTCTTTCAAAGCATCAAGAGATTGTCTGGAACAAATTGCAAATTTATTTGAAGCTGATGTATGCAAGAGGTTTGCTTTTTGTGAAGGGTTTATTGGTTATGATGGCTACATTGAAAAAGAAAAAAGTATGTTTGTAGGCATTTCTAAATGGCAATCGATGGAGTGCCTAGAAAAAAGTTCTGGGGTCGCAAAGTATGCGCTTTCACATTGCAAGGAGTTAGGAGCTATAATAGTAGGCGAACCTCTAATTCTAAAGGAAAAGTTTGTATTTTAATGAGCTGCATTCTGTTAAGCGCTAGCCTCTTTGGAACATGCATTTTCGAGGTACCCGCTTTCTCTAGGATCACTACTATAATTTTCACTAAGTAGTGCCCATATAATTCTGAGTATATTTATTTAAAGACAAGAAGCAGCAAGCCATTATGAGGGTGCATATTTCCAATATGGAACCGAATAAGGGTAAAGCTGTAACGCAGTATTTAAGCAAATAGACCAGAATTAAAGTTATTTAGCGGAAGGGCCGCCTTCGGTAAACATAATCGCTAAACGAGTTATGAGCGCTCCCAACAGCAGATACCCTATTAACACCTGCATAATCAGCAGGATATGTCCTAGCACGCTTGAGGATGTTGTATAGATATCCCCAAACCCGAGTGTTGTCATGGTTACTATGGAGAAATAGATGGCGCGGAGCGGTACTATTCTGACATCTAGTGGCTCACCATTTATTACGAACAAGTTTTCGATTATACCTGGATAGAAGATGATTCCGGCTATGTAATATATTAGGGCAAATATGAAGGCTAATAGAAAAAATGATTTTATCAGCCTTGATGTGGAGAAGCCGTAATCAGACATTATCCAGAATGGTTGTACTATTAGTCTCTTCCAAACCTTGGCGAAGATACTCCCTTCTGAATACCATTTATTCCAACCTATTTTGCGAATATTATATTCCAGCCTGCTGCGTAGCGCTGGATCTATACGCGCATTTGCTAAACCTACGCCGGTGAGATCGGTTTTGTTATCTACTTTGCAGTTGAAAAACAGGGTTTGCCCATCAACTGCTATGCCTCTGGCGCGAGTTCCTCTGAGATCTATATCTTCCAGTAATGCTCCTGATAGATCTGAAGCTGACATATAGGCGTTTTGGATTGATGCCCCAATTAGGTTTGCTTTGGCAAGGTTGGATCTAAAGAAAACAGCTCCCCGCAGGTAGGTGTTTGTCAGATCAATATTACTTAAGTTTTGATTGGATAGGTCTACCCCATCTAGATAGATGGTTCTTGCATGATTTTCTTGACGCCAATCATTCCAGAGTTGGATATCATTAGCTTTTAACGCCTCAAATAGCTTTTGCTTATCGGTGAGGTTTAATTGATGATCTTTTTCTTGTACATATTGCCACTTGTTTTGTCTTTGCTGTTGCGGCATTTTTTACCTTCTATTTTTATAATTTATAGCCTAGCATCATTTTAATCAGAACTTTTTTATTCGCCGGAAACTTTCTTAAAGACAAGGCACAGCAAAAATTTTTGAGGGAGTTTACTTAAGTAAATGACAGAGTAAATTTGATGCTGTAACGCCGTATTTAAGGAAATTAACAAGAATTAATCGGTTTCGTAAAATCTAACGCGAATCTTTTGCCCCTGCTCATCCATCGCTTTTTGTTCTACCTTCTCTTGATGCTTTCTCTCTTTATCTGCTAATTTTGTGACTACTGTTTCAATTGCTTTTGATCTTGTGCGTTTGTTCATCCATTCTTGTTTTTTATTTTCACAATCATGTTCAGCATTAGTGACTACATGTTGCTGCTGCTCAATGGCTTGATCTATACGGGATATAAAAACGCGGTAATCTTGTAGTCTTGCAGCATTAAAACCACCTTGACCAGAGCTAGATAGTTTGTCCCAATACTCTTGCCTATAACCATTAAGCTGAGTTAAACGATCCTTTTGCTGTTCAAATAGCTGGCGCGAACTGGAAGCAACTGTTGCGGCTTCAGTTTCTTTATTTTGGGCGTAGTTGTGAACAACTTTCATTCTATTTGATCTAGTCATAGTAGTACTCCTCAAGGCTCTCCCTTGATCCTTCTATTATTAGCTCTTTTTGCATTTTATTCCTGTGATCCATTAGTCATTTCCTGGTATTGGATCAACTGTTTTAACTGTTCACGAGACTGCTGTAGGTTTACTGATTCATCGATGTTTTGTTGCAAGAATTCCATCAGGTGCGGATAGATCTCTATCGCTGCATCAACTCGAGCATCAGCGCCTGGTTGATAAGCTCCCACACCAATCAGATCTTGATTCTGACGGTAGGTAGCAGACATCCCTTTGAACTTTTGCACTCGCTTGATAAGGTCAGGTTCAACTATAGATGTCATAACACGGCTGACAGATTGTTCGATATCAATTGCTGGATAGTGCCCGGCATCAGCCAAGGCTCTGGTCAATACCACGTGACCATCAAGAATCGCTCTTGAAGCATCTGAAATTGGATCGTTATGATCATCACCTTCTGACAAAACTGTATAGAAAGCGGTGATTGACCCTCCCCCCTCAACTCCATTACCGGCTCTTTCAACCAGGGTTGGCAGTTTGGCAAATACTGAAGGTGGATAACCTTTGGTGGTTGGTGGTTCACCAATTGCGAGCCCGATCTCACGCTGTGCTTGAGCAAAACGGGTTAGAGAATCCATTAGCAAGAGGACATTTTTACCTTGATCACGAAAATACTCGGCAATACTTGTTGCCTGCATAGCTCCGTGCAAACGCATCAATGGAGCTGAATCGGCTGGGGCTGCAACTACGACTGAACGAGCTAAGCCTTCTGGTCCAAGAATATTTTCAATAAACTCTTTTACCTCTCGACCCCTCTCACCGATAAGCCCTACCACTACGATATCTGCTTCTGTATAACGGGTCATCATCCCCAGGAGCACAGATTTTCCCACACCACTTCCGGCAAAAAGCCCCATCCGTTGCCCACGACCTACGGTAAGGATAGAATTTATCGCTCTTACACCTACATCAAGCGGTTCTGAAATTGGTTTTCTGTGCAGTGGATTTATAACGCGTCCAGTTAATGGTGCGGTTGTTTCATATTCAATAGGTCCCTTACCGTCAAGTGGGTTTCCCCCACCGTCAATAATTCTTCCGAGTAGTTTTGGACCTACTTTTGCCTCACACACATTGGTTGAGGCTATTACCCTGGCATTTGGCATTAGCCCATGAATATCGCCTGTCGGCATTAGGTATAGTTTTTCACCGGCAAAGCCTACGACCTCGGCTTCGATCTCAGTAGCATTTGGGGAGATCACGGTACATCTGGCGCCAATTGGTGCAAAGCACCCTTCTGCCTCAAGGGTTAACCCAACCATTCTACGCAGCGTTCCTTCAACTTCGAATTGCAGCGATTCTAATTGTTGGGTTTTGCCTGCAAGTCTTAGCCCCCAGTTTTTCTGCGTGTTTAACATAGCTATTCCTCATCACCATCTTGAAGCTGCTGAGTTAGCTGTTCAAACTGTTTTTCAATAGTTGAATCTATACGTGATGAGTTACTTTGTACTCTGCAGCCTCCACGGGTGATAGATGGGTCTTCGCGAAATGTCACATTTGGCACTTCAGCAAAATTTTGCTCCTGCCCTTTTAAAATCTTGGCGTCCTCTGGATTAATCGCCACTACTACATTTGAAGTTACATTTACCAATCCAGATAGTGCTTCATGCACAACTGACGCGATGGCTTCTGGCTGAGTTTGCAACTCTCTTTTTATAATCTGTTTTGCTAGTTCCAGAGCCAAGTTAATGAATTCTGCTTCTGCTGCCTCATCTATTTCGGCATATGGTTGCGCCATTGCAGCAGCTATTTCAGTCAATTTTTTGGCATTTGTTTGTGTTTCTTGCTGACCTTTGGCTCTACCCTCTTGCAGCCCTTTTTCAAACCCCTCTTCATAACCTTGCTGAAACTTTTTCTTTGCATCTTCAGCTGCTTTTGCACCACTTCCGGCAGGTATTATCTTTCCATTTTGTACTGAAATTGGTCCTTGGGAGGTCCATCTTGCCATGGCCTCTTTATCATCTTTTTCGATTACTTTAGATAAAGTCTTCACCGCCACCACCTAACATTATTGTTCCTTCATCAGCCAAGCGTTTCGCAACCGCTAGGATCTCTTTCTGTGCGCCCTCAACTTCACTGACTCTTACTGGGCCTCTGGTTTCCAAATCATCTGCCAACATCTCTGCTGCACGTTTTGAAAGGTTTCGTAAGAATTTATCTTTAAGCCCTTCTTCTGAGCCTTTAAGCGCAAGCACTAGCACGTCAGTACTAACTTCACGCAGCAAGGCCTGAATTCCACGATCATCGACATCCATAAGATCACCGAAGATAAACATCAGGTCAGAGATATCTTCACCCAGCTCATTATCAGTTTCGACAATGCTGTCCATGATTCCACTTTCAATTGATGAATCTACAAAGTTAAGAATATTTGCTGCGGCCTGAACGCCACCAACACTGGATGATTTATATTGATCTCTACCTTCGAAGTGTTTCAGCATGATTGAATCAAGCTCTTGCAGGGCTGCAGGCTGTATCCCATCAAGAGTTGCTACGCGCATAATGATGTCATGTCTTATACGCTGCGGCAGTTCGACTAAAACCTCTGCCGAATGATCTGGATCAAGAAAACCTAAAACAATGGCTATAATCTGTGGGTGTTCCAATCTGATCATTTCAGCAACTGTTCTTGCGTCAAGCCATTTCAACTGGTCGATTCCGGCATTAACTCCACCAAGCGAGATTCTATCTAAAATCCCCTGTGCTTTATCATCTCCCAAAGCTTTTACTAGAACGTTTCTTACATATTCAATCGATCCCATTCCCAAAGAGGTAGAGTCATTTAGGGAATCATTAAAGGAGATAAGGACGCTTTCCGCTTCATCCTTTTGAATCTTATCCACCTTTGACATTGCAGCACCAACAGCTTGAACCTCTTTCGGCTCTAGATGTTTCATCACCTCGGAGGCAACCTCTTCACCGAGACTCATCAAAAAAACTGCTGCTTTCTTTGTACCATCCATCTGGATCTTTCCTACTGTTCTGTTTCCATCCAGCTTTTAACTATATTTGCGGCTAAAGCTGGATCTTGACTTGCTATCTCTCTTGCCTTATCAACATCTGAATCAAACTGCGTTACTTGCTTCTCTATCTGTGATGGAGGAGGAGCATTCCCTGCAGGTTGTGCAAATGCCGCTGGAGCTGGAGCTGCGGCTACTACTTTCGGCTCTATCTTTGGAATCAAAGCCTTTACTATTGGTTTAATTACAACCAATACAAGAAGTATGCCAACAAGACCAAATGCGGCTATTCTTACAACATCCATAAACCATGGCTGCTGCAGCATTCCAATCTCTTCAACCTTTGGTTTCTCTGGCTTGGTAAAGCTTGCATTCATTACACTTAGCCTGTCACCTCGTTCTTCATCAAATCCAACCGCTTCTTTTACCAATCCTGTTATGTTGTCCAGTTGCTGTTGAGTCAGCGGCTGTGACGCACCACCATCTTTGCCCGGCATATCATCGACCACTACGGCTATAGTCAATTTTTTGATCTCACCGGTTGAGCTCTTTTGATGGCTTATAGTTTTACCAACCTCATAATTTCTGACAGCATTTCTGCTTGAATTACTCGATCCTGATGCTTGATTTTCAGAAGATAGAGCTGCTGCTGTTGGTGGCTGATTAGTTAATGCACCTGGAACGCCTGTAGAACCGCTTGATCCTGCAACTGATTCCTCTGCAGTTTGTTCGCTGCGTATCACTGCACCCTCTTTATCATATTGCTCACTTGTGCTCTCAGAAAATGAAAAATCTAAATCTGCTGAAACTGATGCGCGCACACCGCCATCTCCAATGAATGGAGTAAGGATGCTTTCAATTCTTCCCATTAATAGTGATTCAATATTTTGACGATATTCGAGCTGCCTAGTGCTTTGCGCCATAAAACCATCTTCATTATCTTTCGATAACAAGCGTCCACGCTGATCTATAACTGTTACATCTTCGTAGTCCATATTTGAAACGCTTGAAGCTACTAAATGTACTATTGATGCGACCTGCCCATCAGATATGCCTCTTCCAGGATATAGATTTACAACTACCGATGCCTTTGACTTACCTTTGTCTCGAACAAATGCTGACTTTTTAGAAAGGGCTAAATGTACTCTTGCACTTTCTACGCTTTGAATCTGTGTGATTGAACGCGCTACCTCAGCTTCTAATGCATGGTTATATCTTGCAGTTTCCACAAACTGACTAGTACCAAAACCTTGTTCCTCTTCTAATAACTCAAAACCTCTACCTGTTCCAGATGGCAGTCCATCTCCTGCAAGTTTTAATCTGGCTTCATATACTTTTGAGCTTGGAACCATAATGGCTCCAGTACTATTATCTATCTTGTATTGGATATTTGATTTGCCTAGTGCTTCCATCACTTTTGACGCATCACGCCCAGAGAGGTCAGCAAAAAGAGTTTTATAAGCAGGTTCTTTAGCCCAGTTGTATAGAGATATTCCCCCGGCAACTGCTGCGGCTAAAACGACGATAAGCCATACTTGTCTGATAGCTCTATCACCAATCGGGCTCCCTGCCTTAACTACTTGAGTTGACCCTGTTGTTTGTGCTGGGAGATTTTGCTGTTCATCTGCCATTACCGGCTCCTACTGCTCTGTTCTTGTATTTAATTCGTTCTTATACTGATTCGATTTATTTATATTTGTTACACAGACATATTCATAACTTCACGATATGACTCAAGAAGCTTATTTCTAACTTCAATCATAGCCGTTGATGCAACTCTGGCTTTTTGCTGAGAAACCATCACTCCAACTAAATCTTCAGTTTCACCTTTGACAAATGCATCAGCCATACTGTGAGATGTTTGTTGCAGCTCATTTACTTTTTCTATTGAGTTTTGCAATATTGAAGCAAAATCAGCTTTTTCAGCTCCATTAGCGGCTGCATTTACCTTTGGCTGTTCACCACTGGCTTGAGTCTTTAAAACTTCCATCTGCTTGAGGAAAGGGTTTAGGCCTACTGCATTCATATCTTTCTCCTACCTTAAGCGCATTTAGCGCTATATGCTGATGGAACTTCATAACCAGAATCACGTAACTTCGCCAGTTTATAGCGTAGTGTTCTGCTGCTTATACCAAGAATCTGTGCAGCATCTTTTCTGCTACCACCAACTTTTTTCATCACTTGGATAATGGTCTCATGCTCACTGGTTCTGACTGTCTCTTCTAAGCTCTCTGCCAAACTTTCATCACTTACTTGAGTTATATCCTCTTCATACCTGATCGACTCTTCATCTATCTCTTCACCGTTAGCTAGAATAAGTGCTCTTTGAATCACATTTTCAAGCTCTCTCACATTTCCTGGCCATTTATACCCAAGTAGCCTCATCTCAGCTTCTGCGGTTAAGCGAGGGATAATCCCTCTGTGAAGTGAGTGCTTATGAATCAATGATTTTGCTAACGGTAGAATATCTTCTGAACGATCACGTAGCGGGTTAAGATGGAGAGGGAATACATTTAAACGATAATATAAATCTTCACGGAACCGTTTTTGCTTTACTTCCTCTTTCAGATCACGGTTTGTTGTTGCCAAAACTCTGACATCCAGAGGTATTGGGTGTGCACCACAAATTCTTTCTACCTCTTTCTCTTGTAATACTCGCAATAGCTTTGCTTGAAGTGATGGAGCAATCTCAGATATCTCATCCAAAAGCAAAGTTCCACCTTGTGCTTGCTCAAACTTTCCTGCATGAGATTGATGGGCGCCAGTAAAAGCTCCTTTCTCATATCCAAATAACAGAGCCTCCAGCATATTTTCTGGTATTGCAGCGCAATTTACCGCTACAAATGGGCCATTAGATCTATTTGATGCTCCATGGATAAAGCGCGCTACCACCTCTTTTCCTGCGCCACTTTCCCCGGTAATCATCACTGATACTTCTGCAGCAGCTACTCTGCCAGCCAACGCATAAAGCCTTCTTGATGTATCTGCCTCAACAACGACACTCTTGGCCGCTGGTTTTTTGGCGTATTTTGCTATTCCGTATTCAATCTTATTTTGCGATACCGGCTTACTCCAATAGTCAGCAGCTCCAAAGCGCATAATTTCAACAGCTTCTTGGATATCATTATTTGCCGACACAACAATTACAGGTACTGCTACCGCATCTGTTGCCATGGATCTTATAAAGCCTTTCCAGCTATTTAGGGAGGTTGGTACGTCAGCTATGATTAAATTTATAAACTCTTTCTGCATCACGAGCATCGCTTGCTTAACGCTAGATACTGCTAGAACATTAAAACCTAACTTATTAGCTGCAGAAACATAGATACTCGAATCGTTTGATTCGCTACCAATGATTAATATATTCATCTCTGCCATCATCTACCTCGACTTTTCCTAAACAGTTGTACAATTACTACAATCTGCTTTAGCCAATGCAAATGACATACCAATTTGATATACATTTGATTTTTAGGGTTTTTACCTAAAGATAGCATTCTGTTGTCAATAATCCGTCATAAACTTTTTAATGCTAAATATCCATATCGCGGATAGTAAAGCATGTAGCCTTAAAGACTACATGGCATATTTTTTCATCTTCTCAACAAGAGTTGTTCTGCGAAGATTTAATAACTTTGCCGCTTGCGCAACAATTCCATTTGACTCGATAAGAGCCTGACGAATCAATTCCTTTTCAAGATCTGTCATGGTCTGTTTAAGATCAATTCCATTTTCATCAAGAGATAGCGGAGCCATCGGCTTTGATATATCGACCTCCTCATACTCCTCTTTCTCAACTTCAGTGCTAACTATATCAGCGTCGACACTGGATAAGATTTTTGCTGGCAAGTCTTTAACACCTACCGGCTTATCCGGACAGAGGATAAACAATCTCTCAACTACGTTCACTAGTTCACGTACATTACCAGGCCAATGGTATTGGCTTAATACCGCCTCAGCCTCCTGAGTAATATGTAGATTACCGCGCCCATCATTTGACATCCTGCGTACAAACTCTTTCAGCAATAAGCGAACATCATCTAAACGCACACGTAGAGCAGGAATTTCAATCGGGAATACATTTAAGCGATAAAATAGATCTTCACGAAACTCCCCATCAACTATCCTCTCTTCCAAGTTTCGATGGGTTGCAGCAATAATTCTCACATCCGCTTTGATACTTTTATTGCTACCAACTCTTTCAAAAACTTTTTCCTGTAGGATGCGCAACAGCTTAACCTGCATCTGCAGGCTCATATCGCCAATCTCATCTAGAAATAGGGTTCCACCTTGGGCAAGCTCAAATCTGCCCTGCCTAGCTGTGATTGCTCCGGTAAATGCACCTTTTTCATGTCCAAAAAGCTCACTCTCTAGCAGTTCGCTGGGAATAGCCCCGCAATTTACTGGAACAAATGCTTTATCTCTTCGGGATGATAAGTGATGAATATTTCTAGCAACAACTTCTTTTCCTGTGCCTGATTCACCAAGAACTAGTACCGTTGCATCAGTCTTTGCTACCTGTTCTATCAAGTATCTATTGCGCTGAATTACAGTGCTCTCTCCAACTAAGATAGGAACATTTGGATTATAGTTGGCGGTATTATCTTGTTTTTGCGCTTGGCTAACCGCTTGATTGATAGCTGCTGTAAGTTGCGTTTGTTTAAATGGGTAATCTAATAAACCTGAAACTTTCGCACTGTATCCAGAAATATTAGGTTTACTGCCATCAGCAACTATTAAAAACACCGGAAGCGAAGCAACGGAGCCTTTGATAATATCCACCCTAGCTTTCCACTGCGCATCAGATTTCCCTGAGGAAATTATTACCATCGCATAGCGGTCATCATCAGATAATTGATTTTTAATCTGATTATCATCATCAACTATATCTACAAAATGATCTAAAAACTGTAGAACTGTTACTAACTCGCGTCCTCGATTCTCATCAGAATCAATAACCAAAACCTTAGCCACTGCTACTCCTTAATTTTGATTTGTATACTCTTCCGTGTGTCAAAAAAGTGACTTAATACATAACTTTTAGCTTATGCACGCACAAAGAACTGTGAGATCCATCACAATTTCACAATTTTATAATCTAAGGATCTGCGCAAAGAAGAAGTTATAAGATACTGATTTATTTTTAAGTTGGCGTTGCGGTTACATTTTTTTGACTTCATTAAAAAGTACAAAAAAACAGGGTAAAAAAAGAGTCAAAAAACCCATTCTTTAAAATTCATGCCTTTTACGGACATTTATTGCAGGCAATAAAAAAGGTGGCTTAAAGCCACCTTTTTCGATCCCTTACCAAGCTTCCTGCTTGCTCCTCAATCCTAGAGGAATATCGTCCTTCCAATCCGTTGTTCCCTGAATGTCTGAATTTGCGAGTATCATACCCTTGTAATCTGCCAATGCAACTCTAAAAAAGCCCATCCAAAACCAAGCAATAAAACATAAAACTCTGTATAAACAATAAATTACACACAAATACCGATAAAACCACCCGCCAAATGCAGACAAATTCATACATTACCCTACACCTTTGTAAGATATATCCTACAAAACAACTTAATCAGAGAAGTAAAACCAAACCTAAATCTAACTATTCCCCACTAAATAGATATTTTTTCCCTGTTTAAAAACACTGCAGTTTATTAAATTCTGTGACACAGTCGACAAAACAAAACCAATATGTTAGGATTCGCTTATATTAAGAAACCTAAATACACTCTCTTACATTTTTATAAACAACATTTTTAAGCAAGCAATTAACAAGAACGGAAATAACAATGATAAAAAGATTTACCCAATCTGTGTTTTGTTTAGTAGTTTTAATTTCACTTACAGCATGTGGCGGTGGCGGAAGCAGTTCTGCAGAATCAGATACGGATCAAAGCACAGCTGCTTCACAAGATAGCACATCGCATAAAACCGTTAACCAATCATCTATAGATTCGCAAGCGCTTAACCCAGCAGTGAATGAAAATATTGTTATCAAAGTCGTAGCTGATAGTGAAGACTCACCATTCCATGGCGCATATGTTGAATGGAAGGAGTCGTACACTGATACACCAATAGAATTTACAGATGCCATTTTAATTGACGAAGACAACTCTGAATGGATGATTGATCAATTCCCTGAAGGGATAATCACCATTAAAGCAACAAAGTATGTTGCCTGGGAAGATGATCCAAGCTGCCACTATTACTATGAAGGCACCATCTATGTAGATACAGCTATCTATGTAGATACAGCTATAGATGAAGTACAAGAAGTTGCTATCTTAGTTGAGCAACTTCCGTCTGTATGTGAGTAATTTCCCCTTACTTTCAACTTTAATCACATAAATTACCCAGCTAAACCTACACGCTGTGGCAAAAAAATGCTTTGCCACAGCAAAAACCCTCTTTCACCTATCCCATCTAATCTAATTCTTTGTTAACCTATAGATATTGACCTCATAGCTATTCACTATCAGCAATTAGTGCCGCTATGCTGTGTTATAATCTAACTAAATTCATACCAATAAAACCACTGGAATGCCGACATGAAAAATATTGAAAAATCAAAAAAACTGGAGAGTGTCTGTTACGACATAAGAGGGCCAGTTTTTGATGAAGCCAGGCGCCTCGAAGAGGAGGGTAACCGAATACTGAAACTTAATATTGGTAATCCAGCCCCATTTGGTTTTGAAGCACCTGACGAAATACTGCAAGATGTAATTCTTAATCTTCCCAAGGCACAGGGGTACTGTGAATCAAAAGGGCTTTTCTCAGCCAGAAAAGCAATCATGCAGTATTGCCAACAGATCAATATTGAAGATGTTGAGATCAATGACATCTTTTTAGGCAATGGTGTTAGTGAACTCATAGTTATGGCGATGCAAGCATTACTAAATAATGGCGATGAGATGCTCATACCTGCTCCGGACTACCCTTTATGGACTGCAGCAGTTGGTTTAGCAGGAGGCAAGCCAGTTCATTATCTTTGTGACGAAGATAATGGGTGGCAACCAAGTATTGAAGATATAAAAGCAAAGATAACCCCAAATACTCGAGGAATCCTGATAATAAACCCAAATAACCCAACTGGAGCGGTTTATAGTAAGGAGTTATTAGAAGAGATAGTTGAGCTTGCACGCGAACATGATCTGATTGTATTTTCAGACGAGATCTATGACAAAATCCTCTATGATGGGGCCAAACACATTCCAATCGCATCGTTAGCTAATGATATTGTTTTTGTCACCTTTAACGGCCTGTCAAAATCTTATCGTGTAGCAGGTTTCCGCGCAGGATGGTTAATCATAAGCGGGGCAAAACATAGAGCAAAAGGATATATTCAAGGTATAGAGATGCTTTCTAATATGCGTCTTTGTAGCAATGTACCAGCCCAACATGCGGTACAAACAGCGCTTGGCGGATACCAAAGTGTTAATGACTTAATTATCCCTGGAGGTCGTTTTTACGAGCAGCGAGAAAAAGCTCATACGTTATTAAATGAGATACCAGGTGTCTCATGCGTCAAGCCGATGGGTGCGCTTTATCTATTCCCAAGACTTGACCCTCAAGTCTATAACATACCTGACGACCAACAGTTTGTGCTGGAACTTTTAAGGCAAAAGAAGATATTAATCGTGGAAGGGTCTGCATTTAACTTCCCTGGAACAGACCATTTCCGCTTAGTATTTTTACCTCGTATAGACGAATTAGAAATAGCTATTGGAAAAATAGCCGAATTTCTTGAGGTCTATCGCAAGTAAAAAAATAGCCCTGGCATACACTGGCTAAAACATATCCTCAAAATAGATGCTATTTGTTTAGCATCTATCTTTGGGGGTAAGCACTCTATTCCCCGCAAAGTAACATTTAACACCAACCTCCCTTCTCCATTTAACCATTAATACTGCTCAAGCATATCACTATCTACATTTTTCATGTTTCAGCTTCTATATCTATAAAAATAATAGTAAAATTAGTAAATACCCTAAAGGATCAATTGGGGAGGGTATCCAATTAACATCATATTGAAACAGGAATTCAATAAACAGATGAAAGCTCTAATAAAAGTTTTTTTATCCATTTTTATTCTGCAGTTTCCAAGCCACCTGCTTTTTGCCAAAGAATCACATCCACAAAATAATAATGCTCGGGAATATCGCCTAGGTGTTTTATTAGGCCTTTCTGGATCTGGAAGGGTATATAGCAAAGATGGTATAGAAGCTATCAAACTAGCTGTAGATGAAATAAATGCTACTGGCGGAATGCTTGGAAAGCATAAGATAAAACTATTCATAAGAAATACAAACACCAAGTCAGATGTTGCTGTTAGAGAGGCTGCTGGGCTAATTCTGCGCGATAAAGTTGATGCCATATTAGGCACATACTCAAGCTCAAACGCGTTAGCAATAAAATCCTTAATCCATGAAAACAAAACTCTATTAATAACCGCTATCAGCAACTCTGAAAACATTACCAAAGATAACTTCTCACCCTATGTTTTTAGCGTCGGCCCCAATAGTTATATGCAAGCTGCAGCGGTTGCTATTGGAGTATCCAGATTAGCCCAGGAAAATGGATGGAAAACCTATTCCACTATTGCCTCCAACTATGAATGGGGGCATTCAACCCAGAAAAATGTAGTCCAGCTACTAAAACAGCAGTCACCAAACTTACGCCTAATTAGCGAAGAGTGGCCTCGCCTAGGTGAATTAAACTTCACCCCCTATATTTCTAGCATAGCCAAGCTTAATCCTGATTTCGTTTTGGGAGTAATAGCTTCTCTAGACAACATTCGCTGGATACACACAGCAAACGCAACCAAATTTTTTGACCGCTTCCCCTACCCAGGGTCATTACTAAGCGTTTCCGAACTAATAAGGCAAAAAAATATATTACCCAGAGGTATGATTGGGATCTCAAGGGCTCCATTTTTTGCCCACTTAGATAACAAGATAATGAGTAGCTTTGTAGATGCATACAGAAAAGAATATGGTCACTACCCAACTGACTGGGCAGTTCTAGAATATGATGCGGTTTATGCGCTAAAACAGGGGGTTGATGCTGCAAACTCCCTTGATAACACCAAAGTATCTAGCGCAATGTCATCGCTAAGCATTGAAACTACCAGAGGGGAACTAGCATTCCGCCCAATTGATAACCAATTAAATTGCTCCTCTTATTTTGGCGCTGTTACTAACACAAAAGATTATAACTTCCCAATCTATAGTAACTTACAAGAGATAACTGGTGCGGAATCCATGCGTTCACCTGATGAAATAGCCACCTACCGCAAAAATAAAACGGCAACAGCAAAATGAACCTTAATATAAAAACAAAAATAATATTAAATGTTGCTCTGGTTATAATTTGTTCAATACTTTTATTTACTGCAATTGTATCTGTAATGCTTTGGGAGCAAACAGAGAGAAAAGCCCAGAGTAACCTTTTGCTTGCAGCAAACATTGTTGCCGAAAGGATCCATGGCAAGAGCATAAGCCTTAAAAAAAGTGCTGTAAAAATAGCTACGTCTAATGAACTAGCCAACTTGGCAAATTTCATACAAGAAAGCCAACATATTAACAGCATGAAAAAAATGATCGAAGAAGATCGAAAGTCTCTAGCAATATCGCTCTACTCTATTTCATTAACGGCTGGAATCCCTCAAATCACACTATATGGAACAGATGAAAAATGGATTTGCCATATAGATACTTCTGCTACTAAAGCTAAAATTGTGATCCCCAGCAGCAAAAATAGAGAAAAGTTTCTGCAAGCCACCACTATCAAAGGTGAAATGCCAACAAATAATCAATGGAAAGAGATTCGAATCGCTCCAATCCCATTATACTCACAGTCACCGCTGCCGTTAGTACCTGAATCAGGTATAGAAGAGACTAAAAACACCCTTTGGATCACATCGAAAACCCCATTAATGACAAGTGATCTTGATATAAATACATTTAAACAGCAAGAGCGCCAAATTGGATCAATTCAACTGCGAATACCAATAGGGAACAGCTTCACTCGCGACATTTTCAATCTTACCAGCCATGAAATAAACCTTTATTTAAATGGCAAATATGTAGCAGGAAATTTTCCCAGCCACAAAGAGATAGATATATCGTCAAAGCCTAGAGTTATAGCCACAAACTTCGACAATGTATTAAGTGATAAAACCGAATTCAGCGTTATCAATATATATGAAAAGCCTTTCTTTGCTGGAATTATCCCCATCGTATCTAAAAGGCAAGTGGTAGGCCATTTCGCCCTATTCCTATCACAAGAAGAAACCCAAAGTGATCTTAACCAAATTATTAAAACCCTACTCCTAGCGGCTCTTTTAATAATCCTACTCTCTGTTGCTGCCTCTTTAATCACAGCAAGAAGTATTGCGCAGCCAATACTTGACCTAATTCGGGTAATGCGCCGAGTTGAAGAAAAAGGTGATCTATCGATAAAAGCCAAAAGTAATGGCATAAGTGAAATTGCTCTGGCAGGAAGAGCATTTAACAGTTTGATCTCAGAGTTTCAAAAAGAGATAACCGATCGAAAAAAAGCTGAGATAAAACTTGCTGATAACAATATCTCTATCGAAGACAAGATCGCTTCACGCACAACTGAACTTGAAAGAAAAACTCATGAATTAGCAAAATCCAACAAGAACATATCTAACTTTTTGATAACCATGAGCCATGAAATCAGAACACCAATGAATGCTGTCCTGGGAATGTTACAACTCCTATCTGAAACTGAGCTCGCAAAAGGGCAAGGTGAATTAATTGATGTTGCCAATGATTCAGGAACTCATCTAATCAGCATTGTTAATGATATTTTAGAGTTATCCCAAATCACTAGCGGAAAAATTGCTATCGAAGATATCCCTTTCGATATCAAAGTACTTACCGAAGACATCGTAGATGTAATGGCCAATATAGCCCAAACAAAAAGACTTAATCTTTCATGTTTAATATCTGCAGAGATCCCACAAAAGGTAAGCGGTGATCCAACAAAACTTAGACAAATATTAAATAACTTAATCAGCAATGTTATTAAGTTTACTGAAAACGGTGAGATTTTAATCAAGGTTATGCTTGGTGATATTGACCATAATCAAATATCAATCAGGTTCGAAATAGTTGATACCGGGCTTAGGCCGGATATCGCAGAAAAGCAGTTTCTCGATTCAATAAACTTAGCTGCTGGAGAAAGCAATTTAAGACCAGAAGAGACAGGGTTAGGTATAACCATATGCAGCCAACTAGTTAGCAAGCTTGGAGGGGATCTTAAAATTAAAACTGACTCTGAAAAAGGGAGTCAATTTATAATTAATATTAAGTTTGCGCTATGCGAAGCTGAAGAGCAACACCTTGATAGTGACCTAAACTTTATAGGCAAAAAGACCCTGCTGGTCGATAGCATGCCTGCCAATAGTTTGATTATCCAACAACAACTTAATCACTGGGGAATTGATTGCCAAGTAACTGACAGCGAGGCTGAAGCAAAACAACTTCTACTTAAAGCATTTAAATCAAACCAACCATTTGATCTAGTGCTAGTAGACTTGCATAGCCCTCAAATTCAAGGGGTAAACCTCTCCAATTGGATTTCATCCAATCAAAACCTTTCTCAAACAAAACAAATTTTCCTTACCCTCAAAGGACATAAAGGGGATGCTGAAATTGTGCGTAATGCTGGAGTTCATGGGTATCTAAGCACCCCAATTAAAGAACAGCACCTGTATAAATGCATATCTATGGTGTTTGGCCTTAGCTCAAACACCAGGACCAATCTCATAACTAAGCACATGATAAAAGAGGGGCAAAAAAGGCATGAGAATAAAGCACTATTGATCGACAGCAATATCGAAAATCTAAAAACACTATCATCAATGCTAAAGTCTTATGGCATAAGTTCAGACATATACACTGACAGTAAAAATGCTGCTCAAATGATATCTAATTGTAATTATTCAATAGTGTTTATCGAATCGCATATACCTGGATTTGATGCGGCTGGATTGACCCAAATATTTAAAAACATCAAATCTAGTAGCCGCCAAATACCGATCTATGCTCAAGTATTTAAACCTACAGCAGAAGAGCTTAGCGTGTATGAAGAGAGCAAATTAGACGGATACTTAAATAAACCTATACAACATGCGGATCTTAAGCAGGTTCTCGACAAGCATTTTAATCTAAACCTGCTAAAAGCAGAAGTTGAGCAAAATGAACAGCGCAAGCTGATTTTACTGCACGAATCCCCTGATTCATTGGATATATCCACCATACTTTCTCTGCGCAGCCTCATCCCCAAAGACCGCATGGAAGAGTTCATTATCAAGTTTTTTGATTCATGTATAAATAAAATAAAGCAGATGGAGTCATCGATAGAAACCAATGATGATAATCAGCTAATCTTTACAGTGCACTCGTTAAAACGGAGCTGTGCCAATATGGGTGCCACTAAAATTGCTGGTCTTTGCCACTTAATAGAGAGTCATTTTGCAAGAAACGGATTTGATGCAAATATCATAGAAATGATTGCAAAGTTGGAAGATGAAATTCAAAAACTAAGGCATATCTTACCCAAAGAACTGGGTGTAATTTAGCCTACACTAGGCCTAGTTTCTACCGCCCCACTAGGCTGCATAAAGTTTTTATGAAACTTTAAGCTTAAACTCTGGTAACTTAGCAGGTTTATGACTAAAATTAGTCATATATGATTAGTTTATATCGAACTAGTTTTCATGGATTAATTTTTAATAATCATGCCCCCTTACAAGAATGCATAAGCGAACTTGATAATTAATAAGGGTTAGCGATGTACACGGAGTTCAACTACAAATGATGTCACGCTGGGGAATCAGAGCTAAAGTATTACTAATAGCGTTAACTCCCCCTACCCTTATAGCTCTTTGCCTTGGTCTTTATCTAGTTCAAACTCAAATCACAGGTTTAGAAGACTCTCTAATTGCACGGGGTAAAACCATCGCCAATCAACTTGCACCCGCAAGTGAATATGGAGTTCAGACTCGAAAATATGAGATTCTTCAAGATTTAGCCGATGCGGCACTTGGCGAACTTGACGTTAAATCGGTTACCATCACTGACAACCAAGGGCGGCTTCTAGCACAGTCCCGTCGTCATCTCACTAAATCCATTCCTGAGGCACTAATAGCCAACCTGCTAAAACTTTTTATTCGAGATGATATCCCGCTTGTTTTTGAAGCTAATATCAAACATTCAAGCTTCCTAACCCCTGGTGCAAGACGTAACCGTACTCTCAATGGCGAGATAAGCACTCTGGGAAAAGTAACTATCGAGTTATCACTTCGTGCAACAACCCTAAAACAGTCGCAAGCATTACTTAATAGTGTGCTAATCACGCTAATTACTGTTATTGCCAGTGCGCTACTTGGTCTATGGGCCAGCACCAGCGTTACTGCCCCGGTTGTAAAACTAAATAATGCTGTAGAAGAGCTAGAGAAAGGGCGGTTAGATACCAGAGTGGGCGAAAACTCTGGGGGCGAACTGGGGACACTAGAGCATGGTTTCAACTCAATGGCGGCATCATTACAGCAGGCACATGAAGAGTTACAAGAAAAAGTCGACCAAGCTACCCAAGAGTTAAGAGAAACCCTTGAAGCGGTTGAGATCCAAAACGTCGAACTAGATATTGCGCGCAAAAAGGCGCTTGAAGCAAGCAAAGTAAAATCTGAATTCTTAGCGAATATGAGTCACGAGATCCGCACACCTATCAATGGCATCTTAGGCTTTACCGACTTACTATCTCATAGCAATCTTGATGAAGAGCAGCTCGATTACTTAAATACCATCAAAGAATCTGGCGCAAATCTACTCGCAATTATTAATGACATCCTCGACTTCTCTAAAATTGAAGCTGGTAAGCTTGTTATCGATAATGTCGCCTTTGACATGCGCGACTGCGTTGAAGAGGTATTCTCACTGCTAGCCCCTTCTGCATACAACAAGAACCTTGAACTCGTACATTTGATCTACAGTGATGTTCCATTAAAGCTGCACGGCGATCCCATAAGAATCAGACAGATACTTACCAACTTGGTCCACAATGCCATCAAGTTTACGTCAACTGGGCGCGTTGTTGTGCGCATAATGTTGGATGATGACAAAGATAGCAACTGCATGATTCGTATTACGGTTGCTGACACTGGCATTGGTCTGCATGAAGATGAGCAGAAAAAGCTCTTTAATGCATTTGCTCAAGCTGATACTTCAACCACAAGACGTTTTGGTGGTGCTGGTCTTGGCCTAGTAATCTCCAAAAAACTTGTAGAACAGATGGGTGGAAAAATTGGTCTAGAAAGTGAGATCGAAAAAGGATCCACATTCTGGTTTACTCTTGATCTTAATAAACAAAGATCAAGCGAAGAAGCTGAGCAAAAAATCTTAGATACTCCTCTTAAAGAGAAGAAAATCCTCCTTCTAGACGAGATGCCACTGTCAAGACTTGCGCTACGCCACATATTTGAATCATGGAACATCAATGTCACAGAAGTTGATAATAAGCATAGCTTTATATCTCTGCTGACTGCTGACAAAGGATGGAGCATGGCCGTAGTTGGTCTATCTCGCAGTGATCTTAATGCTCAAACATTCCAATCACTTATGGGTAAAGTCCAGTCATATAAAATCCCATTGGTAGCAATGGCAAATACCGTTGATAGAAATGAGTTGCGTCAGCTGTTCCTTCAAGGAGCTTCTGCATCACTACCCAAAGCAACTCGCAGACAAACTCTATACCGTGAGTTCTGCCGCATAATTCAGGACCCTGAAGCTGCAATAACCCATGCGTCACCTAAAAACACCAAACCACTACAAGAGTTGGTCGATGTCAGACAAATAACACCTGTAGATACCGCACTGGATAAGCTACATGTACTTGTTGTTGATGATAACCGCATAAATAGAAAACTCGCCTGTACTTTAGTGCTAAAACACAATGCCACCATATCTGAAGCAGAAAATGGGCTAGAAGCATTTAATAAAGCCACGAGTGAAAATTTTGACATCATTCTTATGGATATCCATATGCCAATTATGAATGGTGAAGATGCATCGAAAAAGATAAGAGCAACCCTACCTAAGGATGCACAACCAACCATTGTTGCACTTACCGCAAATGCAATGCCAGGAGAGAAAGAGCATCTTCTAAATAATGGCTATATAGACGATTGCTTGATAAAACCAATTACAGAAGAACAGCTGCTAAGCATACTAAACAAACGTATTGATCATAATAATGAAACCCGTGAAAACTCAATACAGTTAGAAAAAGAGACCATTGATAAATCTGCTGAAAGCAACGAAGGCTTAACTGCTGAGCTATTCATAATGCTAAAAGCGGAATTGCCAACTCACAGAGTAAAAATATCTTCACAATATGAAGATAAAGATTTTGCCAACCTGAAAGAGAGCGTGCATAAGCTTCATGGAGCAGCAAGCGTCTGTGGAGTGCCAGAACTTAAGCAAGCATGCCTTGAATTTGAAAATCTTCTGCGCGAAGGCAAGTTTGATGAGATTGACCAGCCATATGAAAGACTAATTCATTTAGCTGACCAGATTTTGAAAGAGTAACCAAAAAACTTGAACACATATAAGAGGGCCGGAGTAAAAATAAGCACCGCTTAATTTTACTCCGGCCCTCTTTAATTTTAGAATGCATTAATCATATAGTTATGGAGGCACCTGATGGAGCTAATCAAAGATATTCTTCTTGGGGTAAATATTGATCACATTGCTACTTTGCGTCAAGCCAGAGGAACAATATACCCTGACCCTGTACAAGCTGCATTTATCGCAGAGCAAGCAGGAGCTGACCTTATTACGGTACACTTGCGTGAAGACAGAAGACATATCCAAGATAGAGATATCGAGTTACTTGCACAAACCATCCAGACACGAATGAATCTTGAGATGGCGGTAACTGATGAGATGGTTTCCATTGCTGAAAAATACAAACCATCAGACTGTTGCTTAGTTCCAGAAAAAAGAGAGGAGCTAACCACCGAAGGTGGATTAGATGTAAAAAATAATATCGAGCGCATCAAAGATGCGACAGCGCGTCTGCATGCTGCTGGAGTTGAGGTATCACTCTTTATCGACCCCGCAAAAGAACAGCTTGATGCTGCAGTTTCCACAGGGGCTCGAGTGGTTGAGATCCATACCGGGCATTATGCAGATGCGACCACCCCAGAAGAGCAAAAAAAGCAATTGGCTGAGATTATCGCTGGCGTTGAATATGCTCACGATATTGGCTTAAAAGTTAATGCTGGTCACGGGCTTCACTTGCATAATGTAGAGCCAATTGCTGCTTTACTACCAATTAGAGAGCTAAATATTGGCCATGCAATTATCGCCCAAGCTGTCTTTTCTGGATTAGATGCAGCTGTACGTGAGATGAAGCAGATAATTCGTCATGCTCGCCAAACAGCTGAGAAAGCACAGTAATCATGATCTTTGGTATTGGCACCGACATAATCGAAATTAAGCGTATAAAAGCCTCTATGGAGCGCTCAGGGGATAAATTCGCACAACGGATACTCTCAAAAAATGAGTACCTAAAGATAAAAGAGAACAAGTTCCCTGAGCGTTTTCTGGCAAAAAGATTTGCCGCAAAAGAGGCCTTTGCTAAAGCTATGGGAACAGGCATCAGAAATGGACTCAACATGTGTGATATTGAGTTATCACACACAGAGCTAGGAAAACCTCTGGTTAATTATGTAGGTAACAATGCACAAGTTCAAAACCTGCTTAAATCTATAACTAATATGCAAATAACCATCTCTGATGAAAAACACTATGCCGTGGCATTTGTTGTGCTAGAAAACTAAATTTGTACTTTTACATAAAACCACATAATAATTTTCATGCCCCCCCTATTCCAACTACGTAACAGCGCAGCCCCAAATCTATTTATGACAACATAGCTTTTTTGCTGTCCAAAAAATATAGATAACAACAAAAAGGGGTCTGTATGGATATTCAAATTGGAATACCGTGTAAATACGATCTAATTTGCGAGTTACTTGGCTACGGGGTAGCTATATTCATAATATTTTTACTATTTGCAGCTGGTTTTGCTTTAGTAAGCAAACCAAAATCTAAACCAAATAAAGCTAGACCAGATAAAAGTAGTGGTAAATTCATTGATATGGAAAAATAGAGTTTCTAAGAAAAATTTTATTATTTAAGGACAAAATGACCTAAAGCAGCATCAAGCTTACCCTCCTCTTTTTCTAAATCTCTTGCAAGACCCGCTATTAAATCTGCATATTCTGAACTTTGGCGCGCCACACCACCAACTTGCGACAATCCATCTTCAACTTTAACAATCTCATCAGCCTGCCATTGAGATATTGTAGATATATCCTTAACGTAATTAGTTGTATTTTCAACGAAAGATACAATTTCGTTCAAAGACTCTGATGTCTTATTGGCTATCTCACTACCTGATGCAACATTTTGTGCTGAACTATCAATCAGTTTAGTAGTTTGATGTGCAGCCTCTGCACTTCGTCCTGCTAATTGTCTAACCTCATCTGCAACAACAGCAAACCCCCTGCCTTGTTCACCTGCTCTGGCCGCTTCAATAGCAGCATTCAAAGCCAAAAGATTTGTTTGCTCGGCAATCTCATCAATAACTTTGATAATTTGCGATATCTCTTGGCTTGAAGAGCTAATATCTGCCATTGCAGATACCATACTATTCATCATCTCATTCCCACTTTTTGCAGATTCACCTGCATCGGTAATCAGAGCAAGGGCCTTGGCTGCATTATCTGCATTGTTTTGAATCTTATCCCGAATAATAGCTACATGCTGCCCCATCTCCTCCTGAGCAATGAATTGTTCATTGGCGGCCTGAGTCAATAGGGTTCCGTTTTCCAATATCCCCTTTGTTCCACTTGCTACTTCTTTTGATGATTCATTAATCTGTCGAACAATATCTATTAAACCATGTGTCATCTTATCTAGTGACTCCCCCAAGGAGTCTTTTTCAGAGATGATATCAACTTTATTACTTAAATCACCGGTAGCAATTTTTGAGGTGAGAACAGCTCTCTCTTCCAGCTTATCCGCCATGGCATCTAGCATATTTGCCAGCTGACCCGCCTCATCTGTTGTATTCAGCGTAAGCCTTTGAGATAGGTCTCCATCCGTAATTGCCTTTGCTAGCTGCGTTGCTTTTTGCAGCGGGCCGGATATCTTATTAGCCTCTAACCATAACAACAACGTCGCTACAAATAAGCTTATTACTCCAGTAATAATCAGATATAACAAAATAGTACTTAACTGTTCTTGTGATTCCTCCTGAGATATATAAACCGCAAAGAAACTACCTTCACCCATATCATCTAAAGGTAGGGCTCCGATAAAATAATCAGTTTTTACAATTTCATCAGCAACTATCTCTACCTTCTTACTTTTTTTGGATGCCCCGAGGGATTTAACATATTTTTTTAATCCCTTACTAACTTTCTCAGACTGCGTAAATGTGCCAACTGAAAAATCATTTGCTACAAAAAGATTTATTTCTGCACCTGTCAATTCACTAACTTTACTTATAAAACTGGAATCAACTTCCCACGTTACAGTGGCAATACCCTTCTTTTGTAGCTCCTCTTCAAATGTCTCTTCATTTAACCCCATAACCATAATATCTGAGCTAGCTACTAAATTAATCTTGCCGTCGATAATAGTACGACTTATCTTTTCAACTTTTTCATCTGCAGGTCTGTTTTCAACTTTCTTGCTCAGAGCTGAAACCTTTTTCCAATCATCTGATTCTATTGATTCACCCAGTTTGACTGCAGCATAAAAATAACCTAATTCACCAATAGCGGGAAATGCGACATGCGCCTTCCCACCTTCAATCCAAAATAAACTTACCCACTTGCCGGTATCATCATATAAAACGACATCCCCAGCACCAGTAGCCGCAGCTAACGCATATAGATTGCTACTTAGATCTTTACTCTCTTGATTTAAAATACTATCAACGCCACCTTCAGCCCTACTATCAGAGATATAAAGCAGTTTACTCCCTAAATCAGAGTCTAAAGCAATTTTACTTGATATGGATTTCAATGACTTACCAGTATCTTCAAACTGTTGCGACATTAAGTTAACTGAGGCTTGAATCTGCTTTTTTGCTCTTTTTTCACTATCTGCCAGTAAAAGATATGAAATAACAATAGATAAAGAAACTATTGCCAATAAGATCACTATGACACCGCTTAGTATTATTTTTGTTTTAATTTTAAGCTGCAATTTTTGCATATAGTTACCTATTTAAAACGACTACACATTAATACATGTAGCCGTTTCAAGTTTTATAACTGCTATTTTCTTGCTTCAAGAATCTCTGACTCAGGTCTCCATGACTCTTCACCAGAAACAATCACTGTGTCTTTATAAATTGGGAATGGATAATCAGCAGAATCTGTAACAGCCCCAAGATAAGATGGACAGTTAAGTTGGTTATCAACTTTTCTGAAGGCAAATGATCCTCTAGCGGTATCAATTGTCATCCCTTTCATTACATCTTTAACTTTCTCTGAATCGATTGTGCCAGCTTTATCTATAGCCTGCTTCAGAGCATAAACTGCATCATACTCCATAACCGCCCAATCACTTGGATAGCGCCCATACTTAGCTTTAAAGTTTTTAACCAGATCTTGCATCATCTTGTTATCCATATGAGCAAAGAACGGTGCACGAGCTAGCCCAATCATGCCACGAGGAATTGTATCCCCCTTTAGCTGCAACTCTGCCACAGAAACTAAAGATCCAGGGTATGGGAATTTGTCAAAGAACTTAGACTTACCAGCAACTTGTAACCATTTGACATTATCTTTTGAAGCAACAGCTCCAAAAATAAAGTCAGGTTTCGCTTTAGCTAGCTGAGCAATCTGTTTGGTAAATTTAGATTCACCAAGTTTTGGCCAAACTTCTTTAATAAGTTGAATATCTGGTGCAATCTCTTTCAAAAGAGCCACAAAATTAGCTTGAGTAGATTTCCCCCACTCATAATCTGATGCGATGGTTGCATATTTTGTCCAGCCATTTTTCTTTGCCATTTTAGCAATACCAACAGCTACAGACTTTGCTTGCATGTAGCTATTTGGGCCAACTGCAAAGGTGTATGGACTTGGGTTTACCTTGGTAATATTTTCTGAGTTACTAATAGCTGCAATATGCAATACTTTATTTTCTTGCGCCACTGGCTTAATTGCAATTGAGCAAGCGCTAGAATATGTACCCAAAATTGTTTTTACTTTATCTTTTTTAATAAGACCTGTAGCAACCTTAACTGCTACATCAGGCTTTGTTTGGGAATCCTTCACAATAAGGTTTATTTTATGTTTACCCAAGAACCCACCTTGAGCGTTGATCTCATCAACAGCTAATTTAATCGCATCAACACCATCACCACTATAAACAGCTCCAGCGCCACTTATAGCTAAAACGACTCCCAGGTTGTAATCTTCATCAGCAGCCTGAACTGAGGATATTCCAATAGTAAATGCGGCAAATGCTATCAGTCCTGACTGAATTATTGAGAAAAAACTCTTCCTTTTCATACTTATCTCTCCCTAAAAAATGATCACTTCAAAATGAAGCTCATCTTATTAACAAATAGACGTTAACTGTGACCTTTGCAACATATCAGAAATTAAAAATTGATTTTTCAGCCTCATGGTAAATACTTTAAATGGACATTTTAGTAACCAATTGTTATTTAGGGTATATTTATGCCAAATACATCACATATTGAAAAAGAGCATTATTTAGTGCACATAGTGGATGATGAGAGCATCTACAGAGAGATTCTAAAAGATATTCTCAACGATAATCGTTTTGAAATTTCTGAATCAAGCACAGGACAGCAGTGCTTAAAGTATCTAGAGCAAAACACTCCAGACATTATCCTGCTTGATATAACCATGCCCTGTATGAATGGCTATGAAGTATGTGAGAAAATTAAGCAAGATCATCGCTTTCACGACACCCCAGTCCTCTTTCTTACCGCTAATGAAGCACCAGCTGCGATCCAAAAAGGGTATGATGTTGGGGCCGTTGACTACATCATAAAACCATTTAAACCATCGGAGGTTAAAGGGCGAGTGTATAATCGAGTTTCTGCCCATGCAGCTGATGATAGAAAAGATGAGGTTTTAAAAATAGCCTCAGGTAAGCTATCCATATAAATAGCTAGGGCCATTATAAAAAACTTGTATACCGACCTGCGTAGTTATTCACATGACTATTCAGCAGGCCGGTAGCCTATTACTACCAGCCAAGTTCCACTTCATCTATCAACTTAAACTATCGTCAATATCTCATCTACACCTTTCTTTGGCGCAGGTTTACGCTCTTTTGTTGGCCGACCAAGTGCTATTAAGCTGATAAAGTTATAACCCTCTGCCACTTCAAGAACCTCCTCTATCCCCTTTTGGGCATAAGTAGCTGGTTCAACTAACCAACAGCTAGCCAATCCTTGTGCCTCAGCAGCCAACAACATATTTTGAATAGCAGCACCGACACCCAACAACTCCATATCAAAATGTTCTACAGTTGGTAATTCCACGCCAAACTTTTTCGGAATTGAATCTGTAAGCTTATACTCATATCTTGTGGTAAGAACCGCAATCGATAACGGAGCATCTTTAAAGTGATCTATAAAAAAACGATACCCTTCCATATTTTTAATAAAATCTTCAGGGAAGTTCTTATACAAAGCCTTTAGCTCCTTATCTATAGCCTCCTCCAGCTTCTGAATGACATCTTTGCTGCGAATCGCTATAAATTTCCACGGCTGAAAATTATGTCCACTAGGAGCCATCCTTGCAGCTTCTACCACATTGCGAATCTCTTCATCTGATACCGGGTCATTAGCAAATTTACGGTGCGATGCCCTTGAGTGCACTAGGGTATTAAAGTCTTCATAGTTCATAACATTCTCCTCACTTTTTATATCTAACAATATTTTTACTGCCGCAAAACGCATATATTTAGATTCAAGCCAATCTCAACACGAACCACCCCCATGCTGGTATGGAAATAACCGATAACACAGTTGATAAAAATACAGAGCGCGTTGCTAACTTAACATTACCGTTATAGTGTTCTGCAATAACCGGCGCGTTGGCAGCTATTGGCATCGCTGCAATTATCACCGGAACCATAATCAACATCGGTTCTGCGATCCAACCAATCAATAAGCCATAAACCATAGCTGGAATAACAATTAAACGGATTAAGCTAATACCGATTGCTCGCATATCCAGCATATCTGTCAATTTAGCACCATGTAACATTGCTCCGATAACCAGCATTGATAAAGGCAGTGTCATATCTGCAAATGGTTTCATCCCACTTAATACAAAGTCAGGCACCTGAATCTCAGCAAGATAGGTTCCTAAACCTATAATTGATGCTATTACACAAGGGTTTAACCACTGCTTCCAATTGGATACCGCAGCTTTGCCCGCAATTAAACGCTGCCCTAAAGTAAATACCAAAAGAGCAAATGGCAGATTGTATAAAGCAACCAAACCAACAGCATATTCACCAAATAGGGCCATAGCTACAGGGATCCCCATATAACCAACATTGGAAAAAGAGCAACCAAAGGCCACCATTCCTCCGTCACCTTTTGCCTCATTACTCTCAGATCCAACCTGGTCGATAGATTCTCTACCAATCCAAAGACGAGCTACAATCAAGCCAAATACAATGCTTAGCGCATAAACCATTATTGAGATTCCAATCAATGGTAATCCGGTTTTTTCCAAACCAACCATCCCTGGACGTATTATTGAATAGAGGATCAAAGCTGGCATAGCTATTCTAATTAAAAAGCCGGACATCTCTTTAACACCTTTGTCGGTAATTATTTCACGCTGCCTAACAAAATATCCAACAGCGCCAAATACAACTAACAAGGCTACTGACTCTATGATCTCTTTCATGGCAATCTCCTCTCAACCAATAGCTATCAACTTGAAACTACTGTTTGCCTTCCCAGTTCTGTTTAATAAAGCCATACATCAATGACTCAAGTAGTTTAGGACTTTCTGCAATTGCAACATGCCCTGTATTTGGAATCTTCACCACTTCTGCATGAGGAATATTCTCTTTGATAACCTGAGTTAAAGCCCAAGGGGTAAGCACATCCATCTCACTCCAAATCACCATTGTTGGCACTTTTATCTTATGCAATTCAGAAGTTATTGGAGTATTGGCTAACTGATTCTCGTAGATACGTACTATCCCTTGAAAAAAGGATGCTGGTAACTGAGCAAAGTCAGCAGCCCTTGCTTCAAGTGCTTCACGGTTAGCAGCAGCAAATTCAGGGCTAAAAAATAACGGCAACATGTTTTGATAAACTCTGGCGCGTGCAGACTCATCATCAACGGCCTGCTTTAACCAATCAACAAAGCGGATTACCCAGTTCTCGGTATTTACATCCATCTCGCTAAATGCCTCAATCAAGGTCATAGAAACGACTTTTTCTGGATAATCTATGGCAAACCGCTGCGCAGAAACTGTTCCGTAAGAGGTCCCAACAATATGCACCCTCTCAATCCCAAGCTTTTCCAACATTACATTGGCATCATCAGCATGTTGGGCATAAGTAATTGGAGCATCATCAAAATCAGATAGTCTTTGACCACGATAGTCATGTAGAACAACTCTAACCTTTTCACGTTCGAAAAGATCAAGCATTGGATACCAACTATTGGCAGATGAGAGACTTCCATTAAAAAATATAACCGCCTCGCGCTGATCTGATTCACCGCGATCTTCAACGTACATTTGAAAGTCATTTATTGGCATCTTAGACATGATATTCTCCTTATTTCGGATAAATGTTTAGTTCATGTCTATATGTTAATCCCGTGTAGCAGGTATAGAGTCAAGCAGGAATATCAGTTATTTTCTTATTATATTTCAATGAGTTTAATCAGAGACAGGAATTCTGAGCTCAAAAACTGTCGCATTCGGATCTTCTACTGCTGCAATCGGCACCCTAAGCACATGACTCACTGGTGCAGATAGAACAAATCTATTCTCTTGTGCATACTCTTGCAGCTTAGCGTAAGTTTCAAGAGATGTTGGGTACTTACCTTTATGCAAGCAGCTAAGATAACGCTGCGCGGGCTGTTTCTTCCCTCGCTTAGACTCTGGCTCTAATAAAAATGCCAAGGCAATGTCAGTTCTTTTATGATAGATATCATGGTAGCCGCCGTAAAATACGGTATTCAAACCACCCACCACCTTACAGCGCTGTTCAAACAACTTTTTCAATAGTTGGTTGTATAGCATCAATAATGATGGATAGTCATAACACACATTCTCACGCACCATAAGCAGCCTGTGCTCAGGAGCTTCACGCAGGTATACTTTCCCAATATCGTTCTCGTCCACATCGACTATTGGCTGTTTCATTCTCCCCAGAATCTCTTGATACCAAACCAACTGCTTGCGCGCCTTACGCAGATCTGCGATCTGCTGATTAACAGTCTCCGCCTTTTGCTGGTATGCATCGATAAGATCTGGAAGTGAACTTGATATACTTAGCTCAGCAATCTCTTGCAGGGTAAACCCAACGGATTGCAGCATCTTTATATTATTTAGAGAGAACAACTGTTCCTGAGAGTAGTATCTATAACTGCTCTCCTCATCAGTGCTATGAGGTTTAAGGATTCCAGTCTTGTCATAATGACGCAAAGCCTGAACCGATACATCAGCAATTTTTGCAAAATCACCTATTGAGAACAGTTTATTCAATTAAATATACCCCTCAATCCTAGCAATAATTGCATCTACCAACTGCTCACCTTTAACCCCTCTGGCAACACAAACCTTTTCCCCATACTTACCAAAAACTTCAATTTTATAATATGCAACTGGGGTGTTCCCTCCACTGCTGCCCTGAAAAGATTTACTCTTTTGAATATTCTTAATATTGGCTATCTCTATCTCTCTAACTTTAACGGGAAATATTATTTTGCTTACCGATACGATTTTGCCACCGCCAATTGTAACCTTTAGTGTATGCAAGAATTGATACAAGCTAAAACCTATACCCGAGGCTACAATCAATCCAAATATAGCGACAAAGAAATATACAAAAAGTGAAATCTCATCTGCAGCCTTGGCGGCAGAAAACCCAATCCACGAGATAAACCCAACAAAACCCAAGCCAACCAACAGTTTAAATACCGAATATAGTCCACTTTTTTGGCGCTGATACAACAGCTCTATACCATCTAAAGTATCTTGAATCTGCAAGAACTTCTCTGGTATCTCCATATCTTCCGATGCAGGAACAACTTTAGCTTGCTGAATATGTGCGCTTGATTCTCTTACCCCTGTTACAACAGGAATCGTAAACTCTCTATCCAGGTCAATGCCAGGCAAATCTGCCTCTAAACCAAGCCGCCATTCATGATAATCATCACTATCATCACTTGAAGCTGGTAAGTCTGTAGGAATATCAAAACAGAATTCTAACCTTGTACCTAGAAGGCATGAATCAGATTTAGCTACCCCGTCCCTCTGCCACAGCAGCTTTTCGTGTTTGCTTCTACTTCTGTTTTTCCCAGAACCGGAAGTGGTGTAATAAACATGGATGCAACTTAGTGCCAACTCATATTTAATGGCTGAATTATACTCCTCTTTCAGCTCAATAGTTCCACCAACATTGCCCCCAATCGACCCAGGATAAGGGTCTGGGGTTAATTCCATTCTACCAAAGCGGAGAAACTCCAGCGTCGCTTTAAAGACATAGATAAATAACCAAATACCAGCTGCCGGAAACAATAAAACCAAAAGCAGCAATGGCTCCTGCTTCTCAAAATACTCCTGCATGCCAAATATTGATGCCGGAGCAGCTATGCCGTTCCAAATAATAGTAAACAGCCATGCCCCGATAAATTTACCTACAATATTGGATCGAATAACAGGTGGGTTACTGAAGTCATAATCATCTATTGTTTTACCATTTCTCACCACTTTGGCTTTGCGATTACGCCCGGGGCTCATTTTTGAGAACATGGAAACGGCAATTACTACCCCCCCTATTCCACCAAACACCACCACAAATACCATCTCAAAGGCGAATAACCCCCAGCGCATTTCACGATCTATTATTGAATCTTTAGGGTTATTAGGGTCTAGCCAAACCCTTACGGCTTCATCATCGTTACGCTGACGCTCAATCCTGCGATATAGATCCTGTTGATAACTACCAATATTGTCATTGCCTTCAGATATAGATACACGATTATTTTTATATGCCCTACCTTGGTATGCATAGCTATATCTAGCACTCACCGAATAGGTAGTTGAACCATCGCTATAATTTGAATTTAGTTTTGCACTGAGAATTGTGGCGTTTACTGGCACCCAACTCTGCATCCGATGCCAATCTGATAATTGAGGAAAAACAACGAAGATAAAGAATGCAGCAGCGAACCCAAAGAACGCCGAACCAAACAGGAATAAAAATAGCGAGAATCCTTTCTGCTTTTTTAGCATCTTTATCTCCAGATCTACTGCATAAAATAAAGCTCATTATAGATTAGATCGACCTCTGTCGCTTTGCCTCAAACAAAACCACACCGGTTGCAACTGAAACATTAAGGCTTTCAACCACACCATCCATAGGAATTTTAACCAAATAATCACAAGCATCTTTGGTAAGGCGGCGCATACCATCACCCTCTGCTCCCATAACTACCGCAACAGAACCCTTAAAATCATAATCAAGATACGATTGATCTGTCTCGCCAGCTGTACCAACTATCCATACGCCATCTTTCTGCAAAGATTTCATAGTGCGAGCAAGGTTGGTGATCTGAAATACAGGGGTCACATGTGAAGCACCACAGGAAACTTTGTGTACCACAGAGGTCATCCCTACAGCCTTATCTTTAGGGATAATAACTGCATCAACTCCAGCCGCATTTGCACTACGCAAACAGGCGCCTAAATTATGCGGATCTTGTACACCATCAAGAATCAACAGAAATGGGTTGTGTTCTAATTGCTGTAAAAAATCTGCCAGATCTTTATCACTTTTAGGCTTAGCCCCAACCGCAATCGCGATAACTCCCTGATGATTTTCGCCATCAGCCAACTTATCCAGCTCTTTTTTATCTCTGCGACTTACAGTCACATCTGCCTTTTTTGCAGCACTGATAATTGCGTTAGACTTATCATCACTACGCCTTTTATCAACCATAATTTCCTGAATGGTTGTTGAGTCATATTTAAGCGCTGATTTTACTGCGTGTATTCCGTGTATGTATTCTGTTTTCATATTCTTCACTTTGATCAATGGGGTCAGAGTCTTTGATCTTCGATACAATCTACTGCTGACCCCAGTTGATCTATCTATTCATAAAACCAAGCTGGCTGAACCTTTAGTTCTTGGTTTATCTTGAGCGTAGTCGAAAGGCTCAGGAATCTTGAAAATTTCTACGATTCGGCAACCAATTCAAAATCAATCTGCTTATCTTCAATATCTACGCGGATAACCTTAATTCTAACCTTGTCACCCAAACGATAGGTCTTACCGCTTCTTTCACCGCTCATTTTGTGTACTACCGGGTCAAAATGGAAGTAATCATCTCCCATCGCCGTAACATGTACTAACCCCTCTACATAGATATCGGATATCTCCACAAACATTCCAAATGAGGTAACACCGGTGATTACACCATCAAACTCTTCCTCTAGCTTGTCTTGCATAAACTGACACTTGAGGCTGAGCATAACATCACGCGTTGCATCATCAGCGCGCCTTTCCGCCATGGAGCATTGTTTACCCAAGCTTTCCATCTCACCAAAACTGTAACGATAAGACTTAGCATCTCCACCATTCACAATATGTTTAATTGCTCGATGCAAAAGTAGATCGGGATAGCGGCGAATCGGCGAAGTAAAATGAGCATAGCTATCGAGTGCTAAACCAAAATGTCCGATGTTATCTGGACGATATTCCGCCTGCGATAAAGAGCGTAACAATACGGTCTGAATCATATTAAAATCGGGGCGCTCTTTGATGATCTCAACCAACTCTGCATAATCCTTCGGAGTTGGTCCATCACCTTTACCCAAGGTATAACCAAGCTGACCAAGGAACTGATACAACAACTCCAGCTTATCGGTCTTTGGCGTATCGTGATCGCGAAACAGAGCCGGAACCCTAAACTTCTCTACAAACTGTGCTGCACAAACATTCGCCGCCACCATGCACTCTTCAATCAACAGGTGCGCCTCGTTTCTCGTGGTTGGAACGATCTTCTCTATCTTGCGCTCTTCATTAAAGATTATTCTGGTTTCCACCGTATCAAAATCAATTGCACCACGTTGACCACGAGCCTTACGCAAAACCTTGTATACATCCCAAAGATTTTTTAGATCCGGGAGAACATCCTCTCTTTTCTTCGCTAACTTTTCATCACCATCAACTAAAATGGCGGCAACCTCGGTATAGGTGAGGCGGGCTTTAGAGCGCATCACCGCATCGTAGAATTTTGAACGCTGCACCCTCCCCTTTTTACTGATAACCATCTCGCATACCAAACACAGACGATCTACCTTTGGATTAATAGAACAAAGGCCATTGGAAAGTTTCTCTGGCAACATAGGGATAACTGAATCGGGGAAATATACCGAGGTACCACGACTTTGTGCTTCCATATCCAGCTCTGAACCAGGTTTTACATAGTGAGCCACATCGGCAATCGCAACCAAAACCTTCCAGCCACTTGCTACCGGAGTACAGTAAACCGCATCATCAAAATCACGCGCATCTTCACCATCGATAGTTACTAGTGGCAGTTCACGCAGGTCAACACGATTCTTTTTTGCCGCTGTTGGAACAGTAGTTTTAAACTTCTCAATCTCTTGCTCAACACCCTCAGGCCAAACCACAGGGATACCATAAACGCGGGAGGCGATTCCTATCTCCATCCCCGGAGCCATATGCTCACCTAAAATCTCAGTAACTTTGCCCATTGGCTGGTGATGAGAAGTTGGCTGCTGAGTTACCTCGGCAACGACAATCTGCCCCTCATCTGCACCATTAAAAAATTCTTTAGGGATAAGGATATCTTGATTAATACGACGATTTTCTGGCGTTACAAAACCAATTCCTGAATCATTATGAAAACGTCCAACGATGGTATGATTAGCGCGAGACACCATCTCTACTATCGAGCATTCACGCCCACCTTTACGATCCAAGCCAGTAACCCGCACCACAACTATGTCGTTGTGAAGAGCTGCGCGCATCTCACGTGGTGGGATAAACATCCTATCACTGCCATTATCTGGTTTGAGATACCCAAATCCATCAGGATGACCAACGATGGTACCGCGAATCAACTCATCATCATTTACCAACACATAAAAACCTTTACGATTTTTAATCAGCTGACCATCACGCACCATAGCTCCGATGCGACGACGCAGAGCCTCTTTATCTGTTTCATTATTCTCACGGATGCCAATTGCCTCAGCAATAGCTCTGCGCTTCAGTGGCACACCAGCCTTCTGCAAAGCTGACAAAATAAACTCACGGCTTGGAATCGGGCGGCCGTATTTCTTCTTCTCCCTCTCTATATGAGGGTCAGCGCTTTTCCGTTTACCTTTGTTTTTTTTCTTACTTGGAGCTTTTTTAGCCATTAAATTTTCCGGTTTGGGTATTATGAGGTAGATTATAACTCATTAATTGATGCAAATAACTTATTAGAAAACGGATTACCTAAATAGGCACATGAAAAAACTAGCAAAACTTAAAAAACTTCCAGCTTCTGCTAGTAGCCAAATCAAGATAGTGAATAACGCAACAAAAGTTTCAAAAGGAAAAGTCAGCAACATCTTACGCCCCAAAACTGTTACTAAAGGCAATGACGGTAAGAAACACCATGCCCAATTCATACAACTTCAAAAAGAGATAGGAAAAAACAAACAACTATTAAAGCTAACCCAATGGGCTACAGCCTTTTTCGATGACGAGCCAGACATTAAAAAGATTGCGCAAAAAGTAAGTGCAATGGTTGATTACTCAATAGATGCAGTAAATACACGCGAGTTTATTTTATATTTATTAAAAAATAAAAGCTTACTCAAAACCCTGCGGCAGTTTGAACACTCTCCAAAATTTTCAGTAAACTTCAATCTTTATAAAAAGTACCTCCCGTATATTTCCTTTGGAGTTTCTAAAAAAAATAATGATTGGTCGTACAGGAGTTTAATATTAACTCAGGCCAAAACTTATAAAAAACAAGCAAACACAGATTGGGCAATTACATATAGGATGCCAATGATTCTTGCTGCGGCAAATATCGCAGCGAGAACAGAATCAGGAAGATGTGAAGAGCACGCCTATACAAGCCTTTACCTACTAAATATGGGGCATATGATCCAAAATATGCCTTATGGACAATTAAAAGGCGATATCTTTTATTCAGGCGGTGCTATTAAAGGGCATGCTTTTGCATTGCTCGTAAAAGGAAAAGAGTTTAAAAAAGCAATTGACGACGCTATAGCATTCGAAGGAAAATCTGATATAGACACTATTCTGGGTTGGCTAGCAAAAAACACCAAAAATTGGGGAAAAAATGCCTGGATAATTGATGGCTGGAATACTAAAAATGTGTCTTCTCTAAAATCAAGAAAAACTAACTTGCCACTTAAAACAAAAATATCATCTAAGATGTTTAGTAGAGATTTTGGCACTGGAACACCAACAGCAGCTTTATCACCAGCAGCGAAAAGGCTAGGAATTAAACCGCATAAGGCAAAAGGAACCTCATGGGATCTGACAATAAAACAGATGGTCTACCGAGTTGCAAAGAAACATAGGGTAACAATTACGTGATACGTCAATTTTCCACTCGAGTGGAAAATGTTTAAGTTTTTGCACATACTGACTAAAGGTTCTAAAATATTCATCTCTGCCAATATTATTTTATCAGTTTTCTAGGTTATTCAAGTAGCTTATAAATAATCACACCATTTACTCAATTTCTATACGGATAAAACGATAATACATGGGAAATCTAAGCCTTTTTAAAAAGCCTACGAGCAAAACAACATCAAACCCCACCCCTGTTCCAGCTAACAACACCTCTTCAAAGAACAAAGTTAAAAACATAATACGCCCAAAAACCAAGGCAGAGATCAACGATGGTAAAAAATACAAAGATCAACTCAGGCAACTACATATCACCGTTGGCAAAAACAAAACCATGCGAACTTTGAGTAATTGGGCACTTAACTTCTTCGATGATGAACCTGAAATCAAAGATATCGCCAAAGCTGTAAGTGGTAAAGTAGACAAAACTATATATGCTCAAAATAGGCTTTCAGAACACCTGCAGTCACTCTCAATTTTAGATACTCAAAACATGGAGTACTGGGTAAAAATCCCGACACCATGGGGTGATATTAAAGCAAAAAATAGCGGTTCTTATAGAAGCCTGATGGAACTACAATCAAAGACATTTGAAAAAACAACCACACCATGGGCTATAACATACAGGATGCCCAAGATATTAGCCTCTGCAATGGTTACCACTAAATCACGAGTTGGAAAGTGTGAAGAGCACTCAATGCTTAGCCTCTACCTTCTCAATGTTGGTCACATGATTCAAAACATGCCTTACGGACAGTTAAAAAATGATATTTTTTATACTGGAGCCGCGATAAAGGGACATGCCATGTCCATTCTTGTCAAAGGAGCAGAATTTAAAAAAGCTATATTAAGGGCAAAACGTGAAACCAAAGGCAAATCAGGACCTGAAATAAATCGCATAATAGACTGGATGCTATTAAATTCAAAAAAGTGGGGCAAAAATGCTTGGGTCGTTGATGGGTGGGACACTAAAAAAGTTAGTACATTGGCTTCTAAAAGTAAAAAACTTACTTTTCATTACGGCAATACCAACAATACATTTAAAAGAGCAATAACTGACAATAAATTATCAAAATGGGATCTTACTATAAGGCAGATGATATATCGCGTAGCCAAGGTACATGGAATTTCAATTAAGTGATTAGTGAGTTGTCCATTCTGGTGGACAATGTTTTGCCGAATCAACTGGGGTCGGCAGTCTATTGGTTTCTGAGCGAAGCGAGGAGTAAAATCAAAGACTCTGACACCATTGATTTCACATCACTTAATTAACAGGTTAAGAAAACTAGCTTTATCTCCATTAAAGCGGTCTGCATCAACATCTACATCTATACCTGAAATTCTGTGAGTTTGAGACCATTGCCAAAAAGTCCATTTATCCCAACCATTTGGCAATGTCAGTTTTTTCCTTTCGTACTCTGCTATCCAAAGAGGATAGTTGCCAAATCCAGTTAAATGCTTATTGGAAAAATTAAGCCCCGTATAAATTATTGGCTTAACACCATAGTGTTTCTCTAAGCCATCAAGAAAATTCTGCAGATTTGCTGTCAATTTAACATCGTCATGTTTATGCAATTTCTCAATATCAATAACTGGCGGTAAATCACCAGTTTTCAAAGTTACAGTAGTAGTAAAATTCTTAAGTTGGTCTGCAGGGTCATCATTAGTTTCATAAAAATGGTAGGCACCAACTGTTATACCGGCAGCCTGAGCTGATGCAAAATTCTTGTTAAAATTTGGATCTTGGTAAGTTATACCATCTGTAGCACGAATAAATATATAACTAATTCCAGCAGCTTTAACTTTTTCAAAGTTTATCTCCCCTTGGTGCTTGGAGATATCAATGCCAATAATATTGTGTTCATTAGCCGATAAACTTTTACTTTTATTAGGTACATCTGATGCACAGCTAAGCAAGAACATACTTGAGAAAATTATAATACTCATGACTCTAAAGCACTTCATAAACAGCTACCCTTTAAATAAATTCAATATGTTATTAGTAAGGTACTTTCAATAACAGTATAGGCGCTTCTTAATAGATCGCACTTCCCTATTTCAATTGGCATCAATATATTTGGGATCTTCTTTCTAAAAATTATAGCTGCTTTCCTGCTAATAAACTGTAGGCAAAAAAAACCCTAGAAAATCTAGGGCTTTAATATTTATAGAAAATAAATTTATATTAGCTCTTTCTTTTTCTTGAAAAACCAAACCCTGCTAGACCAAGTAAAATTAAAGCTATACTACCAGGTTCAGGGATAGCTACGTCTGCTTCATAATAAAAAGGTGTTATAGATCCATTAAATAGTTCCCACACCTGCCACCATGTTGAATCAGAATATGAGCCAACAATATCATTAGCAGCTGATGATGAATCTAATGAGTATGAAATTGAAAACTCATCAATAATTGATACTGAAGAAAAATCAATGTTCTCTGGACCTAGATGAATACATGATTGACCTGCAGAGGAATAATTCTCAGCTAATAAACTAGAACCATTAAGTGAAGCATTATAACTTCCATGGCTAGATCTAGTTCCACAAGAATCTGGGTATTCAAAACCAAGATTTACATTGCCTTCACTACCAACCGAAGAAAAATCCCAATATGAATTTGAACCTACAGCAGTATATTTTAAGTTCAATGTATCGCCAACAGCCATTTCTGTACCAAATAGCTCAACGCCATTAGTAGATACAAGAGAGGTACCATCAAATTTATACTCGATATCTATTACAGCAGCAGATACTGAAGTAGCAAGTAAAAGTGCAGGTATTGCGCTCAAATATTTCAATCCCATCATCTTATCCTTTTGTTTAAATCAACTAAGTTTATTTCTGACAGTATTAAGCATATTTTATACCACACACCATAACACATTGCTTTAGCACAACTAATTCCACTTTTAGCCTAAAAAGCACACACTAACTGTAAAATAACTAGACACTATAAAAGAACGGTTTGCCATTTATGAATAGTAAATTACCGAAATAAATCAATAACTATTACGTAGTATTCGGGGAAACAGACTTGTTGAATTTTAAAGCGTCATGAGCGCAGATTTTTCAAGGCGCAAGGCGTTAAAAATATGTTGAGCTTACAACTTTATAAGTGAGAATTTTTTAGCTAGATCTTACTAGAAAAATGATACCCCCACTAATTCGTGAAATATTTTCTCGAAGACAAGACGTAGTTGTTAATTTATTAGGGAGTTTACGAATAGTAAATGACCGAAATAAATTAACAACTACAACGCAGTATTCGGGGAAATAGGTGCGAATTAAGCGTCGAATGGGTCTCTAAGGACAATGGTATCTCTACGATCCGGCCCAGTAGAAATAATATCCACCGGAATCCCAGTAATCTCTTCGATCTTCTTCAGATACGCCTTGGCATTTTCTGGTAGGTCATCATAGTTATCGACACCTACGGTTGAATCGGTCCAACCTGGGATCTCTACATATACTGGCTCACAAGAATCTAGCAGCGCTGCGCCGTTTGGTGAGATATTGTATTCTTTACCTGTTTCTTTACATTTGTAAGCTACGCAGATTTTAACTACGTCATGTCCATCAAGAACATCTAGCTTGGTGATACAGAATCCAGATACACCATTAACTTGCGCGGAGCGTTTTAGTGAGATGGCATCAAACCAACCACAGCGACGTGGACGCCCTGTTGTTGAGCCAAACTCGTGCCCCACTTTTGCTAGCTGGGCGCCAGTTTCATCAAATAGTTCTGTTGGGAATGGGCCTGCACCAACTCTGGTGGTATATGCCTTGGTGATACCAAGTACATAGTGCAACATCCCTGGGCCAACACCACTACCTACAGTCGCTGCACCAGCTGTTGTATTTGATGATGTTACAAATGGGAATGTGCCATGATCGATATCTAGTAGCGCACCTTGTGCACCTTCGAACATGATATTTTCATCTTTTTGGTTCACTTCATAGATAAGAGCAGATACGTCTGCCACTAGGTCTTTGAAATCTTCAGCGTATTTTAGTAGCTCTTCTAGCGTCTCTTCGTAGCTTACTGCTTCTGTTTTGAAATATTCTGTCAGCTGAAAGTTATGAAACTTTAGTAGCTCTTGCAGTCTTGTTTCAAGAAACTCACGGTTATACAGATCTGAGATACGGATGCCACGACGCGATACTTTATCTTCATATGCTGGGCCAATGCCTCTACCGGTTGTTCCGATAGCTTTGCTACCACGCGCTTTTTCACGTGCTTGGTCAAGTGCTATATGGGAAGGGAGAATTACTGGGCATGAATCACTAAGAAGTAGTCTTTCACGAACAGGAACTCCGTTCTCTTCCAGCATGGTGATCTCTTTTGCAAGAGCTGGCAGCGATACAACTACGCCATTACCAACTAAACATTTAACATCTTCACGCAAGATTCCTGATGGAATAAGGTGTAATACAGTTTTATTGCCGTCAATAACTAGGGTGTGTCCAGCGTTATGCCCGCCTTGAAAGCGCACTACTGCGGATACTCTATCGGTTAGCAGGTCTACAACCTTGCCTTTACCTTCATCACCCCATTGGGTACCAATTACAACAATATTTTTCGCCATCTTCTTTTCCAAAACAACAGTTTTTTAGGATTAACCGTTAACGTTCAAATTCACACAAGCCAGAACTATCTAAAACCAGTATTAAACTACTAGCTTATAGCCTCAACCACCCAATCATCATCCTGCTTAACAATTATGCGGTCACATCCCATTGCCGCTGCATCACCTTGTTGATCCTCAAGCTCTACGATTACTCGCTCACCAGATGATCTTAGATCGGCAATTATTTTTTGCAGACCTTCTCTATCTTTGCTTGAAGCAAAAACTTCTCGCGGAGCAAAGATATTTTTACTCTCTTGTTTTTGACAGTTTGAAGACAATTGCAAAATAGCCTTCAAATCTGAGCTAAATCCAGTTGCTGGACGAGCTTTGCCAAATACTTGACCAATCTCATCATAACGTCCGCCACGTGCAATCTCTTGCCCTTTTCCAGGAACAAATGCAGCAAAAACCACACCTGTTTGATAGTGGTAGCCACGCAGTTCAGCCAGATCAAAATGGATATCAACGCCAGGAACCTGTTCACGTAGGTTCATGCAAATAGCACCCAAATTATCCAGTGCAGATTTTACCTCATCATTAGCTGCTTCTAAAACAGAAACTGCTTCAATTAATACTTCATCACCGCCATTTAGCATTGCAAGGCCAGATAGCATCTCTTTTTCTGGCGATTTAATTGCAAAATCCTGCAGTAATTGTTCAATTTCTGGGATAGCTTTGCGCTGCATTGCATCGAAAAGGTAGTGTTCTTGCTCATCAGTTAAGCCAGCTTGTTTAGCTAATCCACGATAGATGCCAACATGACCAAGATCTAGGTAAAAATCATTTACCCCTGCATGAGAAAGGGTGTTACACATTAGAGCCATAACTTCAGCATCGGCATCAGAACCACCATAGCCAAATAACTCAACACCGAACTGCATTGGGCTTCTGGTACCGGCAAAACCGTCAGATTTTGTATGCAGCACAGTACCCATGTAACACAGGCGCGTTGGCTCTTCTTTATTTAGCTGATGTGAATCTATGCGACATACTTGTGGCGTCATATCAGAACGCACACCCATCATACGACCATTATTTTGATCAATGACTTTATATGTCTGCAGATCAAGATCATTTCCAGTACCGGATAATAACGAATCCAAATACTCTACAAACGGAGGAATAACTAAGTCATAGCCCCAAGATGAAAAATGATCCAACAAATTGCGTCTTAACTGCTCTAGTTGTATGGCCTCTGCAGGAAGAAGCTCTTCCATCCCTTCAGGTAACATCCAGGCGTTATTCTTAAAAATAGTGCTTTTTGACATGTTCTTTCTATTTGCCGTCGTTTTTACAAAATCAAACTGTTTAACTGGTATATCTAAACGATTACTTTACTAGGAAAATCAATACCAGCCCTGAAAGCATCGCTGCGGCACCAATTGCTCTGATGGTGCCATCACTTAGCTGCAAAATCTGGAGCAAGGCTTTGCGCATCGCCGATGGTGATATAAAAGGCATTATACCTTCGAACACCATCATCAATGCCAGCGCCGTAATTATCGATTCCCACATCAGGTTCTTGCATCCAAATATTAAGATAACCTAAGACTATTTAGCCTTGGTTGATCCAAAATATTTAAAGAACTCAGAATCTGGTTGAATCACAATCATATCGTCTTTATTAGAGAATGATTTTTTATATGCCTCTAAACTTTTAGTAAACGAATAAAACTCTTTATCTTTACCAAAGGCTTTTGCATAAGTCTCTGTAGATTTTGCATCGCCATCACCACGAATACGCTCCGCATCTCTATATGCTTCAGCAAGAATAACAGTACGTTGTTTATCTGCTTCTGAGCGAATAACTTCCGCTTCTTCGCCACCTTGCGCACGTAGCTCACTTGCTACCTTGGCACGATCAGCACGCATTCTGCGATATACAGAATCACTAACTTGAGGAGGTAGATCGATACGCTTGATTCTCACATCTACTACGCGAATACCAAAATCTCTTGCTGCTGTATCTGCTTCTTCGGTGATAAATGACATAATTCCAGCACGCTCTCCGGAAACTACTTCTTGAATCTCTCGCTCACCAAACTGATCACGCAAACCACCTTGAACAATTTGACTTAAACGGATACTTGCTTGCTCTTCAGAACCCCTAACCTTGGTGTAGAAAAGAAATGGATCGATAATTTTCCACTTTACAAACGCATCTACGATCACGTTTTTCTTCTCTTTTGTCAGGAATCTCTCTGGCTTCGCATCAAGCAATAAAAGTCTGGCATCAAATTTTTTCACCTCATTAACAACTGGAATCATGAAGTGGATGCCTGGTTTGTAGTCACTGCGTACAATTTCACCAAACTTAAATTTAATCGCTACTTCTTTCTCTGATACGGTAAATACGGAAGCATTTACTACTAAACCTGTAATGATTACGAATACGATAAATACTATTGATTTCTTACCCATTATCGACTCCTCTCATTTCTACTTCTGCTACTACGAGAAGTTGTTCTTGAATCACCATTTGATGATCCATATACAGCTGCTGGTGCAGCTGGGGCAATAATATCTTCTACGATCTTATCCATCCCTCTCTTCTTTGACTTCTGTAGATTTCCTTTTTCTAAAGGGATGTAGAAAATATTGTTACCACCTTCAACATCAACCATCACCTTACTGGAATTATCCATTATTTCGCCCATGGCGCTAAGGTACATCCTCTCACGAGTTACCTCTGGAGCCTTTTGGTACTCTTTAAGCAGCGCTAGGAATCTATCAGCCTCACCCTGCGCTGACTCAACTACTCGAGCTTTATAACCTTCAGCATCTTGAGTTAAACGTGCACTTTCACCTTTAGCTTTAGGGATAACCTGGTTTTTGTAGGCATTAGCATTATTAATTAAACGCTCTTTATCCTCACGCGCCTTAATGGCATCTGCAAATGCATCCTGCACCTGCTCTGGAGGCTGAACATCTTGGAAATTAACACTATTTACCAGGATTCCCGTTTTGTAAGAATCAAGAGTTGCTTGAATCTTTTCCTTGGTTTTTTGCGCTATTGCTACACGCCCCTCGGTTAAGACATCATCCATCTTGCTACTTCCAACAACTTCACGCAGAGCACTTTCAGTAACTTCTTTGAGGGTTAAGGTTGGGTTTCTTACATTCAGAGCAAACTCTTTCGAGTCTTTAGCGATAAATTGTACTGTAAGGCGTACATCCACGATGTTCTCATCTTGAGTCAACATCAGGGATTCACCCTCATTGGTTTTTGCTCTGCCAGATCCAAGAGTGGTAAATCCTATCTCTTGATAACGAACATTCGCAATATCAACCATCTCAACAGTATCAATAAACTTTGGAGCCCAACGTAAACCTGGCTTAGTTGTTTCATGATATTGTCCGAAGCGAAGAACTACACCTTCATTTCCCTCTTCAACAATATAAAAGCCGGAATAAGCATATCCCGCTATAGCAATTACAATTGCTAGCGCTATAAGTATTCCTCCACCATGAGAGCTACCACCAAAAAATCCACTAACCTTATTCATGATGTTTTTAAATACTTCATCCAGGTCAGGTGGTCCTTGGTTATTATTCTTTTGACCCCAAGGGTCTTTGTCTTTTCCGCTACCGTTTCCAGGCTCATTCCAAGCCATAGCTTACTCCGTTTTAGTTTCTGAATTTATGACATAGTTGCGGGTAATGCTAAACGCTTTTACCACTTCAAACAACCATCAGTTATAACAACAACAATTTTCACTAATTTAAAAAAGCCTGCGTCAACTATTTACTGAAGCTGTAATTCAACTCCAATCTCTTTACATAATTGATTATAGGACTTTTTTGAGGTCATGATAGTCAATACTGAACTACCATCTTCTAATATTTTCTCTTCACTAACTGCATCTAAAGCAAACAGTTTTGCCCGAATTCTACCATCAACTGGGGTGAGGGTTATTTCTCCGTGTACTTTTTCCTGCCCTAGGTGTTCCGTGAGCGCCTCTTTGAGTAGATCAATACCTTCTCCGGTTTTAGCAGAAAGCCAAACCATATTAGATTTGCCTAGTTCGTCAACATCTTTACGCGCCGCCATATTCATGGTATCAATCTTGTTCATCACCATAAGCTGTGGGATTTTATTGGCACCTATCTCGGTTAGAACTTCATTTACCTGCTGCACCCTTTCATTACGCATCTCGTCATTGGCATCGACCACATGAATTAGCAAGTTTGCCATTTTGGTCTCTTCCAGCGTTGCTCTAAAGGCTGCCACAAGCTCATGCGGCAACTGGCTAATAAAACCTACTGTATCGGCCAAGATAACCGAATCGGTTTCATTTAGTGGAATTTTGCGCAGGGTTGGATCTAACGTTGCAAACAATTGGTCAGCAACATAAACATCAGATTCAGTGATAAAGTTAAACAGGGTAGATTTACCTGCATTGGTATAACCAACTAGCGCTACAGTTGGAAGATCATGCTTTAACCTTGATTGGCGACCTTGGTCACGCTGTTTACGCACTTTTTCCAGCTTCTTGCGCAGTTGTTTGATTCGAATACCAAGAAGACGTCTATCAGTTTCTAACTGCGTTTCACCCGGCCCACGTAAACCAATTCCACCTTTTTGTCTTTCAAGGTGAGTCCAGCCTCTTACCAGTCGAGTAGATATATGGCGCAATTGAGCCAGTTCAACCTGCAGCTTTCCTTCAAAGGTTCTAGCTCGTTGCGCAAAAATATCCAGGATCAATCCTGCGCGATCAAGCACTCTACATTGAAGTTCTTTTTCTAGGTTTCTCTCCTGACTCGGAGAAAGGGAATGATTAAATAAGACAATATCAGCTTCTGCGAGTTTAACCGTAGTTTTTAACTCTTCAAGCTTACCTTTGCCTATAAAAATTCTTGCGTCTGGGGCATTACGCTTAGCAGTCAGCAAAGCAACAGGATCAGCTCCGGCAGAAATAGCTAAAGAAGACAACTCTTCGATGTCTTCTTCAATATTTGCTTGACCAAAATCAACCTGAACTAAAACCGCCCGTTCACCTGTCTGCGGGCGGTCAAATAAAGCTGTCGCTGAGTGCTGCAGCGTATTTGAATTATCTGTTGCCAATCTCGCCCTGCGAACCGCCGCTAGGTGCAGGTTGGTCATCTGAAGTTGGTGCCTGCCACTTAACGTTTCTAACTGGAACGATAGTTGAGATTGCGTGCTTATAAACCATTTGGCCTACTGTATTTTTAAGTAGAACTACGAACTGGTCGAATGATTCAACCACGCCTTGAAGTTTGATACCGTTAACTAAATAAATTGCAACTTGAATACGTTCTTTACGTAGTGCATTCAAAAAAGGCTCTTGTAGTGATTGACCTTTGGCCATTGTTATTCTCCTTTTATAAGAATATTTTTCTTATTTAGAGAGGAATCCCCCTCAACTATTAACTAAAATCAAAAAAGCTATAAAGCTTATTTTCATGCGCCTTCAATCCATTATGGCGTTTTTTCATAAACAGAATATGCAGCAATTAATAATCATCCATGATCAATGCGCACATATAATGCATTCAGCTCGATAAATTGTTTTTTTCAAGTGAAAGGTGATTTTATACCGATTTAGCAACATAACTCAATACATTTTCAATAAGTTGCGTATCTTCACTATCAAACCAAGACAGATTTTCTTCTGCTCGTAGCCACGTCACCTGTCTTTTCGCCAGCTGTCTTGTAGCTGTAACACCTTTTTCAACCATGTTTTCATAGGTTCTATCACCTGCAAGATATTCCCACACCTGACGATACCCAACTGCCCGCATAGCTGGTTTGCTCAAATCCAGATCTCCGCGAGCACGCAACTGCTCAACCTCTTCAACAAACCCCTGTTCAAGCATCTGCATAAACCTCTTCTCAATTTTTTTATGCAGTTTTTCCCGCGCATCTGGTTGCAGCGCTAATTTAATCACTGGAAATGGAGCAGTCTCTTTCTCCTCTTCAGCAAATAGTTGCGTTAAAGGGCGTCCGGTTATTTCATATACTTCGAGTGCGCGCTGTATTCGCTGTGGATCATTTGGGTGGATACGCGCTGCTGATGCTGGATCTATCTTCTCTAACCGTTGGTGCATTCCGTCCCAACCAATCGCTTTAGCTTCTTGCTCAAGCTTTTCTCGTATTGCTTCATCAGCTTGTGGCAGGTTAGAAAGGCCATTTTGTAGAGCACGGAAATAAAGCATTGTCCCACCGACAAATATTGGAACTTTTCCTTTGGCAAAAATTTCATTTGCTTCACGAATAGCATCTTCACGAAAATTTGCTGCTGAATATGCATCTGCTGGGTCTATAATATCTATTAAACGATGCGGTGCACGTGCAAGTTCTTCTTTAGTTGGTTTTGCTGTTCCGATATTCATGCCTTTGTAGACCATTGCTGAATCAACACTTATGATCTCGCCATTAAGCCTCTCTACCAATTCGATACCCAAACCGGTTTTACCAGATGCAGTAGGTCCCATGATAAATATTGCTGCATTTTGCTTCATAAATTATCTGCCACTCACCATTTACCTGCCACGCAGAAAGAGCTTATCAAGATCATCCATGCTCAACTGAGTCCAAGTTGGGCGACCATGATTACACTGTTCTATCCTCTCAGTCTGCTCCATCTGACGCAGAAGGGAGTTCATCTCTGGGATAGTTAGTTGACGATGCGCTCGCACAGAGCCATGACACGCCATTGTCGCCAATACCAAATTGATAGCTTCACGCCCACGATTAGAATCTCCATCAGCGATCAGATCCGACAAGATATCCTTAACCAACTTAACGGCATCAGCCTTATAAAGATAAGCAGGAACCTGACGCACAACAATGGTTTCAGTTCCCATGCGATCAACTTCCATTCCAATATTTTGGAAAAACTCTTTCGATTCTTCTACTATATTTGCTTCTTTGCGACTAACTGCAATAGAGATAGGAACCAATAACGGCTGGGCAACTATCGCTTTCGATTCAAACTCTGCCTTCATTTTTTCATAGGTGATACGTTCATGCGCTGCATGCATATCAATGAGAATCAAACCTGTTTTATTCTGCGCCAGAATGTATATCCCGTGCAGTTGCCCTAAAGCAAACCCAAGCGGATGCTCCTCTGAACCATTTTCTGCAGACATTTCCACATCAGCAGATCCATGGGTTAAGCGATCATAACTAGCCATCTGTTCTCTAACTGGCAGAGCCATACTGCTTTGACTAAAACTAGAATATTTATTTGGAGAAACAGGGCTTGAAGCTAAACCAGCGGCAGAAACCAAATCAGTTGCTACGGCATCACCACCAAAAGCATCTTTTGTTTGCTGAGAGTGATATTGCGCTGCTTCAGTCACCGAATGAGTTGGCTGCTCTTGAGCAGGGCGCTGGTCAGCAATCGAATTATGGATAGCACGAAAGATAAAATCATGCACTAAACGTGATTCGCGGAAGCGCACCTCGTGCTTAGTTGGGTGTGCGTTTACATCAACTAGTTCAGGAGGTAATTGTAAATAGAGTACGAATGCTGGGTGGCGCCCAGAATACATTACATCTTTGTATGCCTGACGAATTGCATGCACTATCAACTTATCACGCACTATTCTTCCGTTTACAAAAAAGTATTGCAGATCAGCCTGGCTACGGGAGAAGGTTGGCTTGGCCACCCACCCTTCAAGGTTTAGTCCAGCAGCGGCAAAACTAATTTTTATCGCACTCTCAACAAATGGCTTACCACATACTTCAGCAACGCGGCGTGCTTCAGAATCAGCATTAGCACCACCTCTATAGTTTGATATCTTTTTACCATGATGATTCAGGTTGATGTCGATACCAAAACGACTTAGAGCTATCTTATCGATAACATCTTTGATGTGATTAAACTCTGTTTTATCCGCACGTAAAAATTTGCGGCGCGCAGGAACATTATAAAACAGGTCTCGCACCTCGATGGTGGTACCTTGCGGATGCGATGCAGGGGTTAACTCATTCCCTGTCTGACTACCATCACCGGTAATTGACCACGCATTTTCACTATCTTCATCTTGTGAAGTGATCTTCATCCGGGAAACTGAACTAATACTTGGAAGCGCCTCACCACGAAACCCAAGGCTACTTATCCGCTCCAGATCATCAAGAATTCGCACCTTACTGGTTGCGTGACGCGATAGGGCTAGCTCAAGATCTTCATTGGCAATCCCATGACCGTTATCACGGATGCGGATAAGTTTTTTCCCACCCTCTTCAATATCTATGTCGATACGGGTAGACCCAGCATCAAGACTGTTTTCTAAAAGTTCTTTAACCACAGAAGCTGGACGTTCAATCACCTCGCCAGCAGCGATCTGATTTATTAGTTGTGGGTCAAGAGCATTTATTCTTTTTGCCATTGAAGACTATGACTCCATTTATCCGACTTACAATAAAAAGGGCGGGCATTGCCCACCCTACATTTTTCTATCTACTTATTTAAAACTTTCGTCATGCCGACGAATGCCGGCATGATGTTACGTTGAACTGTTTTCTCTTTCCCAACAGCAGCAAGCTTGCAAAAATTGGAATAAAACTATTCAAGCGTCACGAGCGCAGTAACTTTATTTTGACTTCTTTTTTGAAGCAAGCTTAAGACGCAATGCATTAAGTTTGATAAAACCATGTGCATCTGATTGATCATAAGCACCTGCATCATCTTCAAATGTTGCAATATCTTCATCAAACAAACTATCTGTTTCAGACTGTCTACCTACAACGATTACATTGCCTTTATATAGCTTAAGTTTTACCACACCATTAACTGACTCTTGCGAAGTATCAATCATTGCCTGCAGCATCTTGCGCTCTTCACTCCACCAGTAGCCGTTGTAGATCATAGATGCATACTTAGGCATGATCTCGTCTTTCAGGTGAGCTGCTTCACGATCAAGCGTTAGTGATTCAATAGCACGATGCGCTTTCAACATCACTGTGCCTGCTGGTGTTTCGTAGCATCCACGTGACTTCATACCAACATATCTGTTCTCAACAATATCCAAACGACCAATACCATTTGCACCAGCAATCTCATTCAATTCACTTAGAACTTGAGCTGGAGTTTTAGCAACACCGTCAATCGCAACAACATCACCTTTTTCGTAGGTCAATTCGATATAGGTAGCTTTATCTGGAGCAGCTTCTGGAGAAACTGTCCATCTCCACATATCCTCTTCTGGCTCTGCCCAAGGATCTTCTAATATTCCACCTTCATATGAGATATGCAGTAAATTTGCATCCATTGAGTATGGAGATTTTTTACCACGCTTTTGCTCAATCTCGATACCATGAGTATCTGCATAAGCAAGCATCTTCTCACGTGACATAAGATCCCATTCGCGCCAAGGAGCAATAACTTTAATATCTGGGTTTAGACCGTAGTAGCCTAGTTCGAAACGCACCTGATCATTACCCTTGCCAGTCGCACCGTGACAAACTGCATCTGCACCAGTTTCTCTAGCGATCTCAATTTGTCTTTTAGAAATTAATGGGCGTGCGATAGATGTTCCAAGTAGGTATTCACCTTCATAAATGGCATTAGCACGGAACATTGGGAATACGAAATCTCGAGCAAACTCTTCACAAAGGTCATCTATGTAGATCTCTTGAATACCTAGCGCTTCAGCTTTCTTACGCGCTGGCTCAACCTCACCCCTCTGACCTATATCAGCGGTGAAAGTAACTACTTCACAATCATATGTTTCTTGTAACCATTTCAAAATTACAGATGTATCCAGACCACCTGAATACGCCAATACGACTTTTTTAACCTTGGACATCGAAAATTAACTCCAGAAATTAGATTTACGGAATGCGATATGTTCCTACTTCATATCTTCGCGATCAGGGGGTATGATACCAAAATATTCACATTTCAGAACCATTTAACTTGAATGTTTCTTCAGGATAAAACAATGAACAGCATAACAATCACCAAACCAGACGATTTCCACCTCCATCTACGTGATGGTGACGCCATGGCTTCTGTAGTTAATCACAGCGCTAAAACCTTTGCGCGCGCAATGATTATGCCCAATATTGCTCCACCAGTTACCACTGTCAATGCCGCGCTGGAATACAAACAAAGGATAATGGATGCTGTAGAGGATAAAAGCTTTTCCCCATTAATGACTCTCTATTTAACTGAAAACATATCTGCAGATGAGATAAGGCGTGCACAAGAACTTGGTTTTGCAGCAGTAAAATACTACCCTGCCGGTGCAACAACTAATTCAGAGCATGGTGTTTCAGCAATTAAAAACTGCACTGCAAACTTAGAACTACTGCAAGAGATTGGGCTTCCACTCTCAATTCATGGCGAAGTAACTGACCCTGATGTGGATATCTTCGACCGTGAAAAGGTTTTTATCGATAGAGAGCTGACCTATCTGGCTAAGAACTTCCCTGAATTAAAAATTGTCTGCGAACACGCAACCACCAAGGATATGGTGCAATTTGTTGAAGCAGCATCGAATAACATTGGCTGCACCATAACTGCACACCACTTATTTATAACCCGTAACGATATTTTCAATGCTGGAATAAACCCGCATCACTATTGCCTACCAATTGCTAAAACCTTTGCAGATCGAGATGCACTAATTCAAGCAGCAACATCTGGCAACCCACAATTTTTTGCTGGAACCGATAGCGCGCCACACCCTGTTGAGAACAAAATAAAAGTCGGCGCTTCTGCAGGAATTTTTACCGCCCACGCTGCAATTGAACTTTATTGCGAGGCATTTGATAAAGCTGGGGCATTAGATAAATTAGAAGCATTTATGAGTTTTTACGGTGCAGGTTATTATGATCTTGAGCGCAATTCAGAAAAGATCACACTAAGCAAAGAGCCACAGACTATAACCGACTCATATCCATTTGGTGATAGCTCAGTGGTGCCATTTTTTGCTGGTAAAGAGATTGAGTGGACAATTATTTAAGTTAAACAATTGCCCTTAGAACCAAACTATTCAAAGGCAACTAAGCGCATAAGTCATTGGTTTTAATAAACTCACATCATTACATCGACCTGGCTTTAGAATAGTTTTATAGCTATCATTATGCTATAGTTGCTGCAATGCAGCGTTAATTTAAAACCTTGCTAAGACATAACTATAAAGTACTCAGAGGTTTATATGTCACAAGATATTTTGGTTTACGATATTGAAGATCGTCGTTATATAAATCTCAGCAGTAGCTGCACGCTTAAGTGTCAATTCTGCCCAAAAACTCAAGGGCACCCAACTGTACATCAATACGATCTTTCTCTGCATGAAAAAAAGAATGTAAAGGATTATATCGCTGCCATTGGTGATCCAGCCAAATTTACGGAAATAGTTTTCTGTGGTTTTGGCGAGCCTACTCTACGCCTGAAGGAACTTATAGAAATTTCCTGCTGGGTAAAAGAAAATGGCGGCAAGATTCGCGTCAATACTGATGGGCTGGCTAATCTTGTATACAAACGTAACGTGCTCCCTGAACTTGGAAAGTGTGTAGATGCATTATCAATCTCTATGAATGCTCAAAATGAAGACGTTTACAACAAGCACTGCCAACCAGCGATGATTGGCTCTTACCAAGCGATGTTAGACTTTGTTGAGCTTGCTCCAAAATATATTAACGATGTCACTGCTTCGGCAATTGAAGGCCTTGAAGGTGTAGACATAGCAGCTTGTGAAAAACTCGCTTTAGAGCGTCATGTAAAATTTAGAAAGAGAACTCTAGACAACGTTGGTTAAAGGGATTAGCTGACGATAGTCATAGGAATGGAATTGCATTATGGAAAATGAACAATTAGAGGATATAAAATCTAAATTCTCGAAATACGTCCGTTCTTTCCGCTATCGCATTCCTGACTGGAAAAAAACCATCGGTCTAAAAGAGATTCACTCATGGAAGGTTAGCAAAGAGATTGTCGCCATTGGCAAAAGCATAGAACTGAACCATAAAGGCTTAAATCTTGCCGAAGCCATTGGACTTCTGCATGACATAGGTAGATTTAAACAGTTTGAACAATATCGTACATTTGCAGATTCACGCTCAGTTAATCACGGGGAATTTGGTTCCAATATATTACAACAGGAAAATATTTTAGATTGCATCGATGCAGATGAAAAACAAACAGTATTCGATGCTGTTCGCTTTCACAATTCCCATATTCTACCTAACGGCCTAGCACAACAATCAAACCTATTTTTATCTTTATTACGTGATGCCGACAAACTAGATATCTATCGAGTAGTTACTGAGCATTATAAAAGTCGAGATTCTAAATCCAACGTGACTATAGAACTTGAGTTAGATGACAACGACCATATTTCCGACAGCGCAATAAATTGTATTTTTTCTCACAAATCTTTCCGTTATAATGAACTTCAGTCACTAAATGACTTCAAATTGTTACAGCTTAGTTGGGTATTTGACATTAATTTCAGCAAAACCGCCCAATTAATTGCAGAACGAGAATACTTGCAAATGATTCGTGAAACTTTACCTGAGAATACACGTATCGAATCCGTTTTCTCTTATATATGTTCTATTATTAAATCTAAATCACAAGTTGAGCCTGACTTAAATATTGCATAGTTAGCGGTAGTTAAACTACCAATAAGCAACTTAACAGGCGCAAGGTAAAAGGTGCCATTATGCTTAAAGCTATCAAAGCCAATCAATCTATTATAATCGCCATATTTATTGCTATGTTCCTAACCATATGGATTGCATCTGGAGCATATTCATCTGAGCCAGTTGATGATAAACCGATGGTAAAACCTCCGGAAGAGGTAACAAAACAGGTTAGAAGCCGTTTGATTAAACAAGAGAAATTCTCACCGAAGATATGCGTTACTGCTACAACAAAGCCGTCTAAGGCTATAGAGGTAAAAGCTGAAACATCGGGAAAACTACTTAAAAAGCTGGTATCTAAAGGGGGAAAAGTTGAAAAAGGTGATGTTCTTTTTAAAATTGAGATGGATGACCGAATCAAGAGAAAACTTGAGGCTAAAGCAAGCCTTGAAAGATATAAGCTTGAATATAAGGTTGCGCAAAAACTGCAAAAAAAGAACTTTTCCACCGAAACCAATTTAGCTGCAGCCAAAGCTGAATTAGAAGCCGCAAAAACAAGACTTACTCAGATAGAGTTAGAAATTGAAAACACAATAATTACCGCACCTTTCAGCGGGATAGTTAATAACACCTTTACTGAAGAGGGTGATTTTATCAATATAGGCAAATCACTTGCCGAACTAATAGCAATAGATCCAATCCTTTTTGATGCATCTATAACCGAACAAAACATTAGTAAACTTAAACTAGGTACATCTGGTAGTGCTGAACTATTATCTGGGACTAAAGCTGAAGGCACTATTAGCTATATCTCTGCAATGGCAGATAGCAGCACAAGAACTTTTCATATTGAATTTGAATCCGATAACAAAGACTTTGCTATTCTCGCAGGACTTACCAGTGAATTGTGCTTAAACAATGACAATTTATCTGCACACAGAATATCTCCATCTATTCTATCGTTAGATGAAAATGGGAGGATAGGAGTAAAGGCTATCGGTTCAGATAGTATAGTCAAATTTATTCCCGTACAGATTATTAATTCATCCTCAAACATAACCTGGGTATCCGGTTTACCAACAGAAGTTGAAGTTATAACTATCGGACAAGGATTTGTAAAAACAGGGGATTTAGTTGTCGCCACTCCAGAGCTTAATAATAAAAAAGCTGACACCACTAAAAAATCAGCGGAGTAATTAATCATGCGCACAGCTATTGAATCTACTCTTAAACACACTCGATCAATATTATTGATTTTATTATTAATATTAATATCTGGAACTGCATCTTATATATCAATTCCAAAGGAATCATCCCCAGACATTGCTATCCCAATTATTAATGTTTCGATCCACCACGAAGGGATCTCCGCAGATGATTCTGAAAGGCTGTTAATTCGCCCCATGGAAACCGAGCTGCGCAGTGTAGAGGGGCTGGATGAGATCAACTCAACTGCATCAGAAAGTAACGGCAATATTACATTAAAATTTGAAGCTGGATTTGATAGCGAGAAAGCGCTACGTGATGTGCGCGACAAAGTGGATACCGCAAAATCAGATCTTCCAGGTGAATCGGATGACCCTGTAGTTGAAGAGATAAATATCGCTCTTTTTCCAGTTTTAGTTATCACCCTCTCTGGCGATGTATCTGATCGCACACTACTGACCATTGCAAGTGACCTAAAAGATAAGATTGAATCAATATCTGGTGTATACGAAGCCAATATAGCTGGGGATAAAGATGAGTTAATTGAGATAATCATCGACCCACAAAAGATGGAGAGCTATAGACTATCTCAAGATGAAATACTGCAGTTTGTCTCGCGTAATAACCGCCTAGTTGCTGCTGGAGCTTTAGATACTGGAGAAGGTAGATTTTCAATCAAAGTTCCTGGGGTATTTGAAAATATTGAAGATATCCTCGATGTTCCAATTAAAGTAAACGGCAGCACCGTTATTAAATTTAGTGATATTGCTACTGGGCAACGTATATACAAAGACCCTCAAGAATTTGCTCGTGTTAATGGCCGACCTGCTATTGCATTGGAAATTTCAAAAACCATTGGTGCCAATGTAATCGACACCCTAGATCAAGTTAGAAAGCTAGTTGAGAATGAACAAGCAAAATGGCCACAAGGGATGGAAATTGGGTTCTCCCAGGATCAATCAGATGTAATCAAAGACATGCTGCTTGATCTGCAAAACAACGTTATTTTTGCTGTAATTTTGGTAATGATAGTTATCATTGCCGCATTAGGGTTACGAGCCGCAGGTCTTGTTGGGATGGCTATTCCTGGATCATTTCTAACTGGAATATTAATTCTTTCAGCCCTTGGTTTTACTATCAACATGGTAGTTTTATTTAGCCTTATTATGTCTGTCGGGATGCTAGTTGATGGCGCAATAGTTGTAGTTGAAATAGCTGATCGCAAAATGGCTGAGGGGTTAAAAAAGCAGCAAGCTTATATGATTGCCTCAAAAAGAATGGCATGGCCAATTATCGCCTCAACCTCTACCACCCTTGCTGCATTTGCCCCACTAATTTTCTGGCCCGGGATTATGGGCGAGTTTATGAAGTTTCTTCCCATTACGCTTATCGCAACTCTTGCTGCATCTTTATTCATGGCTTTGATATTTGTTCCTAGCCTTGGTTCTATTTTCGGTAAACGCGCACCTGACAGTGAACGCAATATGGAAAACCTTGCAATTGCAGAGTCTGGTGACTTAAGTCATATCACAGGATTTACCAAGATTTACATAAAAGTCCTAACCAAAGCAGTCCACAGTCCAGTAAAAACCTTATTGGTTATTTTCTCAATATTAATAATTACATATATCATCTATGGAAAACTTGGGAAGGGTGTTGAGTTATTCCCTGAAGTTGAACCTGAAAATGCAATGGTACTAGTTCATGCTCGTGGTGACTTATCAGTTTACGAGAGGGATGATCTAGTAGCAGAAATCGAAAAACAGATACTTAAAGTTGAAGGTTTTACCACCGTTTATGCACGTAGCGGGTTAAAATTTGGTGGAGATGGAATTACTGAAGACGTTATAGGGATAATCCAGTTAGAGTTTGCTGATTGGCAGGTTCGCCGCCCTGCAGAAGATATCTTAAAAGAGATTAGGAGTAATACCGCTCACCTTAAAGGGGTAGTGATTGAAACCCAAAAACAAAAAGAGGGCCCAGCACAAGGTAAAGCGATCCAGCTTGAATTAAGTGCAGATAACTATAGTTTATTACCAGCAACCATTGAGAGTTTGTCCCAGGCGTTTCACAATGACATTGAAGATTTAATAAATATTAGTGATTCACGCCCTATCCCAGGAATAGAGTGGCAGCTTGAAGTTGACCGCGCTGAAGCCAGTAAATTTGGCGCTGATATTCTAACACTAGGAAATGCAGTGCAATTAATTACCAATGGAATTAATGTTGGTACATTCCGTCCAGATGACTCAGATGATGAAATTGATATTCGCATCCGTTTTCCTGAGGTTAACCGCAGTATCGACCAGCTTAATAAAATAAGAATTCCAACTGCTAAAGGAAACATACCCGCAAGTAATTTCGTCAAACTTATTCCTAAGAACAAAGTTGGCAATATTGCTCGTGTTGATGGCCGCCGCGTACTTACTATTGATGCAGACACCAACAAAATTAATATTAATGGTGAACCAATCACCACAGACCAAAAGATCAAAGAGATTCAGAGCCTTATTCAAGAGAAAAAGCTTATTCCTCCTGGGGTAAATATTCGTTTTAGAGGAGATAATGAGGAACAAGAGAAAGCGACAGCCTTTTTATTAAAAGCATTTATAGTTGCTGTATTTATGATAGCCATAATTCTAGTTACTCAATTCAATAGCTTTTACCAGTCATTCTTAATTCTAAGCGCTGTAATATTCTCTACTGCCGGGGTACTACTTGCTCACTTAATAAGCGGTCAACCCTTTGGGATCGTCATGAGTGGTATCGGGGTAATATCCCTTGCAGGCATTGTGGTAAACAATAATATTGTATTGATTGATACTTATAATAGCCTTATAGCAACCGGAATGGATGCAGCTGAAGCCATAATTCGTACCGGAGCCCAGAGACTAAGGCCTGTTCTACTAACCACAGTAACTACAATCCTTGGCTTAATGCCTATGGTATTAGGACTAAATATCGATCTTGTTGGGCGTAACCTAACAGTTGATGCTCCATCAGCGCAGTGGTGGAAACAACTGGCGAGTTCAGTTGCTGGAGGGCTAACTTTTGCAACAGTTCTAACTCTTGTTTTAACGCCTTCATTATTAATGCTGGGTTACAAACTTGGACACCGAAGATCTGGTTCAGAGCATATTCATAAGAAAGATGATGCTCCAGCGTCTTTTGTAGATTAACAGAGTTTTTTCATAGCAATAGATACTGCAAATATAAATAATCTCCCCCTATTCATATCTAAGTTTTCTAAATATGGATGGGGGTATAACTATTAACCCCCCTATCTTTTAACGCTAAAAAAACTAAAGCAAAAAAATGCCCGAACAAGTCGGGCAACAATCTATTTTGGATGTTCCAAATAAAACAAAATCACTCTTAGTTATATTCAGAACATCAACTTGAAATAGCCACTACTTTTGCAGCTGCTCTAATAACTTCTGCGCCTCAGCTTTGCTTTGGAACTCTTCTTTCCCATCAAGAGCTTGCTTCACTTCAATAATAGCGCTTTCATTATCACCTTTCTGTGCCAAAACAGCAGCCACATGATAACGAATATCACGATCTTGCGGAGCAATACGGATAGCATCTTGTATCAGTTTTTCACCTTGCTCAAGTTTACCGGACTTAACTAAAATCCAACCATAAGTATCAATTACAGCTGCTAATTCTGGATTAACTTCATAAGCACTTTTTGCACTTTCCTCAGCTTTCTTTAAATCACCCTTTTCCATATATAACCAAGAAAGGTTATTTAGAGCGACTATATTTCTTGGCTGCTGCTTAATCATAACTTCATAAACACCAATTGCCTCATCACTATCCCCTTGTTTTTGTAGCACAAGAGCTAGTACGGCATTTAGTTTCAGATTCTGATTATTTTTTATATACCACTCACGCAATATATCCACAGACGGTTTATCATCACCATTCAAACCAAGAACTCTATGCAGCTTAATTCTTGTTTCAGGGTTATCAAACTTCACAATTGTCTTTTTATAAAACTCTATTGATTTTTTAAGATCCTTTTTCTCTGCATATATATCGGCTGCGAAATCATATCCAAATGCCTCATTAGGCCATTTTTTTATAATCTGTTGCGCCAGTTTTAGAGCCTTATCTTGCTGCTTTTCAACTTGCAATAATCTGGCTTTCCCTTTATAGAGATCCATATTCTCAGAATCATTTTTAATACCATTATCAAGTATTGTCAGAGCTTTAGAGTTGTTCCCAGCACCTGAAACTGCACGAGCTAATAAGAAATATAGCTTGCCGTTTTCTGGATCCAATTTTATTCCATTCTCATAGTAATCTGCAGCTCGTTTATACTCCCCTTTTAGCAAAAGTTGGTTAGCATACATAACAACCACATCTACGTTTTTTGGATACTCTTTATAGAGCTTGCGTGATATAGCTATGGACTTGAGAAAATCCTTCTTTTGCGCATATAAATTTGTCAGCATACTCGCTGAGGCTATATGAGTAGGATACAGTTCATTAATTTTTTCTAGCCATTTTTGCAACTGCTCTTGATCTTTATTTAACTGAGCAACTCCAACCAAGCCAAACATAGCTTGAAGATCATCCTTCTTTTTCTGTAAAACTTCTTTGAATAGTTTTTCAGCTATATCATGTTTACCAAGGATTGCATTAGTTCTAGCAAGATTTAAAATTGCTTTAAGATTTTCTGGGTTAATCTCAATCGCCTTAGCAAAATCAGCTGCAGCAGCTTCATTATTTTTTGCCATTAGATTGATCTCGCCACGCAGGGTATACCCTCCTGAACTTTGCGGCTCTCTATCAATAAGCTTATTTGCAATTTCAAACGCACGCCCAAACTCTTTATCTTTAGCTAAGGTTATTGCAAGCAAGGCATCTGATTTCACCGAAGCTTCATCTGGATTGATCTGTTCAAGAGCTGCAATTGCACTTTTATTATCTCCAACAATAATATTGGCTAAAGCTAAATTAGTTTTATGTGATGCTGCTGCAGGGTCGATCTCTACAGCCTTTTCCATATACTCTTTACCTTTGTCCGTTTCTCCCAGTTTTAAATAAACAGACCCTAGCATTGAAATAGCAGCTGCATCATCTGGAGTGATCTCAAGAACCTTTTTCAAACTAGATTTAGCTTTTATAAAATCTCCTGATTTATATTGTGCTTCAGCCAAACCTTTCAGTACCCTAGTGTCTTTTGGTGCTAGGCTATGAGCTTTTTGCAGATGCTCCTGTGCAGAAAAGTATTCTTTATTGATAATAGCAATTGCGCCTAAAATCTTTATGGCAGCAAGATTATCCTTAGAAGCACGAAGTACTTTATTAGCGGAATTCTTTGCCGCTTCATAATCTTTTTTCGCAAATAACACCATCGATTTAATATGGTTTGCTATCGGCAGGGATGGGTACTTTTCAAGAGCTTTATCAACATCCTCTTCTGCCTTATCAATATTGCCTGATGACAAATAGATCTCTGCACTTGCCAAAAGAACCCTTACATTTATTGAAGATATTTCTCTCGACTTTTCAATCGCAGATATTGCACCTTTAATATCTCCCTGCTTTAGCTTTATACCTGTCATTGCTAAATGTACATCCAGCAATTTAGGCTCAGCACCTACAGCCTTTGCTATCAAAGATTCAGCTTCTTTTAAGTCACCATCATTCATAGCAATTGAAGCTAGGCCAAGATATGCCTTAGCATTTACACTATTTAATTGCAGAGCCCTATTAAACTCTTCCTTAGCCTTTTCATTTTTCTTTAGGCTTGATAGTGCCATCCCTCTCAATACTGATAGGCTTGATAGCTCTTCTGGACTGGAATCTGCACCAAGCTTTAACTGCTGCATCACTTCATCATATCTACCCATTTTCAGATATACATCACCAAGAGGTATCACCCAAAGAGCTGCCCTAGCACCTGCTTTTTTAGCTTGCAAATACTCTTTCTCTGCAGCTAGTGGCTGGCCAGTTACTAGACTAACCTCACCCAAAAGCAACCTTGCATCGATATATTCAGGGTCTTCTTTTATAGCATTTTTAAGCTCAATGGTTGTTTCACGATATTTTCCATCACGATAGTACTTCTTTGCATTTTGTAAGTACTCCTCCTTAGTAGTTGCATTTGCACTAACAGCAAATTGCAACAACATCACTACAGTTAACATTTTGATAATCTTACGTATCATAGTCATCCCCTGATCCCGTTAAAAACTATATAAACAAACTAAATTCAAAACTCTATTTCTCTAAATCAACCTAAACCATACTTATTAAGCAGTGTGTATAGTGTAGGTCTAGTAACACCTAATAACTCAGCAGCTTGAGAGATATTTCCATCGGTAAATGCTATTGCATTAACGATACACCCTCTTTCAGCTTCTTCTCTTATCTGGCGAAGATTAAATGGCATCTCTTTTCCACCCTCTTCAGCATCTAACTCTAAATCCTCTGCTGTAACCATATCACCATCAGCCATTACGACTGATCTTTTTAATTTATTTTCTAGCTCGCGGACATTTCCCGGCCATGTATAACTTTCTATTGCCGCCATTCCATCTGGACTAAAATCTTTAACCTTACGACTATATTGTTTTGCAAAACGATTAAGGAAGTTTTTAGCTATTACAACTGCATCGCCTTTTCTGTCTCTTAATGGTGGCAAGTTAATCACAACCTCACTTACGCGATAAAATAGGTCCTCACGAAATTGATTGGCCTTTATTAACTCTTCTAAGTTTTGATTAGTTGCACATATCACCCTTACGTCAATTGCAATTTCATCCCTTCCACCCAAACGTTCAATTACTCTCTCTTGTAAAAACCGCAATAACTTAGCTTGTAATGACATTGGTAAATCACCAATCTCATCTAGGAAAAGAGTTCCATTATTAGCGTGTTCAATTTTACCAATTGTCTTTTTGGCGGCCCCAGTAAAGGCTCCCTTTTCATAACCAAACAGCTCACTTTCTAATAAATTCTCAGGTATAGCTGCGCAGTTGATAGCAACAAAATTTTGCTCTGCCCTTTCACTTAATTTATGAATTGCCTTGGCAATAACTTCTTTACCAGTACCGCTTTCTCCAAGAAGAAGAGCTGTCACTTCAACTGGTGCGATCTTTTCTACCGTACGGCAAACCTTTAACATCTCTGGGCTAGATGCAATAACTCCATCGAGTGGATTTTCTGCTCCGTTTTCCTTAAGCCTTCGATTTTCCTCTTCGAGCTCTGCAAGGGCATAAGCTCTATTAACTATCATCTGCAATACTTCTGCATCAACCGGTTTTTGGTAAAAATCGTATGCGCCTAGGCTAACTGCTTTAACTGCGTTTTCACGATCATCATTACCTGTAACTACAATCACTTTCGTATGTGGTGATAGCTGAGTAATTTCAGTCAGTGTAGCTAATCCCTCAGTAGCTCCATTACTATCTGGAGGAAGGCCTAAATCAAGAGTAACTACAGCAGGTTCATAACGACGCAGCTGTTTTATCGCCTCTTGTCTATTCTCAGCAACGATAACCTCAAATTCATCAAAGCTCCATTTAAGCTGCTTTTGCAGCCCTTTGTCATCTTCGACAATTAGTATCTTTCGCTTGTTTTCTTGTTCCAATGTAATCACCTAGCTATTATTCTTCGGACACTGTAAGTGGCAAATGCAATTTAAAAACGGTTCCTTCTCCAACTTCACTACTAACTTCTATTCGCCCGCCAATTTTTGATATATATTCTCTTGCCTGATATACACCAACCCCCATTCCGGAGTCTCCTTTGGTGGTATCAAAAGGAGAAAATAATCTATCCCGGATAAACTCTCTGCTCATCCCTTCTCCATTATCCTCAATAGTTACAATTGCAAAATTACTTAACTCATTAACTCCTATTGATACATCTGCATCTTCTCCAAGATATGCTGTTGCATCAATTGCATTTTGCAAGATGTGCTCTATCACTGTAGCCAGTTCATCCTTATCAGCGGAAACTAGCAACGGGGTTTCAGACTTACTAAACTTAACGTTACCACCTGCTGCTTTTCTTGACTGCAAAATCTTTTCTAGCACACCATTTAAATCGAGTATTCCAACAACTTCCTTATCTATTCCACTTCTTAGCTGCTCTAGCAAATGCTTCATTTTATCCACTGAATTTTCAACGGTCTCGAAAGCATCGTCAATAAACTCTTCGTTATGCCTATATTTTTTACTGTTGCTACTTAACAAAGATAGTTGACCAACAAGATTTTTTAAATCGTGAATAACAAACGTAGACAACCTATTATAAGCTTCAAACTGGCGAGCAATGGTAAGCTGGTTATTTGCATCATATTGAGCAAGATAACTGGCAACCTGATTTCCAGCTGTTTTCAATACATCTGTATCTTCCCAATTAAGTACTAGCTTTGATCTTGGCTGATTTAATACGATAAAGCCATATAATTCATCATCATTCAGTAGCGGAACAATAAACCTATATTCATCTTTAAATAATTCTTCATCTAGCTTTAATTCTTCGCATTTACCTTTATCTTGTTTCAAATCATAAAGATCGATTATCCACCCTGTTTCTTCGCTAAATAAAGTTAGCTGCACTTCTTTTTTTATCACCGATGTTTCAGGAGCAGGAGTATTCCAACTTGCAGCTGCTTCATAATCATTTGATTGGTTTTTTGTAAATAATATCCCAGCAGGTGACTCAACAATTTGAGCAATTGATTTAATAGCTCTGCTTCGAATTGGCAAAATATCATCTAAAGCTGTTAAGGTTGCATTAAATTTTATCCACTCTTCACGATAGTCATATTTATAGTTAAAGAAATGTTTGCTCAAAGTTACTTTAAGCCATGCTCTGATCTTTCCTGATAGCATAATCAGCAGCATAAACATTATCGCCGCAAAAATAAAAACCGCTTGCGCCACCTTTCCCCAGTCACCGCCATACTCTTTAATGTAAAATCCAGCTATCGACATCAACAGCAGGTATACACCAGCACAAACTAAAGAGGCTGTATGAAAAACCGCTTGTCTCGATACATATACATCTAAAGACCATTTAGGATTCCTTGCCGCTGAAACTGCTATCAACGGTGAAACCACAGCTACTATCCATGGCCTTGCACTCCACAGCTCAGCATCAATCCTTTTAAATAATAAAGCATCTGCATATAAGTAAAATTCGTATACAAAGATCCCTGCAAATGCAAAACATATATAGCGAATTCCCCACCGTTTTTCACTATCCGTATTTCTATATAATTGCTCTAACAGTGCTAGTGTCAAAACTGACATAGCAAGATGACCAGCCATACTTGGACTTATAGTGTTTAAAGTGCCGGTAAAAACAGCTGTTAAATCAATACCTAAAGCGTAAAGAGAAATCGCTGCAGAAATTAATAGTACCGTATAAAAGTAACTTGAAATTTTAAAGTGATCATCGACTCTTTTGCAGGTTACCTTTTTTAATAAGGTCAGTAAAAACCCTAAAATAGTTATGTTGCGAATAACTTCAACAATAAGAGAAACTAGGATTAACTTCCCGCCAGTAACCGTTACAAAAAAGCCTGTTACTCCCCAAGCTAAAGTCAATAGACTTGCAAGAAGCAGTAAGCCTCCCTCTTTTTTACCCTTCCATCCTATAAGTAGGACTATAGATAAAAAAAGATATGCTACCGAGCAGACAACATAAGCGACTAATGCCAAATTAATCATTATAAGCTCACCTCAGCAGTAGGTTTGTGCCTATAAGAACACCTCAGATCCTTTGAGCTATATGATGTTAACAATCACCGGGCTCCTTTTTGCCAAACTATCACTTCAACGGTCTGTAAAATGATCATTAAATCTAAGAATAAGCTATTGTTCTTAGCATAATATAGATCATATTGTAGCTTCTCAAATGCATCATTTTCTGAAGCGCCATACGGATAACACACTTGCGCCCACCCCGTTATTCCAGGCTTGACCCTATGCCGCTCTGAATAAAATTCAATACGTTCACAAAATTGATCGACAAATTCCGGCCGTTCAGGCCTTGGGCCTACAAAGCTCATATCCCCTTTCAATACATTAAATAACTGGGGTAGCTCATCAATTCTTGTTAGTCGAATAAAACTTCCAACTTTAGTTATGCGACAATCATTTTTCGTTGCCCATTGAGCCCCGTTTTTCTCTGCATCAGAGACCATACTCCTAAACTTATAGACTGAAAAAGTCTTTCCTCCAAAGCCCACCCTTTTTTGAGAATAAAAAATACCACCTTTACTCTCCAATTTTATTACTATCGCGGTAATAAGCATAATAGGTAGTGTCATTAGCAGAATTGCACCACTCACACTTAGATCAAGCAGCCTTTTGAACCAGCGAGCATAGATACCGCTCTGAAACCCATCGGAGAAAATCAACCAGCTGCGATCCATTACATCTAACTTTAATTTATAAGTCTCTCTTTCATAAAAAGTTAACAGGTCAATTACATGCACTCCCTGCATCTTACAATCTAGCAGGTCAACCATAGGCATCTTTCTTCGGCGATCATCATAAGCAATTACGAGTTCATCAACTCTATTTTCATTTACATATTCAGCAAGAGACTTCCCTTCTAAATCAATCACTTTATCGTGATCTACAAGAGCTTCACCATCATCAAGATGCACAAATCCAACAATTGAATATCCAACGGTATCAATCCAGCGTTTTAACCCGAGAATATTTGCCGCCCTTTTGCCCGCCCCTAAAACTAACACGCGGCTTTTAAATACATCGGTACCAACTAGACGTAAAAATGTAATTCTAACTGTTAAAATAGCGCTATATGAAATTATTAGAACTACCGCCATAACCTTATAATGGATGGATATTGGAGGGATTATGAAATAAATCGAAAATAGCGCAAGTGCTCCAAACAAATGGCTTATTACAACTCGAAGCGCTATACCAGCAGCACCTTCTCTCAATCTTCGTTGATACAATCCCATGGAGATCATAGCCACCCAGATTGTTAAACTAAAAACCAACGCCTTTAACAGATATAAGGAAACCGCTACATCTGGCGCAGTAGTTAATCGATATAAGTCAAAAGACCCTGCTGCAAGATATGAAAGCAACATCAATACAAGCAGTTCAATGCAGCCTAGTACCACTAACCATGCAGGCAAATAACTTCGAAATACCCGAATATATCTATTCCATAAAAAATGAGTTGAATACGATTTACGCTCAAAATTATCCATGTAATTGCATTCTCAAAATAATTAATATAAAAAATTCGATTTCGCGACACCCCATGCAGAAAGAATGCATTTCGCCTTCGAAACAACTTTTAAAAAAACAGGAAGTTAAAAAAATAGCCTATTACCGCCCAACAAAAGTGTCAAGCTTTTTTACACCGATATAGTGTAACTTACTTTTCAACTTTCTCCACCCCTTAATAACCAAAAGTGTTAGGTTGGTCATAGTCTCATCTAAAGGTTCTATCTATGGTTTTATGTAAAAAAATAAAGCTTGGATTTTCAGTTTAATACTTAGGAGTTAATTTAAGCTTTATATCTATAAATATTGGCATAAAACGGATAAAGAAGCTTTATTCTTATAATTTTAAATATCTTCCATAAACCCAAGTAACTTATCATAAGAAACTGGCTTGGGAATAAAAAACAAACCTATCTCTTTTGCTCTTTGTTGGACTTTTGGTTGGACGTTTGCTGTAAGCAGCGCAATTTTTGCTTGGGGATGCATTTTTTGCAGCTCAGGAGCGTATGATAATCCATCTCTTCCAGGCATATTCATATCTAAAGTAATTGCATCAAATGTTTTATTCTTAGATTTTTCTGCTGCATCTATTACATTCTCAGCTTCAGTAATTTCCCAATCACTGAAATAAACCATTATGATATTGCTGACGATCATTCTTGCCAGCTTACTATCATCTACAACTAGTATTCTCTTGTTTTTTTCCTTATCCAAATCGTTACCTTGTAGACCCATTCCTTTTTCAATCAAATTTTATTCTTCAAGTGCTTTTGGCAATGAGAATACGATATCCTCAATAACATCACCTACCTGTTCGATAACACCACCATCGGCAGTTAATTTTTTAAGCACTTCATTCACCAGCTCTTCCGGTGCTGATGCTCCAGCAGTTACACCAATAACCTTAGCGCCATCTATCATATGCAGTTCAATCTCATCGGCACAATCTATAAGGTATGCCGCCACCCCTTGCTTTTGCCCAATCTCTTTTAGTCTATTTGAGTTAGAACTATTTTTTGAGCCTACAACAAATATAACATCAGCTTGTTTAGAAATCTTTTTGACTGCATCTTGTCTATTTTGCGTTGCATAACAGATATCCTCCCTCTTTGGGCCAGAAATCTGAGGGTACCTGTTCTTTAAAACATCCAGTATCTCTTGAGCATCATCTACAGAAAGTGTTGTTTGCGTTACAAATGAGAGCTGAGTACCTGCAGCAATTTCCAACCTCTCGACATCTTTAACAGATGCAACAACATGCATCTTTGCAGAGCCATCGGCAGTTCCGGTAAACTGCCCCAAAGTCCCCTCAACTTCAGCGTGGCCTGGGTGACCAATTAAAACAGTATCTTTTCCATCTTTTGCATTTCTAATTACTTGCGAATGGATCTTGGTTACCAAAGGGCATGTCGCATCAAACACCCTCAAACCTCTAGATTCTGCCTTCTTTTCAACCTCTTTAGAGACCCCGTGAGCACTAAAAATGACTATTTCGCCATTCGGCACCTCTTCTACATTCTCAACAAAGATAACGCCTTTTGCACGCAATCCATCTACAACAAAACGGTTATGTACTATTTCATGCCGCACATAGATAGGAGCACCGTACTTTGCTAGCACTTTTTCAACTATCTCGATCGCCCTTTGCACCCCAGCGCAAAAACCGCGCGGATTCGCTAAAATAACTCTCTTTACCACCCTTTTCGCCCTCTATTGAGACCGCTCTCAGCCATCAAAATATTATGCAATTAGGCTTCCTCTCTCTTTTTATCAAAAAATGATAGGATAATAAGTGCAACAACACCAAGAGATATGGCAATATCTGCAACATTAAATGCCGGCCAATGATTATTACCTAAATAAAAGTCAAGAAAATCTATTACATACCCGTAGTAAACTCTATCTACAAGATTGCCAATGGCACCACCAAGAACCAAGGCTAAACCAAGTGCTGTATATTTTTCTCCACTATTTAAGTTTTTGATCCAAACTATAATAACCAAACTAACCACAGCAGCTAACCCTGTGAACATCCAGCGTTGCCATCCACCTGCATCGCTTAGAAAACTGAACGCAGCACCATAATTATGCACATGAGTTAAGTTAAATAGTGGTAATACCGCAATCGATTCTTGATACTGAAAGTTTTGCACAACTAAAACCTTAGTTACCTGATCAAGCACAACCACTATCACGGATAGCCACAACCACTTTAACATCTGTAACTCCAGTCAGCCTTTAAGCCACACTTGCTACACATACTGCCTGTTCTCACCAGCAGTTGTAACATTCTCTACACAGCGAGAACAAAGCTCTGGATGCTCTGAATCACTTCCAACATCTTCACGATGGTGCCAGCAACGAACGCATTTTGGATGCTCAGAAACAGCTGCAGCTATTGCACACTTCTCTCCATTTTCCAGTTCAATTACTTCCAGACCATCTTTCTTTTCACTTAAAGGCTTAAGATATATATAAGAGGTGATCATGGCGAAACGCAATTCATCTTCAACCAGAGAGAGTTTTCCTAATAAGCTTTCGTCACAATATATAGTTACTTCTGCATCCAAGGAGGAACCGATTTTCTTACCCGCTCTTAACCCTTCGAGAGTATTATTTATACTTTCACGAACCTTAATCAAGCTATCCCAAAAACCTTTGTTAAACTGACCATCTTCATCCAGCTGCTGCAGAGACTCATACCAAGTTACAAAGAATATAGAATCTTCACGTTCACCAGGGATCTCTTCCCAGATCTCTTCAGATGTAAAACTCAGGATTGGTGCCAACCAACGGGTTAGCGCCTCAATAATATGGTATATAGCTGTCTGTGCTGAACGACGAGCAACACTATCTTCAGCAGTGGTGTACTGCCTGTCCTTAATAACATCCAGGTAGAAGCCACCCATATCAATTGAGCAAAAGTTATGCACTTTTTGATAGATAAGGTGGAAATCAAAATCGTTATACGCCTGAATAACTTCCTGCTGAATCTCAGCCGCTCTACTCACTGCCCAGCGGTCAATCGCAATCATATCGGCAGAATCCAGCATATGAACTTTTGGATCAAAACCTGAAAGATTAGCCAATAAGAAACGAGCTGTATTACGCATACGACGATAAGAATCTGCTGCGCGCTTTAAGATCTCATCAGACACCCTCATCTCGGTTGTATAATCTGTTGCTGCCACCCATAATCTAAGGATATCAGCTCCAAGCGAATTAAATACTTTCTGCGGCAAGACTACGTTGCCAGCCGACTTTGACATCTTCTTACCGTTAGCGTCTACAACAAATCCATGAGTTAAAACCTGCTTAAATGGTGGTTTGCCGCGCATAGCCATTGAAAGCTTCAAAGAGGTTTGGAACCAACCACGATGCTGGTCAGAGCCTTCAAGATAAAGATCTGCTGGAAACTCAAGTTGCTCACGCTGGTCAATTACGGAGAAGTTGGTTGCTCCTGAATCAAACCATACATCCAGGGTGTCATGCACCTTCTCGTAATTTTCAGCATCAGCGCCAAGCATCTCAGCAACATCCATTTCAAACCAAGCATCGATACCACCCTGCTCAATCTTTTTTGCCACCTCTTCAATAAGTCTTACACTATCTGGGTGCGGCTCCTGCGTCTCTTTATGCACAAACAGGGCTATTGGAACACCCCAAATACGCTGACGCGAGATACACCAGTCAGGTGATTTCTCCACCATCCCTTCGATACGCGCCTTACCCCAACCTGGAATCCAATCAACATTGTTAATCGCATCAATAGAATCTTGACGCAGACCTTTCTTGTCCATGCCGATAAACCACTGTGGTGTCGCACGAAAGATAACCGGAGTTTTGTGTCTCCAGCAATGTGGATAGCTATGTAGTAGCTTTTCAAATTTCAAAAGAGCACCGCGCTCCTCAAGAACTGCTACAACCTTAGGATTGGCCTTAAGAACATGTTCTCCAGCAAACAACTCAGTTCCTTCCAAGAAGCAGCCATTTGCTCCAACTGGATTATCAACCTCTAGCCCATAACGCTGACCAACCAGATAATCATCTGCACCATGACCTGGCGCAGTATGTACTGAGCCTGTACCAGCATCGGTAGTCACATGATCGCCAAGTATTACCGGAACAATTCTGTCGTAAAACGGGTGTTTCAACTCCATATTTTCCAGGTCAGCACCATGACATCTACCAACAACCTGTACATCTTCTGCGTCATAGCGCAACATTGCTTGGCTATAAAGTGCTTCTGCTAACAACACCAATTGCTGTTTATCGCCTTGTTTAAAAGATACAACCACATAGTCAAGATCTGGATGGAGACATACACCTCGGTTCGCTGGCAGTGTCCACGGAGTTGTGGTCCAAATTACCAAAGCAGGGGTTTCAGAAGTTACATCGCAGCCTGTTTTTTGTAAAAATAAATCTTTATCAACCACATCAAACTTAACATCAATTGCAGGAGACTCTTTATCCTCATACTCAACTTCAGCCTCCGCCAAAGATGAACCACAATCCATACACCAGTGAACTGGTTTAAAACCCCGAACCAAGTGATCATTTTCTATAACTTTTCCAAGGACACGCAAAATATCAGCTTCGGTCTGATAATCCATCGTCAAATATGGCTTATCCCACTCAGCAAAAACTCCTAAGCGGGTAAAGTCTCTTTTTTGGCCATCAACTTGCTTACCGGCATATTCTCGGCATAATTTTCTAAATCCTTTGGCATCAACTTTTTTGCCTACTTTTCCAACCTTCTTTTCAACCTGAGTTTCAATTGGTAGGCCGTGGCAATCCCAACCAGGAATGTAAGGAACATCAAATCCACTTAAGGTCTTACTCTTAACAATAAAATCTTTAAGAACCTTATTTACTGCATGTCCAATGTGAATATCGCCATTTGCATATGGAGGGCCATCATGCAAAATGTACTTTTTCCTTCCTTTAGATACCTCTCTTATTTTTTTATAGATATCCTTTGCATACCAATCTTTGAGCATATCCGGCTCACGCTTTGCCAGATTTCCACGCATTGGAAACTGTGTTTCAGGAAGGTTTAGCGTATCTTTGTAATTTTTACTTGAAGAATCTTCTTTACTCACGGACATACCCAATTTAATTTATATTAAAAAACTTCTTAGACTGAGCAACATCCTGCTCAATCTGCTCCCGTAACTGCTCAATCGAATCAAATTTTTGCTCAGTACGCAAAAAATGGAGAAATCCTACCCTGATATAACGGCCATAAATATCTTCGTTAAATTCAAGCAGATGAACCTCCAGCACCGTCAAGCTACCATCAACTGTTGGCCGGCAACCAACATTTGCAACTGCAGGTAATGGGTTACTTCCCAAACCATAAACACGGACAAAATAGACACCATTTATTGGAAATGGCATCTGCGGCAATCCAATATTTGCCGTTGGAAAGTTCAACTTTCTACCAAGTTTCAAACCATGCCTTACACGCCCAGAAATACTATATTCACGCCCCAGCAATTTTGCTGCGTAGCCAATATCGTTCTCCATTAACGAAGCACGGATCCTGGAACTGCTTACTCTGGAACCATCCAGCGGGTAGGTCGGCATACGCGAAACTGTAAACCCCTTCTCCTTCCCTTGTGCAACCAACAGGTCAAAATCACCCTCTCTTGCTGCACCAAATCTAAAGTCATCACCAACAACAAGATATTTTATACCAAGACCAGCAACCAAAGTATTATCAATAAACTCATAAGCCTTCATATGAGCTACTCCGCTATTAAAGCGGATTAGATAAACATAATCGATCCCACAATCACGTAAAAAAGCCAGTTTATCGCGCATGCGACATATACGAGATGGAGCAAATTGTGGTACAAAAAAATCTTTCGGATGTGGCTCAAAAGTAACCACTACCACTGGCAGATTTAACTCTTTCCCTTTTTTGGCTAATTCTCGCATCATCTTTTGATGACCAAGATGCACACCATCAAAATTACCAATAGTTGCAACACAACCATCGCTTTGATGTCTGAACTTTTTAAGCGAACGAATTAAATGCATATTCCAAGTGATGAACCGGATAACCAGAACAGTGAATTATGCTAAAAATATCCAATAATTGCGAGTTAATTCAATGAATTTATGACCTAAAACTTAACCCTAGCCCCAATTTTAGAGTTCAAAGCACCTATCCCCTATTAAAAGCGCTATAAAGAATAAATATTCTGAAATGACATTTAGGCAAAAATGCAAAACAATAAGTTTGGCTGAGCATAGGTGCGAATCAGCTAATACCTGCTTTCAATTGCGTGGGTCGCAACCCCAAAGCCATTAATAAAACAAAATACAGAGCCCCACCACCGAATACCATCTTCAATAAAAAAATAACCTTATCCCACAACAGTTGTTCAAACCAATGATTAGATATAGATGAAAAATAAAAAAGAAACGCACCCAAGGCAGCATTCGCTAATAACACCCTGATAAACATCAGCATCCAACCACTATCTGGCACATAGACCTTCCGACGATAGAGGGTAATAAACAATAAGCCTGCATTAACAATTGCAGCTAATGAAGTAGCCAAAGCTAATCCAACATGCTGTAGAGGGTAGAGAAGAATCAAACTCAGCACAATATTCGCTATCACAGAGATTATCCCAAATCGCATCGGCGTTTTTGTATCCTTACGAGCAAAAAAACCAGGTGATAGGACCTTTACCAAGATAAACCCCTGTGTGCCAATTGCATAAGCTATCAGACTATTCGAAGCCATAGTGACATCATGTGCTGAAATTACTCCATGTCCGAAAATAGTTGCTATTATCGGCTCGGATAAAAAGATAAGCCCAACAACTGCAGGAGTTCCAATTATCAAAACAAGTCTAAGCGCCCAATCAAGGGTTCGAGAAAAATGTTCCTGATTATCGCCAACATGTTGCTGCGATAGTTTTGGAAGAATCACGGTAGAAACAGCAATACCAAACACCCCTACCGGAAACTCCATTAGACGATCAGAATAATATAACCAACTAACACTTCCAGTGACCAGTGTAGATGCCAAAATGCTTCCAACAAGTAAGTTTATTTGTGATGCTGAAGATCCAACTATAGATGGCAACATTAACTTTACAACTTTTTTTACTGCCGGAGTTCTCCAACCCCAACTTGGCTTACTCAATATGCCAAGCTTTAACAAAAAAGGGATCTGGAATAATAGCTGCGCAGCTCCAGCAATAAATACACCACAAGCAATCCCAATCTGTGGATTTTCAAAGTAAGGAGTAATAAATATAGTGGCAAAAATCAAGCATATATTTAAAAGAACCGGGGTAAAAGCCGGCACCGCAAATTTTCCATAAGAGTTAAGTATGCCGCCTGCACAAGCTACCAGAGATATGAACAGTATATAAGGTGTAGTAAACCTGAGTAGCAGAACCGTTAGCTCATACTGATCTGGTTTATCAAAGTACCAACCAGGTACAAAACAAAATGCAATGATTGGAGCTATAAACACGCCAACAACGGAAACCAAGAACAAAATAGCTCCAAGAGTCCCCCAAACATCAGCGATAAAACGGCGTGTTAATTCCATATCACCTTGATGTTTATGATCTGCTAGCACAGGGATAAATGCCTGAGAGAACGCTCCTTCAGCAAAGATTCTACGCATAAGGTTAGGAATCTTGAATGCAATAAAAAATGCGTCGGCACCACCAGTCGCCCCAAGATAGTGGGAAAATACAACATCACGAACAACCCCAAAAATACGCGAAAGCATAGTCATAGTTGCTACAACAAATGATGATTTAAGAAGCGATTTACTCATGAATAATAAAGTCCGTTTCACTTAATTTGTAAATCGTAACATATCGCCGTCTAAATGGATAAAATTGAAAATAACTCCTAAATATAAATTCATATTTCAGTAGAAATTTTGCGTTAAAACTATGCTGCTTTATAACAATTATAACATGGTTTCAAGCAGCACTTAACTCAAGCAATAAACATCAATTTTTTAGAACATAATAACTTGCTCAATTTTTTTTGATGCACAGAGCAAGCATTGAAAACAATAAGCTTAGAAACTAAAAAGCCAATAACTATTTTTAGTTACTGGCTTTTGCATAAAAAATAATTATTCTAATTGATAAAACACGATTTCAAGCTATATAGTACAGCGTGAATTCCAAATACCTTGAAAATTGCGTCTATCTTTACCTGTTCTACGCTCAGGCTTATCGCAAAATCGCACCATTTGCCTGCGATCTGCACCAGTCCTGCGCTGCTGATCTCTGCGCTCTTTCCCCATGTAATGGGTATTCTTGTCTGCAGACATACTACTCCCCTGCATAATCATTTATTTCAACATATTAGCAATTACTAATAATCATTGCAATCTATACATCTACCAACAGTCATTACGACTGCCTGAACCAGTTTCACCTTTCTCACCTCTAGAATCATAAGTAAGGCTAGCGCATTTGGTATCATTTGCCTGAGCACCTTGTGGAGCTGCTGTTAACTTTACGCAATTTGCAATACTGCTGCCACAAGCTTCTGCACTAATTTGATAATAGCTTTCATCACTTGTAACAGGGTTGGTAGTGTATGCTGCCAAAGTCGAAAGATTTACAACATATGTATTATTAAGTGAATAATGCCTTTCCAAGTTAGACATAACTTCCATCAACTTCGCCTGCCCATCAGACCTACGCGTTTTCTGCACATGTCCTTCATAAGATGGTATAGCAATAGATGCGATTATAGCTATAATCGCAACCACTATCATCAGTTCTATCAAGGTTATTCCATACTCTTTCTTTAACATCATTCTCTCCATCATTTTCTTACCTTTGAACTGACCCTATCTTGTTTTCTTAGCTGTTGGTCAGAAATAGTTTGGGAGGCTGGCGTACCAGAAGAATTTGGCGCCTGTAGCAACCATATCTCTACAACCTGCCGAATACCCCCGGGAGTATCAATAGCATTGGCACCAACAACATCACCAACTTTAAGCTTAGAAAGTGGATAAAACTCCTGCGTCAAGCTATGCACTTTTACCTTTGAAGCAAAAACCAAACTTGAGTCAGAAATAACCAAAGATCTCTCCAGAATATTTATCCGGTCAATCGTGCCTTGAAGTACAAAATCTTCCTGAGGGTACCAAGATGGAGCTTCTGCACTTGCCACCATTGGGAAAAAAATCGCTATCAGTAGTAATAACTTTTTCATCATCTTCTCCTAATCTAATCTAGTGATATTTCTTCCCACGAGAGCCTTCCAGTCTGGTTATCACCAAGATCCTGAATTTTATTCACTTCGATATCACTTCCATCATCTGTATTTGTTCCTGGAGTATATTGATAGTCTCCCAAAAATGCTGATTCAGCTGGTATACCTCCTGCATATTGGATACCGCTTGCACCAGCGCCTGAGATAGATTCATCACTATTAGTCAGCAAGTCACTTGCATCAACAACACCATCACCATTAACATCAAAGATGGTATTTTCTGAATCTGGTCTACCACCGGTTATCATATCAACTCCCATCAACCAACCACTACCACCATAAGTACAAGGATCAGTGGATGAGATCAATGTGTTGAAATAAACGATATCACCACGTATTGCAGGATTAACTACTACCCGCTCTGTAGATGTTGGCAAATCAATATACCACCCATAGCGCTTTGTACCGCCACTACCATCATAAGCTACAGAATTATTACTCAACACCCTTACATTACTTGCAAACCCTGTTTCAAAAGTTTGCTCAACAAGGTTTGAACGCCCTAACTCTTTTGTACCTTCATCCCATACTCCATAAAATGACTGAGAATCGGTATTAGTTTTATCTGTATCAACCAAATACTGTCCTGTACCAAAATAAACCATATAGTTTGGCGAACTTCCAACCTCAGTTGGATGATTAGCAACAACCGGCTCTACAGTAATTGGCTGAGTAGTAGATCCATCAAATATTGGTTTAGGAGTAGAACCTTGCTTATAAGCCACACTCCAGCTTGAATCGTTTGAACTTGATAGGTCGAATGCCCACATATCACCAAATAGATCTCCGGCATACACCCTATCAGCAGTGCCATTTCCATCTGTGTCAATTACAGCGGGGGTTGATAAGCCATTCTTAGTACCTGAAGAACCTGTTCCTGTAGTAATTTTGATGTAGTCAGTACCGCTAGTCCAAATACCATCTAAACCACCTTCAAGATATACAACAAATAAGTGGGCTTCTCCATCACCAGTATTATTATAACCATTACCAAATATTGCTGCCCATTTACCATTATTCATCAAAGCAACTGTTGGCTCACTATATGTATAACCTAAATCTGTTTCGGTAAACTCCCAAAGAACTGTATCCGCAGCATTTGCTTCAGAAAAAGAAGTTGGGTAGGTAATATCGAGTGCAAATAAACCTTTTCCTCCTCCTCTCTGACCTCCAAGAAGCAAGGTTCTCCATGCTGCTGTTCCTGCCGCATCAACTTTTACATACGCATCTGTAACAGTTGGAGGAAGATCCACATAATATCTATGCAAATAAGCTGGATCTGCAAGATAGTGCAGGCCGCTGTTAGTGTCTGTTGAAAATAGGTTAGATGGAATATATCCCATCATTTCTTTTCCATCGCTAGACCTAAACCCGTGCATCATTCCATCATTAGCACCAACATATAGCATTGGCTCTCTATTTTTTACTGCATCCAATGCTTTCCAAGTTGAATAGCCTTCTGTTAGTGTTGGAAAAGGTGCGCTATCAGGCCATGACATGGATGGTGCCCCAACATACACAGGGTTAGAATGCACAATATCACCTAGGCGACTAGATCTGGTTCTATAATTATAACCGGCGCTTTCATTAGAACGATCACCACGCAAATAATCTAAACGCGCCTCTCCTTTTGTATCAGAATCAGTTCCACCAGCAGGGTTAGTTTTCAAATCATTCTTTTGAGCTGTTGTGATATTTGCCCACTGAAAAGGAATCCCATCAGTACCATTATTGGTTAGAATCACTCTTGAATTAGTCGATAAATTCCTTGAGTCTAAAACTGATGATGCCTCCCAAGAAATGGTATCTGATACAGCTCCGGTAATTGGATCTAGGTCATACTTATATACATTCCCACTCCACCTATTAGAGTTAAATAGCACAAGAAATACAGAGCTGCCTGTTGTAAGTGTATTTGTATTAAACGCTACTGCAGCTGCACTTCCAGAACGATCATCAATATTTTCCAGCGCTGTTTCCAAAGAGCTAACTAACTCCCCTGGTTTTTGTGCATTCAAATATAGACCTCTACTGTTATAGGCTGCATGCCATAGGTCATCAACTTTCGCTGAATCGCTGGTTGGGTTTGGCCAAAATGTTCCTGGATTGGAATCAAGAGGGTCTTGGGTCTCCGGATCAAGAGTGCCTTCAATACCAAACGCAACAGTATAAGTTACCAAATGCTGATGATCTGCCTCATCAACTCCAGGGGTTGTTGGTACTTTATCATCCAGAGCCGTTGCTAAATCCCGTTCATAGTAATGCATTGCGACATCTGCTAAGGTATTACCATAACTATCAGCATAATATCCACCATCAAAATCGGTATTATTATCACCATCAATATTATCCGGTGATAAATCAGGATCACCTCCATTCCAATATCCATCAGTAATCAGGATATTAAAATTCTGCTGACATGTACCTCCGTTACCTGCAGACAATATTGGCGAAGATAGCCCGTCAATTTGTCCTTCAAAATATTCCCCTGTTCCTTGCAATGATCTTCTCGCAGCAGTACCTGCTTTTTGCGCGTAAAAATCATAAACCTCATCTAAAAAACCAATTTTACTAGCTGAATCACTCAAACTAACTACATCAGCAATATGACCAATATTGAACCCACGAATTCCCATACGTGAAGAGGAATTGCCCTGAACCACGCTACCCATTGCCGACTTAGCAATAAACTCTCTTTTACGATAAAACTGATACCAGTTGGCAAAGTTTTGAATCTCTTCCGCATAAGTACAGGTTGGAGCCGCCGCACAATCAACTCGATCAACGCCCCCCGTATAAGTTGCAGTAGAGCTTTTAATCTCAACTAAATTATCCGCTGCAACAATATCTGAATCCTCAACTACTCCATCACCATCAGCATCAGTCCAGGTATAATATCTTGCGGGAAAAATAGTATCATTACTATTATCCCTGTATTTGTATGTGATTGATGTTGTTAAATCTAAAGTGCCATCACCAGTACTTGATGGATCATAATATGCTGCAGCAGGATTAGCATCAGTGAATAATGGAGCTCCAGCTGCATCTGATCCAGCCCACGGGGTATATGTTATCGCTGGATTATAATAAAGAACATTATAGTTATGATTACGAACCTTCCAAGCTCCAGTTACTGTTCCCTCTGACGGCATTGTTCGAGTAAAATATGTGTTACCATCATACTGGTTAGCAGTATGAGGAAGAACGTAGTATTCCTCGCCTCCAATAACAGGGGTTCCGCCAGAAACTCCTTCCACCAAAATTTCAAATTCCATACTTCCTGAATCATCAACTGTCCAAAAAATATTCGGTTCAACTGTTGTTGATAAGAATAATGGGCTATCAGCTAATGTTCCAGGTGCAGCATAGAGCGCTGGAGCAAAACTACTCACAAAAAGCAGCGCCATCACTTTACCAAGCTTTGCTTTATTTATGGTATTCATCTCTTTTCTCCTCCAATTCACACCAGCACTTACTTCAACTTAGTCTTACTAAATCTATCCACTTATCCTGCGGCCATAATGGGACCGCACATATACAACGGAATTATCACTTCCGCCTGTACCACGCACTGTGATTAAAAAAGCGGTTACGCCAGCCTGAGCCTTTAATTCACCATAACGCCCAATATTGATTGCACCACTTGCTTCACCAAACTCACCAATCATTTTGACTCTGTATCTTGGGATTGTATTTACTCCTCCCAAGCTTCCACTATATTCTCGAGAATTTGAATCATCCCAAGTACCGTCAAAATCAGGCTCAGTGTCATCTACACCATAAAGCCCACCACTGCCGTCAAATGCAGCAGTTGAAACTATATTTTCAACGAATAGCTCAGCATCTCGAACTGCTGATTCTGCTGCTTGAAATGCAAGCTGTTTGTCACGAAGGTTACCATTCATATGCTCCTCAATTACTGATGTATGCATAGTGGTAATACCAAGAAGGGTCATAATTAGCAGCATAATAAGACCAACTACCAGTACGGCACCTTTCTCTTTTTTAATCACTACTGCTGGTAATTTACTAATCATGGATATACCTTTAGATGGTTCTATTTCTTATGGTTACGACTGTAGTGAATACTCGCCTTAGCCTGCGATCTGAAGAGGTCACTTCAACACCGTTATAATCATAAACTTGTGTTTCAGACATAATAGTTTCTTGAGACCTGACTAAAAGGGACAGCTTAACTGAGATAACTACCTCCCATTCACCCGCTGCTGTAACCTGTGTAGCAGTCTTATATATATCGGCTACACCATCCCCATTTGTATCAACACCATATTCAAGCTGCATATCCTCAATACCTGACACTAATTCAACCGGTGTTCCTGCATTTAAGCTTCGCACTAAAACTGGCTCTTCAAATGCAGCTTGCTGTATTGAATAAGTAAGGCTTTGCAACTGGTAGATCTGAGCATCACCTTCATATACCTTAGAAAGACAATGACCACTGACACAGGTTGGACTTGGGTTATAGTTACCAGGGCCAATTGCCACAGTACCAGTATTGTGAACTACGGTACCACTATCTGGATTAGAGTTAGTTATTTCAAAGATATCGCCTGCCAAACAATCACTAAGCAAAACAATACCAAACTGCTCCAATGAGTTATCAGCAGGAACTTTTATGTTTGAATTGGCCTGCGGACCATAAGGTGACTGAACTGTTAATCCTAAGCCATACGCACCACTCAAAGTAATTGAATCCGGGCCATTAGATGCCCCATCTGCACCAGCAACACCACCATCAAACTCAAGCCCTGAGTAATCAGCACCTGCAGGGTTTAAGTTATTTGTGACTTTAGATATAGATGAAGCACACCCCCAAAAGTCTGCCATTCGAATATCTTTAGATATTACATCAATTGCAAATCTGCCGGCTTCTTGCACCCGCGACATTTGCTCATGCAGGCGGCTATTATCACTATTAGCAATAGTAATCTGCAAAACACCTGTAAGTAATATTAAGCCTATTGTCATAGCTATCATTAATTCAACTAAAGATAGTCCTGTTTGCCTTGCAACTGATATTACTTTTTTCAATGACTGCCTGTGTGCTTGATTATTCATGTTGTTCTCGGTTATTTACCGCCTCACTTTACTTTATAACTGCACATTAACAGTAAAACACTGTAAATCTGAATCGCTATCAGGATTACACCCAGTTCCTGTTGCTCCGGTTCTACTCTCATCCCAGCGAATAGTTACCTGGAATACAGAACCTGATCCAGCCCCTGCAACGGTTCCTTGACCTGTCGGTAAAAGACCAGCCAGTTCATCATTCCATTGATTGGTATCATATACAGCCATCTCTGAACTTGAGCATGTTGTCTGTGAGCAGTTAGTTGCAACTTCTGGGATTCCAGAAATTGCATTATAACTACCACCAGATATCCCATCAGGGTTTGCACGCATTCTATCGATCATTTCATACGCTTTATAAGCAGCAATAGTACGCATATATGAGCTTTGACTGGCACGGAATCCAAGGGTCTGCAGTGATGCTATTCCAAGAAGCCCCACTGCCAATACAAATACAGTTATTAAAATCTCTAAAATTCCGAAGCCTTTGTGCTTTTTAGCTATTATCAGACTATGAGGATAATTATAATTTCTAGTGCTTTTATCTTTCATATTAAACACCTTGCTATCAACTGCCACAGGTTTCTCTGTCAACTTGAACACGACCAAACGGGGCTACTGAAATCACCCTTCTTTGATCCCCGGTGCAATCACTATGGTCTAATGTAAATACTGTTTCAGTTGCTGATGCATCATTATAGGAGCTGGAATAACCAGAAGGTGTAAACTGAACAAAAGTATCACCGCTCGATGCCAAGGTAGCCTCACCTTTAATTTCACCATGAATTCTCAATAGTTCATCTGTGCCATCCAAAGTACCAGATGCTCCTGATGCATCAGTAAACACAATCCACCCTGTTGCCCAGTTTGTACTGCCTGAGCATGAGGTACCATTTGTACTGGAACAAATAGAAACCCGAGAATTTCTTTTAACTGCTTCACTTTTTGTCAGACTTAAATCTGTAAAAAAGGCATTGGCCTGTGTAGTCATTTGACTATTACGGATAAAAGACACAAAAGATGGTACAGCAATAAACATCAAGATCGCTGACACAGCCAGCGTTACCATCAGTTCCAGCAATGTAAAACCTTTTAAACTTTTCATATCATCTATTTTTAACACTTATTTATCTACCTAGCAGCTGCTTTCCGATACGTCCATCACTTTTCCCGACAAGTGGAAAACCCCTTTAAGCAGCCTCAAGACAATCAACTTAATTACAAACTGATAACAGTGTAATTTATTACTACCAAACAACGTCTTCCATAACATTATGATATATAAAAAAACACTTCATATAATGTATATAGCTCATAAACCTCGCAGCATCTACACTAGAAGCTGACATAGTCGTTGTTTTTTAAATATATATATATGATTTCAGCTAAACACTTGCCATCAACTTAAAATAGAACCCCACAAAACATAGTCATTTTACCCCCAGTTTTTTCAAACAATAACATGCTTTTTATGCTTTATATCAAATACCATGCATTACAGCAGTTATTCTCAAACGTTACTAAACACGGTATCATCGATACCTTACACATTTTGACTGGCACTACAATTGATAAGATTTAACAGCATTCAATGGAAAGATCATAGAATTCTGCCTGATGACAACAGCAACATGACTACATGGCTGCGAAAAACCACACCAGTCTCCATATTTCTACAAGATAAACTAAAGCATCCCCCTAGATTCAAACTCATCAGTAGCGGTTATTCTAAAAATCAAGATAGCTTTTACCGTGAAACAATCATATATAACAATACAACCCCTCTTATTTATGCTCAGACGCATTTCCCGCATGAATTAGCCAAAACAACACCTAAACTGGTTCAGCTAGGTGAAAGTTCCCTTGGAATATTCCTGCTTAAAAATAAGCAGTTTCACAAAGATAAAATGGATTTTGGATATTTAAAACAGATTGACCTACTCCCTGAAGAGATCACAAATAACCCTGAAATAAAGAAATGTGATTTGCTTTTATGCAGGCGGTCAATTCTTTCGATAGCAGAACATAAAGCCGTCTTAGTTGAGGTCTTTTTACCTGGTTTTAAAAAAATAGCTTTATAAATAAAACCAATTATTTTTAAAACGCTGAAAAGCCAATTTGACCTTTATCTTTCATTATCCTACACCACACCTGTCACATTTTTTTACAACCAACCAATACCAAACAGCACCAAGTAAAAAATATAGTCTTAAATTCATAAACATATCTCTTCAGGCATACAACTTGCTAGACACGTCACAACAAATAATAAGGAGCTAACATGAAACAATTTTTTTTAATTGCATTTTTATCAATTTTCCCAATTTTTGCCAATGCTGGAGTTATAGTTGACTTTGATGTTATGTACGGAGATAGCGTATATGGCACAGGGCAATTTGCTGGAATTGATGATAACACTAATAATTTTCTTGGTTTTGATGAACTAGACTTGTTTACGTTTTCTGCACCTGGCTATGGTCATAACTTAAACCTTATAGATTTATCTTCATTTGGCGATTTTGACATTCAGGCAGACACCTGGATTAACAATGCTGTAAGTTGGATTGGATCCAGCGATAATGCTTGGTTCACATGGAATGATCGCGCTAATAGCATAAATTCTGACTGGGCCGTTGTTATTACAAGCTCTGTAGCTACTGAAGTACCAGAACCAGCATCACTTGCGATTTTGGGCTTTGGTTTACTTGGTCTTAGCATTGCAAGAAAAAGAAAATAAATTTCCCCCTTGTAAAAACCCTGGAATCTCCAGGGTTTTTACATCTTATCCTTAAAAGCACACCTCGAAAAACTCATCACAAATCAACCCATAATCGCCTCAATATCTTCAACCGTTTTCGGTGCCGAATCAGTCAAAACTGAATTCCCAGTTCCCGTGATCACAACATCATCTTCAATACGAATTCCAATATTCCACCATTTTTCATCAACCGTTTTCGATGGAGCTATATAAATACCGGGTTCGATAGTAAGTGCCATCCCTTTTTCTAATACACGCCATTCATTGTTGACCTTATAATCTCCAACATCATGCACATCCATCCCTAGCCAATGGCCTGTTCGATGCATAAAGAAGTTTTGATAGCCATTCTGCTCTATTTGATCTTCAACTGTTCCATCAAGTATACCTAGATCAATAAGGCCCTCAGTTATAACTCGCACCACTAGCTCATGCGGCTGATTCCAGTGATTCCCAGGCTTTGCAGCTTCAATAGCAGCATTTTGTGCAGCCAAAACCACCTCATAAACAGCTTTTTGTTCTGCAGAAAACTTTCCATTTACTGGAAAAGTACGGGAAATGTCCCCCGCATAGTGGTCATACTCTGCTCCAGCATCAATTAAAACCAGGTCTCCATCCTTTAATTGAGAATTATTCTCAATATAATGAAGAATACACCCATTTTCCCCACCACCAACAATCGATGGATAAGCATAAGTTGCGCCATTTTTCATAAAATGATGCACAATCTCTGCATCAAGCTCATATTCCATCATCCCCGGTTTACAAGCCTGCATTGCCCTTATATGCCCTTCTGCAGAGATCTTTGCTGCACGCTTCATCATCTTGATTTCAAATGAGCTCTTAAATAAACGCATCTCATGCAATAAATTTTCAAGGGATACTATCTCATGAGGGGGGTGAACACCCTTTCTAGAGTGCTCTCTGATATGATTAATCCATCCCATAACCTTTTTATCAAATGACGAGTCTATCCCCATTGTGCAATAGAGCTTTTCTCTCCCTTCAATTATACCCGGAAGAATGTCATCAATATCAGCAATAGGGAACGAATCATCAACAGCAAATATGTCACAAACCGCCTCTAATCCAACGCGCCTTCCATCCCAAGTCTCTTTTAGCGGGTCTTTTTCACGACAAAATATTAATACCTCGCCATGCTCTCGCCCTGGAACCAATACCAGGACGGCCTCAGGCTCTACAAACCCGGTTAAATAAAAAAAATCACTATCTTGACGATAGCGGTGGTAAACATCGCGATTTCTTTTGCGCTCAGGTGCAGCAGGGATAATGACTATAGAGTCACCACCAACCATATGCATTAGCTCTTTTCTTCTTTCTTTAAATTCTTTTAACTTTTTATTTTCTTCAACAGAGAAATTTTCCATATCAAATCACCGAGCATCCATAATTTATTAATATTCTCATAATTAATGCTCTGTTTCCCCTTTATCAGACGGTCTAAATATTTCAGCAAGTAATAAAACCCCCATCCGTACAAATTCTTCTATATCAAATAATGCCTGTTCATTTTCTTCGGAATCATCAAGATCTGCATCAGCTTTAGATATCTCACTAAGGTCTTTAATAACCTCAGTAGCTTCATCCGATAAATCTTTACTACTCAAATCAACCCCAGAAACGGCTAGCCCATAAAGAAAACCTTGGCACCAACACGATATGGCCATAACTCTCTCACTAACTACCTGCTCATCATCTGGTAGCAATAGCTCCAATTTAAACTCATCATCAGCCATATATTCTTGAGTTTTATCAAACAACCTATCAAGCAGAACTAAACACTGTTTAGCTACATTACCTTTTAGCTCAGCATTTTCTAGGACTTGCGCCATCCATTTTGCTTTAGAATCACCCTGTCCACCTGCAACCATACCGCATAAAATCCCTTGTGATTCAGAAGCACCAACAGATGCTTTCACCTCTTCCAGCACATCCTGCAAATCAATATACTCTTGATATTCAAAAGAAAACAATTTATAACTCCAATAAGCACATGCAAACATATTAACAAAACAAGATTCTAACAGAAACAAGGGCAATTTCTATGCAAGAAATCCCCAGTGTTCTTTTAATACGTTTGATGCAGCTAAATATTTATTAAAATACAGATTATTCCTAAATAACCAGTTTCGGTTGCACTGTTGAATATGATTTTTTATATAAAGCAAATAAACTAAATCAATCGCAAATTGAATAATCATTGACCACTGTCTATATGGGGGCTATATTTTTCACATGGAACAGAATTCATTTGATCAAGAGATAACAATTCTCGAAGATAAGTTAAAATCGCTAACTTTGCTTTGCACCAAATTAGCAGAAGATAACAAATCACTACGTACATCTCAGCAAGCCTTAAGTGCTGAGAAAGCTACTTTGCTTGAGAAAAACAACCAGGCTAAAAGCCGCGTAGAGGCGATGATTCGCCGCCTTAAAACCATGGAAAAGGGTTAATTTTGAAGGGATTAAAATGAGTAGCAAACCAACACCTGTTGAAGTTAAAATTCTCGAAAAAGAGTTTCTAGTTGCATGCCCTGCTGAAGAAAAAGAGAGCCTACTTTCTGCTGCAGACTACCTTAGTGACAAAATGCGTGATATCCGTAACTCTGGTAAAGTTATTGGCAATGATCGTATAGCCATTATGGCTGCTCTCAATATTACACATGAGATGCTACAAAATCGCTCAATCGACAACCCAAATAACTCTCACACCCTTGAACGCATCCAAAAAATTAATGCTGACATTGATAGTTTTATGCAAGATATTGAATAAACTATACCTTTGTTTAATACCGTCACATCGTAAAAAAATTATTATCACAAACTGATACAAGCTCCATTGACATCCCCCCTTATTTGTAAGAATCTGTAAGTGACGTCCCCTGCTGTGTTCGAACAAGGCCTGGGTACCTCTTGAGCCTAATTACAAAACACGGGGCATCAGTGTTTTTGCTTGTTGTGCATATCCGTTTCGTGCGGGAAGTCTGCAAAGCGATTCATCCGCCCCACCTGAACCTTTGGTTCAGGGGCAGCGGCCAGACCGGCACAAGCGGAGGATGTCCTTTTTTATACAACTCTAAAGAGCGCTCCTGAACACATCTTCTACTTATGAACAACAAAGATTCACAAAGAAAATTATTACGTTCCAAAAGGCGCCAACTTACAGCACGGCAGAGAGACCATTTTTCTAAACAACTGTGCGCTCGCATTGCTAAAATAACAAACATATTTATTAACAAAAAAGTTGCTATATATTGGCCATTTGATGGGGAGATAAATCCTATCCCATTAATCCATAAATGCCGCAACCAACCTGTAAAGTTTTACTTGCCAAACTTACCCCATATGAAATGGCAGCCAATGCACTTCAGTTGCATCACGCCAAAATCACGTTTTAGTTTTAATCGTTTTGAAATACCTGAAGTGATCTCTAACCGTAACAACTCTATAAGCGCAAAAGAACTTGATGTTGTTTTAATGCCGCTTGTTGGCTTTGATACAAAAGGTAACCGCCTAGGAATGGGTGGGGGCTTTTATGACCGAACATTTAACTATTTATTTCAGCGCAGAGCTTTACATAAACCCAAACTAATTGGTTTGGCTTATGAGTTTCAACGTTTAGGACAAATTAGTAGTGACCATTGGGATATTCCACTTACCGCTGTTGTTACTGAAAAAGATATATATAGTTTTAAGAAACAGCATCAAATTGAACACCATTCACTTTAACCTCATATTTTCCCTTTTCATCTCTATTTAGGTCATCACATCGATAAGACGATTTGCGTTTTCTACATAAAGACATAAAATACTTGCCTTCTAAAAACCAATACCATCTGGAGACATCATGGATCAAAATCAGCTAAAAAAAGAAACTGCTTTAGCAGCACTTGAATATATTAAGCCAGATACCATTGTTGGTGTTGGTACCGGATCTACTGTTAACTATTTTATCGATGGTTTAGCTGAGCTTGATTTTAAAATTAAAGGTGCGGTCTCTAGCTCTGAAGCTTCGACAAAAAGAATGCAGGAACATGGCATAAAGGTTTTTGATCTAAACGAAGTTAATGAAACCATCCCTGTATATGTTGATGGAGCTGATGAATCTAATAGTGAATTACACCTAATTAAAGGTGGCGGTGGCGCTCTAACTCGTGAAAAGATCGTTGCTGCAAATTGTGAAAAATTCATCTGCATTGCGGATGAATCAAAGCTGGTAAATACCTTAGGTAAGTTTCCACTCCCCATTGAAGTGATTCCAATGGCTCAGTCACTGGTTACCAACAAACTAAAACTGATGGGTGGAGAACCTAAATTACGTGAAGGTTTTATTACCGATAACGGCAATATCATAATTGATATTCACGGACTTGAAATCACTGCTGCACTAAAGCTTGAGAAAGAGATAAATGATATACCGGGAGTTGTAACCGTAGGTATATTTGCAATTAATGCAGCAGACGTTCTTTTGCTTGGCACCAACACAGGTGTAAAGAAAATATTACCTGCGCAATAAATAATTACTATTTCTAAAGGCATCATCTTTTTTGTGATGCCTTATTTCCCTTGGATATTGCATAGATTATCAAGGCCCCTATATATCAACCCACCTTATTTAAAACTTCTTTTTTGCAAAAGTTATATATGTGATGCACTGCCACCTCTAATAATCTAACACATAAATAAATGCACTAATTACCATAAGAAATATAGTCTAAAATTATTTTTACATTATGCTAGGCTTTAATTCGTTCTAATGATACAGTGATAATCACGTAGAAAATTAATTGTTGCGACGCACAATTAACAGTGTATACTACGCAGTATATTAAATTACTTACTTTTCAGGAGACAATGGATTATGTATGAACAACTTCTATCTCAGCTAACTGAGCAAAGCCAAAAATTCGCTATGCCTGTAAATGAAATCACTACTCTTACAGTTGATTACATTGAGAAACTAAGCCAATTCCAAGTTAACGCTGTAAAATCTTACACTGACCTTGGTATGGACCAACTTAAAAATGCAGCAGAAATTAAGGATGCTGAATCTCTACAAGCTTTCATCCAAAAGCAAACAGATGTTGCTTCTTCTGTTAGCAAGAAAATTGCTGAAGACGCACAAACTCTAGCTAAAATGGGCGAAGTATTTGCTACTGACATCCAAACTCTAGCTCAAAAAGATTTGGCTCGTCTTTCAGAGATGACTGCTCCATTCCTAGCTGCGGCTCAAGGATAAGAGTTCATTTCGAATGAATTTAAAAAAGGGCCTAATCGGCCCTTTTTTTATACGGAACTAAAAGTAAATCTAATTAAACTTTACTGAAGAATTACGTTCTTTGGGATAATCTCAATAATATCTCCATCAATCTTGATTGATTCTAGTTTCTCGACAAGATCCCTATTATCCTTCTTTTTGTTAAACTCTTTAGCAAAATTCTCTGTTCTGACCTGCTGCATAATCTCCTCAGGAACCTGCTCTCCCCTCACTTCTACTGACTCAATATAAACTTCAAAACGCCCATTTTTGAGTTCTACATCCAATTCAAGCGCACCATTAAGATATCTACCTGCAAAAACCTGGCTCATCTCTTTTAACATATCCAAAGGAGCACTAACTTCAGCAGATATTAAACTGTCATTAATATTAACATGCACCTTATCTGCAAATGCTACAAAATCAGGGTGATAGCTAACAATCTGATTTATTTGTTCCGCATCTAACACCAGTGGGTATGCAGCCTCATCATTTTTTAATGCGTAAACAAAGTCATCAAACATATCCAAAGTCTGCCCTGATGCACTCTCTAGAGTCATTGGCTTAGGTAGTTCTCTTGATTCTGACTCAGTATATTCTGCCACTGTGTCTTCCATATACCCCATAAGGGCTCGATAACCGCCATAACCTAATGCTATAAAAATCAAAAATATTACTAGGCAACCGACACCGATATATTTTCCAGCATTACTTTTTGGTGGTAGTGGCGCTTGATTTCCTATCTCACCATTATCAGAGTTAACCCCAAAATCATCATTATCCATACTCATCTCCATGTTAACTATAGTTATTTAAAACGATCTCTTCGACTTATATTAGCCAATTTATAATTATCTTTATGGGTTTATAGTTGAGCCTATAAACCCACACTGACGCCACGCCTCATAAAGCATAATCGCAGCAGTATTCGATAAATTCAAGCTTCTGCTGTTTTCTAGCATTGGCATTCTCAGCACATTTTCCTGTGGCATACTGCCTAAGAAATCAGCTCCCAACCCTCTTGTTTCAGAACCAAATAAGAACACATCACCTGCCTTATATTCAACTTCTGTATAAGATCGGGTACCGTGAGTTGAGAGCGCAAAAACACGACTACTAGAAAATTCATCCATAAAGTCATTTATACTTTGATGTTCTTTCACATTCGCCCACTCATGATAATCTAGGCCCGCACGCCGCAATCTTTTATCATCAAGCTCGAATGATATAGGGTGTATTAAGTGCAACTGGGCACCAGTATTTGCACATAAACGAATTATATTCCCAGTATTAGGTGGTATCTCTGGTTCAGCCAAAGCGATATGAAACATTGTATTCTCAATTAATTTAATAGTGGCCTATACTAGTATTATCTATCAATTAAAAAAAGTATTTCCTTGTTAGTTTTAAATATGAAAATTCGATAAAGAGACCACTAAATTGTAACCTTGATATGAAAATTAGACATCACGCTAAAAACACAAAAAAACTATGTGGAGTAAGAGCTAAAGATATTCATAAATGGATAGATAGTCACTTCGATAAAATGAAATTTCATGTTGTTCTATCAACTGGGGATATGGAGTATTACAACCCCTTTTCCCATAGGCATCACTACCATAACAAAGAGGCACTTACTCAAGCGATCGAAAAGTTTAAGCATAAATACTCACCGGAGATCATTGAATGTGTATTTCTTCAGCATTTAAAAGATGACTACATGGGTTATATCCCTACGAAAGCTGATTTTGATGACCCTGAATTTATTGCCAAATACCACCCATGGAAAATACCCCCTAAAACTCCATAAGCGAATTTTCCCTACGTGTGGAAAATATTTCCCTATTTTTTCTCGGCAATCCTGACGGCCAAAGCATTAGCAACAAGTGGGTGCAATAATGCCGAGATATCTCTCCCCAAATAAGCAACCTCTTTTACCAAAGTAGATGATATGTAACCATTCTCTGGAGAGCAGTTCAAGTAAACCGTCTCAATATCTGGTGCCAAGTGGCTATTCATGCCTGACAACTGCGCCTCATAATCGAAGTCAGTAAAAGAACGAATTCCTCTAATTATCACGCTTGCGCCAATCTCACTTACAAAATCAACCAACAGAGAGCTAAAAGTCATCACCTCAATATTGCTATATTCGGCTAAAACTTGCTTTGCCATACCCAGCCTTTCAGCGGCGCTAAACATTGGCTGCTTTGAGCCACCCGGAAAATCAGAGATGGCTATAATTACACGATCAAAAATCTTAGCTGCCCTTACGGCTATGTCTACATGCCCATTAGTAATTGGGTCAAAGGTTCCTGAATATACTGCTACCGCTCCCATCATCCCTTCCTTTGTAAAAGTTGATACATAACACTACCACTGGTTTTGCTTTTAAGAATTTCAAACTCTTCTGGAACCTGTAGTTTCTGCGACCTGGAGATCTCAAGATACACCAACCCTTCACTCTTAACCAAGCCCGACTTACAAACTTCCAGACAGTCAGGTGCAATATCCGCGGCAAAGGGTGGATCAAGAAAAACGATATCGAATGAATCTCCACAACGCGCAGCCCAACTTAAAGCATCACTATTTATCACCCAGGACTTTGTTGTTTGCAATAACTGAGCATTTGTCTTTAATTGCTCAGCTGCCTTTCTATCTTTCTCTACCATTGTTACTGAAGCAGCACCACGAGATAGCGCCTCAAACCCAAGAGCTCCACTTCCGGAAAACATATCCAGAATATTAGCTCCAATCACTTTGTGCTGTAACCAATTAAATAGAGTTTCCCTTATCATTCCCGAAGTTGGGCGCAAACCATCAGCTGTTGGAAATTCTAGTTTCCTACTACGCCACTCTCCACCTATGATACGCAAAGTGTTATTAGCGGTATTTTTGCTATTTCCGCTCTTAGCTGGTTTTCGTGCCACTACCTTTTTTCACCTGTTTTATTAATGCCTAATTTCTTACTAGCTGAACTGTTACCGCCAACTTTTACAATAACCATCTTCTCTGGGTTTACCACCTCAGCAAATGCCTTTTTTACATCCTCTGCAGTTACCTTTTCAATTTTACTGGTAAATGTATCCATATAATCTAACGGAAGATGATAAAACCCCATCATTCCCAAATAACTTACAATGGCTGAATTACTAGCTGTCTGCAGCGGATAACCTCCGGTAATATTCTTCTTAGCTGCCGACAACTGTTCGGCAGTTGGACCTTGTTCGATGAAGTCTTTTAAAACTTGTTGCATCACCTCAACGGCCTTACCTGCCTCTTCTCCCCTGGTTTGGCTGCCAATAATAAATGGGCCGCGTTGCTGCATGGTGGAGAAGTAACTATAGACACTATATGCAAGCCCTCGTTTTACTCTGATCTCATCCCCCAATAAAGATATAAGGCTACCGCCACCTAGAATATAATTCCCTAGATACAAAGCTGGAAAACGTGAATCACCTTTTTTCAGCGCTGGTTGCCCTAGCAATATATGAGTCTGTTGCGATGGGTAATCCACACTAATTACTTCTTCAGCTACGCACTTTGCTTTAGGTAAATATTCTGCAGGCTCACCGCTTGGTACACCTGCAAATACACTATCAACCATCATTTGTGCAGCAACCCTATCTACATCACCAACAATTGCTACTGTCGCGTTTGCACCAACATAATAGCGTTTAAAGAAGCTAAAAATACTTTCCCGACCAAGGGCTCCTATGCTTTTCTCATCTCCACCTGCTGGTTTTCCATATGGATGATTTGGATATATTTTTTTATATAGTTCACGACCAGCAATCTTTCCTGGTGACTGTTTTATCTGCTCCAGACTTATACGCATAAAACGTTTCTGCCGCTCTATAGCTTGCTGAGTAAGATCAGGTTTAGTCAGCATCAAGTTCATTACATCAAGACCTTGCCTTAGATTATCCCAGTCAGATAGCGAACGAATTCCGATCCAGGCCATATCTCTAGCACTACCTGTTGATAATTTAATTCCAACATCATCCAATTTTTGCGCTAACTCAGTTGCAGATACACCTCCAGCGCCTTCACTAATTAACGCATTTGTTGCCTTTGCCAAGCCATAAATATCACCATCTCTTGCTGACCCAGCAGCAAATATAATGCGCATATCCACCATAGGTAGGTCTTCTGCCTGAACAAATAAAACATTTACCCCACTTTTTGCTTGCCATTGCTCCACCCTAATTTCATCGATATTAGACTCGGCAAAAACCTGGGAAGAAAAACCAATAAACAATACGGCTAATAATATGTATCTCATTTAGCTCCCCCTTCCTTAGAGTTAATATTAGTATTGGCATTTTCAGGTATCAGCCTTCCTAGCGTAAGACGGTCATCCACCAGATACTTTTTAGCCACAGCTTGTACCTGCTGCGGAGTGACCTGTTTTATCCGCTGATAATATTGTTCTGCAAAACGCCAACCCAAACCATTTGATTCCAACATCCCGATCTCATTTGCCTGCGAATCAACTGAGTCCAATTCATAAACAGCATCAGCCATTATCTGCGCCTTGACCCTGCTTAGCTCATCTTCACTTACTAAATTTTCTTGAACATCCAACAGTTCATTATCAATCGCATCTTCAAGATCAATGATATCTACTCCGTGAGCTGGACTACCATAGATACTGAACTGTGCATCAAGTCGACTGAATGGGTTATAACCAACGCCAACACCTGTAGCCAGCTCTTTACCCCTCACCAAACGCGAAGTAAAGCGTGAACTTGCACCGGCATCTAATACCCCTGCAAGAACTGTTAATGCGTATGGTTCCACCTCATCCTCAATCGTTAAAAAGGATGGGGTCGCATAACCTGCAATCAAAATTGGTAGGCGCGCAGTTGCTTTTACCTGCAGCTGTTTTTTCCCTAAGGGTAATATCTCTTTTGAGACTTTGGCTTGCTTAATCGATCTGGGTTTTATCGGTGCAAAATATTTATCTGCTAATTCATACACCTCTTTCGGATCAACATCACCAACAACAACCAGAGTTGCGTTTTGTGGTGTATACCACAAACGATACCAACTCTTTAGATCATCTAGGGTGTAATTCTCAATATCGTGTTGCCAACCAATAACCGGAGTAGAATAACCATTACTCAAATATGCCACAGCATTAAAACGTTCGAATAGTTTTGCATTTGGATTATCATCGGTACGCATTCGGCGCTCTTCTAAAACCACCTGTCGCTCTTTTTTAAACTCCTCCTCATCAAGGGTGAGATTTACCATTCTGTCAGCTTCAAGCTCAAAACATATATGCAAACGGCTCTTCTCGATCATCTGATGATAAACCGTATAATCACGGCTAGTAAAAGCATTCTCACGCCCCCCATTTTCAGCGATAATCTTACGCGCCTTTCCAGATGGGTATTTTGACGTACCCTTAAACATCATATGCTCAAGCATATGAGATATTCCTGTAATCCCAGCAGGCTCATAGCTAGAACCGACCCGATACCAAATCTGTGAGGCTACTATCGGTGCCCTATGATCCTCTTTTACAACTATTCTTAATCCATTTTCCAACTCAAACTCAGAGACTTCGCCCGCTTGAACTGCTTGAGCTAGCAAAATACTGGATAAAAAAACCATTAAAAATCTGGGCATTGATTGCTCCGTAATAAATATACGTACCGTTTATGACAAAAAAAATGATGATTATGCAAAATTTTTATCAAATTTATGGTATTTGTTTGCCGATGACAACTTTATCAAAGATAATACGTCTGTTTATAACCAACCACTAGTATGAAAGCTCTAAATTATGTTGAAATTCTTACGCAGCAAGAAAAAAACCAAACAAGTTGAAGGTGCAAATACTGACTTAGCAACTAAAGAGCAAAGCTCACAGCCTGATTCTAATTCAGCCGAGCTAATTGAGCCTGAAGTTTCTGCTCAAGAGGAACAGTCCCCTGCAAAAGCAAGTGTAATAGCTGAAGCAAATATCTCTTCACCAAAATCTACAGCTGAAACCACAACCGCTGAAGAACAAGCTACAGAAGAACCAAAAGAAAAGAAAAAAGGTCTGTTTTCCCGCTTAAAAGACAAACTAAGTAAAACTAGACATGGCCTGACCAATGGCCTATCTAATATGTTTCTTGGCAAAAAACAGTTGGATGATGACCTACTGGAAGAGCTAGAAACCAGACTACTATTGGCTGATGTTGGCGTAGACACAACCCAGACAATTGTACAACGTCTTCTTGATAGACTCGGGCGTAAAGAATTAGCTGATGATTCTGTAGTGGTAAACACCTTGCGCGAAGAGATGGGCAAGATTCTCATCCCATGTTCACAAAAGCTTGATGTAACTAAGAAGAAACCGTTCGTTATTCTAGTAGTTGGAGTAAATGGCGTAGGCAAAACCACAACCATTGGTAAACTTGCAAAAAAATTCCAACAACAAGGCCAAAAAGTGATGCTTGCAGCAGGTGATACATTCCGTGCAGCAGCTGTAGAACAACTTGAGGTTTGGGGGGAGCGCAACCAGATCCCAGTTATTGCTCAACATACAGGAGCAGACTCAGCATCGGTTATATTTGATGCATTCCAAGCTGCTAAGGCGAGAGATGTTGACGTATTGATTGCCGATACCGCTGGAAGATTACATACCAAAGACAACCTAATGGAAGAGCTAAAGAAAATTCAGCGTGTAATAAAAAAGATCGATGCCGAGGCTCCTAATGAGGTTCTTCTAGTACTTGATGCTTCCACCGGACAAAATGCCCTTTCCCAAGCAACCACATTTAATCAGGCTATCGGCCTTACTGGTGTATGCTTAACCAAGCTAGATGGAACAGCAAAAGGTGGAATCATATTCGCTATTGCTGATAAGCTACAGATTCCGATCCGTTTCATCGGAATTGGAGAGGGAATTGAAGATTTACGTGAATTTGACGGCGAGGAGTTTGTCGCAGCCCTATTTGATGAAGGCGGCGCATAAAAAATTGAATGATTCGATTTGATAATGCCACAAAAAGATATAGCGAAGGGCACGAAGCCTTAAGCTGTGTTAGCTTCGACCTCAACGAGGGGGAGATGTCATTTCTCACGGGGCACTCTGGAGCAGGAAAAAGCACCCTGCTTAAGCTAATTGCCTGCATTGAAAGACCAACCAGAGGCCAAGTAGTTGTCAACGGCATCAATATCAGCAAGCTTCGCAAAGGTAAAATTCCATATCTACGCCGTAATATCGGCATAATATTCCAAAACCACCAGCTATTATTCGACCGAACTGTGTTCGACAACGTCGCACTTCCTCTGGTTATACAAGGCCTTCCGCATCGAGAGATTGGACGTAGAGTTCGTGCCGCATTGGACAAGGTAAACCTTCTAAACAAAGAAAAACTCTATCCAGTGACCCTTTCCGGCGGTGAGCAGCAACGAGTTGGGATTGCCCGTGCAGTAGTGCATAAGCCCCCCATCATCCTAGCGGATGAACCAACAGGAAACCTCGACCCTGAACTATCCGCTGAAATCATGCAGCTTTTTGAACAGTTTAATCAGGTTGGTGTATGCATCCTTATTGCTAGTCATGATATTGACCTAATTAACAGCATGGATAAGAGAATCATCACCCTGCAGAAAGGAAAGATCATTTTTGATGGTGGCGGGACCTGTGATTCCTACAACAATGAAAATTACTATTGCGAGAACGAGGTTGGATATTGATGAAGACTCATACCACTCATTCAAGCAGGTCACATACAAACAAAGAAGCAAAGAGGTCATTTTTCATAAAAGGGTACTTCTTACGCCATATCCAAGTATTTCTTGCTTCACTTGGCCGAATCTGTCGCGCCCCTGTCTCCAGTATTATGACAACCGCAGTTATTGCAATATCCCTAGCCATGCCTACTGGGATGCATGTCCTGATAAAAAATATTGAGATCGTTACTGCTGGTTGGGATGGAGCAGCACAGATATCACTATTTATCAAAAAAGATATATCCGAAGACAAGGCTGAAAATCTACAGCGACAAATCAATATGATGCCAGAGGTTGAATCCACGGAATATATATCACCAAAATCTGCTTTAGAGGAGTTTAAGAAGTTATCTGGATTTGGACAAGCGCTAGATGCGCTAGATGACAATCCCCTCCCAGCTGTAATAGTTATTCGACCAGGAATAGAGGCCAGCTCCCCAGAAAAGCTCAACTTATTAGTTGAGACGCTAGGACACAACCCAATAGTCGACCAAGCACAGCTTGATATGCAGTGGGTAAAGCGGCTCTATTCTATAATGGAGATTATCAACAAAGCTATATGGATAATTGGAGCGCTTCTGGCACTTGCTGTTATTCTTATCACCGGAAATACCATTAGATTAGATATACAAAATCGTCATGATGAGATCCTGATAACCAAACTAATTGGCGCCACTAACCCATTTATACGCCGCCCATTTCTTTATACCGGCATCCTTTATGGATTACTTGGTGGCATAATAGCATCAATATTGGTAAGCATTAGCATTCAACTACTGACAGACCCAGTAAGCAAGCTATCAAACCTGTACAGCAGCGGCTTTACCCTAAGTGGCCTTGGCTTTAAAGGTTGCCTTACCCTTATCACTATAAGTACAAGCCTTGGTTTTGCAGGATCATGGATTGCAGTTGGAAAGCATTTAGGCAAAATTGAGCCTAGTTAATCCAGTAATTTTTACTCAAACAATCGAATACCACTTTCTGCTAAATCTTGTTCTAAAACTGGGAACTTTTTACCCTATTGCAAATCCAAGCAAATGCCTGCTAGAATAACTAGCACTTTTATAGGAATGAAAATGACCGGAACTGCACTAATAGCAAGAAATAACTCGATGATGCCAGCAATAATCGCCGGTAGCGAAGAGGCATATCTGCAGCAAATCCGTACCATTCCTATTCTAAGCGCAGAAGAGGAGCATGACCTTGCTTGTAAGTTCTTTTATGAGCAGGACCTTGAAGCTGCGCGCAAGCTTGTTATATCCCACCTAAGGTTTGTAGTTCATATCGCAAAAGGTTTTAAAGGTTACGGCTTAGCTCTAAATGACTTGGTTCAAGAAGGCAACATCGGCCTTATGAAGGCAGTAAAACGTTTTAATCCGGAACTGGGTGTGCGCCTGATATCATTTGCAGTACATTGGATTAAATCTGAGATTCATGAATTTGTTATCAAAAACTGGCGTATCGTTAAAGTTGCAACCACTAAGGCTCAGCGCAAACTATTCTTTAACCTACGCAAAGCAAAAAAACGTCTAGGCTGGATGAACCAAGCAGAAGTAGAAACTGTAGCAAATGATCTTGGGGTAAAGCCTGAAACAGTACTTGAGATGGAGTCACGCCTGGCAGCAAATGATGTCGGTTTTGACGCTCCAGTTAGCGATAACGATGACCAACCTACTTATGCCCCAGCAAACTATCTAGAAGACCACAGCACAGACCCTGCTCTTCTAGTCGAATCTGCTGAAGCTAGCGATAATTCTGTTACAGGGCTGAAGTCGGCAATGGAAAATCTAGATACAAGAAGCCAAGATATTGTTAAGCGTCGCTGGCTTGCAGAAGATAAAGCAACCTTGCATGAGCTTGCTGCTGAATACAAAGTTTCTGCTGAAAGGATCCGTCAGCTAGAAAAAAATGCCATGAAAAAGCTGAAGTCTTTCATTGCAGCTTAAAAAAACAAAACTATAGATACCCTAGTATTCGTCATGAGGATCTTCCTCTGGCACAAACTCACCATCAATCTCCTTATAGCGTTCATCTTTAGCATCACTTAGCTTTTTACCCATATCTAAAGATTCACCGATCCAATCACGCTCCTCTTTATTTTTCGCGTTTATATTTTCTTTCTTCTTTTCAATCAAGATTGAATCTGGATTATAAAAAGTATCCACATAAGGACCAAGGAAAACTGGAATTAACTTAACGCCAACTAATACTATTAGCAATATTATGATTAGTTTTAAAAGCCTTCCCAACTTCATGAACAACCTCAAAGATTAGCAAATAATTATGAAAGACATATTGTACATCTTAATCATTACCAAACAAAGCAGGGTATTGTTTTATTAAACCAGATACTAGGTGGCTAGAATAAAGTTTGCCTATAGAAACCGAAGGAAAATAGTTATTACGTAGAAAATGAATAAACTTTAGCGTACGAAAAGCATCGAACCACTCGGCACATCTTCGCAAAAACTCCCCTAACGTTTTAGACTGTCGCAACAAGTTTTTGGTAACTTTATAAAATCCTACTGCCTCAAGAGCCGAATAAATTTGCTCCTGATACTCACCAAATTCGACACCCCCATCCAATTCTATCCCTTCCCAACAACCTTCAAGTGAGCTCAAGAATAGTCGCAAGCATTCAAAAACCCTAGGGTCATAATACTTATATTCAAGCAAAGGATCTTCCATACAACTTATCTTACTAATAGCTGGTCCAGTTCCAAAAGGAACTCTGTCCGATGCCCTTCCTGCAATAGTAATTACTGGTTCCTTAAGAGTTTTAAGTTCACCAACTTTTGCAATTTTATTTAACAGATAGAAGTCTTCACCTGCAGCTCTTTTGGGAAACCCGCGCACTTTTGCATAAGCTTCATAGTTAATTGCCAAACAACTTCCTATTGTATGAAAAGCATACCCAGAACCAGCATACTCCAGCCCTGCAACATAATAATATAATGAAAACTCATACAACTGCATTGCAAGCTCTAATGGTTGCTGCTCAACCACATGTTTAAATGGATAAACATAACCCCCACTAATTGAATCATCAATATCAAAATAACATGATGGTAAATGTACATCTGCATCAGTTGAGTAGATCACTTTTGACTGCACTATGCCGCGACTAATCAATGCGGTTGCGATATCTGCACCAATTTTCCGAGCAAGACCAACACCAAGCTTGTTCGGTATCCTCATGCCATCCATTGTTCGATCTACTAACAATAGCGAATACCCAGCTGACAAATTCATATATAAAGAGAGTTCAGACTCATTAAAAACCAACCTCATATTTTCCTGAATGTATTTTATCAACCGTTTGGTTTTAATCACCGCTTCAGCATCGTCACACTGTTCAGGCAGATTCACCACCAACACTAGCAAGTTTTGCCCACCTGCACCCAAACCATTTTGTTGCAAAAACTCATTCCCCTCATTAAATGAGGGGATCACAACAACATTGTCGTAACGTTCAGCAACACAATCACTTTCATACGAGGATAGGTTTTGAATCCCCCCTAGAAGCAAAGATTCGGGCAAAGCAGTAAGTTTATGTACAACTGGTTCAGCATAACTATCAAGATATTTTTTTACTGCACTCAATATATTTTTTCACCCTAAATGGTAAGTTAATGCCAACAATTTTACACTCTACAAATCGAGAGTGAACATTTTCTTTATACAAGAAATTAATTCACCAAGTTATCACAAAAATAATGAGTTAATCGCTTGACAAAAGACAGGAAAATTCGCATAGTAGGCACCCTTTTAAAGACTGTTAATAGATTTTTTTGGAGATAGACATTGGCTAATAGTCCTTCAGCTAAGAAAAGAGCAAGACAAGCAGAAACTCATCGCGTTCGCAATGCTGGTCAACGTTCTATGTTAAGAACATACATTAAGAAAACTGTATATGCTATCGAAGCAGGCGACAAAGCTGCAGCAGAAGAAGCATACAAAGCAGCAGTTCCGGTAATTGATCGTATGACTAATAAAGGCCTTATTCACCAGAATAAAGCTGCGCGTCATAAGAGCCGTTTGAACGCTAAAATTCGCGCTCTTTAATAGAAGCGAATTATAAAGAATTCAAAAAGCAAGGATAACACAGTTATCCTTGCTTTTTTGCGTCTGCCATTTTTAATGCGCAACCTACCATATTAAAGCGGACATAAAAAAACCTCACTCTTTACTAAGAGCGAGGCTTTTTATGCTTTATAACTATATAGCTGTTAGCTGTGCAGCCGCTAGCTAATAACTCTCACAGCAGCATGAATCTCATCGCATGCAGACGATATCTGAGTAGCATCAACACCACCAGATCCAGACTCCCCTGCAATCTTATCAGCCATATCAGATATGCTTACGATATTAAGATTAATCTCTTCTGCAACAACACTCTGCTCTTCAGCAGCAGTAGCTATCTGAGTATTCATATCAGATATTGTACCTACAGCCTGTGCAATCGTTTCTAAAGATACTCCTGCTTCTGCAGCTTGCTCAACTCCAATCTGAGCTCTGCTTCTCCCTTGCTCCATTGCTTTTACAGCATCTTGAGCTCCAGATTGCAACCTCTCAATCATGTTTTGAATTTCTTGCGTTGATTGCTGGGTTCTTTGTGCCAAAGTACGCACTTCATCCGCAACAACAGCAAAGCCACGTCCTTGCTCACCGGCTCTAGCAGCCTCAATTGCCGCATTAAGTGCCAACAGATTGGTTTGTTCTGCAATACCACGAATAACATCAAGAACAGCACCAATCTCGTCACTATCCTGCTCTAATCGATGAATAACCTGAGCTGCATCATTCACTTCATTAGCCAATAGATCTATAGCCTCTATAGCCTGAGAAACAACCATTTTACCTTTACCAGTTTCTTCATCAGCACGTTGAGCTGCTTCAGCAGCCTCTGTAGCATTTCTTGCAACTTCATGCACTGTAGCAGACATCTCAGTCATTGCTGTAGCAACTTGATCAACCTCGCCTTTTTGCTCGAGAATTAAACCTTGGCCACCACTAGAAACATTACTAACAACATTTGAACACTTATCTGCAGCCGCAGTTACAATACCAAGCTGCTTCTCCAACAGGTCATTAAAATCTTTAAGAAAACCTGCAACCTGAGAAAACTCTCCAGATAATGCAGAACAAACTGCATCATTTACTATAATTTTTCCCGATCCAGCTTCAGAAACGATCTCTTTTAGCCTTTGCAACTGAGTATACAAGCCTGCACTCACTACAAAGAAAAATATCGCTATAGTAGCAATTGTGATAACTACCATTATTATTGCTGACATAGACTGAGCTGAGCTAGCCTCTTCCTCTAGATCCTCCCAAACTTGCTCTGCTTTTTCAGCACTTTCTCCCTGCGCCATCTCTTGCGCCTGCGCTATAAGACCTGTGTACTTAGACCCACTATAAACGCCGACAGCTAGCATAAGAACCAACGAGCATATAAATACCAACAATAGCTTTGTTCTTAATCCCATCAATCTTAACCTTCTGTATTAATTTTGTTCCGTTATTAAAATTATTATACAAAAACAGGCGCACAATCCTTTCACAGCAAATACACCTTACTTCTGCAGTTAAATATAATTCTAGAGGATTTTAGCTAATTTTCCTGCCAATATTGCAAACAAAATTGAGGCACGGCTAAGGACGCTCTATGAATTTCAGCATTATAATATTTTGTTTCTAAGTTTTCTTCAGCCATAACCACATGATCTAAATCAAGTTGTTTGCTTGCCATGGTGCACGACCACCAGCCTGACGGATAACAGCACTGAGGAAAATTCAATGTAGCAATATTATTAAATCCACAATTTTGCAGATCAGTTCTCATATTTTTAATAATTGTACTTGCATGTAGTAACGGAGATTCACTCTGCTGAACAAAAACACCATCAGGCTTTAGTATTCTTTGGCAGCTATGAAAAAACCCCTCGGTAAAAAGCCCTTCTGCGGGTCCCACTGGATCTGTACTATCGATAATAATAATATCGAATGATTCTGGCTGTGCATCTTTTACCCACTTAACACCATCTTCAAAACACAGATGCGCTCTAGGATCTTCATTGCTCTCACAAAGCTCAGGAAAATATTTTTCAGAAAGTCTGGTAACCTGCTCATCAATATCAACCTGATATACCTCTTCAACCGAATCATGCTTCAAAACTTCTTTCATTGTGCCGCAATCACCACCACCAATAATAAGAACCTTCTTAGGAGCAGGGTGAACTGAAATAGCTGGATGAGACATCATTTCATGATAGATAAAATTATCTCGACTAGTTAGCATCACACAACCATCTATCACCATAAGCCTTCCAAAGGTCTTGGTTTGGTACACCTCAATCTTTTGAAAAGGGGTTTGCACCTCCTCCAGTTTCTGCGTAATTTGAAGTGAAAATGCCAAACCTTCATCACCAAAAGGCTCAGAAAACCATTCTTTATCCAACACGAGCAATTACTCCTATTTTTCAGTTGCAACTTAAACGAAAAGGCATATTATTTCGCTTTGATGCAAATTTATTCAATTAACAACTATTAAAGAAGCTATTTACAGATAAAATAATTTTTTGTAAAGAAAAAGTATGAATGACTGGAACATAAATAACAGCAAAAAAACCTACAATATAGAAAACTGGGGAGATGGCTATTTTGACATAAACTCCGCAGGCAATCTTTGCGTTATTCCAGACCAGAAACACACTAGAATTGACCTTTTTAAACTCAGCCAAAATCTACAACAGTCGAATCTCTCTTTTCCTATATTGCTTCGTTTTCTAGATATAATTAAAAATAAAATTAACCGCATAGAAAACGCTTTCAAAACAGCAATGGAAGACCATAATTTTTCTGCTGAACATATGATTGCCTACCCAATCAAAGTAAACCAACAGTCTGATGTTATTGACGAAGTAATTAGTGGTGCCGACAACACGGTAGGACTTGAAGCTGGTAGCAAACCAGAGCTAATAGCAGTTTTAGCGAAGTCCAAACCCGGCTCATTAGTCATTTGCAATGGTTACAAAGATGCTGAATACATTAAGCTGGCTTTGCTAGGGCAAAAGCTAGGGCTAAAAGTTTATATTGTTATCGAAAAACTTTCGGAAGTCGCATTGATAGCTAGAGTTGCTAGTGAAAACAACGCCGTTCCTCTTCTTGGAATACGCACTAGACTTGCGACAGTTGGCTCTGGAAACTGGCAAAACTCCGGGGGAGAAAACTCAAAATTTGGCCTAAGCTCATCCCAAGTCCTTAAAGCTATTTCGCAACTATCTAGCTACGACCTACTGAGTTCTCTCAAGCTGCTTCACTTCCATCTAGGCTCACAAATCCCCAACCTATCTAATATTGAAACAGGGGCATGTGAGATTGCTAGATATTTTCATGAGATAAGAGATCTCGGAGCGGATATAGATACAATTGATGTAGGTGGAGGCCTGGGAATAGATTATGAAGGTTCTAAATCCACTAACTATTGCTCCATCAATTACTCAGTTGAGCAATATGCTAACGCCATAATTTCACCTATTGCTACAATATGTGAAAAAAACAACCTCGATCACCCTAATATTATTTGCGAATCTGGCCGAGCCATAACTGCCCAACACGCCATACTTATCACTAATGCTGTCGATATTGATCAGCCTGCTATTAGAAACAATACTTTTCTTGACTGCAGCCATTCTATTATTGATGAGATTAAAAGGGAGCTAAAACTATCAATTTCAGATATTGATGAATCATTTCTTATAGCCAATACAACCTATAAAAAAATTCAGTCTCTTTTCAAACAGGGTGAAATTAGCTTAATAATTAAATCTAGTGCTGAAAATCTATATCATGAGCTATGCCAAAAAATCATGGTGGCTGCAAAAACCTCCGAACAACATCAACACATTTTCAATGAGTTAAGCCAAAAGCTCGCAGATAAGCTATTTTGCAACTTATCAATATTCCAATCGATGCCTGACATATGGGGCATTAAGCAAATTTTTCCAATAGCGCCAATACATAAGCTTGAGCAAAAACCAGCTTACAAAGCAATCATACAAGACATCACCTGTGATTCAGATGGGCAGATTAAAGACTATGTAGATAGCAATGGAATTGAGCGTTCTTTACCGGTACACGAATTTAAGCATGGAGATCAATATTATCTAGGATTTTTCATGGTTGGAGCATATCAAGAGATACTTGGAGACTTACATAACTTATTTGGGGACACTCATTCTGCAAGCATTAAGCTTTGCGATAATGGGTATAACATACTCGACATTAAAAATGGAGATTCTATTTCTGATGTTCTGAAAACAGTTAATATATCACCCCATGAGATATCAAGTAACATTTTAAGGTTGCTGGATAACCAATCAAATAAATCGATTAACACTAAAGATATAAATAAAATAATCAACAATGCTCTTGCAGAATACACTTACCTGCACCCAGGCAATTAACATTAAAAGATAACCATCACCAACACATAAATTTGCCAACAAATCTATTAATTTAAAAAGAATTACTCAGCATTTGAGTATTCATCCCCAAAATTCAATTTTTCCACCTTTTCAACTTGGAATGCAGCCGATATAGTCTATATATTATTAGACAGGCTACTAAGCATTAGCAAAGTAAAAGCCAATAAATTTTACTACGGGAGAGTTTGATATCCAGCACCTGAATATCATATTTTGAGGATGTATAAATGAGTAATGATATTGAAGAAGTAAAGACCGATGATTTTTCCAAAATCACATTAGAAAAACTGCCACACCTTAAGATTGAAGATGCTTTAATCCAGTTAGGTGGAGAAGGCGTTGTCGGTGTTTCCTTTAAAAAAGACGCCCTAAAAGCTGCAGGGTGGAAGTACCACGAGTTAACATCATACAATGCTCATGCAGAAGAGGCCTGCCAAGCATTCAATAAAGTTCGCCAAGAGCTAATAAACGGTACAAGTAAAGACAGCTTTATCGAAAAGCTAAAAGCATAAACGCATAAACGCATAAACGCAGCACTTAATGCTGCGTTTTTAACTTTAAAGTGATTAAATCACCATTTGTTGAAAGAGGCTACTGAGTAGTACAAATAGAGCTTTTTACTTCAAGTGGTGACACATTGACTTTTTTAATCTGCTTAACTACATACTTCTGCATAAATAGCATCAAAATAAAGCCTAAGGTACAACCTAAATTTATCAACGCATTATGACCACCATATAATACCGCAATCAACATCGTTCCAAACAAGGCCCACTGCCATAAAAGCAGATCAAATAAACCTCTAGTTATTCCTACATTTACACAAGTTTCAACAATTGCATGTCCATCATCATTAGTTAATGGCTCACCTGTCTCACCACAAATAGCCAATTTTTCAATATATAAACCTTCTACATGCGATTCAGAAAGCTTATGAACCACAACGTCTGAGCATCTCGGGGTATATGCCTTTGACATTTTTGCCTCCTATTTTTCCTTTTATTATAATAAGTTCCATTTTTATTATTAACTTAAATCTAATACAATAATCCTAATATTACAATATTTTATCTAGTCCCACACTCGATTATTATATCATTTTCTTAAATTGAACTAAGATTTGCCTTATCAGCAAGTAACCACTTCTCACCACATAATGCGAACATAACCTGAACCATCTCACTTGAGCCTTTACCCTCAGTATTTATCACCACACCATCACCAAATTTCGCATGACTCACACCCTGGCCAAGGTTATACCTTTTATTTGTACGATCAGAAGTACTTAACACCTGCGTAGACTTTGCTGAAGCTTGATAAGGGGTAGCCATAGGTCTAACCTCCTCTATCAATTCTGAAGATATCTCATCTAAAAACCTGGAGCGCGAACAGAAAGTCTCTTTTCCATAAATGCGGCGGCTTTCAGCATGAGAAAGATGCAATAGCTTTCTTGCTCTAGTGATCCCAACGTAGCAAAGCCTCCTCTCCTCCTCTATCCCTTGATCACGACCAATAGCCATCTGACTTGGGAACAACCCCTGCTCTAAACCAACGATAAAAACATTTTCAAATTCAAGCCCTTTAGCTGAGTGCAGCGTCATCAGCTGCACACAATCTTCCCACTCACTTCCTTGCCCTTCACCGGCCTCAAGAGCTGCATTTGAGAGAAACTGCTGCAAATGTTCATCTTCTGCAGCATCAGTCTCATGTTCAAAACTTTTTGCAGCATTAATAAGCTCATTTATATTTTCAACCTTTGCCTGACCTTTATCGGTTTTATCCTTTTCATAATGAGTTCGTAAAGCAGCTTTATCTAATACTAAAGCAACTAACTCGTGCAATTTTATCGGTGCAACTGACGTAGAAAGATCATCTATCAATGCTATAAAAGCGCCAATCGCATTCTTTGCCCGTGCCGATATTAGCCCTTGGGAAACAATATCCTGCGCAGCCTTCCACATAGAGCAGTCATTCTGTTTTGCATGTTCACGAACAATATCTACCGACCTATCACCAATACCACGTGTAGGGGTATTAATTACCCTCTCAAAAGATGCGTCATCGTTTCTATTGCTAATCAGGCGTAAATATCCTAAAGAATCTTTAATCTCTGCACGGTCAAAGAAACGCAGCCCTCCGTATACACGGTAAGGTATCCCTCTATTTAGCAAAGCCTCCTCAAATACACGTGACTGAGCATTGGAGCGATACAAAATTGCCATCTCCGATCTTGCGGTATCTGTCTCAATATATTTCGAGATCTTCTCAACCACATACCTAGCCTCATCAATCTCATTAAAAGCACTATAAAGAGAGATCAGGTCACCTTCATCACCTGCAGTCCATAACTTCTTTCCAAGCCTGTCTGGATTATTAATAATAATACTATTGGCTGCATTCAAGATTGTGCTGGTTGACCTGTAGTTCTGCTCTAACTTATGGACTGCCACCTGAGCGAAATCATCACTAATACGTTGGATATTCTCAATCTTAGCTCCACGCCAACCATAGATAGATTGATCATCATCACCAACCAGAAATAGCTCGGTATTCTCTGTAGTGAGCAACTTAATCCAGGCATATTGAATAGTGTTTGTATCCTGAAATTCATCCACCAATATATGGGAAAAACGATTTTGATAATGCCTTAACAGCTCTAAATTATCACGAAGGAGCTCATGCGCCCGTAATAGTAACTCAGCAAAATCAACCAAACCAGAACGCTGACATGTCTCTTCGTAGGCATGATAAACTTCCAAAAACTTTCTCTCGGTATTATCGCCTGCCGTCAAAATATACTTAGCTCTAATCCCCTCATCTTTTTTACTATTAATATACCAAACGGCCTGACGTGGCGGGTAACGACTATCATCGATCTGCATCGATTTCATAATACGCTTGATCAAACGCAGCTGGTCATCAGAATCTAATATTTGGAATGACTGTGGAAGTTTAGCCTGTTCCCAATGCATCCTTAATAAACGGTGCGCAATCCCATGAAAGGTTCCAATCCACATATTATTTACGGATATCTTTATAATATCCTCAACACGACCACGCATCTCTTTTGCTGCTTTATTTGTAAAGGTTACCGCTAAAATATCATAGGGGGACACCTCATTTACCTTAATTAACCATGATATGCGGTGCACTAAAACCCTAGTCTTCCCACTTCCAGCGCCTGCAAGAACAAGGGACTTACCAATAGGAGCAGAAACAGCCTTACGCTGTGCTTCATTTAAACTGTCGAGAATGTCAGAAATATCCATTAATACTAACCAAACTAATCAAAAGAGATGAACGAAAATACCATACTGAAGATGGAAACTCACCATATGAAAATCAAAAAAGCCCGAGCTTTTTCAAGCTCAGGCTTTTCTAAACAAACTATTAAAAATAAATTATTTTAATAGTAGTGGAGCAATAACCAATGCAACGATTGACATAAGCTTCACTAGAATGTTCATAGCAGGACCAGAAGTATCTTTGAACGGGTCACCAACTGTATCACCAGTAACCGCAGCTTTATGAGCTTCTGTACCTTTCTTCTCACCTTCAATCTCGCCTTGCTCGATAGATTTCTTAGCGTTATCCCAAGCACCACCAGCGTTAGCCATGTATAGAGCAAGAAGAACACCAGTTACTGTAGCACCAGCAAGCATACCACCAAGAGCAGCCTTACCAAGAATAAAGCCAACAACTACAGGAGCAATAACAGCAGCAAGACCAGGAAGGATCATCTCTTTAAGAGAAGCACTTGTAGCAATCGCAACACATGTTTCTGTATCTGGTTTGCCAGTACCTTCCATAATACCTGGAATTTCACGGAACTGACGACGAACTTCTTCAACCATCATCTGTGCAGCTTTACCAACAGCACTCATTGTATTTGCACCAACGAAGAATGGAAGAACACCACCAATGAATAGACCAATAACAACTGTAGGCTCCATTAGGTTGATTGCATCAAGCTGAACCGCTGTTGCATATGCAGAGAACATTGCAAGCGCTGTAAGGGCAGCAGAACCAATCGCAAAACCTTTACCGATAGCAGCAGTAGTGTTACCGATAGCATCAAGACCATCTGTAATTTTTCTTACTTCAGGACCAAGCTCAGACATCTCAGCAATACCGCCAGCGTTATCAGAGATAGGGCCGTATGCATCAACAGTCATTGTTATACCAGTTGTTGCCAACATACCAACAGCTGCGATACCGATACCGTATAGACCAGCAAAGTAATTCGCCAAGTAGATAGCTAAACATATTGTCAAAATTGGGATGATGCAAGAGTACATACCCACAGCAATACCAGCAATAATGTTTGTAGCAGAACCAGTCTTACCAGCAATTGCAATCTTCTTAACCGGGCTGAACTCACCTGAAGTGTAGTATTCAGTTACTAGACCGATAAATAGACCAGAAAGTGAACCAATTACCATTGCCCAGAAAGGACCTAGAGAGTTAGCAAAACCAATTTTTTCTGCATCAAAACCCATTGCATCAACTGCGAAATATGATCCGATAAACAGAGCAACAAGACCAACCACTGGAGTGTAACGTAGGGCTTTTGCAGGATCAGAGTTCTTCATGGTTTTCATTGCAAGAATACCAAGAACCGAAGCCAGAAGACCGATAGAAACAACTATCAAAGGCAGAGCCATTGCTTCAGCAGTTTGTGCTACAAAAGTAGAACCAATAAAGATAGTAGCGATAATTGAACCAGCATATGATTCGAAGATATCAGCACCCATACCAGCTGTATCACCAACGTTATCACCAACGTTATCAGCGATAGTAGCAGGGTTACGTGGATCATCCTCTGGGATACCAGCTTCAACTTTACCTACAAGGTCAGCACCAACATCAGCAGCTTTAGTATAGATACCGCCACCAACACGAGCAAATAGAGCGATTGAAGAAGCACCCATTGCGAAACCGTTGATTGCAGAGATAGAAGTTGGATCACCTTTTAGAAGAAGGTAAGCAGTTGCAACACCGATCAAACCAAGTGATGCTACGGTCATTCCCATTACAGAACCACCAAAAAACGCAACACTAAGAGCACTACCTTGGCCATGCTTTGCAGCAGCCTCTGCAGTTCTAACGTTCGCTTTAGTAGCAGCTTTCATACCAATGAAGCCACAAAGCATTGAGATAACTGCGCCAGCCAAGTAACAAACAGCAGTTAACTTACCAAGAGCAACACCAAGAATAATAGCTACGGCAATCAAGAATACAGCTAGAATTGAATATTCCTTTTTCAGGAATGTCATTGAACCTGACTCAATCATACCAGCTATATCTGTCATTTTCTGATTACCAGCAGGCTGTTTTGCAACCCAAAGGTATGTTACAAGGGCAAAAACAAACCCTGCGATCCCGATGTACGGGCTAAACTTCAAAAGATCAAGTACTGATTCCATTATGAATCAACTCCTAAATTCAATAAAAGATTGACAAAAAATATCCTTCCACCACCTTAAACATGAGCTTAAAGCACTAAAAAGATTATACTAAACCATATTAAAACGTTCATATCTAACAAGATTGAGGCAAAGTGCTTAATTAATGTCGGAAAATCACGTTTTTTACTGGTGCGAATTATATACTGCACAATTAGTAGTTACAAAAAAAATTTTGCTTTTTCTCGCTTTATTTTCTTTTTTGGTGCACTAAAACTGATAAAGTATTTTTCTGCTATACATAAGCACTCACCAAAACGGCGCATTAACTCATAATATTTCCTGCTCTTATAGCAATAAAAGTAATTACCCACTTTGATTACTTCATAGATTTACTAAGCAGCGATAGATATAAAAGCTTATCTTGTTATTCCACCTTTTTTGTGGAATATTCTGGCATACTTAATAAAGAACAACAGTTGACCATAAATATAAATTGCGAGCTTATATAATGCCCTGGAAGCAAATAACCTTTAATACACCCAAAAAATCTGTGGACCCACTTGAAGACCACCTTCTTACCCTAGGAGCATTATCAGTTACTTTAATGGATGCGGAAGACCACCCCATTCTAGAACCTGAGCTTAATACCACACCACTATGGGACCACAATCTAGTTACGGCTCTTTTTGAGGATGATGTAGATATTGATGCTACTTTAATCTCTATAAAAACAGCTATGAGCGATTCCGTTTCAATCAATAAAATTGAAACGGTTGACGACCAAGAGTGGGAGCGAGCCTGGATGGACGACTATCACCCAATGAAATTTGGCGATAAGCTATGGATTTACCCTACAAACATTGAATCACCAGATACAGATGACACCATTATTTCTCTTGACCCAGGGCTCGCATTTGGTACAGGAACACATGCAACAACTGCTCTTTGCCTTGAGTGGCTTGACCAAGCGGAAACAAATGGTACAACAGTTGTTGATTTTGGATGTGGATCTGGAGTGCTAGCCATTGCCGCAGCAATGCTCGGCGCCAACAGATGCTATGGCATTGACAACGACCCTCAAGCAATAATAGCCACAGATAGCAATGCTGCACTAAATAACGTCACCTCTATTGTCTCGGCGCATTTACCAGATGACACACCCTCTATACAGGCTGACATTGTTATTGCCAATATTTTGTCGATACCTCTAATATTACTCGCAGAAAACATTTCCAACCTTTGCCGCAGTGGTGGACAGCTTGTATTATCTGGAATTCTTGAGGGGCAAGTTGATGATGTTATTGGAGCATATACAGGTTTCTTTACTGACTTTAATAAAACTCATAAAGATGACTGGTTCCGAATATGCGCCACAAAGAAATAACAACTAAGTCACATTTATAAAAGCTGTTCTATAATTAACCAAAACGTTTGATTAAAAATCTGGAAGCTAAATGTACGCACGCTGCACACACTGCAATACTATTTTCAGAGTAACTCCTGAGCAATTAAATATTGCCAAGGGATACGTGCGCTGTGGTGTATGCGAACAACCTTTTAACGCACTTCAAAATTTACAAGATCAACCTGACAACTCAAATAGTAATGCGAAGCCCTCCATTCCAGAACCGAAAACGAATAAAGAAGAAAGCAAAAGCACAGAAAAAGAAGCATCTCAATTTGAACAAAAAAACTGGTTTTCTGGAAAGTTATCTTACCAAGGAAGTCAGCTAGAAACTGGCGAAGACCAGGGAAAACAAAGTGAAATCATTGGCGATGATGATCAAGATATATTCTTCAAAGAAAGATCGCATGTTTTTACTGTGGTTGGAGGGATTGACCACATTTGGCAAGATGCATCAGAAACACCTGAAAGCCTAATCACCCCTGAAAAATCTGATACCAATGATGAACAACCTAATATTGACGACAACTTCATTGATACAGATAGTGAGCTACAAGATCCAGCTAGTGATGATAACTTTGTTATTTTAGACAACAAACAGCTGGCAAAACAATTAATCTCCGATCTTGAACATCACAACAAAGAGATTATCGAAATAGATATCCCTCCGGTAACTAGCGTAATCACCGAAGAAGAGTTACTTGTCGAACAGAAACAGCATAAAAACACCAAGATAACTAAAAAACAATTAAAAAATACCGCTCTCTGGTCAACTGGGTATGTATTTGCCCTACTACTGCTGTGTCTTCAAATTATTTACGCTATGAGAGCTGATCTGGCAAGACACAATGAAGTAAGACCGATCTTAGAGGTGATGTGCAAACTCACCAGCTGCAAACTCCCCCCTCGCAGAATGCCAGAAAAAATTTATATCACCAATCGCAATGTACGTGTTCATCCGAAAGAGAAAAATGCACTGCTTGTTGAGGCAACCTTTATTAATCAAGCGTTAAAAACTCAAGCATACCCAGTTGTTGAACTATCTATTTACGGATACAACGGAGACCTCATTGGGCAAAGACAATTCACTCCAAAAGAATACACCGATGACAAACCTAGAGACATGTTGCTAAGGCCTGATGAGGAAGCAGATCTGCAGCTAGAACTCGTAAGCCCTGGTAAAGATGTCGCATCCTTTGAATTTAAGTTTTTATGAGAATTGGCAATATTGACTTAGGTGGCCGTTTATTACTGGCCCCAATGGCAGGCATCACCGACATACCATTTCGCAAAATTTGCCGTAAACTGGGGGCAAACCTAGCTTTCAGCGAGATGATATCCTCCAATCCAGACCTCAGAGACACCCGAAAATCAAAAAACCGCTCAAACATTAAAGATGAACCATACCCCAGAGCAATTCAAATCCTTGGCAATGATCCAGATGAAATGGCGAAAACAGCAGTACACTGTGTAAACCTTGGTGCTGACATCATTGATATCAATATGGGCTGTCCTGCAAAAAAAGTGTGCAGTAAAGCAACGGGTTCAGCACTATTAAATGATGAACCTTTAATAAAACAGATATTAGACAAGGTAATTACTGCCGTTGCCCCAACCCCAGTTACCCTTAAAATCAGGACAGGCTGGAGCAAACAAACAAAAAACGCGCTCAATGTAGCCAATATTGCTGAATCATCAGGCATCAAAGCACTAACTATCCACGGCAGAACCAGAGAGTGTTTATTTAATGGTGATGCAGAATACGACACCATTGCAGCAGTAAAGGCGGAAACATCTATCCCAATTATTGCTAATGGAGATATAAATTCAGCAGCAAATGCAATAGAGGTACTTGATAAAACTAATGCTGATGGGCTAATGATTGGCAGGGCTGCTCTTGGCAATCCTTGGCTCTTTAGTGATATTGCAAAAGCCATTCAGCCACATGTTGTACCCACAACTATAAATGACAGGCCAAAACAATATATTATCACTTCGCACATAAATGAAATTCATAACTTTTATGGCCCATTCATGGGGACAAAGATAGCACGCAAACATATTCAACATTACTGCAAAAACCAAGCTAACTTTGATGTTTTCTGGCAGCAATTGGTCCTTATTTCCGAGCCCGGAGAGCAATTAGACTTTCTAATATCGTTTTTAGATGTAGAAAATCACTAATATTATGTAAAGGTTCTTTTTTCCTGATCCACATTTGATTACAATATACGGTTTCGTTATTCCAGACATCTCTTAAACATGGAACACATTCAGTGATTTATAAAGATAAGCTGGCAATACTTTTTCGCGCACAATCACTAGGTCAAACTCATGGAAGCCTATAAGCAGCAAAACCTAAGCAACTCTGCAGATACCGCAGAAAACGACAGCGATAAAACTGAGCTGGCCACATGTGTTAAAAGCGCCCTTGAGAAGTATTTTTCTCAACTTGATGGGCATACTACGATCAATTTATATGATTTAGTGATCAATGAAATAGAAAAGCCAATGTTTGAAGCAGTACTTGACTACTGCGCCGGAAACCAAACCAAAGCAGCACTGACTTTGGGAATGAATCGCGGCACTTTTCGCAAAAAACTCAAGACACATGACCTTCTTGATTAAGCACAAATAAACAGATTTCAATTAAACTAACCACGGAAATAAATATGAGCAATACAGATAAGCCTATCAGAACTGTTAAAAGAGCACTGATAAGCGTCTCAGACAAAACCGGAATCGTCGAATTAGCTACCGAACTTCAACACAGAGGGATAAAAATTCTTTCTACCGGAGGAACTGCAGCTCTACTTAGCAAGAAAGGGATCAGCGTAACTGAAGTATCTGATGTAACTCAATTCCCAGAAATAATGGATGGCAGAGTTAAAACTCTTCACCCAAGAGTTCATGGCGCCCTTCTTGGTCGCAGAGGGATCGATGAAAAGGTGATGGAAAAACATGACATCATCCCAATCGACTTGCTTGTAGTAAACTTGTATCCATTTGAAGCTACTATCGCTAACCCAGATTGTGACCTACCAAATGCTATTGAAAATATAGATATTGGCGGCCCAACTATGCTACGCGCTGCCGCAAAAAACCATGATGGTGTTGCAGTAGTAACGGATGCAAGTGATTACAGCCTTATCATCAATGAGATGAAAGAGAATGATGGTGGCATCACCTATGAAACTAGATTCAAACTTGCGGTAAAAACATTTGAACACACAGCTCATTACGATGGAGCAATCGCTAACTACCTGGGTAAAATTCAACCAAACGGTGAAATAGCAACCTTCCCGAACACATTTAACCTTCAGTTCAAAAAAGCCCAAGATATGCGTTATGGAGAAAACCCTCATCAAAACGCTGTTTTTTATACCGAAAAAAATCTGAATGAAGCTTCAATCTCAACTGCGGTTCAAATCCAAGGTAAAGAGCTTTCCTACAACAATGTTGCCGATACAGATGCTGCGCTTGAATGCGTTAAAAGTTTTAACGAAGGGCCTGCGTGTGTAATTGTTAAGCATGCAAACCCATGCGGGGTTGCTGTTGGATCATCATTACTTGAAGCATATGATCTAGCCAATAAAACAGATCCAACTTCTGCTTTTGGTGGCATCATCGCATTCAACCAAGCTCTTGATGCTGAAACAGCTAAAGAAATCACTGCACGCCAGTTTGTTGAAGTTGTGATAGCACCAGTTATCCCAGAAGAAACGCGTAAAGTATTCGCTGAAAAGCCAAACGTACGTGTACTCGAGTGTGGAGAGTGGGATCAACTAAAACCTGCATATGACTACAAAAGGGTAACCGGTGGTTTATTAATCCAAGACAAGGACATGGGCGTTATCAATGAAGAGGAGCTTAAAGTAGTTACCGAAAGAGCTCCAACAGAAGAGGAGATTCAAGACCTTCTTTTTGCTTGGAAAGTTGGCAAATTCATTAAATCTAATGCGATTGTATACTGCAAGAACCAAAGAACCATCGGTGTTGGTGCAGGGCAAATGAGCCGCGTATATAGCGCAAAAATTGCCAGCATCAAAGCAGCGGATGAAAACCTTGAAGTAAAAGGTTCAGTAATGGCATCCGATGCATTTTTCCCATTCAGAGACGGAATCGATTCTGCTGCGGATGCAGGGATAACAGCGGTTATTCAACCTGGCGGATCAATTCGTGATGAAGAGATCATTGCAGCAGCTAATGAACACGGCATGGCAATGGTGTTTACTGGAATGAGACACTTCAGACACTAAGAGATCTCAAGCAAAGGAAAAACAGGGGATAGAGAATGGATATGCAAGCAGCAATTAATGCCGTTATAGAAAGAAAAGACCTCAGCTCAATTGAGATGGAAAAGGTTATGCGCACTATAATGACAGGAGAAGCCACTCCAGCACAAATTGGTGGTTTTCTCATTGGGTTACGCATGAAAGGCGAAACAGTCACAGAGATTACTGCGGCAGCCAAAGTTATGCGTGAACTTGCAGCCAAAGTTGAAGTAAATGGTGATTTTCCTGTAGACACCTGCGGAACTGGCGGTGACGCTTCAGGAACCTTCAACATATCTACAGCAAGTGCTGTTGTTGCTGCCGCAGCTGGTTGTACTGTTGCCAAGCATGGTAACCGCTCTGTTTCCAGTAAATCAGGTAGTGCCGATCTACTGGAAAAAGCAGGGCTAAACCTCTCTTTATCCCCTGAAAAAGTTGGTGAGTGTATTCAGCAAACAGGAATAGGCTTTCTTTTTGCTCCAAATCACCACGGCGCTATGAAGCATGCGATTGGACCTAGAAAAGAGATGGGAGCTAGAACCATTTTCAACATCCTTGGCCCACTAACTAACCCTGCTGGAGCACCAAATCAAGTTATCGGAGTGTTTAGCAAAAGCTTAACTCTTCCTATGGCTTTAGTATTACAACAGCTTGGTAGCAGACATGTGCTAGTTGTAAATGCCGAAGATGGCTTAGATGAAATCAGTATTGCAGCACCAACCTCGGTAGTTGAGTTAAAAGATGGAAAAGTCACTGAGTACTCAATAACTCCAGAAGAGTTTGGATTGACTAAAGCGCCACTTGAAAGCATTAAAGCCGTAGATTCTGCCGCTAGCCTAGATATAATTCAGAATGTATTTGCCGGTAATAAAGAAGATGGCTTTGAAGCCGCCTTCAACATTATTGCACTTAATGCAGGAGCTGCCATATATGTTTCTGGCAAAACAGCCACACTAAAAGAAGGTATTGAATTAGCAGCCCAAACCATTAACAGCGGTGCAGCAAAAGCCAAAACATCCCAATTGATTGAGTTAACACAGCAGCTTTAAAAATGAATAACACACCTGACATTTTAAAAAAAATAATAGCTCGTAAGCATGAAGAGATTAGACAGCGCTCAATAACAATATCAGAGCAAAACCTTATCGATTGCACCAATGGCGCAGATCAATGCCGCGGGTTTAATAACGCACTAAAAAAAACCATAGAATCTGGTAACCCTGCAGTTATTGCAGAGATCAAAAAAGGATCTCCTAGCAAAGGAACTATCCGTGAGAATTTTATCCCCGGAGAGATTGCAACCAGTTATGAAGAAGCTGGAGCAGCCTGCCTATCTGTTTTAACTGATAAAGACTTTTTCCAAGGGTGTGAAGACTATCTTTTGCAAGCGCGTAAAGAGGTTAAAATACCCGTAATTCGTAAAGACTTTATAGTTGATCCTTATCAGGTATATGAAGCCCGAGCAATTAATGCTGATTGCATATTACTAATTGTTTCTGCTCTTGATGATCCTTTAATGAAAGATCTAAATGACCTTGCCTCAGAGCTAGGAATGGATGTTTTAATAGAGACTCACGACCCATATGAGATGGAGCGTGCACTTAAGCTTGATCCACAAATAGTAGGAATTAACAATCGGGATCTTCGCACCTTTGATACAGACCTGCAGACAACTCTTAGTTTAATTAAAGAGGTGCCAGATTCATGTACGATAGTCACCGAAAGCGGAATTCACACCAAAGATGATGTCACATTAATGCGCAATAACAATGTTAACTGTTTCTTAGTAGGTGAGGCGTTCATGCGTGCAGATAACCCAGGTAGCAAGCTAAAAGAGTTATTCTTCTAAAAGAACCAATCAAACCTATCTAAGTACAGGCTGGTCTAAGTGCAGGCTGGAAACAGCAGTTATTCTAGACAAAAAAAGCGAGGCCATATGACCTCGCTTTTTTTATTCTTGAGATATTCGTCTTCTAAAACTAATAGACTATCTATCTAGTTCCAAATACGACAATTGTCTTACCGCTCACTGAAATAAGTCCTTTCTCTTCCAGGTCTTTTAAAACCCTTCCAACCATTTCACGGGAACATCCAACAATTCGGCCAATCTCTTGCCTAGTAATTCTAATCTGCATACCATCTGGATGAGTCATCGCATCTGGCTCTTTACAAAGATCAAGTAAAGTTCTTGCAACACGACCAGTAACATCCAAGAATGCTAGATCACCAACTTTTCTGCTTGTCTTACGCAAACGCTGAGCCATTTGACCTGCAAGAGCAAATAAAATATCTGGGTCTTCAGCTGCAATCTGATTAAAGCGCGAATAACTAATTTCAGCTAGTTCGATAGGGGTTTTTGTTCTAACCCATGCGCTTCTGTTGCCTTCATCTTCAAATAATCCCATCTCTCCGAAGAAATCACCTGGGTTAAGGTATGCAAGAACAATCTCATGACCATCCTCATCCTCAATCAAAACGCTAACAGATCCCTCAATTATATAGTATAGAGCGTCTGGTTTGTCTCCTGCGTAAATTATGACGCTTTTAGCTGGGTAGTGTCTTCTATGACAATGTTTTAAAAACTCATCAATCGAAGCATTTCCAGTTTGGGGTATTATTGGTGATAATTTTGGCATCCCAACCATCCTTTGAATTATTTTCGTATTTTCCACATCTGAAAGTATAGCAAGTGCTTTTCTCTTTGCACTTAAACATTGAGTATTGATCACCGAAAAATGCAAATTCCAATCGGTTTGCCCGAAACAAGCTGATTCATAAAGCAATCAATCAGCGCTAAATCTAACAATTAACCTTCACACAAAGCAACTATATTTTTACTTAATGATATTAGAAACTTGCGATCACAGCAGCATACAACACATAAAACACTGATTTAACAACTATAACTAAAGATCCGAGCAAATAAAACCAAACCCTGCTCCATACTAATAAACCAACATTTTAGCCGCAACAACAAACAGTAAAATGGAAAAAAGTTTTTTCTGTAGTTTTTCATCTATTAACGAAGCAATCTTAACTCCAACACGCACAAATAACATACTTGTCGTAACAATTCCTAAGATGGCTGGCCAATACACATATCCAAAAGTCTCTTCAGGAAGATTTACCTCACCCCACCCAGCATAAACATATCCAATAGAGCTGCTAATAGCTATCAACACCCCACAGCTAACAGAGGTACCAATTGCATGACGCATACTCATCCCTTTCCAGGATAAAAATGGAACCGTTATACTTCCGCCGCCAATACCAAGCAAAGATGAAAGAGTACCGATAAAGCTGCCAACCACCCCAAGCCTCACAGCCCCAGGTAACTGCCCCGCGCTTTTGGGCTTTAAGCCAAGCCACATCTTAACTGCAACAAAAAATAGAAACACTGCAAACATTGTTTGTAATACTTGAGCCGGCAAATAATCAGCTATATACGGACCAAAAATCAATGCACCAAGAAGCAATCCTGGAGCCAAATAGCGCACAACATTCCATTCAACATTTTTTCTTTTATGATACGCAAATGATGAGGTAGTAGATGTAAAAATAATTGTGGTATGAGATGTTGCTATTGCCATATGAACCAAATAAGACTCATCCATTCCCATGCGACGAAAACAGAATATCAATGTCGGAACAACAATAATTCCGCCACCAACACCAAAGATTCCTGCCAAAATACCAACTACAACCCCAACAATAAGGTAAATAACAATTATGGTTAACATTTTCTTAACTCAGATAACATCTGCCACAAAAACATTAACGGACTACCTTTGCCTAATAGCTCTGTATAACTCACCACTCTTTTCACTTGAAGCAGAGGTACTAGCACCACCCTTAATAGATAAAGTTTTAATATTTACAAACTCTTTAATCCCATAAGATGATAGTTCTCTACCATAGCCGGATTCTTTGACACCACCAAATGGAGTTTTTGGATCGCTTTTAACCATACTATTTACAAAAGCACTACCACACTCTAATGCACGAGCTATATTTTCACCCTTGCTTACATCTTTAGTCCAGACACTACCACCTAATCCAAAGCGTGAGCTATTTGCTACTGCAACAGCCTCTTCTGCACTCTTAACTCTAATTATTGATGCAACAGGTCCAAACACCTCTTCATTATAAACCCGCATTTCCGGAGTAACTCGATCAAGTATCGATGCTGGATATAAACATCCATTTTCTGCCGAATAATCACAGCCAGTAACAAGTTCAGCGCCATTTTCTAAAGCCTGGCTAACTTGTTCATGCAATTCCATGCACAGATCTTTTCTGGCCATAGGGGCAAGTGTTGTTTCACCATCAAGCGGATCACCTACAACCAGCTCTTCAACCTTCTCTTTGAATAACTGTATAAACCTATCAGCCACACTATCGTCAATAAGAAAACGTTTGGCAGCAATACAGCTTTGCCCTGCATTCATAAAACGGGAGACTACAGCATTATTTACTGCTAACTCTAAATCAGCATCAGCGAGAACAATAAATGGATCAGATCCCCCTAACTCTAAAACTGACCTTTTAATTGCCTGCCCTGCTGCAGATGCCACACTTCTTCCTGCAGCTTCACTTCCTGTCAATGCCACAGCACATACGGTGGAATCAGATATAACAGCAGCAACCTGAGAGCTTGGTATCAATAAATTAATGAATATCCCGCTCTTTGCACCTGCATCAAGGAATAACTGCTCCAAAGCCTCGGCACACATACCTACATTTGAAGCATGTTTAAGCAAAACACAGTTACCAGCCATTATCGCCGCAGAAGCACAGCGCAACACCTGCCAAAATGGAAAATTCCAGGGCATAACGGCCAAAACAGAACCTAGTGGCTGACAAGTTATCAGTACTTTATCACCATCTGACTCTATCAACTGATCACTCAAAAATGATTCAGCATTGTCCGCATAGTATCTGCAACCAGAGGCACTCTTCAAAACTTCAGCCACAGCTTCTGACTTTAACTTACCCATCTCTTTGGTGATTATCCCAGCATAAGTCTCCACGTTTTCTTCAAGCAATGTAGCTACATTTGAGATGAGTTCCCGGCGTTGTTCAAAAGAACTTCCCTTCCAAGCAGAAAAGCTCTCCTTACTAAGCTTTAACTTCTCAGCAATCTCACTTTGAGTAAGATCATCCGCACTAAAAACCTGTTCACATGTATGTGGGTTAATCGACAAATATGCCATTTCAAACACCTGTTTATTATAGAGAAGAAAAACTACCCTTAATTATTAGATTCACTCTGTGAGTGCTCTTCTCGTTCTGACTGTTTACGTTTAGAATTAACCACAGCTAAAGCTTTAAATGCCTTTGCATATCCTTGCTCTGCAGCTTTTCGAATCCATTTCAATGATTCCTCATAGTCAACACCAATACCTTGACCATAAAAATACATATACCCCACTGCATATTGAGCTTGCATATTTCCAGCTCCAGCCTCTTTCAACATTAGAGGAAATGCAACCGGAAAATCGTATGCCAAATAAGCTGCTTTTGCCTTCATAAACCCAGCTGCTCCACTTGCAGAACTAGTCGACTGTTCAACAACTTCGTTTGAAGCTGTGCAACCAGATAAAACAAAAACACATACAAACAATCCTAAAATAATTTTCTTCATAAGATACTATCCACCTTTATACTATTCTACTGTTCTATCGTATGTGTACATCATAGACTGATATTAATTTCTAAGCCATTAACCGAAACAATTGATTACACCAATAAAACAAAATTACACAGCTGCTGAACCATAATTTGAAATGCATAGCAGTCAACATGGAATTTATTTCACAAAAATGCAATTATGAGCACGCATTTTTACTTATTACACGCACTTCATAGCAGCGTATTTAGATTTTTAGTCTATATTAATATTTATATTGCGAGAATTATATATCGCGCAGGTTACAGATACCAAATAGACCATTAACAGCAGTAAAAACACCAGCGGACGGATCGAAAAGAGTGGATAAAAAGCAGCAAACTATTAAAGTGATTCAAATTACAGATCCACACCTACCTGAACATAGTGGAGATACCCTTGCTGGTGCAAACACATTGGACTCATTCCAATTAACCGTTGATAAGATAAAAACTGAATCTATCCCTGCAGATCTAATTATTGGCACTGGTGACATAGTACAAAATGCCACATCTCCACATGGGTATGAAACATTCAGAGAAATTATCGAGCCATTAGGGGTTAAAACACTTGTCGTTCCAGGAAACCACGATACCGCAGATATACTCAAAAACACCTTATCATCTGGGATGGTCACATTCACCAGACACCACATCATTGGAAACTGGCAATTCATCATGCTTGACTCAAGCATCCCACACGCTGTAAATGGTCACATTAGTGAAGATCAATTGCATGAAGTTGATGAGATATTAACAAAATACCCGGATCATCACGCACTAGTTGCAATGCACCATCAACCCCTTCCAATTGGCTGTAGATGGCTTGATATATGTGATAACGGAGCTGTCGACAATGGTAATGAATTATTTAACATATTAGACAAGCATAAAAACACCAAAGTTGTCATGTGGGGACATGTACACCAGGATTTTATTTCCTCTAGAAATAACGTACACTTACTAGCAAGCCCATCCACATGTATTCAGTTTAAACCAAGGCAATTAGACTTTTGTTTAGACCCCCTGCCTCCTGGATACAGATGGTTAGAACTTGAAGAAGATGGATCAATAGCAACTGGTGTAGTTAGGACAGATGAATTACCAACAAAAATTGACTTCAATACCGACGGATATGAGTAATACTCAAGAACAACTCCGCCAAGCGGAGCAAGATATTGAAAAACTCAAGCGCGAGCTAGAGTTTGCGCGTAATGAATCTAACCGTAACCTAAAAGAGGCTCTTGAGGTTGACCAATCACACCACCGTATTGAAGTTGAATCTCTTAAAAAGAAAAGCGACCTAAATCAACTCCGAGCACAAGCAGAAGAAGTAGCTAAGCGACGTAAGCTCGAGAAAGAAAATGCAAGCATAAAAGGTGAGCTCCAAGCAGCAAAGCAAGAGCTTAGCCGCTACCAGATAGACGCAGAAGAATTAAAACAGCAAATAATTGAACAAAAAGACAAAACTCGCTTAGAAGCCCAAGAAGAGATTGCATCAATACGAATGCAAGCCAAAGAAGCATGGCGCCACGCGGAAGAGGAAACATCAAGACTTGATGCAGAACTAGCTAGTCTTAAACAGCTCCTTGACAATGAAAAACAACAAAAGCTGCATGCAGAACGAACTATATCTAAACTTGAAAATGCCATCCACCAAAGTAGAGTTGCAAGCAACACCGCCTCTGATAACTTTGATAAAAAGCACTTCGATAAGCTGCTTAAAAAAGCTCACTTAGCGATACGCAATCTACAAGAAAAACTTAAGAGCACTGTTGAAGAAAGAGATGAGTACTATAAAGAACTAATTGAATTACGTGAGCACATATTTGAGCAAAACAGCCAAAGCCAAGATACTGAAAGGCTATCTCCATTTAGTTTTCAATCTAGAAGAACCAAAGATGACAATGTAGTTCCTTTAAAGCCTACCCCTTTCAACCGCAAAATTGCTATGCCCAACAAACCCCATGAGCCAGCAATTGTTGACTTGAACTCACCTCTTTTTAATGACGACCTCTCCGACGAACTAATGATGATTGATGGAGATAACTCATTCGAAACAAATCAAGAACAAAGCTTTTCAAACCATACACCAGAGAAAGAGCCAGAAAAAATTTCCCCTATTGAGAATATAGAGCCATCCAAATCATCTACAGCTGCGCACTCTGGCCTCCACGGCTCCACAGAAGGGCTTGACCATGATGACCAAATTGGTTCAGGTGTTGCACAGATAGCTAAAGAGCTCTTACAAGAAAAAGAGGGCTCTTTTGAAGTTGATCGGTCGAAATTTTCACCAGCTCAAGATGATCGCTACCAATTTAGCAATGCCTCAAAAAAATCACACAAATGGATCACAACCATTTGCATCATTACGGTATTAGCAGTGGCATTAGCTGGTGGGTACTATTGGATGCTACAAAACCCATCCAACCCTATCAGCAATTTCATTGACAACCTTACTTCACCTATAAAACCACTTACCACTAAGTCTATAGAGAAAACTTTACAAACTAGCGACAAACCTTCAGTAAAGCCAACCAAATCAAAGAATAAGGCTGTTATAAAACAACCTAGCAAACCAACTGCGGTTAAAACCAACGCTAAAACTATTCAAAAACCTAAAGCTAAAGCAGTCGCAAAATCAACTACTCCCCCAACAGTTTTAACCAAAAAAGATTATCAGAGACCAACAGTAAAGCCTCTACAACAAAACCACTCTGAAGCATACCTAAAAGAAAAGCTAAATGCTGAGCTAAAAATTCGTACACAAGCTGAAGCAGAATTTAATAAGCGTCTAGAAAAAACATATGAGTCTGACGACTTTTTACGTTAGCAATAGATATTATTAATAAAGTTCATCCGCTATACACCAACAGATACCATTCTTTGCAAGAACAACTAAGTTAACACCCCTGTCAAAAGTAACAAGTATGATTCGTTACTTTTGGCACTAACACTCCCAACCAAAAAAAGAATAGTCTTTAATAAGAGGACATGCACTGCCTCGAATTTTAATAGCTTAGCCAATACTTTTATCCGAGATTGGCAACAGGTCATACAGCTATTTTTTCCTTCATGCCCTGCTTAAGAACTAAGCGGGGCTTTTTTTATCTGAAATAAATCATTTAAGATAAATTTATAATGCCTACATGAATAACAACTAACGCAATTACCCAATAAATCGCACTATAATTCAAACTAAAACTTTCTAGCCTATGGGATAGATATTACATTTTATATATCAGTAAATTAGTATAATATCGCGCAGATATATAAAACCAAGAATGCTCTATGACTCATAAGAGTGTCAATTACAAAATATACTGCTAGTTTTACAACAAAAATATTCCATATATTTATTTGGTGATTAGAGGATAATCCGTTGCTTAGCTTAGAAACACAAACCCTTAGACATATATTAATCAATGCAAAAAATAAGTTTCCACATAAACCAGCACTGGCATTTGTTGATTCAACACCAATAACTTTCGCAGAGTTCTATATAAAAGTAGAGCTTCTGGCACAACAGCTTCTAGATTTGGACATTAAAGCCGGGGATAAAATAGCAATTTTAAGTGAGAATTCACCTAACTGGGGGATTGCATATTTTTCTATCACTAGCATTGGAGCTATAGCTGTTCCAATTTTGCCCGATTTTCATGCTAATGAAGTGCATAATATTGTGCGCCAATCTCAGGCAAAAGCAATATTTATCTCAGAAAAGTTTGCCCCCAAAATCACCGGGTTTAATCACACTAACTTAACGACCATTAATACTAAAAATTTTGATGTCAGCTCTGCCCCTGAGATAAAACATAGTAAAAAACCTACCACCTCATACCAAGATACAACAGTAAAAGAGAGTGATATAGCAGCTATTATCTTCACATCTGGCACTACCGGCCATTCAAAAGGGGTAGTACTAACACACCAAAATATCGTAGCTAACGCAATTAATGGTGGCAACACTTTTGCCAACCTAGGTAAGAATGAAAAACTTCTATCGATCTTGCCACTTTCTCATACATATGAATGTACTCTTGGGCTAGTTCTTCCAATATTAATTGGGGCTAGTATCTACTATATTGAAGGCAAACCCGTTCCATCCACCCTAATGGCGGCAATGCAAAAGATAAAACCAACAATCGTCTTTAGCATACCGCTTATAATGGAGAAAATATTTAAGCTTCGCATCTTGCCTGAGCTAAAAAAGAGTAGAGTTGGCAGAGGGCTATATAAATATAAATTTTCCCGCAAACAATTACATAAAATTGCTGGAAAAAAACTTTTAGAATCTTTTGGCGGTAACCTTGTACTTTTTGGCATTGGAGGGGCTCCATTATCGCGACAAACAGAGGAGTTTCTGCAAGAAGCCAACTTCCCCTATTATACCGCTTATGGGCTCACTGAAGCTTCACCGCTTGTTACAGGTGCAAGCCAAGAAAAAAGGCTTGGTTCTGTTGGCCAAATACTTCCCCAAATTCAAACCAGGATTGAGAAAATATCTGACACGCACAAAGAGGGTGAGCTATACATAAAAGGCCCGAGCATTATGCGTGAATACCATGCTGACCCAGAAGCTACTGCTGAAGTTCTTTCTGAGGATGGCTGGCTAAAAACTGGAGACTTATGCCATATTGACGCGGATAATTACCTGTACATTCATGGCCGCTCAAAAAATATGATACTTGGGCCAAGCGGAGAAAATATTTATCCAGAAGAGATCGAATCAATACTTTTAACTAACCGCTATGTGGTTGAGTCAATAGTGTATGAACACGAATCTAAAGTTATCGCTCGTGTTCACCTCAACTACCCTCTTTTAGAAGATGAATTCGCAAAACAAAAACTTTCTGCGCAGCAAATTAAAAAACAGATGGTCAACATCATCGAAGAGGTCAGAGCTGAAACCAATTCTCAACTATCTAGTTTCTCAAGAATTAACCGCCTGATTGAGCAAGAGGAACCTTTTGCAAAAACGCCAACTCAAAAAATAAAGCGTTACCTATATGTAACCTAACTTATAAAGTCAGCCTGTTACATAAGCGCACTGGTTTTGCTATCATCTGCAACAACTATAAATCACAGCAAAATTATATATTGGAGAATTTAATGACCGTATTTAACAATGTTACTGTAGTAAAAAAAGCTAACGTATATTTTGATGGCAAAGTTATCAGCCGCACTGTTTTATTTGATGATGGAACTAAAAAAACTCTTGGTTTTATGCTTCCTGGCGACTACACATTTGATACCGCCGACAAAGAGATCATGGAAATATTAGACGGTGAGCTTGATGTTAAACTTCCAGGCAGTGATAAATGGGTAAAAGTTATCGGTGGCGAATCATTTGAAATACCAGCAAATGCTGAGTTCTCAATGAAGGTAACCAAACCTGCTGACTACTGCTGCTCATACCTTAAATAACCAACAATAGATTTACCAAGGAGATAACAATGCTCACCACTGAAAATACAGCTCTGGTTATTGTTGATATCCAACAGAAACTATTGCCTGCTGTTGCCAACAACCAAGAACTTGCAGCAAACTGCATAAAGCTCATAAAAGGGTTACAAATACTTGAGGTACCAATAGTTTGGGTAGAACAGATGCCTGATAAAATTGGCGGAACAATACCGGAGATAGCGGAGCTATTTAACGAAGGTAAGACTCCAATAAGCAAATCCTCATTTAGCTGCTGCGGAAGCGCAGATTTCCTTGGTACTATAAAAGACCTAAATAAAGAAAACTTGTTAGTTATTGGGATAGAGGCTCATGTTTGCGTTTATCAAACTGTTGCGCAACTTCTGCAAAATAACTATAACGTTGAAGTTATAGAAGATGGAATCTCTTCCAGGGCTGTTACTAATAAAGAAACTGCAATTAGAAAGATGGTTCAGCTTGGCGCTAAATCATCAAGCGTTGAGATGGCTCTATTTGAACTGATGCAGGATTTTAAACACCCAAACTTTAAACAAATATCTAAAATAATTGTTTAATTTATTCGATTTATTAATTTCAAATAAAAACCCGGCATTGCCGGGTTTTTATTTGAATCGACTATCGCAGTCTATGCATACAACTAATTTGCAATATATTTTTTCAAGATCAAGGCGCAATTTGTAAAAAAGATACTGGGAAAATAAACGCAAATATAAAAACGTAGCGAGCGCAGCTTAGTCGAGGCGTAAACGATTAAAAACATGTTGAGCACACGAGTAGTGCGTGACTCATTTTTTAACCGTTTACAACAAAGAATAAGCAAGCGCAGTAGTTTTTAACGCTTCATGGCGTCGAAAAACTCATCGTTAGTTTTAGTAGTTTTTAACCTATCAAGCACAAACTCCATCGCTTGAATCTCATCCATCTCATGTAGGAATTTACGCAAAATCCACATCTTCTGCAATTCATCTGGCTTAGTGAGAAGGTCCTCTTTTCTTGTTCCAGAACGAATCACATTTATTGCTGGATAAACTCTCTTTTCAGCAATACGACGATCAAGATGCAGTTCCATATTGCCTGTACCCTTAAACTCTTCGTAAATAACCTCGTCCATACGTGAACCTGTATCTACTAAGGCCGTAGCAATAATTGTTAAGCTACCATTAGCCTCGAGATTACGAGCCGCACCAAAGAACCTTTTTGGTCTTTGTAGGGCATTGGCATCAACACCACCAGTTAGAACCTTGCCTGAGGAAGGAACAACTGTATTATATGCTCTTGCTAGCCTTGTGATAGAGTCAAGCAGGATAACAACATCCTTTTTATGCTCAGCTAAACGCTTTGCCTTCTCAATAACCATTTCAGCCACTTGAACATGACGACTTGCAGGCTCATCGAAAGTACTAGAAACAACTTCGGCCTGTACTACTGAGCGAGCAAAATCAGTTACCTCTTCTGGCCTCTCATCAATAAGAAGCACGATTAGATAGCACTCTGGGTGGTTAGTAACAATTGAATGCGCAATATTTTGCAGCATCATTGTTTTACCAGCTTTAGGGGGAGATACAATCAACCCTCTTTGCCCTTTACCAATTGGAGTAGATAAATCTATGACCCTTGAGGTGATATCTTCAGTACTACCATTGCCAATCTCCATTTTGATACGTTCATTGGGAAAAATTGGGGTCAGGTTTTCAAAAGCTATTTTATTTTTTGTGTTTTCTGGGCGCTCATAGTTGATATTTTCAACTTTGAGTAGAGCAAAATACCTTTCACCATCTTTTGGCGGTCTAATTTTACCAGCAATTGTATCACCAGTTCTTAGGCCAAATCTCCTAATTTGACTTGGTGATACATAGATATCATCAGGACCGGCCATGTAAGAGCCATTTGCTGAACGAAGAAAGCCAAAGCCATCTTGAAGTATCTCTAATACTCCATCTCCGTATATATCTTCTCCACTTTTAGAGTGAGCCTTCAATAAAGCAAAGATAAGATCCTGCTTTCTTGTTCTAGCTACACCTTCAAGACCCATTGACTCAGCTAGTTCAACTAAGACTCTTGGGTTCATGGATTTAAGTTCTGAAAGATTCATCGCGTCCAAAGTCGCGTCCTCAACTATTAATTAATGGGATTATTAAGCTAGTAACTAATTAGTACTATCAAATTTCATTGGAGGAAATTCAAAAATATAATTGCAGCCACCTGTTAATGGCAGCATAAAAACTCCCAAACTGATACAAGAATTACCCAAAGGCAACCCACCTGGTTCGGTCACGTTAATAATAGATCAGCTACTTAAAGATTGCTGTCTATAAAAGCTTTAAGCTGTGATTTTGACATTGGGCCAACTTTCGTATCGTTGACGTCTCCATCTTTAAAAATCATCAGCGTAGGGATTCCTCTGATACCGTACTTCAAAGGGACCTCGCTATTATCATCAATATTAAGCTTAGCGACCTTAAGCTTACCATCGTACTCTTCAGCTATTTCATCCAATAAAGGCGCAATCATTTTACAAGGACCACACCATTGAGCCCAGTAGTCAACTAATACAGGTTCGCTAGAGTTTAAAACTTCATCACCAAAACTAGCATCAGTCAACTCAACAATTTTATCGCTCAATTCCTATTGCCTCCGAATTTAAGAACAAGAGATAGAAAACTCTTCAACGGATTATTATCAGCATAAAAGATATGGAATTCGGCCAAAACAACCTTAAAAGATCAACACACTTGGGATTCAAAAAAGGGGGATAGCCATCCTCGGAAGGTTTTCTTCATAAATATAATGCTGCAGGAAACTCCCGCAATAACCACTTTTTACCCCATTTTTTTAAAAAAGGCAACATTTACCTGATATATATTTAAACATTATTGAACAAAATCACAAAAAACACTTATACAGCATACACATAACGCTAAACACCAGTCCAACACTCAACAAACAGCTTATACAAAACCATACCCAAAGTTTACCACTTACGATTAACCATATGAAGTATAAGCAAAATTCAAACAAAGCCCACTCAAGCGCTACTTGTCACAACAAACATTAATCCCAAACAAAAACAACAATCCATATCTTTACTAATAAAGGTTTTTTTACTAAAGTAGCTATTAGTAATTTGCGAATAATAATAAGACAGTACCAGTTTGCTAGATCTGAAGATCAAGATTTTCTAAATATGAGCGGACATTTTCTCATTATCTCTTATAATAGAAATAGCAAAGGGAATAATTACAAAAGTTTGGAATACGTGTGACAAAAAAAATAAATAAAATAACTATTATCCATTGGCTTGAAGGACAAAACGTCAGACGCGCAGCAGTAATCGCAAACTTAGTGATTGTTGTAATTATATCTTATGCGCTTGCCAAACTTTCCTGGGCTGTATTAGACAAAGGCGACAAAGATATTGCCGCGCCAACTGTGTCTGCCAGTGTACAAAAAAAGATATCAAACCGTACTTTTGGTGGGGATAATATTGCGGCACTACATATATTTGGCAACGCTTCAACAAAACCAACTCAGCCTAAAGCAAAGCAACCACGACTTCCAAAACCTGACCGTTCCGTAGCAAAACTTAATTTTACTCTTAAAGGGATCTTATATAGTGACGATCCTAAATTTGCACGAGCAATGATTGAGGACTCTAGCAAAAAAGAGAACACCTATGCTATTGGCAGCAGCGTTAAAGGCCAGGCAATTGTTGACTCTATCCACAAAGATAAAGTTATTCTTCTACGCAGCGACAATTCTAAAGAGACTATAAGACTTCCAGATAAAACAGCTGCTGCAAATAAAAAGAGCTCCTCCAAAAGCTCACGAGCTCGAGATCGCTTAAAAAAATCTAGATCAAGTCGCAACCCAGTTACCAGGGGCGCAGGCAATGGACTATCCTCTCTTTCAGGAGATATCTCATTAAGTGAAGTAAGACAAACTCTTATGAAAGATCCTGATAGCATTAATCAAGTTATTAAAATATCACCTATCTCCAGAGGTAAAAAATTCCTTGGCTTTAGAGTGAGCCCAGGAAAGAACCGCAACATTTTTAAGGCCCTTGGCCTAAAAGTTGGAGACATTGTCACAGCTGTTGACGACGTAAAACTCGACAGCCCGCAAAAAGGTTTCCAGGTAATTGAAAAGCTATCCACTGCCCAGAGTATGAATCTAACGGTAAAAAGTGGTAGCACTGAAAGAAACGTAACACTGAGCTTTTAGATAGAAATGTTTATAGATACAACAGTTTTAGCGACTACAACCAAAGGCGTGTCGACAATGACGGAACCAACAAAAAGATCAATAATTGGACTAATTGACAACCGAATAAAAAGGATCATGAAGAGAGCAATACCTGCTATTACATTTGTAATTTCAAGCATTCTAATCTCGCAAGCAGCTTTCGCTAAAAACATCACCCTTAATCTGAAAGATGCAGATATAAACACTTTAATTGCTACTGTTGCAGAGGTGACTGGGAAAAACTTTATCGTTGACCCAAGAGTCAAAGGCAAGATAAATATAATCTCTACCCGCCCAATGGAGCAGGAAGAAACCTACAGGGTATTCCTTTCAATTCTTCAAGTTCATGGATACTCAGCTGTCCCTTCAGGTAAAGTTGTAAAAATCATTCCTGACATAACAGCAAAACAAAGTAGCATTCCAGTACAAAAACCAAGCGATGGCAGCTCTATTGATGAGTTTATTACCCAGGTTATCCCAATTCAGAATGTTGCAGCTGCTCAACTTGTACCAATATTACGCCCATTAGTTCCACAGCAAAGCCATTTAGCAGCTTACCCTCCAACAAATGTACTAATTGTTTCAGACAGAGCAGGCAACATTAAACGTATGCTTGATATTGTACGTAGAATCGACAAAGCCAACTCAGCTGAAGTTGAAGTTATCCAACTAGAGTATGCATCCGCAACTGACGTTGCTCGAATACTTAGCTTACTTTATAAGAAAGATCAAAATGAACCGCAATCTTCAAAGCTTACAATTGCAACTGACGAAAGAACTAATAGCGTACTACTAAACGGAGATCCAGCAGCTCGCATCAAAGCAAGAGCAATCATTGCCCACCTTGATACTGACCTTGGTGGAGATAGTGGTAGCACACAAGTTATTTATCTTAAATATGCCGAAGCTAAAGAGCTAGTTTCAGTTCTAACTGGAATCAGTGACAACCTTAAAGTTTCAAGCAAAACTACCAGCAGTAAAAAATCTAAGCGCTCTACCAATAGTAGCTCACAGATAAAAGTAAATATTCAAGCGCATGAGTCAACTAATGCTCTTGTTATTACTGCCCCACCAAAGATACTTGCTTCTCTAAAAATGGTTATCCAGCAGCTTGATATCCGCAGAGCTCAAGTAATGATTGAAGCTATTATCGTTGAAGTTTCATCAGATAAAGCCTCAGAACTCGGTGTAAACTGGATCTTCGATGCTGCATCAAGCAACTCATCTCAAAATGGATATGCTGCTTCATCAAACTTTGGCGGAGTATTAGGAAGCATTCTAAGTGCAACATCAGGAAACTCTGCAAATGCATCTGGCGCTCTTCCTGGTGGCTTTACTCTTGGAGTTGGAAGCTTTAAAAGTGGTAAAACCCGCTTTGGGGCTATCGTATCAGCGCTTGGCTCAAGTGCAGGATCAAACATCCTTTCCACTCCAACCATCATGACTACTGACAATGAGGCTGCTGAAATCAGGGTTGCTGAAAATGTACCCTTTGTAACCGGTCAATATTCAAATACAGGAGCATCATCAAGCTCTGTAAGCCCATTTCAGACAATTAAACGTGAAGATGTTGGTCTAATCCTAAAAGTGAAACCACAAATAAACGAAGGTAATGCAATAAAGCTTGATATTGAGCAGGAAGTATCAAGTCTTGCAACCAGTGCTGCAAATGCTGTAGATATTGTTACCAAAAAACGTAGCATCAAAACCAGCATCATGGCGGAAGATGGACAAGTTATTATCCTTGGTGGCCTAATCGATGATTCAGTTGAAGAAACTGAACAAAAAGTACCTGGGCTTGGGGATGTTCCATTAATCGGTGAACTATTTAAATACTCCAAAACTAGTAAAGTTAAACGTAATCTAATGATATTCCTTCACCCGGTAATTATTCGTGACGCTGCTACTGCACAAGCATATACCCATAGAAAATATGATTATATTCGTGCACGCCAGATAGAGCGGAGAGGGCAAGGAACTTTAAGAATGAATGGTGAGATTAAAACTCCACTTCTGCCAACTTATGATGAATTAACAAAACTACCTGTCCCATTTGATGAGATAGCTGAAGCACAAAAACAGGCAGAGAAAAAAGAGTCAGACCAGTAGCCATGAATGAATATATAGATACTCTGGAAGAGACAACCGAGGAAGATATTGAGTCTGAAAACCTCGTAGATGAAGAGATCAGCTACGAAGAGAAAATACTCTCTATATCTTTTGCCTTTGCCAAACGCCATAAGATCATACTATCTGAAGTAAAAGATAATTCGGTGTGCATTTCATATTGTGATTCTACCGATATTCAATCTATTTCAGAGCTTCGTCGTTACGCAGACCTTCCGTTGGAACTTACGAAGATTCCTGAAGATGAGTTTGAACAGTTGCTACAAAAAACCTACGAAGAAGGTGGCAACAAAATGTCTATGATGGAGGACATTGGTGATGACATGGATCTGTCAGCTGTAGCTGATACCCTGCCAGAACCAGCAGACCTCCTTGAAAGCGATGATGATGCACCTATCATCCGTTTAATTAATGCCATTCTTACTGAAGCCATTAAAGAAAATGCATCTGATATTCATATCGAACCTTTTGAACACAGACTAATAGTTCGTTTTCGTGTTGATGGTGTTTTAAGAGAGGTATTACAACCTCAAAGGGTTATGGCGCCATTAATCGTTTCCAGAATCAAAGTGATGGCAGCGTTAGACATATCTGAAAAACGACTCCCTCAAGATGGACGTATTGCCCTCCGCATTGCTGGTAGAGCTGTTGACGTGCGTGTATCAACTCTCCCGTCAGGACACGGAGAAAGAATAGTACTACGTTTACTTGATAAACAAGCAGGCAATTTAAGCCTTGAGCAGCTTGGAATGCCAAGTACTACCAGAGACCTCCTCAATGAGATGATTCATAAACCTCATGGGATCATCTTGGTTACTGGGCCAACTGGTTCAGGTAAGTCAACATCTCTATATGCATGTTTAACCAAATTAAACACAGCTTCACGCAGTATTCTTACCATTGAAGACCCTGTTGAATATGACCTAGAAGGTATCGGACAAACCCAAGTTAACTCTAAAATTGATATGAGTTTTGCTAAAGGGCTTAGAGCTATTCTACGTCAAGATCCAGATGTTGTTATGATTGGTGAGGTACGTGACCTTGAAACTGCACAAATCGCAGTTCAAGCCAGTTTAACTGGTCACTTGGTATTATCATCTCTACATACGAATACAGCTGTTGGTGCTATCGCCCGTCTTCGAGACATGGGCATTGAACCATTCCTAGTGTCATCAAGCCTACTTGGCGTTGTCGCTCAGAGACTGGTAAGAATGCTCTGCCCACACTGTAAGCAACCATATACAGCTACTGAAAAAGATTGTGAAGAGCTCGGTGTTCCAGTAACAGATCAACCACCAATACTTTATAGACCAACAGGTTGCCCAGAATGCAACAATGCTGGGTATAAAGGGCGTGGTGGTATTTATGAGATCGTGGTTATTGATGAAGAGATGCGCAACCTAATCCACAACTTAGCTTCAGAGCAAGAGTTAGATAAACATGCAAGAACTCAAACATTCAGCATTCGTCGCGAAGGTGCTGGCCGTGTACTTGCAGGTGAAACATCACTTGAAGAGATACTTCGTGTTACCAGAGAAGATTGATCAAACCAGGCAGGGATAGATGGGGGCATTTGAGTACACCATTATTGATGAACGTGGCCGTGAGAAAAAGGGCACGATAGAGGGAGATACCGCCAAACACGTACGCCAAAAACTACGTGAAAACGGCTGGTCTCCATTATCAGTAAAAGAGATTGCCGATAGATCTAGTAGCAGCACGAAAAGCAGCATATCCATCGGTAAACCACGAGGGTCATTGAGCACCAAGGATCTAGCCCTAGTTACCAGGCAGCTTGCGACTCTTGTGAGGGCTGCTTTGCCTATTGAAGAAGCCCTTAAAACCACTGCCCAACAATCAGAAAAACCAAAATTAAAAAGAATCTTAATCTCTGTTCGCTCTAAAGTTATGGAAGGGCACCCATTAGCAGATGGTTTTGCTGAATTTCCCAGCGCATTCCCCGATCTATACATTGCAACGGTTCGTGCAGGTGAGCACACTGGGCATTTAGATGCAATTCTTGAAAGACTTGCTGACTACACTGAGATACGCCAAGCTTTACAACAAAAAGTGACTACCGCTCTCATCTATCCAATTGCGCTTTCTGTCATAGCAATTGCAGTTGTAGTAGGCCTACTAACATTTGTTGTTCCTCAAATCGTAGATGTCTTTGAAAACCAATCACAAGAACTACCAAATATCACTATAGCGATGATCGCACTTAGCGATTTCATCAGAAACCAATGGATAGTATTGGTAAGTATTATTGCTGTTATCATACTTGGGTTCTCCTTCGGGATGAAAAAAGAGAAATTCAAATATCGAGTTCATCAGATATATCTCAGAATCCCTCTAATCAAAAAAATTGTTCGCGGTATAAACACTGGTCGTTTTGCCCGTACTTTCAGCATCCTTATTAGCAGTGGCGTTCCAATTCTTGATGGATTAAAAATATCATCAAAAGTTATCTCCAATTTACCGATGCGTAATGCTGTTGTCGAAGCAACTTCAAAAATAAGAGAGGGTGCTGGTATAGGAAGATCATTGGAACAAAGCAAACAATTCCCCCCAATAACAATCAACCTTATATCAAGTGGTGAATCTAGTGGCAAACTGGAAGAGATGCTTGATCGCGCAGCTGTAAGTCAGGAAAGAGATATTGAGGGGTTAATAAGCACCCTCCTCGCCCTACTAGAGCCTATATTAATCGTAACCATGGGTGGAGTGGTGATGATGATTGTTATGGCAGTATTGCTTCCGATTTTCGAAATGAATCAGATGGTAGGCTAAATTCGAACCTATTTCTTCAAATACTACGTTACAACTCCAGGCTTGCTCAGTCACTTGCTACAAGCAAGCTCCCTCGCAAGGCTTCGTTGCGCCTTGTCATAAAAAAATATATGGCGAATTGATTAATTCTAGTTGGAGTCTTGCGGCACCCACTTCGCTCTTTTACAGTTCCTGAAGGATCTGTTTGGTAATTCACACCTGCATAAATTAACAAAAAACTCATTAACCCAAATCTAAAGACGCGGTATTCAGTCTTCAACCGCAATAAATGACATTTTCCACACGTATGGAAAATTGATTTGTTAATTAAATTTCTTCTTTTGCTCTCCCCTTCCACCAATAACAAAATATCCCACTTACAACCCCTGCCAATGCTCCATAAAGATGAGCATCAGGAAACACCTTTCCACCAATAATCTCCTCAGTGGTAGATTCAACACCACCAAGGAACTGCTCCTGCAGCAGTTTAGCGGCAATAACGATCAGAATGAATATTGCCATGCGCATATCATTTCCATCAGCTTTACGTAGTTCCAAAATTCCGCCAGTTATAAGCAGTCCATGCAGTACCCCAGAAAAGCCAACATACCAACCTAGATCCGGATTAAATGTATAGATTAGCATTGAAGAGATAGGAACCAAAAATGCCAAAACTAACCACCACCCCATACATGATAATTGACGTGCAAATAAAAAAGAGAATATTGCTGTACCGGCAACATTAAATAGGGTGTGATTTAAACTTAGGTGTACAAAATGGGATGTAATAATACGCCAATACTCCCCTGTAGAAAAAAGGTCTGACTGATAGCGAAATAGCTCTCTAGCTGAATCACCCATAGCAGCTAGGAGTAAAACCACAATAGATACAGAGATCCAAAAAACATGTGCACGCAATAATGACAGATTCATCAACCATTTCCCTTTGACATAATAGTTACTAGAATATACGCTAATCATTAACTGTAAAGAGAGGGATCTTACCAGTTTGCATACACAAACAAATATAATGCAAAAAAATTGAACATTTCCCACACCAACCACTCGAAACAGTTAAGCAAATCCTGAAAAAACTCAGGTTTGGACTATTATTTTTATATGCTGTTATTTTTTATAAGCGTGTTTCAAAAGTAGCTTTAAATATCCGCAACTAAATTGTTTTTTAATAACAAAAAAAACCGAGAGAACTAAGTGATGAGAATTGAAAAAAACAGACGCCAACAATCAGGCTTTACCCTAATCGAAATCATGGTAGTAGTGGTTATCCTTGCCATTCTTGGGGCTGTAGTTGTACCCAACCTTCTTGGCAACGTAGATGAGGCAAGAATAACCAAGGCAAATACAGACATAAAATCTATTGAAACTGCTCTTGATCTATACCGTCTGGACAATTCAGTTTACCCAACAGAAGAGCAAGGACTTGAAGCCCTAATATCTAAACCAAGCGGCTCACCAGAACCAAAGAAATGGAAACAATACATGAAAGAAACTCCAATGGATCCATGGGGTGAAGAATATGTATACCTTGTACCTGGCGACCATGGCGGACCTTTTGATATTGTCTCTTATGGCAGCGACATGCAGGAAGGCGGTGAAGGCACAGCTGCAGACATAACTAACTGGACCAAAAAAGATTAAATTTAAAGCGAGTCTTTCAAAATGATAAGAAAACACCATGGGTTCACACTGATTGAACTCATGGTTGTAATTGTAATTATTGCGATCATGACATCTGTCGCAGTAATTTCTCTCAACCCCAATGACTCACCTCATGAAAAAGAGGCACGCCGCCTTGCCCTTGTTCTTCAACAAGCTTCAATGGAAGCGATCTCACAGTTCAAACAGATTGGCGTAGTATTTAACGAAGATGGCTATAGTTTTGCCGCACTTAATGAGGAGACCCAGCAATGGGCAGCCTACACCTCAGAAACTAATCGCGCATTTAGAAAATATGAACTTCCAGAAGATGTATCCATAGAACTTGAAGTTGATGGTATTGAAGAATCCATTATGGGTAATAGTGCCATCGAAGAATTGGAACTTATCAGTGACGACGAGTTAGACAAAGTTGATACTGGGACCGAAGAGGAGAAAGAAGTTATTCCGCAAATATATTTCCTATCCAGTGGTGAAACTTCAAAGTTCAGCGTTTTTCTCATGCAAGAAGATAGTGAATCATTCTACATTGTTGAAGGTGAAATAACCGGTACCATAAAGCTACGAGGTGACGGTGATGAATAAAGCGCCCCATAATCCAAAAGACAACAGATTCCAAGTTAACAGTAAATTCAAAAGCAAAGGTTTTACCCTGCTAGAGATCATGGTAGCTATAGCTATTTTAGCTGTTGCCATGACTGCAGTTATTAAAGCAACAGGCCAAGTATCAACTAATGCCTTTATGTTACGCCAAAAGACATTTGCTCACTGGGTTGCACAGAATAAGATGAACGAGTTAATACTAGAGAAGGCATGGCCCAGCATTGGCAATGATAAAGGTGAGGCTGTATTAGCTGACTTAGACTGGGACCTTGTAATAACAACTACTTCAACAGGTTTTGAAACAGTTAGAAAAGTTGAAGTTGACGTGCTATCTCTAGACACTCCTGATGAAATTGCAGGCTCTATAACCGGTTACTTGCTCGATCCTAACTTATAACTACAATGATGAAAAAAACTAATATAAATCCAGATAAAACCAGAAAACCAAATGGATTTACACTAATTGAACTCCTAATTGCTGTGGCTATATTTGCAACTGTTGCAATAATGGCTGGTAGCGGTTTACGCTCAGTATTAGGCGCTAGAGATATCACCGAAGAAAACGCCAAACGACTCTCTGAACTACAGCGCGGTATGCTTATTATCCAAAATGATATTGAGCAGATAATTAACCGCAAAGTAAGAGATGAGTACGGAGATAGCGTGTCTGCAATAAAAGGCTCGGCATCAGATGGCTTTATAACATTCACTCGAGCAGGTGTACTTAACCCACTCAAGCTACGCCGCAGCTCATTACAAAGAGTCACCTACCAGTTGGAAGAGACTGATCTGGTGCGGATGGCCTGGCATTACATTGATGGAGCGCTAGAAGATGATGCGCAAATAACCATTGTAATGACAGAGGTTGATTCTTTAGAATTCGGCTTTCTTAGCGGTAAAGACAAATGGGAAGAGCAGTGGCCAACCATGGGGTCTAGCTCAGCAAGCGGAAATCCAGTACTAACTCCAGAAGCTGTTCCCAAAGCTATCAAGTTTAACCTCAACCTGATAGATCATGGTGAAATATCCAGGCTATTCATTGTACCCGGAGGGGATGCACAATGGTAATTGTTCATACCCTTAGCCGTAAACAAAACGGAGCAGCGCTTATTACTGCCATGCTTTTTGTCGCTTTAGCGGTAACTGCAGCTGCTTTTATGTCTAGTCGTCAATATTTTGATATTAAACAAACCAGTAATATCATCGCTATAGACAATGCATATCAGATAGCAGTTGCTGCAGAACCTCTTGCGATGAACGAACTAGTTAAAGATATTACCAGTAGCACATCAGGTGACATAGATGATTTTTCTGAAATGGAAACAAGGGCTGAAGGCGTTACTTACCCTGTAGATGGTGGCTCGGTATCAGGAAAGATTTATGATCTGCAAGGCAGATTTAATGTTAATAACTTAATCAAATATGATGAGGATCAAAAAGAGTTTGTAACGGACAAAGTACAGCTAGAGATATTTAAACGGTTAATAGAAAACATTAATGCTACGAACACAACAACCAGCGAACCATCTGTTGCAATACCGGTTGATTTAGCCAGCAAACTTGCAGATTGGATGGATGAAAATGTCGATCCATCCAGTGACGGCAATGGAGCAGAGGATGATATATACAGTTCAATGCTGCCATCACACAAAACTCCAAACTCATTAATTTCAAGCACCAGTGAAATAGTTCTACTGGATGGGATATGGGATGAAACTAATAAGCTAGCAATTTTTCAAGCGCTCGAACCATATATTTGCGCCTTACCAAGAGTCAAACTGGAGCTTACTGGAATAAATTTTAACATCGCTTCTGCTGAACTTATCGCAGCAATGGTTGATGGCCTGTCTCAAAGTGGAGCAGATGAGATAATGTCTGAACTGCAAAGCAATCCAAAAAACAAACCTGCAGACATCGTAGCTGAGTTCAAAAAACAATTTCCTAGCGACAAAGCGAAAGATAAGGAAGCCAAAGCTGCGATTGACGCACTTGAGAAACAAAAGATATTTATGGCCACTACCGAATACTTTTTACTGGACATAAAAGTAGATGCAAATGATGTAATATCTCGTTTACTCTCAATGGTAAAACGCAAAGATAAGGACACTATTTTTGTTTTTGCTAGAGGCAAAGGAGCTTTATAAAAGTTCATTTCAACCTTTGCTAACATACGAAGTTTTTATACGCTATACTTAAAAAAATATATTAGTAATTTAAATATTTATAAAAAAACCGTATATTTAACACTATCGGAATAATAATAACGCATAATTAAGTTCGGGAATGGCATGCGAGAAAGATTAGTAATACGCCTGCAAAAAGGGCATTCAAGAAACGTAAGTTGGGTTCCACTAGATGAAAATGGCAAAGCGACTGCAACTGAAGAGTTCGGTTCGCTGAGTGAAGTAACCGCCATAAGCGCGGGCCGTCACATTACGCTTTTAGCACCAGGATCTGTAGCCAGCTTAACCAAAGCAAAAGTACCTGCGGTTAAGAAAAATCGTATGGCCCAGATGATCCCTTTTACTGTCGAGGATTCTGTTGCTGACGATATCGATGACCTTCACTATGGTGTCGGTGACAGGGATAGCAATGGAGAGGTTCCTGTAGCAGTTGTCTGCAGAGATATGATGGACTTCTGGCATGATATGATTCTTGACTCTGGAATCCGTCCCCATGAAATTTTCCCTGAACAGCTTTGTCTTCCTCTAAAAGAAGCTGAGTGGAGCATTCTAATCGATGCTGATGACGTGTTAGTCAGGACATCAGTAGATTATGGTTTCGCTATAGATCGCCAAAACTTTGTTGAACTGCTATCTCACGCAATTAATACTGCAGGAGAGAAAGCACCACTAATGCTTAGAGTATATGACTTTAGCGGTGGTACACTATCACTAGAAGAGATGGAGCTACTACCAGATATTGAAGTTGAGTTGGTTGAAATTAATGAAGATGAAACCCCTCTTTCAGTAATGGCTGAAGAATCTCATAACACCCCAGCTATCAGCGTGCTCACCGGACAATACAGCCTACAACAAGAACTTAGTAAAGTTTGGGCTCCGTGGAAACCTACAGCTATCTTATTTTCCCTACTGTTAGTGGCAATAACCATTACCAGTTATCTAAACCTACAGTCATTAGAACAGCAAAGTTTGGCAATCAAGTCCAATATCCAAAAAACATATAAAGAGGTTGCTTCATCTAGTAAGAAGCCTTCACCAGGTAAAATCAAGCGTTTAATGTCTAAAAAATTAAAGGCTTTGGAAAGCGGAGCTGGTGGTAATAAAGACTTTATTGATGTTCTAGCTGCAGTTTCCCCAGCCTTAAAGAAACAGAGAGCTGGAATTGAGTCCCTCAATTATCGTAAAGGGACGCTTAATATCACGGCAACGGTTGCAAACACATCCAAATCTGATGCTTTAGAAAATGCACTTTCAATCATCCCTGGATATAAATCTGAGATAACCTCATTAACGCCAGAGAAAAACAGTATCAAAGTTAATGTGCGTATAGGGAGGGTAGAATAATGCTGCAGAAATGGTCAGAACTAGAAGCTTTTCATAAACTTTCTATCTCTCTTGGGATCGTAATTAGTGTTTTTCTTATCTACTTTATCGCTATCATCAACCCAATCAACAACAAAGCCAGTGAGCTAGAAGCCAAGATTGACTCTTGGAGTAGCATCTATGTTTGGATGCAGGAAAACACTCCAAAGATCAAAGCATTTCAGGAGAGTGGTAAAACTAAGGGTGCGGTTGGTGAAAAGAAGATTCACACATTGGTTAGTGAAACTGTAAACAAATACAGATTAAAAAACTCGATCAAAAAAATTGATAAAACAGGATCACGAGCGGTAAAAGTTAGTTTTAATAACGCTCCATTCGATACTGTTATTCAATGGATTAACTTTCTAAAGAAAAACTACGGAGTTTCAACCGTTTCAGCTGCAATTAAAAAATCTAAAGGCATTGGAAATGTTGATGGGGCAATTACACTAGAGGCCGCAGAGTGATGAAAAGAATTAGTCGATATGCGTTAGTTGGTGTTTTGTTTTATCTGCTTTTTTTAATCTCGACCATTCCTGCAACGTTTGTAACAGATATGGTTATCGATAAAAAAGGTCCGCTACAGCTATATGGAGTAACAGGTTCTATCTGGTCAGGAAAAGCTGGGGTTTTACGTTTAGAAGATAAACAAATTGAAAAATTCAATTGGGATCTAAATCTGTTGCCATTGATAACTGGCACTATAGAATTAGACTACTCTTTTAAGGTTAAAACAAGCACTGCACAAGGGGTTATTGGCTTTAAAGGATTTGGATCTGGCGGCAAATACCTTGAAGATACTAGGCTTAATATTAAGTCTGATGATGTAAATGATATCTTACCTGTTCCGCAGCCGCTTAAACTTGCTGGGCCGATTAGTATTAACATTGATGAGATTGAGATCTCAGAGGATGGCATTCCAACATACGCTGAAGCTCAAATTAAATGGAGCAAATCTGCAGCTATTCTTGGGGATCAAAGTTTTCCCCTTGGTGCTTTTGATATAAATGCGACCACTGAAGATGATAAAGTTTTTATCACTTTAAAAGACCTAAAAAAAGATGGTCCAATCGAAGCCAAGTTGAGTGCTGAGATTGAAGAGGATGGAACAACAGTTATTAGCGGTTTAATTGGTACTAGAGAAACTGCAAATAAGAAGCTTGCTGGTTTTGCAAGTATGCTGCTGCAAAATAAAGGGCGAAAAGTTGTTAACCACAAAGGTAACATCAAAGACCCTAATAAGCTGCTCTCTGGCATCCTCTCTAGCAAGTAGACTAATTAAATATTTCACCTAAAGCCTGGACACTATAAAATCCAGGCTTTCTTGATTCTGGCATCTGCGTATCTGGCTTTGTTATCGCTATCTGATAACCAATGCCATATTTTGATGCGCTTTTAAGCACCGCCAAACTGTCATCAATCATCACGCAGGTCTCATTAGTAAATGGGTGTTCTTCCTGTAGTATCCGCCAAAAAGCTTGCTCCTCTTTGGGAACACCAAAGCTATGAGATGAAACAACCTCATCAAAGTAGCTATCAATCTCTGTCACTTCTAGCTTTAGATCCAAGCTGTCATGATGAGCATTGGTAACCAGCATTATCTTGCTTACGTGGTTACGCAGTTCTTTTAGAAAATCAATTGTGCCGTCGTGTATGGCTATTTTATGCTGCAAATCTCTTTTTAATCCTGCTATATCCAAACCTAGCTCTTGCGCCCAAAAATCCAGGCAATACCACTTCATCGTCCCTTCATGCGAGCGCATCATAGGGAAGAGTATCTGCTTCGCCGCATCAATCGACATATCATTTTTTTGGGCATAATGGATTGGTACATATTCTAGCCAAAAATAGCTATCAAAATGTAGATCCAGCAAAGTGCCATCCATATCTATCAGAGCTGTATCTATCTTTTCCCAATCGGGCTTTTGTATTAATTGCTTATTCATATCAACCCAATACTATACCAATAAAAACCACCATCCCTACCCAGTGGTTATGCAAAAAAGCACGAAAACATTGTTGCCGTTCGCGTAACCAAATCATCTTTATCTGCAACATAAAAAGTATCACTGCAACGAAAAGAGACAAGGAAAAAAACACTCCCATTCCAGCCAACATACCAACAGCTGCTAGCATAGTAATAAATATAACCTGTAACGTAGTAATTATTGCTATATCGTATTTACCAAAAAGGATGGCCGTAGATTTCACCCCTACTTTGAGGTCATCATCCCTATCTACCATTGCATACATGGTGTCATAGATCAGAGCCCAAACCACCGTAGCTGCAAACAGCAACCAACACACCAGCCCAAGTTCAGCTTCATACGCGGTATAAGCCATTGGTATTGCCCATGCGAATGCAATACCAAGATGGGCCTGCGGTAAGTTGGTATGGCGTTTTGCAAATGGATAACTTGCCGCCAACCCCAGTGCTACGAAGGACATCATAATCGTTTTAAGGTTGAGTTGTACTACTGCCATAAAGGCTAGAGTCACTAATAGTAGAAATGCGATTAATGCCTGTTTTACGTTCAATTCACCAGATGCAATTGGTCTTAATTTTGTTCTTTTTACTTTGCCATCAATATTACGATCAGCAATATCATTTATGACACATCCTGCACTGCGCATCAAAACCACACCCAGCGCAAAGATAATAATTATTTTAGGCTCATGCTGACCATTTGCTGCTAAAACTAATCCCCATAAGGTTGGCCATAAAAGTAGTAAGTAACCTATAGGTTTATCGACCCGCATCAGACGCAAGTATGGAGAAAGTTTACCCATCACACCTCTCCATAGCGGCTGGATTCGCCAATCCATCGTTGTTTAAGCAGCGGAACCAATTCCGGGTTGGAGCTTAGAATCTCATCCCCAACAAGCTGCATCTCATCCAATAACTCTTCATCCCTTGCTAAATCGGCAACTAAAAAACCTATAGCCCCAGTTTGCCGCGTTCCCAGCACCTCACCTGGACCGCGCAGTTCCAAGTCTTTCTGCGCTATATAAAAGCCATCATTAGATTCACGAATAGTTTGCAAACGTGATTTTGCCATTGATGAAAGCGGTGCTTTATACAACAGGGCACAACTACTCTCTTTACTGCCTCGGCCAACGCGTCCACGCAGCTGATGCAACTGAGATAGCCCTAAACGCTCTGAATTTTCAATTATCATCAAGCTGGCATTGGGGACATCTACCCCAACCTCTATCACGGTAGTTGCGACTAAAAGATCAATATTACCTTGTTTAAACTCAGACATGATCTCCTCTTTTTCTTGCGCTTTTAGGCGACCATGTACCAGACCAACTTTTAACTCTGGCAGTTGTTGCGCTAGCATCTCGCAAGTATCCGCTGCTGCTTCACACTCGATCTTTTCTGACTCATCAATTAATGGGCACACCCAATAAACCTGACACCCTTGCATACAGGCATCTTTGACCCTTTGTACAATCTCTGCCCTACGCTGTTCTGGAATCACCACTGTTTTTATTGGCTTACGTCCTGGCGGCAACTCATCAATTATCGAGGTATCCAGATCTGCATAGGCTACCATTGCCAGAGTTCTTGGGATTGGGGTTGCGGTCATTATCAGCTGATGCGGCCTTCTACCATCATCGTCAATGCCCTTATCTTTTAAGGCTAAGCGCTGATGCACCCCAAAGCGATGCTGCTCATCAATAATGGTTAAGGCTAAGTTTGCATATTTAACATCATCCTGAAATACAGCATGGGTTCCAACAATAACTTTTATATCCCCAGTATTTATTGCTGTTAATGCTTTTTCACGTGCTTTACCTTTGGTTTTACCTGATAGCCAGCCAACATTGATATCCATAGGCTCAAACCAGCCACAAAAACACTTAAAATGCTGTTCAGCTAATAGTTCCGTTGGAGCCATAATTGCAACTTGAAAACCATTAGTAACGGCCTGTAAGGCTGCAAGCGCGGCAACTACGGTTTTACCTGATCCCACATCACCCTGTACTAAACGCAGCATCGGTGCATCGGTATGAAGGTCACCATATATCTCCTGCAGCACCCTATCTTGCGCTCCAGTTAGGTTAAACCCTAGGTTTTCGGTAAATCTGTTTTTCATCTTTTGATTAAGGACGATAGGGAATGCGATATTCTGCTTGAGCATCCGGCTTCTATATTCGCGCATGCAGATGTTATGCGCTAATAATTCTTCATATGCCAAGCGCTTTACACTCAGGTGCTCACCCTCTTGCAAAAGGTCAATAGGAGCATCTGGTGGTGGTGCATGCAGAAATGTAATTGCATCAGATAAGGACGAATACCCTTTGCACAGCAGAATTTTTGTAGGAAGCAAGTCTTGCAGCAATTCAGGATTGCGTTTGGCGACATTGATTGCCTGCTGAGTGAGCTTTTGTAACGTTTGCTGCCCTACCCCCTGTGTTGTAGGGTAGATTGGTGTAAGGGTATCGGGAACTGAAGATATCTCACCATCGCGTAATATTTTATATTCAGGATGCACCATTGATGGCAGCCAGCCGTTTTGTTTTACCTCTCCAAAACACTGTACCCTTTTTCCGGGCTGAAATGACTTATGTTGCGATGGGTAAAAATGGAAAAAATTTATTGTCAGGCTACCGCTGCTATCTTTTATTTGGCACACCAATCGTCTTCTTCGCTGCACCACAATTTCAGAAAACTCTATCTCCCCTTCAATTAGGGCTTTATCGCCTTCACGTAGAGCAGATATTGGGGTCAACCTGGTTCTATCTTCATAGCGAAATGGAAGATGCAACAATAGGTTGTTTATAGAGGTAACCCCCAGCTTTTGTAGCTTTTCAACCAGCTTGCCGCCTACGCCGCTAAGCTGGGTTAATGGGAGTTCACTCATCGATTTGATTTGCCATAAAAAGTCATATGGTGATGATATGAAGAATTTGTTGGTTAGTAAACGGTACAGCTACTGTACTTGAGCTTTTATTAGTTTTTTTGACCCTTCGACTACGCTCAGAAATTTTGAAAAATTAATTATTAACACGATAAATTGTATGGCGTCAGCGCTGAAAATAAGAAAGCTAATCGAGTACCATTATCGCTTCTATCTCTACATTACCGCCTTTTGGTAGCCCAGCAACTTCATATGCAGCTCTGGCTGGATAGGGTTCTGAAAAATACTCACTCATAATTTCATTTAAGGTGGCAAAATTTCCCAAGTCTGTAAGTAGTACAGTGAGTTTTACAATTTTATCTATACTGCCACCTGCAGCTGCACAGATCGCCGTAATATTGCTAAAAACTTGCTTTATCTCAGCTTCGATATCATCAGTTATCATATCCATTGTCTCTGGAACTAATCCAATCTGCCCGGAGATATAAACGGTATCGTTTACTTTTACAGCCTGTGAATATGTGCCAATAGCCTCTGGAGCTTTGTCAGTTTTAATTATTTCTCTTGCCATTTTTCCCTATTCTCTCTTTCTATTCGTCTGCCACTTCAACTCTATTACGCCCACTCTTTTTAGCTTTATATAGCGCCGCATCTGCACGCTGGATAAAATGAGCCATCGCCTCTTCCGGCTGATACCCTGCGCAACCTAAGCTTATTGTAACAGTAATCGCATCACCTTCAATTTCAATCGGTTCCGCCATGATTATAGATCTCATTCTCTCTGCTACTATTTGCGCACCTTCAACATTACACTTGGGCAAAATCACTACAAACTCTTCCCCCCCATATCGACAAACTATATCCATATCTCTAGCACTTTTAGCAACACGGTTTGAGACCTCTTTTAAAGCTATGTTTCCAGCTATATGCCCATAGGTATCATTAAAGTTTTTAAAATGATCAATATCGCAAATAACTAAGCCTAAATAATTCTCTCCAGCACAACGTTTATACTCTTCAATACGTCGCTGTAACTCCTCCTGAAAATATCCAAAGTTATATAGCTCTGTTAATCGATCTTTGGTTGCTAATTCATTCAGCTCGATAACTTTTTGTTCCAGGCTTTTATTTAAAATTCCAATCTCATCTTTTTGTACTTCAACCGTCTCATAAGTTTTTGCATTTGCAATCGATGCTCCAAGAAAACGACAGAGCAATTTAATGACTGCTACATCATCTTCTTTCACATCAATCACTTCAGATAGTGATATGAGTGACAGCACACCTACCACATTATCCCTTTGGCTTATTGGGCTAAGCAAAAATGTGCGTGGAGTTTTAAATACAGCTAGACCAGCTTTATCTTTTTTTGACATCGGCAGATGTAAAACCTGCATAACATCACTTATCAAGATATGTGTTTTTTGACAAAAAGCAGTTGCCGTTGCCCCATCAAATGCGTTTATATCGTAGTTAACCTTTGAAAAATATTCATCCATCCCCTTTACAGTATCTAAATACTTTAGATCGCTTGCTAAACACTTTTGTAAAACCAGTTGATCATCCTGCTTCATAAATACTGACGCCATTTCAAACCCGTAACGGCGCAGCATCTCACTCATAAAGACTTGATAAACTTCGTCAACTTTAATCAGGCTACTTACGCCTTCAATAAATTCTAAAAACTTTTTCTGCTCTTTTAACGCTTTTTTTAAACTTTGCTCCATCCGCACCAACTCATTAACGCGCATGGTTTTACCTAACTGCCGGCAAAAATAGTTAAGGCATAAATCTACGAGGCCAACCATAGATTCTGAAATATTCTCTTTTTGAGAATAAACAAGAACGGTGCCTACTGCCTCTTGGTCTTGATAAAAAATTGGGATTACAGCTAGGCTAAATATTTTCCAACGCTTATACCCTTTTAATTCGAACTTAGATAAATTGTTATCTTCATGGATATTGATAACAACTTTTTCTTTTTTGTTAAAAGAGATCACATTTGGATCATCTCTTTCAAAAATCAGACTAAACCTTAACTTTAAGAAGGTTTTCTCAATCCCTTTATATTCATCTGGCAGGCATACTTTTTCACAAACTAGTGTTTTTTGCTCCGGGTCTATCAGGTTAATCATATAACCATCAACACCTTTTACCGTTCCAATTTGCCGGCCTAGTGCATCAAGTAAATCTGGCAGTCCTTCAGCATCACTTATATCTTTATATAAAGCTTTTTCACGGACAATATCTTCTAGCTGCAAACAAGTTTTTTTCAGCTCATGTTCCAGCCGAATCACTTCACTTTGTGCATCTTTCTCATCTTCAGACATCTGGTTCATCCATAGTATCCAACCAAGATTAGGTATTAACTATTTTCCTTAAAAAAAATAGCATGCCTTTAATAAATATTAGGAGTTTTTGGATATTTAACTAGTTGAAATGTTTAAAAATGAGAATAGGTAACTCTATTTATTGTTTTTATTTACTAACTTTGCTCTTCTGCCACCTCTACTCGGTTACGACCAAGTTCTTTAGCTCTATATAGAGCTTCGTCAGCGCGATGGATAAACTGAGCCATTGTCTCGTTGGGCATATAACTGGCGCAACCTATACTAATGGTTACAGGAACTGCATCGTTATCAGTCTCAACTGGTTCTTTTTCTACTGAAGTTCTAACTCTTTCGGCAAAGATACGCGCGCCCTCAAGATCACATTTAGGGAGGATAACTACAAATTCTTCCCCCCCGTAACGACAAACAACGTCCATCTCTCTTGCTTGCCGAGCAATTCGCGCCGAAACATCTTTCAGCGCAATATTGCCACCAATGTGTCCATAGGTATCATTAAAGCTCTTAAAATGATCTATATCGCAAATAATAAGTCCTAAAAACTGCTCCCCCGCACAACGCTGGTACTCTTTTATTCTTCTTTGCAACTCTTCTTGAAAATACCCAAAGTTATATAATCCGGTTAACCTATCTTTAGTTGCCAGATCATTTAGCTCTATAACTTTTTGCTCCAGACTTTGGTTTAGATCACTAATTTTGTCTTTTTGTGCTGCAACTATCTCATATGTTTCAGCATTTTCAATCGCTGCTCCAAAAAAGCGACACAGTAGTTTTATAACCGCAAGATCATTCTCTGTAACTGGAACTGTATCGGTAATTGAAAATAACCAAACAACCCCAACCGCCTCTTCATCCTGCATTATCGGAATAAACACAAAGGTGCGTGGAGTCTTTATTATCTGCAACCCTTTCTTATCTTTTTCAGACATTGGCAGATCCATAATATCCATTACATCACGAATCATAAGGTGGGTTTTTTGACAAAAAGCTGTAGCGGTTGCTCCTTCAAAAGGATCTAATCCAAAGCTTACATCTTTATAATAGTTTTCCCACTCTTGCAGCATGGGGCTAAACTTGTCATCAACAATAGTGCTTTTTTTAACTACTAGGCGATCGCCCCGTAGCATAACTACACCTGATAAATCAAAACTATAGCGACGCAAAAGCTCTTTAGTAAAATGTTCGTACACTTCATCAACTACAGTTAAGCTATTTACCTTTTCTACAAACTGTAAAAATCTTTTTTGTTCATCTTGGGCAGCTTTAAAACTGGCTTCCATTCGTTCCAGCTCAGCTACTCGCATCGAATTTTTCAATTGACTGCAAAAGAAACTCAAACACCCCTCAATTAACTTTACGCTTGATGCAGGGATATCACTTGATTGACTGAAAACCATCACCGTTCCAATCGCTTTATCTTGATCATATATTATTGGGACTGCTACTAAACCATAGATTTTCCATCTTATATATCTAGTTTTTGTTTCAGGGTATTTATCAATATTATAATCATTAACGAATAAAGGGCGCTTTGATGTATAAGCTCTTACATTGGCATCACTTTTGTCAAACCCATACTTATACTTCAGATAAGTTTTCTCAATCCCTTTAAACTCTTCAGGCAGCTTTATTTTTTCACAAATCAAGGATGTTTGTTTTGAGTCAACTAGATTCACTAAAAAACCATCTATACCACGAATTGCCTCAATCTGTGTTCCCAATACATCCAGTAGATTATTAAGCCCATCTGACATGCTGATATCACGGTATAAATTTTTCTCTTTCTCAAGCTCACAGATATTACGTTGCGACTCATCTAAGTTGCACTTAGTCTGTTCGAGCTCTTTCCGCAGTTCAATAACTTCGCACTGTAAATCTTTTTTGGTCTTGCTGCGCATTAATACATCCAGTTCTAAAGATATTTATCCCATCCCATAACCTATAATAGTAGTTAATATCACTAAAAAAAAAAGTCTGAATATAAAAACTACAGACTTATGAACCAAGCCTCATTATTTTTTTACTAATATAGTTAATTTTAATAAATACTTTCAAATTCATAATATTGTCATCTAGTGACGACAACCTGACAAAAAATATTTAGGTTAAATCAACCCGCTGTGACCAGCCTCTCATTTTTATAGCTGCTTTTTTTGAAGTACTTCACAAGATAGAACAACAAACCGCCCAGCATGTAAAATTGAGAACTGGTTAACTACCATAATCTGCTTGTTAGATTCATAATTATTTCAACATATTGGTTATTACCAATGTTATTCAAGGATGAAGCACATGGGACTTAACGGAAGCGGTTTTTTGTAAGTCTCAAACTAAGGATGGCGTTAATCCCTGACAATTTGTGCGTCAGGAATATATTTATAACGCAGCTTAGGAGTGATGACTAAAGCTATTGCATAAAGTCATCAATTTTAATAATGAAGAGTATGATAAAAACAATTGTGGCAGCGCCACTTCTACTTGCGGCAACGCAATCATTCGCCCTATATTGTGGTTCAGATAGCAATCAAAACCATATAAATGCAGGTCGAGCTACACTAAAATACAGTCTCCTTACTTATGCCAATGGCTCTGAAGCCTATCTTGGTATGACTGGTGACTCTACCATGATCAAAGAAACTACCGACGGATACTATGAGATTACAACATCTTGTTCGGGCGGAGATACACCTCCATCTGTTTCTGTTGGTCCTGATAAAGTTTCTGATGGCAATCCACAAAACCAATTAGATCAACTTGCTGAGTTCTCTGGCAAAAACTATAACGTTGTTGTAGTTGGATCTGACCTAGTAAAAGATACTGGTAATGATGAGCAAGCAGATTCACTTGATTTACCACGTACTGTTTATGTTGATATACCTGAAAATGCTACCATCGAGGCGGCATGGGTTAGTTACTACGGTTCTGGTTATTTAACAGAGGATGGTGGACAAGATAATACTACCGATACTGCTAATGGTGGTGAAGCTGGGATTGATACCGAAGAGGACATTAGAACCAATGAAATTAATATCACAATTGGTAATAATGATCTTGGTGCACTAACTCCAGCATCTACTGCTGTTGGCCCACAAAGCCGCAGCAAGATTTCATGGTGGAAGATGCAGTCTCCTTACGGCACACTTGCATACAGCAGAGTAGCTATATACAACAACAGACTAGATCTAACTAGTGAGTTTGTTGGTCAAACAGGAAGCATTCCAGTAACAGTTACACGTTTACAACGTGCTGACTTTGCAGGAAAAGCTGATAGCAGCAGATCTTATGACAAACCTAAAGGACCAAATGACAACAATGAATATGCTAATGATTGTCTTGGTAACGCCTCTTATTCAGTGATGGTTGTTTATTCTTTACCTACTGGCGAAGATAAAACAATAACTGTATTAGATGGTATGTCATGGGCATGGAATAACGACTTTGCTACATCAAAAGCTACCAACCCTGTTCCATCAAGACTAGCTCTTGACATAGATATTCAACATCAAGCTATTGATGCATCAGATGATGTTAACGTATATCTTGGAGCAATTGATGGTGATACATATGGCCATTCTGGAGTTGAGCAGTGTGAAAGTTCTTCATTTGCTCATGAAACAGGTAATGACCACACATGGGTAAGATCTGGATCTGCTCAAGAAAACTACTATGCAAATATCTATGAAGGCAAAAGCGCTCCTGAAATTGGAGAGGCTTTCCCAAGCTACCCTGCAGTAACAACTGTTGCAAAAGGGCTTAACTTTAACATCGTTAAGATTGGCGTTGAGAATGCTGAAGATGAAGCAACCAATACTCTAGTTCACGTTGAAGGTGACAGCATGGTTTCAACTCAAATACCTCAAGAAGCAATGTTAATTGCGTTTGCGGTACTTGAAGCTAAAACCAAAG